>CAZZYQ010000042.1:0-37667 GCA_964658395.1 uncultured Granulicella sp. | reverse complement strand
CCTAGTCCTTGCCGTTGCCCCTGCCGTCATCCTGAGCGCAGCGAAGGACCCCGACACCTCCCACACCACCACAACCCCTGAACCTTTCTCCCGACACCCCCCCTCTCGAGCGCCATCACCTCCCGGAAGCAACCGCCATCCGCCCACACCAGCACTTTGCCACTACCCCGCAGAACCACTTAGCCCAGAAAACCGCGCTTACTTTTTCATCTCAGCCGAAACTCGGGCGCGCTCGATTCAGAACGAGCAGCCGCGCCAGGATCTCCTGGTCGGTAAGATCGTTCTGCCAGCCGTAGGCGACGAGGACGGCTTGGAAGATGTGAGGTCGAGCTGCATGTGCTCGCATTCCTCTGACAGATCGGTTAGCGAGGGTAGGCACCGCTCATCGGCGCTTCGTCAAACCGCGCGAAGGCCAAAGAAGACATGCGGCTATCCCGCTACCAGCCTTGCTGCCTTGGCCAGGTCCGTCTTGAACATCTCCATCATCTGCGCGCGGGAGGGCTCGTCGCGCGCGCGGAGGATGGCCGAAGGATGGAGCGTTGCCATCACCTGCTCGGCATATGGTGTGCGCAGCACTTCGCCATGCTGCTTCATCAAGCCGAAGGTGCTGCCGAGCAGCGATTTGGCTGCCGAAGCGCCGAGGCAGAGCACCAGATTGGGGCGCACCGCGTCAATCTCCGCCAGCAGCCAGGGCCGGCAGGCGGTGATCTCTGAGAGCTTCGGGTTCTGGTGCAGCCGAAGCTTGCCGCGCTGTACGAACTTGAAATGCTTCACGGCGTTGGTGACGTAGAGCTCGGTGCGATCGATGCCAAGCTCTTCGAGGGTTTGATTCAGCAATCGTCCGGCAGGACCGACGAACGGCAGGCCCTGCAGGTCTTCCTGGTCGCCGGGCTGCTCGCCGACTACAAGGAGCTTTGCCGTGCCGGGACCGCGACCGCCAACCGCCTGTGTGGCATGGCAGTAGAGATCGCATCCCTTGCAGGCTGGCAGCGCTGCCGCAATCGCTTCGAGCGTGTGCTCAGCGGGCACGAAGGGGACAGCCGAAGTTTTTTCCTGTTGCGTGGTCACCATGGCCTCGACCCGTGTCTTCGATTGTGTGATGAGTGCCGGCAACAACGTGAGCTCCGGCAGGTTCTTCCAGTAGCGCATCGGCATCTCGGAGCGCATCGCTTCGGTGTTCAGTCGCGCCGGGTTGTAGATGCTGGCGTAGTAGCTGCGCCAAAGGGCCTCGAGCTCGTCTTCGTCCGGAGCGGACTCGCGCGGCACGCCGGCCGACCAGAGCAACTGTTTTGTGACCGGATCCCATGAGACGCTGCTGTCGGGCGTAAGAATGCTCCAGCGCATGATGGCGAACCGCTCCGCGAAGAAGGGCGCGGCCAGAGGGAGGATGCGATGATCGGGCTGGTACCAGGCGATAAAGTGCTCGCAGTCGTCCTGGTTGAGCTCGTCGGCTGGTGTCTCGGGCTCACACTGTTCGATCTCGCTTCGCGCAATGCCGAAAGGCGTTGGAGTCGCGAGCACGAGATGATGTGTTTCGTCCTGTACCGCGGAGAAAGAGCTGTTTGCTCCGGCGGAGACGAGCACTTCATCGAGCACTTCGGGGCGATGCTCGGCCAGCAGCGGCTCGCCGGGCTTCATCACCTTGCGGAAGCGAACGAAGGCGTGCATCTTGTGCAGGTCGCGCCGTACTTGTGCCGCGAGGCGATGCATCTCGGCGACATCGTCATCGGTCTCAATCTTCAGCAGATTGCGATCGGCCTGCAGCCGGTACAAGATCCTGTACAACAGGTTCCAGCGGCTTGGATTGCGATGTACGGCGACGAGCGCGGCTGCATCGAGAAGGGTCTTTGAGGTGAACGGCTGAGTTATCGGTCTGCCGGTAGATGCCGCATCCAGCTCAAAGGCAAGGTTGAGAGTGCTTGCGACGGTCGCGTCCTGGAGATCGAGTTCTTCGGGCGCATAGCCCTCCCGCAGCGCGGTTCGCGCCGCATCGCGCCAGGATTCGAAGTTTGGTTCGACCAGAATGCGCTTCATCTCAGTTAGGAACTCTGATGCCAGAAGCGAATGCCCCGATCTCGCGCCAGCTTGCAGATATGGCAACTAGAATGGCTACAGTGACCCGGTCAGCGCGCTGAGTGGGGCAAAGAGATCGAGCTGCGCTGCTGCGGTCTGCTCTGTCTTCTGTGCTTGGGATGTGGGAAGATGATCGCCCGTTACCATGAACGGCAGACACTGCTTCACTCGAACATGCAGCTTGCGCAGATCGCTCAGCACAAGCCGATGGTATTTCCGGATGGAGAGAATCCGATCTACATTCTTGTACCCAATCCCGGGGACCCGCAGAAGAGCTTCTCTGGGTGCGGCGTTTACATCTACGGGAAAGAACTCGGGATGCGCCTTCGCCCAGGTGGTCTTGGGATCTTCGGTGAGCGAGAGGGAGGGATTTTCATCAGACGTAAGCTCACTGGCTTCGAAGCCGTAGAACCGCATGAGCCAATCGGATTGATAGAGGCGATGCTCCCGCGCTAGCGGGGTGGGCTTGAGCGGAAGCCGGGCGTCCGCCTCAGGAAACGGCGAGAAGCCCGTGTAGTAGACGCGCTTCAGCTTGTACTGCCCATAAAGATGGGTTGCGGTCGACAGAATCTGCCGGTCGCTCGCGGCGGTGGCTCCGACCACCATCTGGGTGGACTGCCCGGCCGCCGCAAACTTTTGCGGCTTACGATCTGCTGTAAGGCGGGACGTCCTCTGTGCTTCTTCAGACTCAACGGTCTTCGCCTGAATCTGCCCCATGGTCAGCTCGATGACGGAGGTCTTCTTCTCCGGCGCAAGCTGCACCAGATCGTTTTGAGTCGGCAACTCGATGTTGGCGGAAAGCCGGTCCGCGAAGAGGCCTGCTTGGGCAATCAGTGCTTCACTGCATCCGGCGATGGTTTTCAGATGGATGTAGCCGCCAAAGTGGTGGGTTTGACGCAGGCTCCGGGCCACCTCAATGAGCTGTTCCATCGTGTAGTCGGGCGACTGAATAATCCCCGATGAAAGAAATAGACCCTCGATGTAATTGCGTTTGTAGAAATCGAGGGTCAGGTCAACGACTTCATCTACCGCGAAGCGTGCACGGCGAATGTCAGACGAGACCCGATTTACACAGAAGATGCAGTCATACGTGCAGAAGTTTGTAAGCAGGATCTTCAAGAGCGAGACGCACCGGCCGTCGGGCGTGTAGGAGTGACAGATGCCCTCACCGTCGGAGTGGCCGATGCCCCTGCCGTTGCCGTCGCGTTTGGCACCCGAGGAGGCGCAGGAGGCGTCGTACTTGGCCGCGTCGGCGAGAATCTCGAGCTTCTGCTGAACATTCATGAAGCAAACTCTTGATCTAAATTATAGCGAAAATAAAGCGAAGCCGTGCGCTCTAGCCTGTGCAACCTGGGCTGCCCGTTTGAGTACATCGAGGACTGATCCAGATGTCCGCGTGCTGTCCGACGCTGAGCACAAAGTGTCATCGCGGGTGAGTCTTCGACCGCCGATACGGGGGCAGAATTTGCATCCTGTAGCCGCTTCCGCCAGTCCAAACTGAGACGCATTTTGCGTTCGATTAGGTGACATTTGGCAGAAGCAGCCGTAGCTGAACAATCCGAGAGCTCGAAGTCGGCGGCTGCAGAGCAGAACCACGGCAGTTGGAAGCCCCAGGCGAACCCATGGCTGATTGCCGCCACGGTTGCGCTTGCCGCGTTTATGGAGGTGCTCGACACCTCGATCGCGAACGTGGCGTTGCCACACATTGCGGGCAACTTGGGTGCAAGTACCGACCAGGGCACATGGGTACTGACCAGTTATCTCGTGTCGAACGCCATTATCCTGCCGGTAGGCGGATGGGCGTCGTCGGTGGTTGGAAGACGCAATTTTTTCATGCTTTGCATCATCATCTTCACTGTGTCGAGCTTTCTTTGCGGAATCGCGCCGTCACTGCCTATTCTGCTGCTCTGCCGGGTCTTTCAGGGCATTGGCGGCGGCGGCCTGCAGCCGATGGCGCAAGCGATCATGGCCGATTCGTTCGAGGAGAAGAAACGCGGTCAGGCGTTCGCGCTGTATGGACTGGTGGCGGTGCTGGCACCTTCGATCGGGCCGACGATCGGCGGGTGGATCACGGATAACTACTCCTGGCGCTGGATCTTCTACATCAACATACCAGTCGGGATCCTGGCCCTGGTGCTGACACAGCGACTGGTGCAAGACCCACCCTGGATCAAGGCCGATCGCAAAAACCTTTTGAACCTCGATTACATCGGCCTTGGGCTGCTGACGCTGGCGATGGGCGGGCTCCAAATCATGCTGGACAAAGGGGAGGAAAACGACTGGTTCGCCTCCAATTTCATCCGCGCCTTCGGCATCATGTTTGTTGTGGGCATTATTGGCCTGGTCTGGTGGGAGTGGCAGAAGAAGAACCCGCTGATGAACTTGAAGCTGTTCAAGTTCAAGAACTTTGCTATTTGTTGCCTGTTGATGATGCTTGTCGGCGGCGTCCTTAACGCCGCTACCGTACTGCAGCCGCAATACCTGCAGCAGCTTCTGGGATATACCGCCACGAATGCAGGCATGGCGCTCACTGCGGGCGGCATCGCCTTGGTGATCGTGATGCCCGCCGCCGGCATCGCGACGGGTAAATTTGCCGCACGCAATCTCGCCGCAGTCGGTTTCACCTTCTTCGCCGTGGCCTACTACTACGTTTCCACCCATGTGACGCTGGACATGAGTTTCGGCGAAGCTTCCTTTCTCCGGGTCATCCAGATGATCCCCATTCCGTTCTGCTTCATCTCGATCACAAACGCGGCGTATGTCGGGTTGCCGCGCGAAGCATCCAACCAGGTCTCAGGAATCATCAACTTTGTCCGCAACGTCGGCGGAAGTATCTTTATCGCTGTCACTGGGGCGTTGGTGACCAATCGATCCTTGTATCACCAGTCGCGGCTGGCCGAGCACATGCAGTCGGCGAATCCACAATACCAGCAGCAGTCCCAGGCACTCGCCGGATACCTCAACAGCAGCGGAGCGGCCGGTGCCGGCGGCTTGAACATGGCGCACGCCAGCATCTACCAGCAACTCAACCAGCAGGCCGCCGCAATGGGATACGTGGACGTTTACCGGATGCTTTGCTGGATGTCATGCCTGATGGTCCTGTTCGCTTTTTTGTTGAGCAAGAACCGGCCCGGTCAGGGTGCACCTGAGGGCGCTGTCCACTAAGCGGTTGCTGCATGCGATCGGCGACGGGAAGCGGACGGAGTGGATTTCTGTAGCCGAGTCTTCCCATCTTCGCCGCCCGGGGACATAGCGCCAAGCTTCCAGGCCTGCAGAATCGCCGGTACCGTTAGTGGGTGATTTCACCTTCGGGTTCGTCCGTCGGATTTTCAATCTCCGCCTGAAAGCCTTCCAGGAGCCGGGCGAGGAAAGCGTCCGGATCGACTTTGCTGCTTTGCATCTGGTGCGCGTGAGCGATGTGGCGGGCGAGATCAGCGAGTACGATGCCCCAGGCAAAAGGGTCTTCCCAGGCGCCACTCTGGATGGAGACGTGCTGACCCTGCTCGGCGATCCAGACGCGCATGACTTCGAATGAGGCTTTGTCGCGCTGGGCTGCTGGCGGGATGTCGAGGACTTTCTGCGAGGCCATTAGGGTCTCCTTGGGGGCTCCGTGCGCTCTTTCGATTATGGCACTGCGATTTCCTCAGACCGCACACAGCAGTCCGGTCTCCCACATGCTGCGGAACAGGTTCGGCGCATAAACTTACGGCATACCTATGGCTTCGTTCGCGCAATTGGCTGCTTCTGACTCTGACGGTCTACCGTCTTCCATCCACACCGAGGTGGCAATCCTCGGCGCGATGCTGCTGGATGGCGTCGCCATCAGCGATGCCACGGCGAAGCTGAAGGCTGAGGACTTTTCGCTCGATTCGCACCAGCGGGTTTATCGGAGCATCGTCGACCTGCTGTCGAAAGGGCACGGGGTCGACTACACGACGGTTCGCGCGGAGCTGGAGCGGCGCAAGGAGCTCGATTCGATTGGTGGGCCTGCGTATCTTGCGTACCTGAGCGAGGGAATCCCGCGAAACTTCAACATCGAAAGCTATGTCCGGATCGTCAAGGACAAGAGCCTGCTGCGGCAACTGATGGCGATCTTCAGCCATGGGGCGGACCTTGCCTCAGACCAGAGCGAAGATGCGATGGCGGTGCTGAACGATGTGGAAGCCAAGCTTGCAGACGTAGCGGACAGCGCGATTCAGCGGGGATTTTCCGGGATTGCCGAAATTGTGGCGTCCAGCTTCGGGTCGATCGACAAGCTGTATGAGCAGGGCCGTGAGATTACCGGACTGCGGACGCACTATGTCGAATTTGACCGCATGACCAGCGGCCTGCAGGATTCTGAGCTGATCATTATTGCGGCGAGGCCTTCAATGGGAAAAACGGCGTGGGCCATAAACATCGCGCAAAACGCCGCCGTTCATGACGGCAAGGTGGTGGCAGTGTTCTCGCTCGAGATGTCGAAGGAGAGCCTGCTGCGAAGAATGCTGGCAAGCGAGGCGCTGGTGAACTCGCGCAAGATCCAGACGGGATTTCTGCCGAAGGAAGACAAGGGCAAGCTGCTGGCCGGGCTGGAACGCCTGATGGAGTCGAAGATGTTTATTGACGATACGCCGGGCATTACGCTGGCCGAGATGCGGGCCAAGGCGAGAAGGCTGAAGCAGCAGGAAGGCCGATTGGACCTGATCGTCATCGACTACCTACAGCTCATGACAGGCTCGGTGGGCGCGAACCAGAAAAAGTTCGAGAACCGGACGCAGGAGGTCTCGGCCGTGTCGCGCGGGCTGAAGGCGCTGGCGAAGGAGATGCGCGTTCCCGTAGTGGCGCTTTCGCAACTGTCACGCGGCTCGGAACAGCGTACCGGCGACAAGAAGCCGCTGCTGAGCGACCTGCGCGAGTCGGGGTCGATTGAGCAGGACGCCGACGTAGTCGCGTTCATTCATCGCGAGGAGTACTACGACCGCGAGAACGAAGACCTGAAGGGCAAGGCAGAGATCATTATCGCCAAGCAGAGGAACGGACCGACGGGCGTATGCCACCTGGCGTACATGTCGGATTACACAAGGTTTGAAAACCTGGCGGATGGCGGCATGGGCTACTAGGTGGCCCGCGGTCTGCGCGCTCTTGCAAGAACAATCAGGCGGTTCAGTGATGATCTTTGAGTCTTGCCGGCAGAAGACTATCGCGCAAGCTCTTTGCCGATGCGCCTGGCAGTGCATTTAGACCGGCCCCACGCTTTGCCGCGGGCAGGCTGGCGGCGAGGTTCGGCGGCCAGAGTGGATCGGCCGCGGCTACAACGGAGAGGTCTACGTCGGGAATCGTCTTCTTGAACGCCGCGTTCATGGTGTCGATGAAGGTGTTCGCCACGACGGCGTAGCCGGTGTTGCTGGGATGGATACCGTCGAGTGAGAAGAAGCCGCCGAGGAAAGCGCTGGTGCCCGTGAAGCCGTTGATGGTCAGGCCTTGCGCCGCAATTTGGTTGAAGAGTGCATTGATGTCGACGAGAGTGGCTCCGGCTGCAGCCGCCTGATCTGAGATCACCTTGTTGAAGGCGACAACCTGTGCCTGCACCGTGCTGGCTTCGGCCGCAGTGAGCACGCCGGCGTCGCTGATCGGCGTCGACTGTTTGCCGGTCAGGATGGCAGTGATCTCGTCAAGGCCCTCGGGCGTGACGAAGTCGCCCGCCGCGATGCCGAAGAGGCCGCTTAGGGTGGCGACGGGATACCCGGTCGCGGCGGAGTACTCGGCGAGGACCAATACCGCGGGCTGCAGGTAGGGAACCAGGGTCACGTCGGGGATGTTGCCGATGACGAGATGCGCCGTGGTTTGCGTTGTGAGTTCCTTGATGAGGGCGGTGTATTGCGCCGTAAAGTCGGAGACCGAGGTCATGCTGTTGGGCGTGCCGGTAAGGTCGGCGACGAGGGCGTCGTTGTTGCCGGCCCAGAGAAAGATGGTGGTCGGATTCGCCTTAACTGCGAAGGTGGCCTGGGAGTAATCCTGCCCGTAGCCGAGACCGGGAAAGCCGAGCACAAGCTGCGTAATGATCTCCTGATTGGTGGTCGGGATGATGGCTGGGACTGTGTTCGCGATATCATTCACCTCCGCGCCGGGGACGGCGAGGTCGGTGACCTGAGTGGAAAAGTTGTCGCGACCGGTGGTGACTCCCGCTGCCTGAGTGATGACCGGCGGCGGCCCGAGACTCTTGAGCACGAGCGTGGCAGGTGCCCCGGGATAAGCAATGAGGGCCTGAACGATGGGAAAGCCTGCCTGCCTGGCCACCAGCGGTGCCCAGCCGTTTACTTCGGCAGTATCGAGCAGCGAACTGCTCTGATAGCCAGCGGTGAGAGAGTCGCCGAGGAAGACAGTGGTGGTGAAATCACCGGCCGGCGATGGTGTCCCGGGCGGCGCAGTAGAGGAGGAACCGCTCGAACAGCTGACCAGGGCAGTAACGCAGACGCTGAAGGCAGCCAATATGGAGAATGATTTCAGCGCGGCAGCCGGGGAATGATCGTTCGTTTTCATCGCGTAATCCTCTACGAGTCGCTTCAGTTGTGCGCCAGAGAACGCGCTCGGGGAATTGCAAGGCGACGTTGTTTTGTAACACAAGCGGAGTGCGGCCGGGAATACTGGCGCTTCTGCGCAAGGCGCTCAGCCTTGGCGTTGCAGGCAGATCATCCTGCGCGTGTGTGCAAGAACGCGACTCAGCTCCGCTCCACGCCCGGGCTGGTGCGATGAGGCATCGCGAGGACGTGCCACTCGACCATGGCAGGCGGTTAGGATAGGCACTGGATGGTGGGTGTGAAAAGTTGGACGGAGATCTGCAAGGATCGGCTGGCGAATAATTTTGCTGCTCTGCGGCAGATCGTGGAAGAAGAATCGCTGCGCGGTTCGACGCTCAAGGAAGCAGCGCCAACTGCTCTCCTGGGCGTGATTAAGGCTGACGCCTACGGGCACGGAATCGATCCGTGCGCGGCCGTTCTTGCCGGAGCGGGTGCGGAATGGCTGGGTGTGACCGATGCTGCCGAAGGAGCGGCTGTGTGCGATGTGCTGGCGACAGCCGGAATCGTTGACCGCAGCAGGCCGGAGATCCTGGTGATGTGCGGCACCATGAGTCTCCAAGGGGAGGCGGAGCTAGTCGTGAGGCATGGCCTGGTGCCGGTGGTTTGGAGCAAGACTCACCTGGCACGGCTGGTGAAGGCATCGGAAGATGCAGGGTGCACAAGCAGGGTCAACGTGCATCTCGAGATCGATACGGGCATGTCGCGGCAGGGAGTCAAACCGGGCGAAGAGCTTGGAGGCGTTCTCGCGCAGATCAAACAAGAGCCGCGACTATGGCTCCACGGCGTGTTGACCCACTTTGCCTCAACAGAAGTGGCGCATTCGGAGCAGACCGCGGCCCAGCAAGAACAGATCATGGCGGCGCTGGAGCAGGTTGTGGCTGCAGGAATGAAGCCCGCCTGGGTCCATGTAGGCAATTCTTCGTATATCGACAATGAAAGCGGCAATCATCCTCTAGGCTGGCTTCGCTCCATTGCAGGCAGGATGGGAGCACGTTCGATGGTGCGAAGCGGACTCGCGCTCTATGGCTACCTTCTTCCCATAAGCGGAAAGGGCAGAGCCTTGGCTGCGGCACACGTACTGCCAGTTCTGACGTGGAAGACGCGAGTGATCGCTGTCGCGGAGGTGCCTGCGGGGGCGGCTGTGGGGTACAACGGCAGCTTTGTCGCGAAATCCCCAACGAGGCTGGCGCTGCTGCCGGTCGGCTACGCCGACGGTTACCGACGCGAGCTTTCTTCATCAACTGACGGGACCGGGGGATGGGTGATCCTACGAGGTCAGCGGGCGGACGTAGCTGGTCGTGTGTCCATGAACCTGCTTACCGTAGATGTGAGTGCAATCGAAGGCGTTCAAGAGGGTGAGGAGGCAGTTCTGTTGGGAGATGGCATGACCGCGGACGACCATGCGCAGATTGCCGGCACCATCGCCTATGAGATTCTTTGCGGCATTCGGGCCTCGTCGCGCGACGGACGTTCCTAGAAGTCAGGAGGCACCGCCATGAGGCAGGAAGAGCTGAAAGACGGTGCCGCGATGGCGCTCGTCCTGGCTGCTGCGTACCTTGAGGCGTCCGCGGTGACGCTCGACGATCTCACTACTGATCCATAGACCAAGGCCGGTCCCGTTCATGCCCTTCGTGGTGAAGAAGGGTGTAAAGAGCTGCTTCATGGTGGTGGGGCTTATACCGCTGCCGGTGTCGGCGATCGTGATGGTTACGCCTTTCTGGCCTGATCGCCAGTCTGTCGCTTCGCGGCTGCGGATCTTGAGCGTTCCTCCACCGCTGCCGCGCATCGCGTCCACAGCGTTCCGGATGAGGTTGTTGAGGACCTGCCTGATCTCGCTTTCCAAGCAGACAATCGCGTGGGTGGTTCGTTCTCTTCGCTCCAGGCTGACGCCCGCATTCTCAATGCGCCCATGGTAGAGATCGACGACCGATTCGAGGAGGTCAGAACAGGCAATCCCCTGCGGCTTGGTGGATTGCCTGTAGAACCGTAACGACTGCGTGGCGATCTGTGCCACCCGGCGAAGTTCCTTATCTGCGAGAGAAAGATAGCGGCGCATCTCGGCGTCTTCAGGAGTGTGCTGAGCGAGGTAGAGCAGATTCATCACCGATTCCAGCGGATTGTTGATCTCGTGGGCGATGGAACTGGCGAGGCGGCCCACAGCAGCCAGCTTCTCACTCTCGCGCAGTGCGGCCTCGAACTCTACGCGCGCGGTGACATCGGTCTGTATACCCACGATGTGGGTCAGTTCACCATCGCGGTTGAGGATCGGTGAGAGTGACAGTTCATTCCAGAACGATGTGCCATCTTTGCGATAGTTTCTGAGTACGGCGGTGACCTCCCGCTGGCTTCGGATTGCTTCACGCACCTGGTCCAATGCAGGTTGCTCTCTTTCCTCGCGCTGAAGGAATCGACAGTTGAGACCCTGCACTTCCTCAAGCGAATAGCCAGTCATGACCTCGAAGGCGGGGTTCACATAGACCAGGGGCATGTCCTGCAGCCGAGCATTTGCGACGGAGATGCCGCTGGTAACCGAGCGGAAGATGCGGCGGTTTAGATTCAGTTCCTCTAACGCCGAGTGATACCGACGGGCGAAGGCGCGGTGCGCGTACAGGATGAGACTAAGCTGCGCAATGATGGCGGCAGGTTCAAGCGGGAGCACAAGCGCGCCATCCACGTAGCCATCGGCGTCCCGGCTCACAGTTGCCGCAAAATGGTCTGGGGCAGGATGCACGATTACCAGTGCAGGATTGATGCCCTCGCCTCCTTCTTCGCGGCTGGCGAGCAAGGAGCGCACCTTCGAAACGATCGACTTGTCCGCTACGATCACTTCAAGACCAGACAAGGCGGAAAGGTCGAGCGTTTGCTCGTCCAAGTGGACGGATGAGAGTTCCAGGTGGGTCGATGCGCTCTCGATCAAGCGCTGGTTCGTCGAGTCCTTTACAAGGATGCCAATTCCGTTTCTGCTGGCAAAAGGATCCTTTGCCTGTGCCTCGCCCACCTCCAAGGCCCGCCAATCCATTTCATTTGTAACGGGCTCGGAGGTGATGTTCTTCATGGCTGTGCGCGGCCTCGGGAGCGTGCTACCCAGGGCGCTCACCTGAAACTTCTGAATCGTATGATGCCAGCATAGTGCTGACCGCATCCTCGGTCCCGCATCTTTCGGGCGCATCTTTCCACATCGGGACGAGGAACGCGTTCCGAAACCGAGCGGGAGCAACCGTAGATGCTGCAGCAGTGGCCTATTTGCGCACACCGGCCACGCCCGTTAAGATCGAAGCTGAGAAATGAGGAACATTCGATGGAACAGAACCAAGGCACCCGGCGCACGGAAGATATTGCACTCGACCTGCTAAAGTTTGTCGCGACTACGGCAAACGTTGGCGGCAAGTCCGCTGGAGCGACCACCGGCTTCGGCATACCTTCGTCGGCCAAGGCAGAGGACCAGGTGACGCACTTGTTAGAGCTGTATGCAAAATGCAGGCAGGCGGTGGAAGCCCCGTCAGAAGAGTAGACGTGCCTGAGAGTTCGGCTTTAGACAAGAGTTTGCAGGTTGCGGTAGTCGGTTCGGGGGCGTTCGGGCGAAACCATCTGCGGGTATATAAAGATCTGCCGGGTGTGCAAATCGCCGCCGTGATCGACCCGGACGAAAAAGCATTGGCGGCTGCTGTTTCCCAATACCAGGTTCGCGGCTTTGCAACGGTGGAAGATTGTATTGCAACGCTTGCACGCGATGCTGTGCGGCTGGACGCGGCTTCGGTTTGCGTCCCCACCGTCCATCATGCGTCAGTGGCCGCGGAGCTGCTCGAAGCCGGTGTAGATCTGCTGATCGAGAAGCCGATGGCCTCTTCGCTCGATGAGGCAGACCGTATCCTCCTGCTGGCAGCAAAGCTGGGCCGGGTAGTGCAGGCGGGACACCTCGAGCGGTTCAACCCTGCAGTGACCGAGGCGCGAAAGTACCTGAACCGGCCTATGTTCTTTGAGGCGCATCGGCTGAGCGTGTTCACTCCCCGGTCGCTGGATGTGGACGTGGTTCTGGACCTGATGATCCACGATCTGGACATCGTGCTGAGTCTGGTTGAATCGCCGGTTCGTGAGGTGCGCGCGGTTGGACTTGCCGTGCTGTCCACCAAGGTCGACATCGCGAATGTGCGAATTGAGTTCGAAAATGGATGCATCGCAAACTTTACTGCCAGCCGTGTAAGTACGGAGCGGGTGCGAAAGCTGCGCTTCTTTCAGCCGCACCAGTATCTTTCGCTCGACTTCGCGCGACAGGACCTGCTGATGATCGACGTAACCGCTGCGGCGCAGGTTGCCGCGCAGATGGACTCGTCGCAACTGAAAGCACTGTTGGCTGCGATGCAGCACAAGCAGTCACAGGCGGGGGAGCATCCTTCGCCGGGGCTTTCGCTCACCAAGGTGCCAGTCGAACAGGGTGAGCCGCTTCGCCTGGAGATCGCTTCGTTCCTCGATGCCGTGCGAAGGAGAGCTGTGCCGGTGGTTTCCGCGCGCGCTGGCAGGAACGCCCTGGCGCTTGCGCTCCAGATCAACTGTGCGATTGAAGAGCATGCGGCGAGAGCTGGACTTCGCGGGCGCTCGTAGAAAGCAGCCGCACGCTATGGGAGATGCGTCGTACCTGTTTCTGTGAGAGTGGGCGAAGGAGCCTGTGTCGATGTTGGCGAGCTCTTGCTCTTCGACGGCATGGCTTTGAGAGAAGGGGTAATAGAATCGACTGGTGCGCACCTCTATAACCGCTTCAAGTGTTCTTTTGTTGGCCCTCCCATTCGTTCTCACCGGCTGTGCCAAACCCGTACTGGATGCGCCTTCAGGCCTGACTACAATCGGGCAGGCGACACCTGTCAGCGTTCATGTTCATGATCCGCATGGCGTCAGCAAACTGAACGCAACGATCACCCAAAACGGAGCGCAGTACCCGGCCTGGCAGAGCGGTGCATCGACTAAGACCGCCGACCTGGAGTTCAACCTGATCATTGGCTCGAAGACGACGCCGCAGCTGCACGACGGCCCCGCGCATCTTGTCCTCGAAGCCACCTCCGGTGGCCTGTTCCATCGTGTGACACGGTGGGAGTGCGACGTCACCGTGGCCACACAGCCGCCGCTGGTCAGTGCGGACTCTGACCAGCATTATCTGTATCTCGGCATGGCCGACCTTGCTACCCTCAACGTCTCCGGCCCCTATACTTCTGCCGGGGTGCGCGTTGGCGACCAGACCTTCCGCGCCTGGCCGATGCCGGCGGGCAAGCCCGGCCTCTTCTCGCTCTTCGCCTTTGCCTGGAACATGCCGGCCGGCACCACGCCGCTTGTCTTCGCCTCAAATGGCGGTGGCAACGACGTGACCACGCCGCTGACTGTCGTCTTCCCGAAGAAAGAACAGCCCATCTACACCCAGCATCAGATCCAGGTTTCCGATCAGTTTATGCAGAAGGTGCTGGGCGAACTCGATCCGAACGGCGCTGGCGATCCGGTCGCTCGGTTCGTAAAGGTCAATACGGAGATGCGTCGCGCCAACAACCAGACCCTCTCCGATCTGCGTCTGAAGACGGTTGGCGAGTTTCTGTGGCATGAGCCGTTCATACGCCAGCCGCACTCGCAAGCCGAAGCGACGTTCGCCGATGTGCGCAGCTACATATACCGCGGCCAGAAGATTGATCAGCAGGTCCATCTCGGTTATGACCTGGCCGTTACGCAGCATGTCGGCGTGCAGGCCTCGAATGACGGCCGGGTCGTCTATGCTGCGCCGCTCGGCATCTACGGCAACTGCATCGTCGTCGACCATGGCTACGGCCTGCAGACCATCTACGGCCACCTGAGCCGCATCGACGTGCACGTTGGCGACGCCGTCAAGCGCGGGGGAGTCATGGGCCTGAGCGGGATGACCGGCATGGCGGGCGGCGACCACGTCCACTTCGCCATGCAGCTCGATGGCGTGCAGATTGACCCGAAAGAGTGGTGGGACCCGCACTGGATACACGACCATGTGGTGCGGCGCGTCGAGCTGCCGGGGTTTGCTCAATGAATGCGTAGCCCAGCGCTTCACCTGGTCCACATGCGCATACCACAGATTAAACGCAGTCTTACCTGCCGGTGAGCTCGTCCTTATCTACTGCACCGCCCTTCATCACGAATCCCACATGCTCCAGCACCTCGACATGCGCCAGAGGATCGTCCTTTACCGCGATCAGGTCGGCATAGTGTCCTGCGGCCAGGACGCCAACATCGCTGGCGCGGCCGATCAGGTCCGCTGCTGAAATCGTGGCCGCCTGGATCGCCTCCGCGGGTGTCATTCCGTACTCGACCATGGTGTGGAACTGCTTCGCATTGTCGCCATGTGGATACACGCCGGCATCCGTGCCGAAGGCCATCTTCACTCCCGCCGCATGGGCACGGCGAAAGGTCTCACGCTGCCGCTTGCCTACACCGCGCTCCTTGTTGATCATCTCGTCCGGAATGCCAAAGTCCTTCGCCTTGCCCAGGATGTAGTCGTCGTTGTAGATGTCCATGACGAAGTACGTCCCATGCTCCTTCGCCAGCTTGATGCCCTCGTCATCCGCAAGCGAAGCGTGTTCGATCGAGTCGATGCCCGCCCGAATGGCGTCCTTGATTGATTGCGTCCCATGCGCATGCGCGGCGATCTTTCGCCCCGTCGCATGGGCGGTGTCGGCAGCCATCTTCAGCTCTTCATATGTGTACTGCGGCGCGCCCGGCTGGTCGCCCTTGCTCAACACGCCGCCCGAGGCCAGTATCTTGATGACGTCCACGCCATACTTCACCTGCGCGCGGATGGTCTTGCGGATCTCCTCCGGCCCGTCGGCGATCCCGTAGTCGCGCTCGGCGGGGAACAAAGTGACGTGGGTCTCTGGCGAGTAGTCGTTCAGATCACCGTGACCGCCGGTAATCGATATGCCAGGGCCGGACGCAACCACCCTCGGCCCCGGAATAAACCCCTCGTTGATCGAGTCGCGCAGGTCCACCGCAAAGAAGGGCGCTGAACCCACATCGCGTACGGTCGTGAACCCGGCGTCCAGGGTCCGCTTTGCATTCACCACGCCCGCGATGCCTTCGGTGAACGGAGTGAATTTGAAGTCGTTGATGGGGTCGTACTTGTCCGCGCGCGCGCTCAGGTGAGTGTGGCAATCGATCAGGCCCGGCAGCACGTAGTCCGCGGAGAGATCGACCACGGTTGCACCCGCCGGAATCGGGTAGCCTGGGCCTTCCACAGACTTGATGCGTTCGCCCTCGATCATGAGCACGACGTTCTTCTGGTACACACCCTTGGCGCTGTCGAAGAGGTGGCCCGCTCTTACAAAAGTGATTCTTGGCGAAGGACTCGTAACCTGGGCAGAGGCATGTGGGCCGACGAGCATCATGCCGAGCAAAGGAAGAATGGCGCACACACCTGGAGCAGAGACATTGCGCATGGAACGATACCTCATCGTGCTTATGGATTTTGCGTGGAGAGGCTAGTCTCGCGGCATCGCAGTCGGCTGTCAAACTGCTTCTTAAACTGCGGCGTGACCGGAGGGAACCTTGCTGCTCCGGATGCTTCACGTCGGGAGCATGACTAGTGCGCCATGGTCTTCTCTCCTGGACGCTCAGGCGATTAGGGTTCCATAAAGGAAAGGCTCGGGGTTCTCAGAACTTGCAAAACCGCCCATAGGAGTACGGGATGGTTGTTCCTCTCCTACGACCCACCCATGACCAAAAGCTTGTCATGGGTGGGTCACCCGGCGCAAGGATACTTGGCGGAGTTGCTGGCTTAAGAGCGAGAATAGATTGGACATCCGGAAAGTCGCCACATCTGGCGATCAAATGCCAGTTATGGGGCACCCGGCACCCGGCGGAGTTCCATCACGGGCTGGAGGGGGTGGGCCGATGACCTCGGCGTAAGAGGGTGCCTACCCCAGCCATGCTTCGTGTGTGCTTGACTTGGAAGGCGCAGTGGCGACCGCTTGGTTGGAGGTTGCCGCTCCGCTCCCGTACCAATCGACGTCACGCGTGATGTACATGGCGATGGCAACGGCTGCAAAGCTGGCGATAGAGCCGATCAGGAGAGCATACGCTTCGACGCGCAAAAGCACATAGATGAACATATAGAGGAGGGTAAACACTGCCAATGCGCGAAGAGCAAGCTTACGGCTGCGGAAGACCCACTCTGTGTTAAAAGAGAACAGTGCCACCGTTGCACCTCCGGCAATCAGGAAACTTAGGTCGAAGCCGAGATGCTCGGCAAGCGACAGCAGCAGAAGGTAGAAGATGGTCTGCGCGACGCCGACCAACGCATATTGGGCGGGGTGGACGCTCTTTCCCGTCAACACCTCAAACAGGAAATAGGTCAGGAAGACCAGACCCAGAAACAGCGTGATGTAGTGCAACGAACGTCGGGTTGAGCGGTAGGAGTCTGCGAGGCGAATGCCGAGAACCGTCTTTGGCTGCTCTGGGGCGTTCTCTGAGGCAGATGCAGCAAGGACGCCATGTCTGTCCGCCCTCTCCGTAGTAAGGCCTTCGACAAAGAAGCCGGAGATGCTCATACCAAGAGCGAGCACTACGATTACAAAGAACTTCATACCCAAGGACCGGGCACGCAGATTGAAGGCGGCAGGTGGAGGCGGAACGAAGGTGTTCATAGGAGTCTCCCATTATGCTTTGCACTGCAAAGTTGACAAGCATGAGAGTTTTGAGGCGGCCATGTACCGACCAACCTAGGCTTTGAGAGGAGAAAAAGCCCCGTGAATGAGAGGGCTATCAGCTTTTCGCTTTACTAAGGTTGCGTCACTGACAACTTGCTCGAGTGTCGAAAGATAGTCCAGGAAGCGCTTGCGACCGGAAGAGGTGAGTCTCGCAGTCGTATGGCCTCGGGCACCGTCGTCTTCCTTTATGAGGCGAACCACATCCTCGGATTCAAGCACTTGAAGGTGGCGGGCAAGATTGCCATCGGTGAGGGCGCAAAGTTTCTTTAGGTCCACGAAGCTGACCCCGCTAGGATGGGTGATGAGCGAGGTGAGGACACTGAGACGAGCGCGTTCATGGATGACGCGATCAAGGCCCTGGTAGGCGAACGGAGCCTCCGCAGAGAATCTAGTTTTCTTCATTGCTGGAAGCCTTCTTTGCGGCGAGAAAATGGATAGCGGCGACAAGTGTCATTCCGATGGCATAGGCTCCGCTCATCGCGATGGGAGCAAGGGCGCGGGTATCTCCCAACGCGAGGCACAGAAGGCCTGCGAGAAGGAACCACGCGCCCGCAAACAACATCAGGCGCGGAAGGCATCGGCAGCAAGCAAACACGCCCAGGCTGAAGATGATCTGCCATAGGCCTGGAAGCATCCAGAAAACGGCGGGAGTAACATGCAACAGAATGAAAGGCAAAATGATGCCAGTTACTCCAGCGGGAAGAGAATGAACAATGGCCATGCGGACCATCTCATCAGCCATGCCGGAGTGAAGGCGGTTTGCGCGCGCAAGCATCTGCGTGATGATTAGGGTGCCACAAACAAAGCCAGTGCCAAGCCAAAGAGCGACATACTGCTCTCGATGGACGGCGGGGTTCGCAAGCCACCGAGATTGAGCCATGCCAGCCATCAGGGCCATAACGGCGGTGGCAGAGAGAGTTAGCGGGCCGTAGCCTCGGAACTCAGTTGTCTCTGCGACCTGGCGACGGATGCTGCGGATATCGGCGAGTGCTTGGTTGAGATCTGTCATGATGAACCAGCTTTACAATGCAAAGCGTAAACTTTGTATTGCAAAGCGTCAACAGTTTCTTTGTTGTTGCTTCCCATTTGGTGTTTAAGATCGAGGCACTAGCCACCCGGCTCGTACACTTCAAGGATGAGTTTGGCGTTTGAGGTTTTGCGGACGGGTGACGGCGGTGGACGACGTGCTGTGCTCACGCTGCCGCATGGCGAGGTGCAGACGCCGGTGTTCATGCCGGTGGGGACGGCGGCGACGGTGAAGGCGGTGCCGCAGGATGTGCTTGAGGTGAATGGCGCGGGCGGCAAGGGCGCTCAGATCATTCTCGCGAATACCTACCACCTTTATCTGCGGCCGGGGCATGAGCTTATCCGACGGACGGGTGGTGTGCACCAGTTCATGAGCTGGGACCGTCCCATGCTGACGGACTCGGGCGGATTTCAGGTGTTCAGTCTGAGCAAGCTGCGGAAGATCTCGCAGGAGGGCGTGGAGTTCCGCTCGCATCTGGATGGCAGCAAGCACTTCTTCTCGCCGGAGCACTCGATGGACGTGCAGATTGCGCTGGGGGCCGATATTGCGATGGCCTTTGATGAATGCGTGGAGACGCCGGCGACGTGGGAGCGGACAAGGGAGTCGATGGGGCTGACCCATGCGTGGGCGGCGCGGTCGAAGGAGCGGTTTGAGGCGGAGAGGGAGCGGGTGCCGTGGTTTGAGAGGCTGGGCGGGAAGACGCAAAGTCTGTTCGGGATTGTGCAGGGTGGGATGTATGCGGACCTGCGGCGGGAGTCTGCGGAGCGGCTGGTGGAGATGGACTTTCCCGGCTACGCCATTGGCGGGCTGGCCGTCGGCGAGCCGCGCGAGGTGACGCGGGAGATGATCGCGCTCACGCTGGGGCTGCTGCCGAAGGACAGGCCGCGCTATGTGATGGGCGTGGGCTACCCAGACGAGATCGAGGAGTACGCGAAGATGGGCGTCGACATGATGGACTGTGTTCTGCCAACGCGGGCGGCGCGGCATGGACTGCTGTTCCTGCGGGAGCCGGGGTCAGGCGAAGTGACGCGCATGAACATTAAGAAGAAGGAGTATGCGGAGGACCAGCGGCCTGTCGACGAGGGGTGTACCTGCCGGGTGTGCCAACGATATACCCGGGCCTACCTGCGCCATCTTTTTTCTTCCGGGGAGCCGCTCGGCGCGGTGCTGAACTCGGTGCACAACCTCGCGTTTTATCTGGATACGATGGAGCGGGTGCGTGCCGAGATTGCAGCCGATTTGTGACGCAGCCGCGCGAGCAAGCAGGCAGAGGCTGCCACGTCATCGCGTGGCCGGGTTCGCCCTTACTACCCACTTCGTGCTGAACTTTAGAGCTGGCCGTCCCACAGCTGCCGTTCGCTCTCCTGCGGCTTTGCTTCGAGGCGGCTGTGGGTATCGAGAACCATCGTCCGGCGCTCTCCTGTGTCGTACCCGGGCCATGCGGGAAGAGCACGGGCGGCGGGAACTCCAGTACGAATGAATTGGACCCAGGCTTCGTGCATCGTTGCGGCGAGACCAGCTTCGGCTGCGTCATCGCCGACGCCTGTGTGCGGCTTGTCCCAGACCATACCAACGTCGAGCGAGTGATAGGCGTAGCCCGAAAGGCGACCTTCGGTCTCGGCAAAGTCGAGCCGGTACATCCAGGTGCTGCCGCCGGCTCGTTCGTGCGCCTCGGCGACGCGGAGGGAGGGAATCCAGTACTCCTCGGCAGTGAGCGCGCGGATGCGCCGCTGGTCGTCGGTCATGGCTGGATAGACTTGCGCATAGTGGGCGTACACGGGAGCAAAGGCAGGCTGAGCAAGATTGCCAAGCTCCGCCGGGGTGGCATCGTGGCCGGGATGAGGGCCTACGAAGAGCGCGCTTTCGTCCCGGTTTGTTCCAATCAGCAGTCGCTTGCCGCGGGTCGAGCCGGCTGCGATCGTGGCTACGGGCAGGCGCGGAATCAGGTCACCGTCGATCTCAGGGCGCAGCGGAAAGTGCTGCGGCCAATCTTCGAGGAAGTTGTGCTGGGCCTGGAGAAGATCGCTGCCGGGAGAGAGCAGAAAGCTGCCAGCGCCGGCACCGCTTTGTGCCTGCCACGTCGCCGCGAAGCCGCTTCCGATCGACTGAGCGGCCTGCCGAGACCAGACGCGCTCAGCGCCTCCACTTTCCGAGATGACCTGGTTGAAGAGAGGGGTTGCGGATGGAACGCCCATAAGAATGTCGGCCAGCTTAGCTCCGGCTGACTCGCCGCCTATCGTCACCTTGTCTGGATCACCGCCGAAGTCGGCGATGTTCTCTTTGATCCAGGAGAGCGCGGCGATCAGATCGCGGAGCGCGTTGTTCGCGCTGCCCGCGTAGGAGTTGCCCAGCACAGGCTCAAGATCGAGAAATCCGAAGACGCCAAGACGGTACTCGACCGTGACGCAGACGATCCCCTCCGAGGCGAACTGTGCGCCGTCGTAGACAGGCTCGAAGGCGCGACCGGAGGTGAAGCCGCCGCCATGGATCCAGACGAAGACAGGAGACGGACCTTTGCCGTGCGGCGCGGCGCGGCCGCCCTGGGGCGTCCAGATGTTCAGGTAAAGGCAGTCTTCGCTGTGTTCGACACGCTCTCGCTCGGCGGGCTGCAGGGGAGCGGATGCGAACCGGGTGGCGTCGCGTTCGCCGGCCCATGCTTTGAGCGCGCCGGGCGGGCGAAAGCGGAGCGGGCCAAGTGGGGGTGCAGCGAAGGGGACGCCGCGAAAGACGCGCACTCCGGCGAGGGCTTCGCCGCGGAGCAGACCGAGCCTCGTCCGTACAACGGGATTGGCTCGCGGCGATATGGCCAATCCGTAGAGATCGAGCGCGGAGGAGATGGACACCATGGAAGCGCACCTGATGAGGGTTCTGCGAGAGAGTACGCGGGCTGGCATCAGGGAAGTTTCTGCAGTGTTGGCATCTTGCGATGTTGGTCGATCCATCATGTTGCCCTAGTTCGGGGGTTAGTAACGAAGTTCTCCAACATAGACTCCATACGGCGGAACGGCGACTGGCTCAAGATGCATCGTGCCCATCGCGTCGTCTGAACGGAGGAGCGTCTTGAGAAAGCTTCCGCGCAGATGCAGGCGCGCCAGCTCCGACTTGAGCGGCAGCAGGAGTGGGCGGTCTGAAAGGTTGCACACGATGACCACAGCGGGGTTCTGCTGTGTCACCAACACGGGCTTCCGGACCCACACCACAGCGTTCAGATCATCATGGTTCAGCATGATCTGTTCGCCATCGCGCAGTGCTGCATTGCCGTGATGAAGCTGGCTCAGCTGGCGATAGAAGTTCAGTACGGATTTTGGATCCGCGTCCTGACCGGAGGCGGTGGAGGGATCTGCGGCGATTGGTGGAGTGCAGCGATCACATGCCATGCTCCTCTTAGGAGCTGCAGGCGCGACGTAAGGAACGTACTTCTCCGAAGGGGCGGCGGAAGGCGGGCCAGGGGTGGAAGGAGGGGCAGGGTCGGGAGCCTCTTTAGCAGTCCCCAGCGCTGGTGCAGCAGATCCGATCGCGGGTGCAGCAGATTCGGTCGCCTCCGTAGCAGATCCGCTCTCTGCCGCAGCAGATAGTTTGGCTGCGCCCCAGGGCATTGCAAAGGCTTGGCCCGGGGCGGGATCAACTCCAAGCTCCTCGCCGAAGTAGAGCAGTGCACTGGAGCGGTTCAGGAGCAGCACCGTGCCCATGATCTTCGCCATGCTGCCCGCATTCGCCTTTTGATGAAGACCGTCAGGCCCGATGTTGAAACGACTTACGCTGCGTCTGACGCCAGCGCCGTCAGTCGCGAAGAGTGGAGTTATCCCTCCCCGAACGGCTTGCACGTCTTCCATCGAGCGCCGGATCGGTTCGGCGACCATTGCACCCTTGGATGCGGGTGAAACGTTAACGCTTAGCAGAGCGGTATTCAACGCAAGTCCGCTGATCGGAGGCTGCTGCGCCGTCGCGAGACTCGCATCGCTGATGAGTATGCGCTGGCCGGCGTAAGTCGCTACCAGCCTGCGAACACCCGACACAGAATCGGCCGAAACGCCGGCAAGCCGAAAACCAGCAACGCCCCGGCTGAGCCAGAAGCGGGCCACTGACGATACTTCGGTCTTCGCGCTGGACGCATCCACGTGAAGATCGAGCAGAATCCTTATGTTATGCCGGCTGGCCTCGCGCGATAGCTCGTCGAAGTCGTCAAGGCTGCCGACAGCCGGATCAATGAGCGTGTCAACTCTTCCCTTGCCCTCCAAATGTCCGGGGGTGGCAAGCGAGTCCAGCAGGATCGCATCGGCACCCAGCGACTTCAGATAGTCGAGGTGCTCTTGAATGCCTCTTAGATCGCCCACACCGCTGCCGTCCGAATCTTGAAAGCTGCGAACATCAAGCTCGTAGATGACGGCGTGCTTCCACCACGGCTGCACGCTGAGGCCCGATCCCGCCCAGCCTGGGCGCGCGAGGGTCTGTGCACTCGGTCGCGGCGCAAAGCTGAACAAAAGAAGCCACGCAGCACAAGCGGCAAATCTCACACCCAAGGATAACGCCAAATATGGCCGGAGACGCTTTGGGCTCGTTCAGTCGCAAGTTAGGCTCAAAAGATGGACTGGTTTGGAGCCATACCTGCGCGAAGCTCTCAGACTGTCCGGCAGCATGCCCGCCGAGCCAAGCGCAGCAGCAGAACCGAGCAGGAAGCATGCGGGAGAGTTGTACTCTGAATGCAGTGGAACGGGCCTTTACAGCACAGCCAGCGGTTCGGAAGGCCAACTACGAGGCAGGCCCTCCGGCGGTCTGCGCATGAGCAAAGCTTCGACTGAGGCCATGGGCCGCGGAGCAGAGATCCAGCATCGTCTTCCTGCGTTGAAGGCACTCACCTCGTTCCGCTTCTTTGCCGCGATCTATGTTGTCCTATTTCACCTGGGCTTCGGACTGCCTGTGCTTAGGGTTCCGGTCGTTGGTAACTTCATCGCCTCGGGAAACTCGGGAGTTCCCTTCTTCTTTGTCTTGTCGGGCTTCATCCTGGCGTACAACTACGCGCAGGTCGATAATCTATGGGAGTTCTGGACCGCTCGCTTCGCGCGTATTTATCCCGTTTATTTCATTGCTTTGTGCTTGGGTTTTTCGCTCCTGTTTCTCCCCGCCTCTGTATTTCCCAGCCACATTGTTCTGCGTTGGGTCCTCGGACTGACACTTCTCCATGCCTGGTATCGGCCGCTTGCGGACACATTCAATCTGCCAGGTTGGACACTCTCGGTAGAAGCGCTGTTCTACGCGGTGTTTCCGTTTGTGCTTCCGTGGGTCAGGCGGATGACGACGCAGGCGTTTTTCTGGCTCTGTTCGGCTTATCTCGCATTTCTGTCTCTGCCGCTCTGGGGGAGTGCGCGCCCGGACCGTGAGCAAATCTACTTTCTTCGAGGAGGTTCGCTTCCCCTGCTGTATCTGCCCATGTTTGTGATCGGCATCTATCTTGGCGTGCGATATCTTCGGCGGGGCGGCACGCGCAGGTCATGGTGGCTTGTTCTCGCAACCCTATCAACTTTGCTCCTGCTTTGTACCGGCAGCGGCGAGTCGGACAGGGGCTTCCGTAAAGGGGTCCTCGTGCTTTCCTACGCCGCACTCATCTATGGGCTGGCCTCAGTGCGCCATGGACTTCTAACCAACCGGTGGATGGTGTTGGCCGGTGAGATCAGCTTCTCCATCTACATTCTTCAGGCGCCGATCATCCGGCTGACCAAGGCCGTCGCGCGGCGGCTGGAGCTCGGCCCCTACCCAACGGCGCTGCTGGTCCTTCCGGTTCTGATCCTGGCGTCGTATCTTGCTTATCGCTTTATCGAGCTTCCTGCGCGTCTGGCCATCCGCGCCCGATTGGCACACCGGCGAGTCTCGCTCGGAGGACTCAAGGCAAAAAGGCACGCGACTTGGCTTGGATCGCCCTGAAGGTGTACTTTCGCAAGAGCCAGCGGCTACGATTAGAACGCGATCAAACTTGATTCATCAACCTTGCTTTATCAGGAGAACGTCCCTTGGCAACCAGCATGTCAAGAAGGTCGTTTGCTCGTCTTTTGAGCGCCGCCGCGGGCGCCTTGTCGCTCCCGGCTGGCCTGTCGGTCGCAGCGGGACGCGAGGCGATGGCCGAAGCTCCTCCAGCGCCAGCCGGCGAGTTTCCGCAGGGTTTTCTCTGGGGTTCGGCGACCGCCTCTTACCAGGTGGAGGGCGGTGTGAACGAAGGCGGTCGTGGGCCAAGTATCTGGGACACGTTCTCGCACACGCCCGGTAAGGTTGCTAACGGCGATACCGGCGACGTTGCCGACGACAGCTACCATCGCTACAAGGAAGACGTTGCGTTGATGAAGTCGCTTGGGCTGAAGGGTTGCCGCTTTTCGGTGGCGTGGCCAAGGATCTTTCCGACCGGCTCCGGCACTCCCAATCAGCAGGGGCTGGACTACTACAACCGCGTCGTCGACGAGCTGCTTGGCGCGGGCATACAGCCCTTCTGCACGCTTTACCATTGGGACCTGCCGCAGGCGGTCCAGGACAAAGGCGGATGGCAGAACCGCGACACGGCGAAGCTCTTTGCCGACTACGCCGGCTACACCGCCGGAAAGCTGTCCGATCGCGTGAAGAGCTTCATGACCATGAACGAGATCCGCAGCTTTACAGAGCTGGGTTATCAAAACGGAATGCATGCCCCGGGGCTGAGGGTGGATGCGGCGGCCTTTGCCCAGGTGAACCACTACGCTGTGCTTGGCCACGGTATGGCCGTACAGGCACTGCGCGCTTCAACCAAGGCAGGAACCAAGGTGGGGCTGGCGGACAATGCCATCGCGACCTCTCCGGTAATCGAGACACCCGAGCACATCAAGGCCGCCGAGACTGCGATGCGCGAGGAGAACGCGCAATATCTGACTGTCATCATGGAAGGCCGCTACACGGACGCGTACCTGAAGCGGCTGGGGGCAGCCGCGCCGAAGACGACGCCCGAGGAGATGAAGATCATCGGCAGCCCGCTTGATTTCATCGGGTTGAATGTGTATCAGCCAACATGGGTCCGAGCCGATTCGACGAAGGAGACGGGCTATTCAGTGGTCAGCGATCCAGCTTCGTATCCGCACATGCTTAGCCCCTGGCTGAAGTTTGGACCGGAGGGGCTGTATTGGTCGCCAACGCTGGTCACGAAGCTGTGGAAGCCCAAGGCTATCTACATCACCGAGAACGGCTGCTCTTCTTCGGATACGCTTACAGCGGAAGGCACGGTGCTGGATACGGACCGAGTGATGTTCCTCAGAAACTACCTGACTCAGTTGCACCGTGCGGTGAGAGAGGGGGTGCCGGTGAAGGGTTACTTCTTGTGGAGCTTGCTCGATAACTTCGAATGGGCGGACGGATATGACAAGCGCTTCGGTATAACCTACGTCGACTTCAAGACCCAGAAGAGGACTCCAAAGCTGAGCGCCGAGTTTTACAAGAATGTGATTGCGAGAAACGGATTGGGATAGTGCCGATTGCCTGGTTTCTGCAGGCTCTCAATTTGGCCGGCCCGTACTACGACTGCATTGCCAGACAGATGGCCACCGTGAAGCTAGTGTTCAGCGGGGCGTGCGGCCTTGCTTCGGGTGCCAGACGCTAAGCAAGGTGCAGCTGGTATCGCTTGCCGCCTTCCACGGTGATGGTTGCGGTCGACGTTGCCGTGGTGGTCTTGAGGTGTGCGTCGGTAACGCTTACGATCCTCTGGGATTGAGGCACGCGCACGGTGTGGGTGCCCGATCTCACAGCAAACAACTCCGCTGCGACGAGCTTCCCCGCCTTCCAGGCGATCGTAACTTCGACGCCGCCTCGGGCCCTGAGTCCGCGGACCGAACCATCTTTCCATGCCGCTGGAAGCGCCGGCAGCAGCGAAATCTCGCCATCGTGCGACTGCAGGAGAAGCTCCGCGATGGCTGCAGTTGCGCCGAAGTTGCCGTCGATCTGGAAGATTGCGCCGCCTGCCTGCGGATGCGTGTCGAAGAGGTTTGCTCCGGTTGAATGCTCGAGGAGCAGCTTCAGCGACTCCCATGCCTTCTCGCCGTCCGCCAGGCGCGCCCAAAGGCCAATGGCCCAGGCGCGGCTCCAGCCCGTATAAGCTCCGCCGTGATCGAGACGGCGCTGCAGCGAGGCGCGCGCGGCCATCGCCAGACGCGGGTTGTTGCGCGGGGTGATCTCGGAACCGGGATAGACCGGATAGAGATGCGACATATGGCGCTGGTCAGGCTGTGCCTCGTCGAAGTCGATGGACCACTCCTGCAGCTGGCCCCACTTGCCTACCTGATATTCAGGGAGGCGTAGCTTCGCTGCGGCAAGCTTTGCCGCGAACTCCGCATCGGTCCCAAGTATCTTCGTCGACTCGATAAGGTAGCCGAAGAGTTCTTTGACGAGAGCGATGTCGAGTGTGCATCCCGCGCTTACGTCGGCGTTCTTGCCGTCCGGAGCGATGAAGTTGTTCTCGGTAGAGACCGACGGGCAGGTCGTCAGCTTGCCAGTGCCGTCTTCTATCAGCCAGCTCAGCAGAAACTCCGCCGAGCCCTTCAGCACCGGGTATGCCGCTTGAAGGAACTGCTTGTTGCCGCTGAAGCGGTAGTGTTCCCACAGGTGGGAGCAGAGCCAGGGCCCGGACATGGCGAAGTTGGCCCAGGTGGGGTCCGTAAAACTCAGACCCATACCGACCGGGGCTGACTGTCGCCAGAGGTCGATGTTATGGTGCGACACCCAGCCGTTCGCGCCGTAGTTAGTACGGGCCGTATCCGCGCCATTCTGCGCAAGGCCGCCCACCATCTCGAAGAGTGGTTGCCCAAGTTCTGCAAGGTTGGTGGTCTCAACGTGCCAGTAGTTCATCTGAATGTTGATGTTCGCAGTCCAGTTGCTGCTCCATGGGGGACGCAGGTCCGCACACCAGATGCCCTGCAGATTCGCCGGCTGGGTGCCGGGCCGCGAACTGGTAATGAGAAGATAGCGGCCAAGATTGAAGTAGAGCGCGAGCAGGGCAGGGTCGGGATTTTGAGGAAATCCGCTTACGCGCTTATCGGTAGGGATGGCAAGGCTTGCGGATGTACCGCTCTGAGCAAGATCAAGAGATACGCGACGATAGAACTTCTGGTGATCTGCGATGTGCTCGGTCAGAAGCTTCTTGAAGCCGCTCGCGCTGGCCCTCGGCAGCGGCTTAGCGGCCCTGGCAACGACCTCGGCCACCGGCATGGCCGGGGGAACTGCGTATCCCCGATAGCCGGTCGACAGGCTAACGTAAAGCACCACGCTGGTTGCGCCTGCGATATCTAAGCTGCCCTCGGCACCGGCTTTGATCGTTCCGCCCGTATGAGCAGCTTGCACTATGGCGGCGAAGTGCATGCCCTCCCCTTCGACGTCGCTGTAGCGGATCGGGCGCTCACTTGCGAGATAGTTCGGGACAGACTCGCTGGGTGCTTTGCCGGTCAGTTCAGCCGTGCGCTCCGTGGTCGCCTTCGATGAGGCATGCAGTTGACTCTTCAAGCGGATGGTAGCGCTTAGTCCACCCTTGCGACTGCAAGTGAGTCGCACAACCATCACCTGGGCTGGCGTAGAGACGAAAGCCTCGCGGGTGTATCGTGCGCCCTCGACTTCGTAGGAGACGGTTGCGACTGCAGTATCGAGATTGAGATCCCGGCGATACTTCATCACGGACTCGCCGTGATCCATCTCGATCTCGAGATCGCCAAGCGGTGTGTACGCCTGGTTGAACGGCCCCTGCATCTTGCGCGCTTCAAGAACCGCGCCGTGATAGTCCTTTTCTTCAAGCACGAGCTTTCGTAAGACAGGAAGATGGTGCTTTGCCTCTGGGTTGTTCCAGCCACCAGGCCACATCGAATTTCCGGGCCGGTTTGGGTCGAAGGGCGTCTCCGTGCTCACCAGGCCGCCGCCACGAGGCTGGCTGCGTGGAAAGCCGGACCAGAGTGTGTCCTCGTTCAGCGCAACGCGTTCGATCTTGCAATAGCCATACACCATTCCGCCGATACGCCCGTTGCCGATAGGAAGAGCATCGGCCCACTGCGCGGCCGGCTGCTGAAACCAAAGCGTATGGTTTGGATCAGGCTCTGGAGAGGGCGCAGAGGCAAGGCTGGCGATGCTGGTTTTTGGCGCAGCGGCGGCGGCCGCGGCGAGTGACAGAAAGCGTCTGCGAGTGGTTCGTCTGCTCATCCCGTGACCCGTCCCACTGCGCCCGCCTTCGGGATGAGAAAGGCATAGACCGCCACGCCCACACAGCCAATCGTAGGTACGAGGTAGCCAGCGGCAATACTGCCGGTCAACTTCGCAACAAAGCCAAGCAGCGGAGGGAAGATCGCACCTCCGATGATTGCCATCACCAGGAACGATCCCGCGAGCTTGGTATTCGCGCCAAGACCCTTAAGCCCAAGGGCAAAGATGGTGGGAAACATAATGGAGATGAAAAAGCTGCTCGCGACGATCGAGTAAGCGCCGATCATCCCCGGTAGAGCGGCGGCCACGCCCAACAGGACAGCGTTTGCGATGCCGTAGGTTCCAAGAACAATCCTGGGTGCGACGTACTTCATGACGGGCGTGGTGGCAAACCTGCCGGCGGCAAAGACAACCAGCGTAGCCGCAAGATAATGGGCAGCGGTCCGCTCGCTGACCGTGGTGTACTCCTTCATATACGGGATCAGGCTGCTCCACATGGCGACTTGCGCGCCGACGCAGCAAAAGATCGCGAACACGGCAAACCAGAGCTGCGGGAAATGAAGCAATGCGGCAAAGGTTCCCTGGTCTTCCACCGCGATCTCAGGACCGGCGTCGGGATCACTGGTCACCTTGGGAAACTTCATCCGCGAGAGCACAAATGCAAAGAACAGGACCGCTGTACCTAGAACGAGGTAAGTAGGTACAACCCGAAGAATCTCCATGTGCAGATAGGCGTCATAGGTGCCAGCCTGCTTCATGTTCGCTACCTGGACGGGGTTGAGTTCGACGCCGGAGAAGATGAACTGGCCGCCGATAACCACGCCCAGGATCGTGCCTGGAGGGTTGAACGACTGGACAAAGTTCAGTCGTCGCGCAGAGGTCTCAGCCGGACCGAACTGCGCCATGAACGGGTTCGCGGCGGTCTCAAGCACGGACGCTCCGCACCCGACCGTAAACAGTGCGATGAGGAAAGGGACGTACTGTCCGCTGACGGCAGCGGGCCAGAAGAGCACCATGCCCGAGCCGAAAAGAATCAGCCCAATCACCATTCCAGCTTTGTATCCCCAACGCCGCATGACCAGCGCGGCAGGGATGGCCATGCAGAAGTAACCAAGGAAGTTTGCCGTCTGCACCAGCTGGGCGCCGAGCTGCGACAGCTCGAATGATTTACGAAACTGCTGAACAAGAATGTCGGTAAGGTTGTTCGACATTCCCCAGAGAAAAAAGAGGACAGTGACCAGCGTAAAGAGCACGAGCTGCTTGGGAAAGACGGGGACATCGCGTGAGTCGACAGGGTCGACCGCCGGGTTAGAAGGTGGAGCAACCTGCATCGGTTTCCTTTAGCTCGCGGACTCTCGAGCGATCGCGTTTACTACCCTATAGCTCGACCATGATCTTCGTAAACCTGCCTGGTGCAGCGCTCCATTCCTGCAGTAGGCGCGCGGCGTCTTCGATAGGAACAACGGCGCTGATGGCGTCTTCGACCGGGAAGCGTCCAGCTTCGAGCATCGCGATTACGTCGCTAAAGTCCTCCGGCAGGGCGTTGCGGCTGCCCAGGATATCGAGCTCTTTCTGCACAAACAAGCGGGTTTCGTAGGCAACCGGATCCTTGGCATAACCGATGTAAACGACGCGGCCGGTAAACGCGACCTCATCCACAGCGGCCCGGAACGTAACCGGCAGCCCGATCGCTTCGATGATGACGTCCGGCCCGCGGCCGGAGGTGATCTCCTGAAGGCGGGTGTGCAGGTCTTCCCGCGCCGTGTTGATGGTGTACGACGCTCCGGCCTTGCGTGCAATGCTCAGCTTGTTGTCGTCCATGTCGATGGCGATCGTGTTGGCAGCGCGGAACGCCGAGGCTGCGATCGCTCCAAGCCCCACCCCACCGCAGCCGAAGACCGCGACCGTATCTTCTGCAACGACACGGCCCCTTGACGCAGCGTGGAAACCAACAGTGAGCGGCTCCACGAGACACAGCTCCTTGATCGACAGCTTTGCAGGATAAAGCTTCGCGCGCGGCACCGAAATGAATTCGGTCATGGCGCCGTCGCGCTGAACGCCCATAGTCTGGTTGAACTGGCACGCGTTGACGCGACCGCGCAGGCAGGATGGGCAGGTGCCGCAGTTGGTGTAGGGTGACATCGTGACCGCAGTCCCGGGGACAAGATCTTCGCTGCCAGTCACGACCAGCGCAGCGACCTCATGACCGAGAACACGCGGATAGCTGACCATCGGGTTGCGGCCGCGAAAGGTGTTCAAGTCCGTACCGCACAAACCAACCATCTTTACCCGGAGCAGGACCTTCCCTTCTTCCACGCCGGCGTCCGTTACCCCGGCTATACCTGCTACCTCTGGCCCTTCAACCCGGAACGCCTTCATGGATCTGATCTTCCTTTCCTGACTTCGTGGCCGTACGCACACCGCGTTATTTACCTATGCAGAACTTCGAGAAGATGACTCCCAGGATCTCATCCGTATGCGTCTGTCCAGTTAGTCCATCGAGCGCGTCAAGCGCCTCGTGAAGATCGAGCAGCACCATCTCATGTGGTATGCCAGCGTGGACTCCCGCATCCGCTGCTTGCAGTGCTGCAGCCGCGGCCGAGACCGCCTGATGCTGCCGCAGGTTAGTCAGCGGAGCAGAGTCGCCGCTCGGCATGGCGCTTTTGAGCGTTCCCAGGATAGCTCCTCTCAGTTCGTCCAATCCGGTCCCGGCTACCGCCGAGGTCTTCACTACCGCACGGCCTTCGAAGACTGCGGTCGCAGTCTCAGGCGCAATCAGATCAACCTTGTTCAGCACCACAATAAGGTTGCGGCCGGCAGCTTGCTTTAGAACGAGACGATCTTCCTCCTGAACTCCTTCGTCCGCGGCGATGACGAGCAGCATGATCTCCGCCTCGGCTAGCGTCTCGCGCGACTTTGCCACTCCGATGGCTTCGGCTTCGTCCAGCGTAGTCCCGCGAATGGTGGTGCTGCGCAGTCCAGCCGTGTCGACCACCTCGACGGGAATGCCCGCGAATTCTATCTGCTCCGTGACCGGGTCGCGCGTCGTTCCCGGCTGTGCGGTCACGATCGCGCGTTGGCGGCCAATCAGCCGGTTGAACAGCGAAGACTTACCGGCGTTCGGCCGGCCCGCAATTGCGAGCTTGTAGCCCTCGCGGAGCACCCGACCGTAGGCAAAGCTCTCCTCCAACGCCCTTAGCGGGAGCGAAAGGCCGCTCAGCTTGGCCCGGAGGTCGGCTTCCGACAACACCTCAAGATCGTCCTCCGCAAAGTCGATGCCCGCCTCGAGCGCGGCAATCAAGTCGATGAGCTTCGCTTTCAGCGGCTTGATCTGCAGCGAAAGTCCCCCGCCCATCTGCCGCGCTGCCGTCCGCGCCTGTTCGAGCGTGGTCGCCTGGATCAGGTCATGTACCGCCTCGGCCTGGGTAAGATCGAGCCGCCCAGACAGGAAGGCCCGCTGGGTAAACTCGCCCGGCTCAGCCAGCCTTGCACCCGCGGCAACGCACCGCCGCAAAAGCGCATTTAGAAGGACCGGCGAACCATGGGCCGCAATCTCGACGACATCCTCGCCAGTGTAGGAGTAGGGCTCGGCGAAGTAAGTAGCGACTGCTTCATCCAACACCACAGCTGCAGGCGCGGGCCGCGGCAAGCGGCGTTCCATCTCCGATGCAGACCCCTCGAACTCGCCGGGTAAGTCAATTACCTCAGCGAACCGTGCCCTTCCTGCCACCAGCGGACGCTTCAACCGCAGCATCGGCTCCGTAATCTCCTTGGCGCGGCTGCCCGACAAACGCACTATGCCGATGCCGCCGCGCCCCGGCGGAGTGGAGATGGCCACGATTGTGTCGTCTCCCTGGATCACACCTTTAGCTTAGCCGTTCTGTTCAGGGTCTCGGGACGAGGCGGCATGCGATGCGATTGGCCTGCCGCTTTCACTCGCTAAAAGGCACCCTAATCAAAGGCCCTGAGTCCCGCGGCGCGAAGTTGACGAGAGTTGAGGCAGGCCATGAGAAAGGGCCCCGCAGTCTGGCTTTCCGTGATGGTGGTCCTTTGACCGCTGCCATTCCGGTTGGATGGTTTGGATGCGACTAAGAACAGTGGGAGCTATGGCCGGTGAAGGCGGGTTCTTCGCTTTGAGATGGAGTGCGTCAGTACTTACGCCGTCCAATTCTGCTCGTTCGCCCGGCTTCCTCCATGGACTTACCGTAATAAGGGCGTGCCTGGGTCCTTCCATGCCCCGGTTTAGATCGCTGGCCTCACAGGATTGCCGCCCCGAATGCCGGCGAGAATCTGCCCCATAAAATCGTTCGCCGCCCCGGGGTTATTGGGCAGAAACAGCGTGTTCGTTCCGCCCCGGGTGCCGATGTCCCGCAGCGTATCGAAGTACTGCGTCAGCAGCACGAGCGCCATCACGTCCTCGCTTGTTGCGCCCGGCACCGCGCCCTGAAAGTGCTCGATGGAAGCGCTTAGACCGTCGATGATCGCCTGCCGCTCAGCCGCGATTCCTTTTCCCTGTAGCGCCTTCGACTCCGCCTCAGCCTCCGCCTGTTTCACCTTCAGTATCTTGTCCGCTTCGCCTCGCGCCTGGGCAGCGACTTGCGCTCTTTGAGCTGCGTTGATGTCATTCATCGCAGCCTTGACCTTCACGTCTGGAATGATGTCCGTCACCAGCGCGGTCATGATGTTGAAGCCGAATCCCGACATGATTGAGTCAAGCTCGACCTTTACCGCGACTGAGATTCCACTCTGCTGCTCGAAGGTCTCGTCCAGCGTAAGTTTCGGCACATGGCCCAGGATGCTGTTGAACACAAAGCTCTCGATCTGCTTCTGCGGCGAACTCAACTTGTAGAACGCGTCGTAGATCTTGTCGTCTAGCACCTGGTATTGCACCGACACAGGTATCTGCACGAACACGTTGTCCCTGGTCTTTGTCTCTACTGAAAACTGCGCCTGCTTCACCTGCAGATCGACAAAGTAGACGCTCTCCGCAAAGGGCACCAGAACATGTAAGCCGGGCCTTACGATCCGGTTGAACTTGCCGAAGCGCTCCACCACTCCCGCCGTTGCGGTGCGCACCGTAAACAGCGTCTTCAGCACCAAGACCAGCACGAAGACAAGGCCCAAAACTACCAGTGCCAGCAGAACTCCCGAAAGCGGCTGCATAGTCGTCCTCTCTCGCTTCGAGCATATCGCAAAGACCGTGCCGCCTCGCTGAATACAATAGAGGCGAATCGGCATGCGGCTGCGGACAGGTGCTGCAGCCAGCGAGGAGAGCTTCCAATGGTTTCAGGTGTCAGCGCCGCCACAATGGGAGCGGCCTGCGTGCTGGGCGCGGGCGGTTGGTTCTACGCGGCGCTTACTCCGGGGTCGCAGTTCTTCGGCAAGGTGCTGATCTCCGGCGACGATCCGGACGAACTCGCCCTGACCTACGACGATGGGCCGAATCCCGCGGCCACGCCGCGATTGCTCGAGCTTCTCAGCCGCCACGGTGTTCAGGCGACTTTCTTTCTTATCGGCGACCATGTTCGCCAGCAGCCCGCACTTGCCCGGGAGATCGCCGCTGCCGGACACATGATCGGCAACCATTCTATGACGCATCCCTGGCTGGCGTGGCAAACGGCGAAACGCATTCGAACAGAGCTTGCTGATACGAATGCGCTGCTTGAAGATACCCTGGGAACTCCGATCCGGCTGTTTCGCCCGCCGCATGGAGCGCGGCGACCGCGGGTGCTGCGCGAGGCCGCGAGCATCGGTCTGGCAACAGTGAACTGGAACATCATCACGCATGACTGGCGTCCGCAGACCGGCGTACAGATCGCAGAGAAGATTCGCCTCGGCATCCAGCGCAACCAGGCCCGTGGGCGCGGCTCAAATATTCTGCTGCACGACGGCGGCATCGACCAGCCTCGGCTGCCTTCGATCGAAGCGACAGAGACGATCATTCTCGAAGCCAGGGCTTGCGCACGGCGGTTTGTAACTCCTGCGGCATGGCTCTAGATTTCGCAACGTCGCCCTGAAACGCTCATCGAATAGACGTCACTCTCCTAGCTACCGCTCTGATTGCGTCGCTTGAACAGGCGCATACCGTCCAGTGTCCAGGCAGCAGATTTTCTTTAGGAATGACAAAGAGAAGATATGTCCACCGCTCCAAGCGCCGCGACGACGCCCGAAGCCCTCTCGATGGGGGCAGTGCTTCGCATCCCTGTGATGCGGCGGCTGTGGTACGCGCAGATCGTCTCCACCTTTGGGGACTTCCTTGCGCTCTTCGCCGTGATCAACGTGCTCACCTTCATCCGGCACGCGACGCCGCAACAGATCACCGGGGTGCAGATTGCATACCAGCTTCCGATCGCGGTGCTCGGCATCCTTGCCGGCGTATTCGTCGACCGCTGGCCGCTGAAGCCGACGATGGTGCTTAGCGATGCGCTGCGCGCGGGGCTGTGCCTTCTGCTTCTGCTGGCGAGCTCTGTCTGGCACTTCTACATTGTCCTGGCGGCGATCAGCGTCATCTCCAGCTTCTTCGGGCCGGCGCAGGGAGTGGCGATCCGCTCCGCCGTTCCGCTGCACGGTCTGCGCTCGGCGAATGCCTTGATGCAGCAGGTCATGTTCCTGACGCGCATTGCCGGCCCTGCTGTAGCCGCGGCTCTCGTAGCCAGCTTCGGAGCGACGAGCTGCTACATTGCGGACGCGGCCAGCTTCGTCGCCTCGGCCTGCCTGATCGCGTCACTCGCGCTGTCCCGGCCCGAAGAGGCTGCGGCCGCGGAGATTTTGCAACCCGCCGACAAGCCGCAGGAAGAGAAAGGTATCGCTCGAATCTGGAGCGACATGAAGCAGGGCGTCAGCTTCATCGTGCATCACGCGGGGCTGCTCTTCGTGATCCTCGCGCTTGCGTCGGGCATGTTCGTGATCGGCTGCTTCGGCCCGCTGATCGCCGTCTATGTACGCGACACGCTGCATGCCTCGACCAAGGTCTTCGGCGCGGCCAGCGCGATGATCGGCCTCGGCATCCTGGTCGGCATCAACGCGCTGAACACCTTCGGCAAGGGCATCAAGAACACGGTGCTCGTCTACTCCGGGTTGGGTGGCATTGCTGCCGGTCTGCTGATGCTGACGTTTCTTGGCTTCGTCTGGTCGACGATCCTCGGCAACTTCATCATCGGCTTCGCGGTCGCAGGCATCATCATCCCGTCGCAGACGATGATCCAGCAGGAGACGCCGCCCGCGCTGATGGGCCGCGTGGGCTCAACGGTCATGTCGGTGGTCTTCGCGGGGCAGATTGCTGGGCTGGTACTGAGCGGTTTGCTGACGCAGTACATCGGCGTGCGCCAGGTGTTTGCGATCTGCGCCGTGCTGCTGGCGCTGCTGATCGTGATTGGAAAGTTGTTTATGGAACCGAAGGGCGAGGCGCAGGCGGCTTGAGATTTCTCAATCAGCCCACGAGGAATAGTTATGCGCGGACGGGGCGTTCGCGGAAACCGCCATGTGACTTATCGTTCCGCGACATCTGAACGACTGTCGTGGAACTCACCATCAAGCAACGAAAAGCGCGTTCGCTAAAGCGACTAAGCGATCTGCGCGTCGACAAAAGGTCGACCTAAATACGATATGACATCGGCTCATCGCCCACGCCCGACTTGCGTTCCGAGAATCACAACAGCCGCAACATTCATCATGATTGCAGTTTTCTCCATATCTCTCTTATCGTCATCGCTCGCTGCTTGATACTGCTTATCGGCGGTCGAGCCAAAAGCGGCTAACAACATGGAATGGTCGTAGCGGGATTCATTGAGTCTGGCAAGAAATGACGAAGCTTGCGATTTAGAAAAGGCTTCATAGCCATCTTGCATAAAACGCCGTTGTAGATGGGCCGTTAGTTGCCATCGCTCGGCTTCTCTGATTCGCCACTGCCCGGGTCCGCTGATCATTGCGGGTGAGAGTTCCTCCGGATAGAAGTGGAAGAAGGTGCCAGGACCGCCCGGGAGAGCAAGTTCGAGTCCGCCATACTTTCTTACCTTGATCCCCGAGGGATCGTTCACCATCACGATGAACGCATTTGGAGTACCAACAGTTTCGAGAGTAACGATTCCCGCTTGAAAGAGCAGACGGGCTCGAGTTCTGTAATCTCCGCCGCTGTATTCGGACTGCTCCTCTTTCGTAAGAACAGAGGCAAGTGCTTTCTCGATCACAGATGCATATTGCTTCGCGGCAGCGTCCTTCGATTGTTCGATGACCGCAGATTCCTGGGCCGCCCCAATTGCCTGCTGTACAGCCCCGACGGCCATACCCCCGAAAGGAATAAAACGATCAAGCTGCTGCTCAGCAGCTGCGGCCATTTTTGATTCGGCGGTTTCAATTACCGCTTGGCTCTTTGAAGGAGCGGAGTAGTAGTCCGAATATTCAACCCGTCGAAAGATTTGATCGAATATCCGAGCGGGCGTCAGATCTGTTAGCCTCGGCGCCCTACTAGACTTTGATTTGGAGTCAGGTTCGCGCGGATGTTCAAACGCTTCGATCTCCTGCTGTGTTCCGAAGCGATGAACGAAGGCGGTACGTATGGCCGCTACCCGTGTTACGAGCTGAGCCTCGCTCGCTTGATCCTCACTGCTCTTGGGCGGCAAATCAACTGGACTGTCTGCGGATTCTGGCGCGCCAGCAGAGACCTGGGCGTATGAAGAAAGAGGATGTGTAAACATGAAGAGTCCGAGGAAAGCACACGCTAGTCTGAACATAAGACACCCCGACCAACCATCTCAATTTATCGCGCCACCTTGTTGTACAGTTTGCATCGGGTAAACGCCGGCTCTTTAGGTTAGTTACGGATATGCTTTATCGACACAGATCGACCCTCAGAAGCCATCAATAGCCAGTATCTGCTCTAATCTTCCGTCCCCGGCCCTCTATGCCCGGCCAGCTTTTCCGGCATGTCCGCCAACACATAGGTCATCACGGCGAGCGAGGCGATGTTCTTGCGGAACTCCACGGGGTCGACCTTATCGAGCGTGTCGGCTTCGGTGTGGTGCCAGTCGAAGTAGTGGGCGCCGGTGGTCAATTCGCCGAGGCCGGGAACGCCTGCGAGCATCAGCGGCTCGATGTCGGAGCCGCCGCCGCCGGGGCGGATGG
>CAZZYQ010000041.1:0-38335 GCA_964658395.1 uncultured Granulicella sp. | reverse complement strand
GCAATCAGGCTTACGCCAAGCGAGACCGCAGCCACGATGACAGCATCGACCACACGCGGCGCGAACGGCAAGTAGTCGATCGAATAAACCGACGCGTCCAGATGGATAAAGCGGTAGTGGCCACCGAGCCAGCTCATTCCGTAACCGAGAATTAACCCCAGAATCGTCCCGATGACCGAGATCAGCAGCCCCTGAAACAGGAAGATGCGGCGGACCTGTTCCTTCCGCACGCCGAAGCTCATCAGCACGGCGATGTCGCGCGTCTTCTCCATTACCATCATGGTCAGTGCGATAAGGATGTTCAGCGCCGCGACCAAGACGATCAGCGTAAGGACGATGAACGATACGACCTGCTCTAGCTTCAGCGCGCGAAAGAGTTCGACGTTCTGCTCCATCCAGCTTGTGGACTGAAATCCCGTCCCGGCGGCTTTTTCGATGTCGCGGCCGATGGTGTTGGCCTTGTAGAGGTCGTCGACCTTGAAGCTGATGACCGAGATGAGATCGGGCTCGGAGAAGAGTCGCTGCGCGTCGGCCAGCCGGGTGTACGCGTAGGCCGAATCGTATTGATAGAAGCCGGACTTGAAGATGCCTACGACTGTGTAACGCTGGTACCGCGGAACCAGCCCGAAGGGTGTCATCTCGCCCTGCGGGCTGATGACGGTGACGGTGTCGCCGACGTGAACCCCGACCGAATCCGCCATATCGTGGCCAATGACGATGGGCGGGATTTCCAGCGACGGTGTATTGGAAGGCCTGACCGGCTCGAGAGCGTCTGCAGACCCTTCCGCCATGCCTTTCAGCAGGTCGCTCACGGTACGCTCGTCGGCCGGGACAATGCCTTTGATCAGCGCTCCGCTGCTGCGTGCGCCGCGTGAAACGAGGACCTGCTCCCACAATCCGGGCGCGGCCGCGGTCACATGCGGCACCTGCTTCAGCCGCGCGAGGAGAGGCTGCCAGTCGCGGATGCCGTCGCCCGCAACCCGCATGAGCGTGACGTGGGCGCTCGATCCGACCAGCCGCTCCTGCAGGTCGCGGCGCATGCCGTTGGTGATTGCAAGCGCGATAATCAGCGACGCAACGCCGGCGGCCACGCCGATGACGGAGATCGCCGTAATGACTCCGACGACCGCCTGGCGGCGCTTTGCACGGAGGTACCGCGAGGCTACGAAGAGCTCAAATCGCATCTGCTGCTAGCGTACTATTAGCGTATGGCGGAGAACGTCATCTCGGAGCTGAGGCAACTTCTTCAGGATGTAATCGCGCCTGATCTGAAGTCGCTTGCCATGAGGATGGACGGCATTCAGAAACAGATGGAGCTTACGCAAAAGGCGACAGAGGGGCAGCTCGATGCGTTTCGGTTGGAAATCATTGCATTCCGCGGTGAGATGTCTGCGATGCGTAGCGAAATGTCCGCGATGCGAAGCGAGATGGGTGCCTTTCGCGCTGAGATGCGTGCGGAGTTTCAGGCGCAGCGCAATCTTCTGCAAAATGAAGTGCTGCGCGAAACCTCGCCCATCCGGGAGCAAATTGCGGTGCTGGAAGCTCACGGCGCACGAAGCTAGCTTTATCGCACCACAGCCTTTGCCGTCGCGGCATTCTCGTAGCGGTCATACACTCTGATCGCAAGGACATGCTCCTTCCGACCGGCGACCGCGCCGGTAGCGCCTGAGACTGCCGCGATAAAGTCATAGCGTTCACTCAGAGAATCGGAGATGCTCCCGACCGGCTCGACATACTGCCATGGCCCGGCATCGACGGAATACTCCGCGTGAGCGATCGGCGAGGTCGCATCTCTCGCTTCAAACATCACGTGAATCTTGCCTCCTTCCAGGGCGGCAGACAAAGCTCCGGGCACGGGTGCAGCTGTGTCGATCACGAAGACGCCGCTTACCTTTTCGCCCGTCAACGCGTCGGCGTCTGTATGCTCCGGCGCGTCGCTGGCCACCACCTTGACGGTATAGAGGCCATCGGGTAGCAGGGCCGAGTCGAAGCTGTAGAACCGTTCACTGATCTTGTCCTTCAAGAGCCGCCAGTTCGATTCACCGACGCCCTTGTAGAAGACAGCGAACATCAGGTCGTCCCCATTTTCATCATGCGCCGCCCACCGGACGGTCACGGCGGTCTTGTCTTTCTGCGCGATCAACGGTGTTGTGTTTGGGTCGGCCTGGAACGTGATGGCCGGGTTGGCGGCAGCAGAGGCAAAATTCACCGGCACCGTCGCGTTCGCCGCCTGCGCGGGAGGTGCCACTCGCGCTCCAGGTTGGGCGACAACGTCATCAACGACTGGGGCGAGATTCTTCGGCAGGTAATTGAGCCCCACAGACTCGATGGCGCCGCCCTCTTGTAAGATGGCTTTCCACTGGATGTATCGTGCGCCGGGAACCGCGATGCTCCCGGCGTTCGGTGTAGCTTTCGTCCATTCGCTCCATCCCATCGCAGGATTTTCGACGTTTCCGCTGCGGACGAGGAGTTGGATTCCGGCGGTCAGGAAAGTCGGGAGCACCTCGGCCCGGCCCCACTTCGAGTAGATCTGTGCATCGAAGACGGCGCTGGTGTAGGTAGGTTCCTTCGATATCGCATCGGCGATCTTGAACGCACGTCCGCTGTTGCTCGTAGCGATCAGGACTCCATCCTTCACTGCAGCAAACGCCATTGCCTGCGATGCATCGAGATGAGCCACGTCCGTCCACCGGCCGGGCACGACAGTATCGACTTTGTAGACGCGGCCGCGGTTTCCTGTGGCCGCCAGCAGGTTCCCGTCGTGTACGGTCAACGCGTAAACTACATCGTCTTTCAACGCCAGCAGCCTGGAAGGAGAGCCGTCCGGCGCGATCTTGTAGATCTCCGAGCCATCGGGAAGGATCGTGTTCGTCGAGGCGGCGCTCGCTGAGCCTGCCTGCACGAACGTGATTGAAACCGCGGTCGCGCCCGTGACTGGAAGATTGGGCAGCGGAACTGCACCCTTCGCTCCGACCGCCGCCGCAAACAGGTTCCCAGCCGCATCCAGCGCCAGCGCGGTAATCTCGCGCTTCGGCGCGGAGTAAACGGCAAAAGGAGTCGCTCCAGGTTTGGACGTGTCGATTTTGTAGACCACACCGCCGCCGTCGCTTCCGGCGTAAAGCGCTCCATCGGCTGCGAGCAGCAGGCAGCGGATGTGCTGGTCTGAGGTTTTGAAGAGAGCCTGCGCCTTGCCGCCGGCCGGCACTTTGTAGACGACCGCCGGAGCGCCGGTCGCTACATACATCTCGCCTGCCTTGCCAATGGCCACATCCCAGAGGTACTTCGGCTTCTCGCTCGTCTCCGCCGGATCGAACACGACGTGCGCGGCCGCTGCAGCGTCCGTCTTCCCCGGTTGGATCCGGTACACCTTGCCGTCGGGCGATGTAGCGGCGAAGATGCTTCCGTCCGCGCCTACCCTCAGCGCCTGCACGGCGAGCTCCTTTCCGGCGAAGAGGTCGGTGGCGCTTCCGTCCGCCGCAACGCGGGTCACAACAGCCGATCCGGCAGACGTGCCTCCCCGACCTAAGTAGGTGTTTCCCGCGGCATCGGCCGCTATCGACCAAACATAACTTCCGCTGGTCGTATAAAAGAGGGAACTTGCCGGCGCTGCTTCGAGGCGGCCATCGTTACGGATCGCCACGCCATCGGTCGTGCCTCGCTCCATCTCGTCGTAGCGCGACTGAGTCCACAGCTTTGTGCCTTGTGCGCCTGCATGAAGACCAAAGACGCCGAGTACCGCAACCACCGCAAACCGCTTCATCATCGTGCCTTTGAGTCTAAAGCAGCTAAGGGCAGCGAAAGGGAGCTCACAGATGCTAACGGGAGCGGACAGTAGCGCAATGGCAGCGAGGAACTCGCCCTGGGCCGCTCTTCGCTGCCCGCTAACTTGTCTGTGCCCTTAGCTTCCTCTAGTTCGTTAGCACCGCACGATACCGCACCTGGTTCTTCTTCACCTTGGCCACGGCGTCGTTCGCCTTAGCCATGGGAAAGCGCTCTGTAATCGCCTTCACACCGTGGCGGGCGGCGACATCGAGCATCTCGTGCAGGTCCTGCGGACTTCCCGTTGGGCTGCCGGAGATTGCCTTCTGACCGCCGATCAGGCTGAACGCTCCAATCTGAATCGGCGAGGGCGCCACTCCCACAACGCAAAGCGTTCCCTTCGGCCTCAGCGCAGCGACAAACCCGGGCCAGTCCTGATCTGCGCTTACTGTTGAGAGAATGAAGTCGAAGGAACCGGCCACCTTCTTCAAGGCGCCGGTGTCGCGCGTATTGACGAAGTGGTGAGCGCCCAGTGCCTTGGCCTCTGCTTCCTTGTCTTTTGAGGTCGAAAACGCTGTCACTTCTGCGCCAAATGCCTTGGCAAACTGCAGACCCATGTGGCCAAGGCCGCCAATGCCTACCACGCCAACGCGCGACGAAGGCCGCACATCGTGGTTCCGCAGCGGAGCGTAGACGGTGATGCCGCCGCAAAGCAGGGGCGCCACGTTCTCACTTTCGAGCACCTCGGGCACTGGGATGGCAAAGCGTGAGTTCACGCGGATGCTGTCCGCATATCCGCCGTTTCGCCCAACGCAAGTCGGCTGCGATTTCGCGCAAAGATGTTCATTCCCCTGGCGGCACCACTCGCAGATGCCGCAGCTGTTCGCCTGCCAGCCAACGCCGACGCGTTCGCCTACCTTCCGATTGCGGACCTCGCTGCCAATCTCTGTAACGACCCCGACGATCTCGTGTCCCGGGATGAACGGATACTTGCTTAACCCCCAATCGTTATCGATCAGGTGTACGTCGCTGTGGCAGACGCCACAGTGTGAGATCTTGATCTCCACGTCGATGGGAGAAAGGTCTTCTACCGCATACTTGTACGAGAGCAACTGGGCCCCGGCCGCATGAACGGCCAGACCTTGGATTTGTTTCATTGGATTCAGTCCTGACTTTCCTGGACGCGCCATTCAGGGCGTCACGCCTCTCTGATGCTACAACACGCTGGCTGCGGACGATATCCAAAGACAAGTGGGTCGTCCGTGCAACACAAGGTGCAGCCTGCCCGGTCGAGTGCGAGCGGCTGGAATCAGCGTACCTTCACCGACAGGACCTGCATTCCGGAGATGGAATGGCCGGTCGGGGCCGATCCAAGCTCGACTGCTGTCTCGCCCGTCAACTGCACCCGCTGCTCGCCCTTGAGCGGTTCAAGCACATTTGCCATCGAAAGCGGCACCTCCCCGAGCGCTCCGCCTTCGAGCACCGCCTGTGCTTCGTGCGTAAGCAGAGTCACGTAAATGCGGTCGTTTGGATGGCTCCGATTGATCTGGTCGATGGCGTCGCGAAGTGGAACGGGGCGACGCTGGCCGCTCTGCAGGTCGGTCAGACGGTCTGCCGTTGAGCCGTCGCTGACGGCGACGCGCACGTCTCCAGGCGGAGTCCCGGCAGGAATAACAACCGGTATACGCAATACCGTCGCCGCGGCCTGAAACGGATCGAGCGTAATTTCCACCGAGAGGGCCTCGCCCGCACGAACCTCCTTCCGGCTGAGCCGCGCCTGTTCGAGTACAGCAGTACGTCGCGGTCCGATGGACTCGACCTTCAAGTTCAGCGCCTGAACGATGGGCTGCTCCTCGGCGTTCGCGTAGATGCGGCCAAACCGCTCACCTACGAAGAGTGCCGTGTTGATGGCTGCGGGGTTCGATTCATTGGGAGCCATAATGCCGTCGAGCCGGACCGCCGGCTGGCCCTGGATGGTTAGTTCGCCGGACAACCGGTAGCTGGCGTCTGCCTGCGCCGTATTGTTTTGCTGGAGGCTCTGGAAGATGGAGACCAGCATGGCGGAGGGTGTCAACTCACGGTTATCCAGCACCTCGAAGTGCATGGTCCTGTCCTTTGCGTGCGTTTCGCCCCCCGTCATCGCGACCGTCACCGGGATCATGCGCGCCTGCTGCCCGAACCGCCCCATAATCGCCGACGTTCGGTCCTCGGTGAAGGCGCCTACTGTCTCCGTCGTGTTGATGATCTTGAAGGCGTTCAGCGGCGAGGGCAGCGTCGCCAACACTGTTGCTTTGGTCATCGGCATCGACACCGACCCGAATTGTGTGATCGGGTGCCCGCAGGCGAGCAGGTGCGTCGCGTCCATGTAGGTCACCGTGCAGGTGCCCGCCATCGAAAGGTCCCCGCGCACCAGGATTGCACTCACAGCCGAACCAGGCATCAGTGACTCCGGTTGTTTCTCGGTTCCGTTGCTGCCTCCCAGCCCCGCCACCGGGGCAAGACCGAGCGCCTTGAACCGGTCCCCGAAGCGGTCGACCGCCTCCTGACTAAATCCGCCGAAGACCAGCGGCGTCTCGATGGGGGTAAGCAGTTGCGGCCCGATGCCGCTACGGGAAGCAACCTCACCGTTCTCAGAACTTCCTCCGCCAACCGATAGACGCGTCATGTCGACGGAAACGGCAGACGGATCTCCCGTCTGCCGCAAAGTGGAGAGTTCCCCGAGTTGCGCCAGCCTCGAACCGCCGGCACCGCCATCCCGCAGCTCCAGCATGCGCTCGATTGGAGTGATCCCCGCAATCGGCTCCTTACTGAACTGCCCGATCCGGAAGCTGAGCGCCCCAACCAGTCGTCCATCAATATAGACCGGGCTGCCGCTCATACCCGCGACCACTCCCGTGTACTCCGGCTTGGTGCCGTGCAGCCGGGCGAGGATCATGTCCTGCCCCGCACCCAACGCATTGTTCAGCAGCCCCAGGATTTCGACTTCCATCGGCTCAGGATTGACGCCCTCGAAGACCGTGTACGCCACTCCGCGCAGTCCACGCTTCACCTCCGAAAGGGGAAAGACGACGGTCTCTTTAGGCGGCAGCGGCGGCAGCGCTGCGCCGGATTGTGCCCAGCTGGTGCCAACCAGCGTCAAACCAATGCCAGTCAACGTCAAACAAACGACACACGCGCATGCCCAGCTTCGAGACCAATTCAGCTTCACAGATACAGACTAGATCATTCGGTCATGGACTGGTCTGCCGCGCGGCAAACGAGCTTTGCACCTCTTCGCCGCCATCCACTTCCATCACTAAGGTAGAGTTTCCATCATGAGTTCCCGCAGCGTCGCCTTTCTCACTGTGCTCCTGGCCCTTCCGCTTGGCAACGCCCAGACCGCCCAGGCGCCTGCACCGCAGCAGCCAGCCGCCCAGCAGCCAGCCCCACCCTCTGCACCGCCAGCATCCGACGACGCCGGTCCCCAGACCGACCAGGGACCGATCGTCATCAAGAAGAAGAAGGAGTCAACTGAGCCGCCGCCGCCCGCCGCACCGGCCGAAGAAAAAGTCCGCAACCCAGGTGGTGCCACCTACTCGCTGCGCGTGGACGTGCCCATCGTCTCGCTCGACGTCAGCGTTCAGCTGGATAAGACGCACCAGTTCGTTCCTGGTCTGAAGCCGGCGCAATTCCTCGTTCTCGAAGATGGGGTCGAGCAGAAGGTAGACTCCGTCCGCATCACCCAGACGCCGATCACCGCCGTCATGCTGCTGGAGTTTGCCGCCAACAGCTACTACTTCATTCGCGACATGCAGAACGCTTCCTACAGCTTCTTCCGCTCGCTTAAGCCAGACGACTACATCGCCGTCATCACCTACGATCTGCACACCCACATCCTTACCGACTTCACCAACAACAAGGATGTTGTGGCGCAGTCGCTCCAATCGCTCGTCATCCCCGGCTTCTCCGACACGAACACCTTCGACGCGCTCTACGAGACGCTTGACCGCGTCAGCCGCATCGAGGGACGCAAATACATCGTGATGATCGGCACCGGGCGCGACACCTTCTCGAAGATCACGCTCGACAAGATGCTCGCGAAGGTAAAGGCGACGCCGAACGTCACCATCTTTACCATAGGCACCGGCGCATTCATCAACGAGATGTACGGCGGCCGCGGCGGCATGAACGGCGCTATCCGCGACATGAACTACCTGCAGGCCCAGAACCAGCTGAAGACGTTCGCGCAGATGACCGGCGGCCTCAGCTTTTCGCCGATCTTTCAAGGCGAGCTGCCGGACGTCTTCGCGCAGATCAACGACTCGATCAGGAACCAGTACGTCGTAACCTACAGACCGACAAACCCGAAGAACGACGGCAGCTACAGAAAAGTGAAGGTACTGCTCGTAGACAATGAAGGGCATCCGCTGCGCATGGTGGACGAAAAAGGCAAGGCGCAGAAGTACTCGATCATCGCGCGGGACGGATACAAGGCGAAGCTGCCGGTGGAGTAGAAAGAGCCCGCCCCGGCTCCACAGCGGAGCGGCCAGGTAATGGCCGGCTCGTAGATCTCCGCGCCCATTCGTTCGTAGTATCACGTTCTGCCGGTCTGGCAGAAACTTGGCGGCTGCGCTGAGTCGCGTGGTTGACGGGCGGCGGCATCCCCTAGTACGTTTTGTCCTTCACACAAACCCGCGTCAGAGAGCTGTTCAAGCCGGGCCGCGCCCCGATCGTTCCACCCCACTGTAACGAATAGGCTCCTGACGTCACCACGCAGAGACATTGTGTCTGCAAGTACCCGAACCTTGAACGGAGCCGCGCCGATGACTCATCCAGCATCCGCAGATACCCCGCCGGAGAGTTCCGGCCCAGTCTTTGAAAGTCATGCGGTGCAGCCTACGGAACTCAAGACCAGTGATGCCTCAGGCGACACTCCATCGTCGAACACCGGGTCCAGTAAACGCATCGCCTTCCTTGTGATCCACGGCATCGGCCAGCAGCGACCCTACGAGACGCTCGACCAGTTTGCGCGAGGCCTCCTCAGATCGTTCGGTCGCAACAGCGGAGCAGTGGTGCCTTGGAAGATCTATCCGCAGTTGAACATCTGCAAAGACCCAAGCCATGTGCAGGAGGATTGGGTGCGTGCCTCGTATCGCCTGATGCCGGACAAGCCTGTCCCGTTCACGAGCGATCTGCACAAGAAGGGCGACTCGATCGAAGACATCTGCCTTTACGAGTACTACTGGGCGCCGATCACGCAGGACAAGATCACCTATGTTGGAAGCCTCCTCTTTTTGATGAAGGCGGGTCTGAAGCCCTTTCTCTACATGGCCGCAAATATCAACGCCATCGGCAAGACCGATCCGAAGCGGCTGGTCAAGGTGGTACTGCGCGAGTTCATCCGCCAGGCCTTTCTGTTTCTGCCGCTGGTCCTGCTGCTGACCGCCGCGCTGGCCTGGCTGAATTCGCTCGATTATGCGAAGGTGCTCGAAAAGATCAAGAATCCTTCCGCCGTGGTCATTCTCACGCTGGTGCTTATCTTCATCCGCTATCTGTATACCTACACCACCGGTAAAGCCTTTTACGAGAGTGTCAGGGCCAGGTCGGGATGGCAGTCCAGCATCTATTGGCGCGCGTTGATGGGCTTATCATTTCTGGGCAACTTGTTTCTGTGGCCGGTGCTTATCGGCCACGTACTCCTTGCACTTGCCGGCTTTACCTCTGCTGTTGAGCGGAGCACACCCTGGCTGCCGATGCATCTCGGTCACTGGTCGCATGTTCTCGGGCGTGTTGCCGTCCATACCTGGTTCGGTCCCTTGAATCCTCGCTGGCATGGATGGCTCTATTCCATGATCTTCATCGATCCCTCATTTTCGAAGTACTTCTCAAAGGCCCTCTGGCTGCTGCTTGCAGTGATCGTCCGGTCGATGTTGATCAACTACGTCGGAGACGTCGCGGTCTACGTCAATGCCAGTGAAACGGCGAAGAATTTCGCCGCCCGGGCGCAGATCCTCGATGAATGTACGGCTGCCCTTACCAACCTGCTGAAGCAGAAAGCCGACCCTGACGATTCCGCGTCGGCTTACGCCTATGACCAGGTGTATGTTGCGGCGCATTCGCTTGGCAGCGTCATCGCCTACGACACCATCAATCTGCTGCTTGATCGAGCCCGGACCGCTGATGCCAACACGGCGCAGGTCCAGGCCTCCGATCTGAAGAGGCTTCGCGGTATGGTCACCTTCGGCTCGCCGTTGAATAAAATCTTCTACTTCTTTCGCGAACAGACCGACCCTCGTGCCGCTTTACGCAACCAGACGCTTGATCTGCTTAACGGCTTTCGCGTGCTCCCCGGGTTGAAGGAGTCGGTCGGCGGCGATTTGAAGTTTCAGGCCGTCACCAACACGCAATGGCTCGATGCAGAGGAACAGCTTGCCCATGGATTTCGCTGGATCAACGCATACTCCATCGAAGATCCGGTGAGCGGCCGCCTGATCTTCTTTGACCTCGAAGAAGTAAACAACCAGAAGGAATACAACTGGTATCCGCCCATCGCCGCGCACCTTAGCTATTGGAAAGACCCGAAGTTCTACGGGTTTGTCCGCGAGCGGCTGCTTTAGAACACCTTGATATTCAGTCGCAGCCGATCTCGTGGGCTGGACCTCAGCTCTGGTGCAGCCATGGATACAGTACGGGGACTCATCGACTCACGGTTATGGCCTTCTGACCCTGACCTCAAGCCAACTGGTCTGCGAGTTCAAGGCGGTCACCACCATCACAGAGCCTGCGGCGAACCTCGTGCCGTTGAAGACATTTACGATCCCGGTAAACTAGGTGAAGCTTCGCCGAAGAGATTGAATCGGCACTCTCCTTGCCAAGCCGTCCCGTGCCGGCCAAGCAGATGGGTGTCGCGCCTAACGTATCCCGCAAGAAAGGTATGAAGGTCCCCGGTCAATTCCAGCAGCTGAACTTACCTTGACGAATGTGCGACGGTCCATTGGAGCCTCCAAAACTTGAGCGTCTGCGATTTGTTGCACGGTGCTGCAGTTCGCCAGGGGAGTTATAACCCCACTTTGATGAAAAAGGCATGAACGGAGAGGAGACCTACTTTTGCCTCTCGTCTTCCTGCTGCCCGTCCGTTGTTTGTGGTCCTATTTTGCTTCTTCTGGTTGTAGCGTGTTCCTGTCGTGTGTTGTTTGACTGTTCCTGTTTGTCATTCCCGCAGGCAGGGAATCTGTATCTCGCCCTGGCGGAAGGTCAAGTTGCGGCGGCGGGGTGGAGCATGGCAGCGGTGTACCGCCAGAACTCTACACCGCGCTGGTTGACGTGGACAGGATCCAACGCATCGGCACGACTTGACGAAACAGGTCTTCCTACCCAGCCCACGAGCGCGGTGAATACTCTGGTCATCGACCCACACACTCCACCGAAGTTCCGAAGTCCTGTTCTCAAGGAGCAAATAGAACGGTCCGCGCAAGACCGGAGGGGGTACCCGCCCCCTTTTTCGGGGCCTCTTTTTGCCGCATAAGTTGCAATAGAAAGCCCCTTAGTCAATACTTCTCTCAATGTTTGTTCTTTCGCTGGACTGTCCGAAACGAATGTGCGCCTGTTGTCACAATTCTGTGCGTCGCGTTTCGTGTTGTTTGTCCAACATCGTTGGCTGAGCTTTAGCTCGATTCGAACCAGCCCGTATCCCAATCTCATCCTGCACAAATCCTGCACCAATCCGGAGACCCTCGCATGCCTGAAGACGCCGCACCAAAGCAGCATCTCGCCACCCTCGCCCTTCACGCCGGGCAAGTTCCTGATCCCGCGACCGGCTCGCGCGCCGTGCCCATCTATCAGACAACCTCCTACGTCTTCAGCGACGCCGACCATGCGGCGCGGCTCTTCGGTTTGCAGGAGTTCGGCAACATCTACACCCGCATCATGAACCCAACCACCGACGTCTTCGAGAAGCGCATCGCGGCGCTCGAAGGAGGCGCGGCTGCTCTCGCCACGGCCAGCGGTCAGGCGGCGGAGACGCTCGCCATCACCAATCTCGCGGTCGCGGGTGAGGAGATCATCTCCACGACCTCGCTCTACGGTGGAACCTACAACCTCTTCCACTACACGCTACCGAAGTACGGCATCACGGTGCGCTTCGCCGACGCGGACGACTTCGACCTCATCCGGTCCCTTATCAACTCAAAGACGCGCGCCATCTATACGGAGACACTCGGCAACCCCAAGCTGGACATCGCCGATGTTGAGACGCTGGCCGAGATCGCCCACGAGCATGGCCTGCCTCTGATTATCGACAACACCAGCGCCTCCCCGGCACTGGCCCGACCGATTGAGTGGGGAGCGGACATCGTGGTCGAGTCGGCGACAAAGTACATCGGCGGCCACGGAACGTCGATCGGCGGAATTATTGTGGACGCTGGCAAGTTCGACTGGAAGGCCTCCGGCCGTTTCCATGAGTTCACCGAGCCTGATCCGTCCTACCACGGCCTCTGCTATGCGGATGCATTTGGTCCCCTCGCCTTTATTCTGAAGGCCAGGGTACAGGGTCTGCGCGATACTGGCGCTTCGCTTTCGCCGTTCAACGCCTTCCTTCTGCTGCAGGGAACGGAGACCTTGCACCTCCGTATGCAGCGCCACTCAGAGAACGCGCTGGCGGTCGCCGCGTTCCTCGAAACGCACCCAGGGGTGGAGTGGGTTAACTATCCCGGACTCGCCTCCAGCAACTACGCAGAGAGGGCCAAGAAGTATCTGCCGGACGGGCAGGGGGGGCTGGTCACCTTCGGCATCAAGGGTGGGTACGAGGCGGGGAAGGTCTTCATCAATTCGTTGAAGCTGTTCTCACTCTTGGCAAACATCGGCGACGCGAAGTCGCTGGTGATCCACCCCGCTTCAACAACGCACTCGCAGCTGACAGTGGAGGAGCAGCTTTGCACGGGCGTGAAGCCGGAACTGGTGCGGCTCTCGGTCGGTATCGAGGACATTCGCGATATTCTGGCCGATCTCGACCAGGCGATTGCGGTGGCAAACGGGCAGTCTTTAGACCAGCCAGCGCTCGCTGCGAAGTGACAAGGAGTGCCGCTCAACCACGCCAGCCCAGCTTTCAGGGAGAGTTCCTGTTGCCAGCGGAGTTTCCCCTGGAAGCGGGCGGTGTGCTGCGCGGCGCAAAGCTTCACTACGCTGTGTACGGCGAGATCAACCCGGCTCGCGATAACGTGGTCCTCGTCTGCCATGCGCTTTCGGGTTCTGCGCAGGTGGCGGAGTGGTGGCCAGCGGTCTGGGCGATGCCGGACCTGATCGACGCGGCTAACGACGCTGTATTGGGCATCAACATCTTCGGCTCCTGCTACGGTTCGACTGGGCCTACCAGCATTGATCCTGCTACCGGCAGGCGCTATGGAGTCAATTTCCCGCTGGTGGGCATACGGGACACGGTGCGCGCCCAGGCGCTGCTGCTTGAATCGTTGGGCGTATCTGCAATCAAGCTGGCGATTGGGGCCTCGATCGGGGCCATGCAGACGATTGAGTGGTGTGTTCTTTTTCCCGCGCGTGTGCGCAAGGCGGTGGCGATCGGCGTAGCTCCACTCGGCGCGATGGGACTGGCCCTGAATCATCTACAACGCCAGGCTATTATGCTGGACCCTGCCTGGAGGGGCGGCGAGTACACGCCCGATGCACAGCCGACGCGCGGGCTTGCACTGGCTCGCGGACTGGCCGTCTGCAGCTATAAATCCGACGCTCTGCTTCAGGAGCGCTTTGCGCGCAAGCCCGATCGAAGCGGTGAGGATCCGTTTGCGCCAGGTACTCCAGACCGGGCCGGGCGCTTCGATGTGGCCGGATATCTCGATCACCAGGGAGAACGGTTCAACGAACGATTCGACGCCAACGCCTATCTCGCGATCACGCGGATGATGGACTTGTTCGATCCGGTCCGCGGCCATGCCTCTGCCTCTCAGGCGTATGCCCGCATAAACGCTGAGATGATTCTGGTTGGTATCTCGTCGGACTGGCTCTTCCCCCCGGCAGACATCCAATCGATGGCCCGGGAGATGGTTGCTGCCGGAGTACGGTGCAGTTATCGGGAGCTTGTATCCGACCACGGCCACGACGCCTTTCTGGCTGAGCCAGAGCGTCTTATCGATGTTCTCAGGCCTTGAGAGGAGGTCTGTCGAGGTGTTCACACGTCTGGAGCGCAGTTCCCGATTGTGCGGTTGAGCCATTCGGGTATCGCTCCCGCACAGCGCTGTAGAACGTCCGGACGGCATAGACGCTGAGCATGATTGCCAACGGATCCAGAACGAGACGGAACCGGAAGTCTGCGTGAGTCAGATAGTACGGAAGTGGAAAGAGCACGAACGGTGCAGCAAGAAGGAAGCCAAGGGCGGGCCTGGTTCTCACCAGAAGAACTAACCCGGCTACGGCGAAGAGACTGGTGAGAGATAAGTTTGCGATGACCAGGGCAGAGTTGTTCTTCGATGCCAAGCCGAGCCAGAAGCGCGCCATGCGCCTCAGCGTCAGCTGTGCGAAACCTAGTGGGTCCGCGTTGATCGCAGCGATCGCGATCGTGGCCTTCTCGTGCATATACGTAAGCTCTCCCACATGTGCATAGTGAGTACGCTCTATCCGGTTCACATTCAGATGCAGTTCAGGAGAGAACTCGCCGTTGGCTCCCGGTCTGTTCCCCTGCCAGAGCTCGTATCCAAAATTGGAGCGCAGCGGGATGAACGCATGGAGCACGACCCGGTTTCGAATCGGCCACGCGGCAAATAACGACGACCACACAAGGATGGTCGCAAGTGGAGCCCGGCGATGCGCGCGTGGAACCTGGTAGGCCGCCCAGGCCAGGATCGCAGCAAAGGTGAACATCAATGCCGGATTCACCAGCATGGCGAAAGCACAGAGAAGACCCAGCCCGACCCAGTTCCAGAGCTTCGGGTCCTGAACGCACTTCAGGCAAAGGGTGATTGCGGCGATCAGGGAAAAGATGGTGAAGGAGGTCTCCCAGAACAGGACAGGGAGCCAGACCAGGGTTGGACTGACTGCACAGAGCGTTCCGGCGACGGTCGCACTGCGGGCATCGATGACTCTGCGGGTCAACACCATGGTCGAAGACACGATAAAAAGGCCGAGCAGGATCTGGAAAGCGATGATCATGGCGGTCGCGCCGACGGTGTACTCACCGAATACCCGGAATGCAAGCGCAACCAGAACGGGGTAGCCGGGGGCGAGAAAGGCGCTCGGCCCGGTTGCGCCACAAAAGGGTGAAGCGAAGCCGTGCCCATTGTCAATGGATTGCGCCAGACAGCCGAGTTCCGAAGCCTGGTTGTAGAACCACAGGTTTGTTCCCTTGCTGATCATAAGCAGCGCCATCGCTGCGCGAAGCAAAAGCGCCACCAACAAGATTGGGACAAAGTGTAACCGGCTGGCATGGGGAGATTCGGGTTCAATCGCTTGCGGCGCATGCATCAGGTATGTCTCCATGCGGGCCGTGTCACGTCAACTGCTGCGCCGCAGCGCCGCCGCTCGGTCGCACTACTCAACAGGGAAAAGAGCTCCGCTAGAGCGACGCCTGAAAGAACGGTGAGCAGCGGATCGATCACAATGCGGTACCGGAACTCTGCGTGGGTGACGACGTAGGGAAGAGGAAACAACAGCATGGGCAAAGCGAACAGACTCGCCAGCAGATTGCGGCGCGATCTTAGAAGGAAGAACATCCCTCCTGCGCCACCGAGCACGGTGAAGACGGAGTGGATCGCAAAGAAGATTGACCCGTCCCGGGTCCCGGTGCCGGTCCAGAACCGAAGTGCTCTCAGGCTCGAAAGATTCAGGAAGGCTGCGGGATGTTCGTTGATAAATTGTCTTGCCAGCTCTGCTTTATGGCTGGAGTATGCGAGTTCGCCGCGAGCTTTGTAATCTGCCAGCTCAGCGGCATTAAACATCGGGAAAAGAGACTCATCGAGGTAGCCAGTGGCACCCTGCCGATTTCCCATCCAGAGCTCAAAGCCGATCGTAGTTCGAAAAGGAACGAAGGCATGGAAGACGCGTGCGTTGCGTATCGGCCACGGCGAGAAGATCACAACGGCCGCAACGAGGGCGAGCAGCGGCGCGTAGCCGGAGTCCTTCCTGTGTTGTAAGGCGATGCACACCGCGATCGCGGCGGCGGAGAGGAGGAGCGCCGGATTCACCAGGACGCTAAAGCCGCAGTAAGCACCCAGCAACAGCCATTGTGACGCCGTGACGGTCCTACTGTTTTCGTATTTCAACGCAAGAGCCAAGAGACCGGAAAGGAGGCAGCTCGAGAGGGAGGTCTCCCAGAGTATGGTGGGCATCCAGATCAGCGGGAAAGAGCATGCCCAGATGGTTCCGGCGATTGTGGCTGCGCGCTGGTTCAGCAACTGGCGGGTGCTATCCATGATCAACCAGATCGTTAGAAGATTCAGGCCGATCTGGACCGACATGATGGCCGCTGCCGAGGCAAGGCTGTAGGCACCGAACATCCGAAAGACTAGAGCAACGAAGAGAGGGTAAACAGGGGCGACAAGCGCGGTCGGACCAGTATGACCGCCGAAGGGCGAACTCAAGCCCTTACCAGCAAGCAGGGAGTTGGCGAGCAATCCCATCTCCATCCCTCGGCCAAAAAGCCATCGCGGAGGATACCGCGTTAAAACCACCCAAAGCACAACGAGGCGCATTGCTAACGCAGCGCCCAGAACGGCAAGGACATGGCTTCGATTGAGGCCGGTTTGCTGCCGGTGCGAGCTGATCTGAGCAGAGATGGTGCGGCTCTCGGAAGGGCTGACTCCCTGCGACATGATTCTCCCCAGGCACAAGGGTAAGGGGAAACGCCGACACTTACCCATCGAACTTAAGTGGGAGCGAACAGGATTGCGTCTCCCGCAGCGAGGGACTTCAAGAGAGTTATCGTCGCTGTTCGCCTGGACATGAGTCTCGGAACAGTGATGCAGCTCTAACCGCGCGGGTGCAGGTCCTTCGCTGCACCAACTATTCAGATTAACGCCGCGCCAGGCGGGGGGCGGGCGCTACTAGACTGGAGTAATGTCGTTTCATCGCGTGATGGCGCTGGATGTGGGAAAGGTGCGAGTGGGCATCGCGCTGTCGGATCCTCTTGGCTACACAGCGCAGCCTCTGCTGACTCTCTGGCGGAGGAGCCGAGGAGAAGACATGCGGAACCTGCTTCGACTGATCCGCAGGTATGAAGTCGCCGAGTTGGTGGTTGGAAACCCGCTGCACCTTTCAGGCGACGTAAGCCCCTGGGCGGCCAAAGTGCAGGAGTTTGCGGCTGAGCTGGCCAGGCGGTCAGAGCTACCCGTGCATCTTTGGGACGAGCGGCTTAGTTCGGTCGCGGCACATGAGATTCTCGACGAAGCTGGATATCAAAAACGCGGTCGGGACAACGTAATCGATCAGGTCGCTGCCGTGGTGATACTCCACGGATGGATGGAAGCAAGGGAGACCGCCGCGCGTCGCGGAGACGAATGAGCAGCACTGCGGATGAAGCAGATTACCCCGTCGCGAAGCCAAATGACGTTGTAGAAGAGGAACTAGCTGTCCTTCCGGTACAGCAACTCGCGGATGGCCTGTCGACGGGCAGCGTTGGCTTCGTTCGCCGCCTTGCGTTCAATCGCGTCCATCCGTTCCTTTGCTGACGGGCTGCTCGCCGCACTGCTACTCAGTTCTTCCGTGCACGAAGGACAGCGGTTTGCGAAACCCGGTTTGTCCGGCTTCAGTTCGAATTCTTCTTCGCAGACTACGCAAATCTTGATCGGAAAAGCCATTTCATCCTCTATTTTACGACGAGCGCAGCCCGGTTCGGGGCTTTCGAAGGCCTCTCGAGTCCGGCTGTCTGGACCGGAATGCGAGTACCGTCTCGTGGGGCTGCTGCTTCGAGAAGGTACGATAGAAACAATCATGAAGCTCGCCTTCGCACTTCTTGCACTCTCGTCCTCTGCTGCCGTGACGCAAACCTCTGCCCCGGCACCTTCGCCCAAGCCCGTCACCCACAAAGCTACAGGCACAGCCGCTGCTGGCGCGGCAAAGACTGCCTCGGCCATTCCGAAGGTCGTGGGATTGCCAAAGACGCTGTACGCGTTGAAGTACATCGACATCAAAGTAGGAACAGGGCCACTCGCCGAGCCGCGAAAGTTCTACACGGTGAACTATACGGGCTGGTTTCCAGACGGTAAGAAGTTCGACTCCTCCTACGATCACACGCCTGCAGAGCCGTTCGTGTTCCCCTACGGGGCGCAGCGGGTGATCATCGGTTGGGACACCGGGTTCGAGGGCATGCATGTAGGCGGCAAGCGACGTTTGTTCGTTCCATATCAATTAGCGTACGGGTTGACGGGAAGGCCGCCGCAGATGCCGCCGAAGTCGAACCTGATCTTCGATGTGGAACTGCTCAGCTTCTCGGACAAACCGCCGGCACCGAAGACTCCTCCCGCACCACCGGCTCCGCCGCCTACAGACGCCAAGCCGCAGACCCCACCAGCTGATCCTGCTGCGGCGTCAAAGCCTGCCGGAACGCCAGACGGGACAGAGCGCACCACTCCGCCGCCCACGACAAATCCGGCGCCGTCGGCGACTCCTGCAGAGCCCGGTAAACCTGCCACCCCGCCGCCTGCTGCCGCTCCCACTGAGCCGGCGAAGCCCGCAACACCACCCACCAAGTAGGCGACTGAACCCACGCTGTGTCGCGGGAGTTCTCTGAGAATCTTCAGAGGCTCCCGGCTGCTCTAATACAGTAGGGCATACGCAGGCCAGCAGATCGCCGATGGCAATGGGAAAAATCGAGTTGACCCAACATCGGTGAGCGTAAACGTTCTGGCGCAGGACAGAAGCAGATTCTTTACCGGGAATAGCCGGCAATAACAAACAGAGGTGACGTGACACCGTTTAGAAGGGTGACGTGATGCCTCGTTATCTTCAATTGCGCTAGATTAGGTCATTCGCCATGTTCAGCCGTCTCCGTCCGCTTGCCCCTTACCTGAAACGCTACTGGAAGAGCCTTGCCTGGGGCGGCGTCGCCACCATTTTCTATAACGTTTTGAAGGTGCTGCTGCCGCTGGTGATCGGCCACGCAATCGATGACATGCATCATGGTCTGACGGAAGCAAAGATCATGCATCATGCTTTGCTGCTGTTGCTTCTGGCCTGTTGTTCGGCAAGCTTTCTGTACGTCATGCGGCAGGTCGTGATCGGCGTCTCGCGGCAGATCGAATTTGACCTGCGCAACGACATGTTCGCGAATCTCGAGCGGCAGTCCGCCGAGTACTACCATGCACATCGGACGGGCGACATCATGGCGCGGACGACGAACGATCTGAACGCCGTTCGCCAGTTGCTTGGACCGGCGATCATGTATAGCGCCAACACCATCGTGTTTACGGCGGCGGCGCTGCCGTTCATGTACCGGATCAGCCCGAAGCTGACGTTCTTTGCGTTCGTGCCGCTGCCGCTGGCATCGGTGCTGGTGCAGTACTTTGGCAATCGTATCCATACGCGATTCGAGCGCATCCAGGCGATGTTTTCAGACATCTCCGCAAAAGCGCAGGAGAACTTTTCCGGAGCGCGGCTGATCCGGGCCTTCGCGCAGGAGGATGCCGAGATTGCGTCGTTCGAGACGGCCAACCAGGAGTACATTCGCCGAAGTTTGCTGCTGGTGCGTTTGATGGCGATGCTGTGGCCGACGCTTGAGTTTGTCCTTGGCCTGTCGCTGATGATCACGCTGCTGGTTGGCGGACATGAAGTTGTCATGCACCGGATTTCGGTCGGCGAATTTACTTCGTTCAACGTCTACATGGTGCAGCTGACCTGGCCGATGATCGCGATTGGATGGGTGGTAAACCTGTTTCAGCGCGGTACGGCGTCCGTGGTGCGCATTGACGAACTGCTGAAGCAGGAGCCTGAGATCAAAGACGCCGACGGAGAAAGCTTTGCTGAGGGCGTGATTGCAGGGGCGATCAGCTTCCGTAACCTGAATTTTGCGTACAACCCTGAAACGCCCGTCCTGATTGGGATCGATCTCGATGTCCCTGCCGGATCGAGCCTTGCGATTGTCGGTCCTACCGGCTCAGGCAAAACGACGCTGGTGAATCTGATTCCCCGGCTTCACGACGCAGAGCCCGGTTCAGTGCTGATCGACGGCAGGCCAATACGCAGCTTTAGGGTGGATGATCTTCGCCGCAGCATCGGCTTTGTTCCGCAGGAGACTTTCCTGTTTTCGAGCACAATACGCGAGAACATTGCCTTTGGCGTGGCGCAGGCTATGGAAGCAGAAATCGAAGCTGCAGCGGAGACGGCACACATCCGTACGGAGATACTGGAGTTTCCCAAGGGCTTCGGGACGATTGTGGGGGAGCGCGGGGTCACGCTCTCTGGCGGCCAGAAGCAGCGTACGGCGATTGCCCGGGCGGTGCTTCGCGATCCCAGAATCTTGATTCTGGATGATGCGCTCGCCAGCGTCGATACTTATACCGAGGAGCGCATTCTGAGCGGACTGCGCGAGGTGATGCGAGGCCGAACGACCGTCATCATCGCTCATCGGGTCTCAACCGCACGCAACGCGGACCAGATTGCTGTGTTAGTCGAAGGTCGGATTACGGAGCTGGGGACCCATGAGGAGTTGCTGGCGCGAGGCGGTTACTACACCAGCTTGTATGAGAAGCAGCAGCTCGAAGAAGAGCTGGCGGTCACAAGCTAGTGGAAGTTGGATAGAACAACCGCAGGCGCATGCCGGGCGCATGATTGCAAGTTCATGTAGATGCACCGGCTGCGCCCCCGTTCCGATTCAAGCTTGCCAGCGGGAACCTACAGCTTCGCCGTCGTACACTTCCGGCTTTGGTGCAGGAGCAGTGGAGAGGAATCTCTCCTCGTGGGTGCGAAGTTCGCGGGGCAGCACCCGGCCGACGACGGGGTCCTTGGCGGCTACGGCCCATGCCTCTCGGACATTACGGATGCAGGCGATCACCTCGAGGAACTGGTCTTTGGAGGCGGCGTGCGAGGCTTCAAGAGTCATCGTGAACATGGCCGCATAAAAATCGGACAGCGCGGCCGCGGGCCGGGGGCCGAGTTCAGGTCGAAGCCGGGCTTGGAGATACATGAGAACATCGATCGCTTTCTTGACGGTGAGCCGGCGGCCTCGAACGTCGTCTTCTTCGATGCACTGAATAGCACGGTATAGAAAACGGATGGCGCCATCGTAGAGGGCGATTACCAGTTCGATCCCCGTTGCACCGTCAAGTGATTTCTGCTGATACGTCATGCTGCTCATCTGGCACCTCTGCGACTATCTCTGCTGGTTGTAGCCGGTGATCGCGCTGTAGATCTGATCGATCTCGGAGATCTGTTGCGGAATCGCCTGCAGCAGCTGGTTTGCCTGGTTCAGTTCGGCGGTGAGCGAGATCTTCTGCGCCGCGATGGCCGCATCCTTGGTCGAGATGCTGGAGCTGATTGCGGTCTCTTGCGCGCTGTTCTGGCCCAGGGCCAATGTGACCGCTCCTGAGGAAGTGCCGCTGCCGAGAGTGTTCAAGACTTTGGAGAAGTTCTGTCCAAAGCTTGCGGAGTTCTGCAAGAACCCGGCAATGTCTGCGAAGTTCGAGTTGAGTGCGGTATCGAGTGCACTGGTATCGACGGAAAGAGTGCCGTCACTGGCAACGGAGATCCCCAACTGGGCAAGGTTCTTGATGCTGCCGCTAGCTGTACCGCCGAAGAGCGCGGCCTGCAGCTGGGTCTGGAGGAGCGAAAGAGTCGGATCGCCAAAGAGCGGCTGGGCCGCGCCGGTGGTGGCGTTGTTCTTCTCCTGCGCGTTGATGCCGGTAATTACGGTGTTATAGGCCGAAGCGAGCGCGGTGAAGGCAGACTCGATGGCGGTGTTATCGTTCGTCACCTGGATCTGGACGCTTGTGCCGGGCGAGGAGAGAAGTTGAAAGGTGACCCCGGGGATTGCTCCGGTCACGGTGTTCGAGGCGCTTACGATGACGACCCCATCCACGGTGAGTGCGGCGTTTGCGCCGTTCTGGCCGTGAGTGAAGGCGATTACAGTCCCGCTGTCTGCAAGAGTGCTGCTTACCGTGACCGAGCCCGCCGCCCCGCTGGTGTTGCTGGTGAGCGACAAACGCGAGCCGTTGGCGTCCGTGATCACGCGCGAGGTTACGCCGATGGCGGCGAGGTTGATTGCGGCGGAGAGGTTGGTGAGCGTCTGGGCCGATCCGGTGGGCACGCTGATTGCGTTGCCGTTCACAGTGATGCTGCCGGTCAGCGTGTCCCCGGCGCTGGCTACGGTGTCAGAGACCTTCGATGCGGTCTGGGCGAGCGCCGTGACCACGACCGTGTGACTGCCGGCCACCGCAGTGCTGTCCGCGCTGGTAAGCGTGAGGACGTTGGTGTCCGAACTTGAACCCTGCTTTTCAGCAAAGACGCCAGTCGCATCGGTGAGCGATTGCAGGCTGGTTGAAAGCGCCGAGAGGTTGGTGCCGATCGTGGTGAAGACGGTGTCCTGTGCCTGGAGCGCAGCAAGCTGGGTCTTCAGGGGAGCTTCCGTCGCCTGTTGAATGGCAAGAATGGAGTTGACGGTGGAGGTCACGTCGAAGCCTGTGCCGCTTGTCGCCGAGCCGAAGTTCAATCCAACAGTTCCCATATCTGTGATACTCCGTGGCCTGGTTGTGAGCAGGCCGGCTGCCGGTTGTCGCGACCATTCCTAAGAACGTTCTGAGAAACGGGAGGCATGAAAAATGGCGGATGAGGTCGGTACGACCTCACCCGCCGGTTAGACCTGCGTTTTACTGAAGCAGCTTGAGAATCTCCTGCTGTACCGTGTTGGCCTGGGCGAGTGCGCTGATACCGGTCTGGCTCAGTACCTCGTACTTCGAGAGGTCGCTGGTGGCCTGGCCGTAGTTGGTCGATTGGATCGAACTCGAAGCCGCCGTGAGATTGACGGTCTCGGTGCTGGCCACGTTCGACGCTGCCGTGAGCTGGTTGACATTGGCACCGATGATGCCGCGCTGCAGCGCGATATCGGCGATGGCGTTGGTGACTGCGATCAGCACCTGGGGCGCGGTGTCCTGCGTCAGGGTGGAGATGCCCTGCTGCGTGAAATCAACGCCCGCAGCCTGGCTGTTGCCGTTGGTGTCCTGCAGTGCGGTGCCGGTCGTTACGAAGTTGGAAGCACCTGCCGCCGGTCCTTTGATCGTGATGGTTCCGGCGAGTTTGTCGTAGGAAGCGGTAACGTGTTCAGCCTGGAAGGTTGCGTCTGCGTTGATCTTCGCGGCGAACTGCGCGCCGGATGTGTTTGGAGCGATGGTGATGCTGTGTGCCGGACCAGTGCCGACCGCCAGAGTGATCGTCCCGCCTAGAGTGTCGCGAAGTCCACCAAGTTGAATATTGGCCGTGTCGGCCACGGCAACGGTGCCCGATGCTGCTACGGCTGTGGGCGTGATTGGAGTCCCTGCATCGTTGAGGGTGCCGGAGGTGGTCAGCGTGGTGGCCGTTCCTACCGCCGCGCTGATCGTGAGTGTCTTGCCTGCATTGCTGAGCGTCGAGGTGACGCCAAGGCTGGTCAGGCGGCTATCGGCGACCAACTGCTGTTGCAGCTGTGCGATCGTCTCTCCCTGTGTGATGTTGACGATGATGGGTGTGCCACCGCCAACGACAATGGAAAGCGGCCCGCCGGTGAGTGCGTCCCCAGCAGCCGTGACGGCATATGCCTCCGAGCCGGGGACAGGCGTCGCAGCAGCCGCACTGGAACCGGCAGCGACGATGTTTGCCACTGCGACGGGAACAACGCTGGTGTTCTGAGTTTCGCCAACGCTTGCCGTCGACAGGGTACCGACAACATCGGTGTAGCTGTTGGCGCCCGAAGCGGTGCCGTCCGAGACAAAGAGGTTGGTGGCAGCGTTGGTGAAGATCGCGTTGCCGTTGAAGTTCGTTGTAGAGCCGATCGCGTTGATCTCGGCGAGGATGTTCGAGTACTCCTGGTTGGCGGAGGTGAGCTGATTTCCATTCAGCGTGCCGTTGGCCGCTTCGGTTGACAGCGTTACGGCGCGATTGAGGAGGTTGGTGACCTGCGCGAGTGCGCCGTCTGCCGTCTGCAGCAAGCCGATACCGTTCGTCGCGTTCTGTGAGGATTGTGTGAGGGCCGCCTCGTTCGCCTGCAGACCGTCGACAACAGCGAGGCCGGCTGCGTCATCCGCGCCGGTGTTGATGCGCGAACCCGAAGAGAGCTGTTGCAGGACCGTCTGCAGACTGGCTTGTGTCTGGTTCAGGTAGTTCTGCGCGTAAATTGCCGAGATATTGTTAAGGACACCCAAGGACATTTGTTCCGCTCCTGTTCGTACGAAGTTTTGAGTTCAGCGCGCCGCCTGTCCCGGGTGTCGATTAAGTCTTGTGCCCCGTTCGGGTTAGAAGAACTTCATCACCATGCGAAAGGCTTCGCGTTCCCAGACTTCATCGGCGCTGCCTACGTTCGCATTAGGATTTCCTGGCCGCATCAGGCTGATCGCGGTCCTTGTCAAGGAAAGCCACAGAGGCATCTAGATCGCGAGAATCCATCTACGTGCCGTCTGCGATCGCATTGGTCAAGCGCGAAGGCATAACCTCCTCAGTGAGTAAATAGGTGGTCCAGCCCCATGAATCCGGGAATGAACTTCCAGGCATAACCTCGTGCCAACAAAAAGCGTGTGAGGCTCGCGACCCCTATAAACAAGCCGATGTAGTAACGGAGGAATGATTCTGTGATCGAACTCACCCGTCTGAACGGTACGAAATTCGCAGTGAACTGCGACTTGATCAAATATGTAGAAGCGTCGCCGGACACAATCCTCACACTTATAACTGGGGAGAAGTTGCTGGTCGCTGAGTCTCGCGACACGGTCGAAAGACTCGCGATGCAGTATCGCGCCGAAGTACTTCGCAGCGCATGGCCGGATGCACTCGGCTCATTGATCGCGAAGACGGCCTTTGACGTAGCCGCTGTCCAGAAAGATGGCGCTGGGCAATAGAACGTCGGCGACGTCCTCCCTTCAACTCTGGCTAAGGTAAGAAAGGAACTTCCTGTGGACATCGCCAGCGTCTGTGGCATCGCTCTCGCTTTACTGGGCATTCTTGGCGGGATGTTGATGGAGGGCGGCAGCATTGCGCAGATCGCGCAGCCGACTGCGGCGCTGATCGTCTTTTGCGGCACGGCAGGCGCCGTAATGCTGCAGTTTCCGATGCCCATCTTCTTTGCCGCGCTGCGGCAGTCGGCAAAGGTGTTCGCGCTTGACCCCGCGAGCGCAGAGACGACGCTGAAGCAGATTGTCGAGTTTGCAATGAAGGCGCGCAAGTTCGGCATCGTGTCCCTCGATCTCGACCTGAAAGGCGTGAATGATCCGTTCATGAAGCAGGCCCTGATGCTGGCCGTTGATGGCGTTGAGCCCAGCCAGATACGCCAGATCATGCACCTTGAACTGGAGAACGGCGCGGAGATCGAAGAAAAGATCGCTGCCGTGTTTGAGGCGGCGGGCGGCTATTCGCCAACTGTCGGGATCATAGGAGCGGTACTCGGATTGATCCAGGTGATGCAGCACCTGGACAACATTGCTGAGGTGGGAAAGGGGATCGCTGTCGCTTTCGTCGCTACTATCTACGGCGTCGGACTTGCCAATCTTGTCTGTCTGCCGGTTGCCGGGAAGTTGAAGATCAAGCACCGCGAAGACCAGGTGATCAAGGAGATGGTGCTCGAAGGTGTGGTCTCGATCCTTGAGGGTATGAACCCGCGCATGATGGAGCTGAAGCTGCGCACTTTCCTTTACCAGGCGAAAGCTGTGGACGGAAAGGCAGTGACCGCATGAGGAAGAAAGGTCCCGAGAAGGCGAACCACGAACGTTGGCTGGTCTCCTACGCTGACTTCATCACGCTGCTCTTTGCATTCTTTGTCGTTCTTTTTGCGTCGAGCCAGGCCGACAAGAAGAAGCAGGCCCAGGTGGCCGAAGCAGTAAAAGCGGCGTTTACGGAGATGGGCGTGTTCGATCCCGGCTCAAAAACTTTGTCGCTCTCGGAGCAGAGCAGCGCCGCGGGCAAGCCGACGATCATGCCAATGCCGCTTCCTACCGAGCAGTCGATCGATGAGTTGAAGCAGTCGATCGATCGCATTCTCGCGGAGCAGGTTGCACAAGGGCACCTTGCGAACGGCAGCGTGACTACCGGCGTCAGCCCGGACGGCCTGGTGATCTCGCTCAAAGACGCGGGGTTCTTTGCTTCAGGATCGGCAGAGGTGACGCTTAATTCGCTGCACATCCTAACGACCATCGTCGATGCCATGCCGAACCGCGCCGTCCGCATCGAAGGGCACACCGACACTGTGCCGATCCACACGCAGGAGTTCGCGTCGAACTGGGAACTTTCCACGGCGCGCGCGTCCGCCATCGCGCGGTTCATCATTGAGCGGGGAACTATCGATGCGGGCAAGATCTCCGCTGCCGGTTATGCCGAGTACCATCCCATCGCCAGCAACGCGACCGAAGAAGGCCGGACGCAGAACCGTCGTGTGGACATCATTCTCTTGAACTCCACGCCGCCAAACTCCGCGGTCACTCCTTCGTCACCCCAAGCACCTTCACGATGATTCGTTTGCTTCTCTGTCCGTCAAACTCCGCGTAGAAGATGCGCTGCCATCTGCCGAGATCAAGCCGGCCCTTCGTGACCGGCAGCGTCGTCTCATGGTGCAACAGCAGCGCCTTTAGGTGCGCGTCGGCGTTGTCTTCGCCGGTGCGATGGTGTTTGTACCCCGGAAAGCGTGGGGCAAGCTTCTCGAGCCAGGTCGAGATGTCTTCAATCAGGCCGTCTTCGTTGTCGTTCACATAAATGGCTGCCGTGATGTGCATCGGCGAGACGAAGCATAGCCCGTCGTCGATGCCGCTGCTCCGAACGATCTTCTCGATCTCCGGGGTAAGGTGGACCATCTCGTAACGCTTCGTAGTATGGAGCGTGATGTATTCCGTGTGGGCTTTCATCGCTGGCATGCGGGTCTCCTGTAGCATCGGTTTACCTGCGTTTCAGGCCGGTCTCGTGTAAGGGGTCGATCCGGGGAGCGCAGAACATGTGTGGACCCGGCATTGTTGCGCACCCGACTCATCGCAGAATTCGTGGTTTTATTTTTGATGCTGCCGCTGGCGTATCGCTTCTCGCCGTGGCACCTGCCTCCGCTTCCGGCGCTATGGGTAGTGGCTTTGTACTGTTACTGGCAGATGCGTGCGGATCGTTCCATGCCGAGCACGATTCTCTGGGGTCCGCGCCCGAGCGCTTCCGACCTATGGTCAATCGGTCTGCTCTTTGTAGCGGTGGCAACGACGTTGTGGCTTGGGGTGCATCGCTTCAGGCCCGACCTCCTTTTCAGCTTTGTACATTCGCAAAGGGCTGTCTGGGCGCTGCTAATGTTCGTATACCCGTTGCTGTCGGTCTATCCACAAGGCATGATCTACCGCGCATTTCTGATGCGTCGATACGCGGGTCTGATCCCGAACAGGAGCGCACTGATCTTCACCAGCGCCCTGGCCTTTGCCTTCATGCATCTCATCTTCCGGAACTGGCTGGCTGTGGTGCTGACGTTTGGCGGCGGCATCTTGTTTGCCTGGCGGTACGCATCGACTGGAAGCCTCCGCACGTCTTCGCTGGAGCACGCGTTGCACGGCTGCTGGCTGTTTACTGTTGGCCTTGGCCAGTACTTCACACCATGGAAGATTCCGGAAGACGCAGGCATTCGGCTGCTGGCGCATCTTCGGTAAGACCTTCCTGGAACCTATACTGGAGCAGTGGAGATTGTGAGTGAGAGGCAACGAAGCCTGGTCGACTCCGCCCTGGATGCCATCGCGCGGGGCGATGCGGCCTCTGCGGTGACGGCCCTTGAGGAGGCCGTCCGCCTCGATCCAAACGATAGCGAGGCCGTGCACGGCTTGATCTGCGCGCTTGAAGAGGCAGGACGGACTGACGATGCGCTCGCGGTGACCCAGCAGCGGATCGCTGCCAGCCCCGATGATGTACTTGCAGTGACGCGGCTCTCGATGATCTACCAGCACAAGGGCATGGTGCCAGAGGCCGAGGCGGCGGCGGCAAGGGCGAAGATACTCGGCTGGAAGCAGGAGATTCGCTCAGGCATCTCGCCGAAGAACGACCTATGACGTTCAAGCTGCTGGCCGCGACCTCGAACCAGGGAAAGTTGCGTGACTTTCTGGTCGCCGCCGATTCTGCAGCAAGCATCGTGCCGATGCCGGGGCTTGAAACAATCATCCCCCCGGATGAGGATCAAGACACCTTCGAAGGAAACGCCCGCCTGAAGGCGTTGTACTACTCGCAGTTTGCGCCCGGAGAGATGGTGCTGGCGGACGACTCCGGGCTTGAGGTGGATGCCTTGAACGGCGCGCCCGGAGTGCGGTCGGCGCGATACGCCGAGGACATGGATTTCCTCGCCAACCTGTCTACAAATCTGTCTGCGGACGTTCGCAATAACCTGTGCCTTATGGAGGTGCTCAAAGATGTTCCAGAACGTTCCGCACGGTACCACTGTGTGCTGGTGGTGGTCCGCAACGGCACGGTGCTGGCGACGGCGGCGGGCACGGTTAAGGGGCACATCGCGACCGAGCCTCGCGGCAACAGCGGCTTTGGGTACGATCCCTACTTTGTACCTGAGGGACAGCACCGGACGATGGCGGAGCTTTCGCCGGAGATACGGCTCGGTCTGAGTCACCGGGGCAGGGCGCTGCGGAAGCTGCTGGACGAAATGCATCGGCGAAATGTTCGATGAAGTTGTAATTTTCGCACAAAGATACCGATTATCGCACAATCCTGGCAGCTTGCCTTGACGCTGTTTGTGCGCGGGCGGAATAATCTGTGGTGCCGCAGTCTGTTGCGCATCTTCCTGCGCCTGCGTTGTAAAGGAGCCTTCAAATGGCTACTGCCGCACCTCCAGCACCCGCCGATCTTCAGCCTCAGCATCGTGGTGTGCGGCCACTCCGCGCCGGTGAAGGCAATTCGTTTCTGTGGCGCAAACTGCATTCCCTCTCGGGCATAGTGCCCATCGGCGCTTTCCTGATCGAGCACATTGTCTCGAACTTCGAGGCGATCAATGGTCCGCTGGCCTACGCACAGCAGGTGAAGTTCCTCAACGGTCTGCCGCTGGTGCGCGTGCTGGAGTGGGCGTTCATCTTTATCCCGCTCGCGTTTCATGCCGGGTATGGCGTCTTCATCACCTTTCGCGGACGAAGCAACGTAAACATCTATCCCTGGGCAGGCAACTGGATGTACATCGCGCAGCGCGTGACCGGGTTGATTGCGCTTGCCTACATCATTCAGCACGTTTGGCGGCAGCGGTTCAGCGGAGTCAGCCTGCCGGAGCATCCGGGCGCGGCGTTTCACAAGGTCCAGGTCGAGCTTTCGAATCCTTGGATGCTCGCGATTTATGTGATCGCGATGATCGCAACAACGTGGCACTTCGCTTATGGGATCTGGCTGTTCGCGGCGAAGTGGGGCATCACTCCTGGGGATCGTGCACGGAAGAAGTTTGGCTATGTGTGCGCGGCTGTGGGGACGGGTCTCTGTGTGCTTGGGCTCGCGGGTATGTGGGCGTTTGTCAGCCCGAAGTACCGGAATGCGCCGGAAGACGTGATGCCGGAGCAGCCACCGGGGATTGTATTGCCGGCTTCAAGCGCGGGAACGCCGGGCCCAAGATAAGGTGCAGTCGAGATGCGGCGATCTCTCCATACGCCGTGCATAAGGCTGCACGGCTTCAGTCGAGATGACGTTTTTTGAGAGTCTGAAGTTAGTTCGAGGTTAGAAGTATGGCAGCTCCAAGAATCATCGTTGTAGGCGGCGGGCTTGCCGGGCTTTCTTCCGTCATCAAGATCGCGGAAGCAGGCGGCACCGTCGACCTGTTTTCGATCGTTCCGGTGAAGCGTTCGCACTCCGTCTGCGCACAGGGCGGCATCAATGCGGCGAAGGACCTTAAGGGCGAAGGCGATACAGTGCTGAAGCACTTCGATGACACCGTTTATGGTGGCGATTTCCTCGCCAATCAAACACCGGTAAAGAACATGACGGCGCAAGGGCCGGCAATCATCGACCTGCTCGACCGCATGGGCGTACCGTTCAACCGCACGCCAGAAGGCCTGCTCGACTTTCGCCGCTTTGGAGGGACGCTCTATCAGCGGACAGCGTTTGCGGGCGCGACCACCGGCCAGCAGCTTCTCTATGCGCTCGATGAACAGGTAAGGCGGCATGAGTCTGAAGGCAAGGTGACGAAGTACGAGGGCTGGGAGTTCCTCTCTGCGGTGCTCGATGCGAACGGTGCCTGTCGTGGCGTCTGCGCGATGGACCTGCGCACGATGGAGACGCGGACGTTCCCAGCGGACGCCATCATTATCTGCACGGGCGGCAATGGAGCGATCTTCGGCAAGAGCACGAACTCGGTGGTATGCACCGGCTCTGCGCAGTCCGCGCTGTACCAGCAGGGAGCGTATTATGCGAACGGCGAATTTATCCAGGTGCATCCGACGGCGATCCCAGGCGAGGACAAGCTCCGCTTAATGTCTGAGTCGGCGCGTGGCGAAGGCGGCCGGGTATGGGTGCCGCGCGATAAGAACGACAAGCGGGTGGCGCGTTCTATTCCGGAGGCCGACCGCTGGTACTTCCTCGAAGAGTGGTACCCGAAGTATGGCAATTTGGTCCCGCGCGATGTTGCGACCCGCGCGATCTTCAAGGTCGTTTATGAGCACGGCATGGGCATCGACGGGCAGCCGATGGTCTACCTCGATCTAACCCATCTTTCGAAAGAGCGACTGCACAAGCTCGAAGGCATCCTTGAGATCTACGAAAAGTTCGTGGGCGACGATCCGCGCGAAGTGCCGATGAAGATCTTTCCCGGCATGCACTACACCATGGGCGGCTTGTGGGTGGACTTCAACCAGCAGACGAATATCCCTGGAGTGTTTGCCGCAGGCGAAGCGGACTACAGCATTCATGGAGCGAACCGGCTGGGCGCCAACTCGCTGCTCTCGTGCATCTACGGTGGCTTCGTCGCCGGGCCATGTGCCATGGCGTACGCGAAGAACCTTGCACCGCAGCCGGGCGACGGAGGCCATGCGGCAGAGCTACAGCGGCAAAGAGAGAAGAACAACGGCCTGCTCTCTTCAACCGGCACCGAGAACCCATTCAAGCTGTGGCGCGAACTGGGCGAGACCATGACGAAACACGCCACCATCATTCGCTACAACAGCGGGCTGGACGAGGCGGACGCAAAGCTGGTCGAACTGCTTGGACGCTATAAGAACATCAATCTTTCGGACAAGAGCCAGTGGGCGAACACAAGCTTTGCCTTTACGCGGCAGCTTGAGAACATGCTCGAACTCGGGCGAGTCATCGTGCAGGGAGCGCGGCTCAGGGATGAGTCTCGCGGAGCGCACTACAAGCCGGACTTTCCCGAGCGAAACGATGAGAAGTTCTTGAAGACGACGAAGGGCAAGTTCGTGGACGGTGCGCCGGCGTTCGAGTGGGAAGAGGTTGATACGAGCTTGATCGTGCCGCGGGCCAGGAATTATGCGGCTTCGGCGTAAAAGTCGGGTTTCGTTGAGTAAGAATGAGCAACGGCAGATGGAAATGCGGGGTCTCTCCACTCCGCCGTGCGAAGAAGCTGCACGGCTCCGGTCGAGATGACGTTACTATCCGCACCAAAGACGTAGTAGAAGCGGGAGTTCTTATGGCGGCGAAGACGATCAAGGTTGAGATCAAGCGGCAAAACGGGCCTGAAGGCGCGGCGAAAGTAGAGAAGTTCGAGATTCCCTATCGCCCCAATATGAACATCACGTCGGTTTTGGGCGAGATTGCCTGCAATCCCGTGACTGCGGACGGCACTGCTACCGCGCCGATTACCTACGACGCGAACTGCCTGGAGGAGATCTGCGGCTCGTGCGCGATGCTCATCAACGGCAAGGCGCGTATGGCCTGCTCGGCCCTCGTGGACAAGCTGACCGACGGCAATGAGCCAATCACGCTGGCACCGCTCTCGAAGTTCCCCGTCGTGCGCGATCTCTCGGTTGACCGCAGCGTGCTCTTCCAGAACCTGAAGGCGGTGAAGGCGTGGGTGCCGATTGACGGGACTTACGATCTCGGTGCCGGGCCCAAGCAGTTTCCGCAGCTCCAGGAAGAGCTGTACCCGCTGTCGAACTGCATCTCCTGCACGATCTGCATGGAGGTTTGCCCGCAGTTCAACGACTCGACGAACTTTGTCGGCGCGGCCACGATCGCTCAGGTGAAGCTCTTCAATAACAATCCGACCGGGGCTGTGCTCAAAGCCGAGAGGCTGCGGGCCCTGGCTGGCGATGGCGGCGTGCAGGAGTGCGGCTTTGCGCAAAACTGCGTGGAGGCCTGCCCGAAGCAGTTGCCGCTGACTGAGGCGATCTCCGATGTGAGCCGGGACGTGCTGCTGCAGCAGGTGAAGGACTTCTTCGTGCGGTAAGCGTTTCACTGCGAACCGCCAGCCGCCTTGTTCTCTTCGGATGCTCTGCCAGAATCGGCAGGTCCAATCCTGATTCTTTGCCTCCCATCTATCTACGAGCCTGGTCATGCGGAGAGACGGCGTGCCGGACTGAGCGGCACAGGTCTCGCGGCAGTTCCTTGATCCGAACGATTCTTCGGAGGTCTTGGCCACGTTGTTACAATCTAGTTTCGAGCCCCAGCGGATTGGGCCTTCTCAGGCAGGTTTTAAGAGAGATTGATGCTTCGTTTTTCGACAGCAGGGGAGAGTCACGGCGAGAGCCTTGTTGCTCTAGTAAGCGGGCTGCCGGCCGGCGTGGGTGTCGACCAGGCATTCTTGGATCGCGAGCTTTGGCGGCGGCAGCAAGGTTATGGCCGCGGCGGTCGCATGCGAATTGAGCGTGATACGGCGCACATCCTGAGCGGCGTGCGGCACGGCAAGACGATCGGGTCGCCGGTGGCCATGACGCTGGCGAACAACGACTGGAAGAATTGGACAGAGATTCTGCCCGTGGCTGCGGGCGATCCCGAGAAGCACAAAGCTGTCGCTTCCCCCCGACCGGGACACGCCGACCTTGCTGGATCCTTGAAGTATGACTTCAAAGACGCCCGCTATGTCCTTGAGCGGGCGTCTGCGAGGGAGAGTGCAGCCAGGGTGGCCTGCGGTGCGCTTGCGAAGCTTCTGCTGCGTGAACTTGACGTTGAGGTGGGTAGCCACGTCGTGAGAGTCGGCAAGGCTGAACTCGGTCGACCGGCGAAGTGGGAGGAGATTGCTGCGGCCAATGCTAAGGAGGAGATCTTCCTCAACTGCGTCGAAGAAGAGGCCGAGGCGCGGATGAAGGCAGAGGTTGATGCAGTGCTGCGGACGGGCGACACCATTGGCGGCGTGTTTGAAGTGGTGGTGCATGGCCTGGTGCCGGGCGTGGGAACGCATGTGAACTGGGACGAACGCATGGACGGGCTTCTGGCACAGGCGGTGATGAGTCTGCAGGCGGTGAAGGCCGTCGAACTGGGTAGGGGCGTGACGGCGGCGGAGTCAGTCGGGTCGGCCGTGCACGATGCCATCGGGTACGAGGGCGCGGGCGGGTTCACAAGCTTCTCGCGCGAGCAGAACAATGCGGGCGGCATCGAAGGCGGAATCTCGAACGGGGAAGATGTCGTGGTGCGAGGCTACCTGAAGCCAATCTCGACTCTCCGGCGTCCGCTGGGTTCGGTCAACTTCGAGACGAGGGAACCGGTAAAAGCGGCGTACGAACGCAGCGACGTTTGTGTGGTCCCGGCGGCGGGCGTGGCGGCGGAAGCAATGGTCGCTCTCACGATTGCGCGCCTGGTGATCGACAAATTCGGCGGCGATTCGCTCCGGGAACTGCGTCGAAACTACAACGGCTACTGTGAGCAGATTCGAGCGTTCTGATTGGCGAAGACGGTAAAAGAAACGAACAAGATCCATGAGGTCGTGAAGTATCCAGACCCGGTGCTGGCGAAGCGCGGCGAGGAGGTGACTGTCTTCGACAAGGAGTTGAAGAAGCTCGTGGATGAGATGTTTGAGTCCATGTATGTCGCGCAGGGGATCGGTCTCGCTGCACCGCAGATCAGCATCTCGAAGCGGATTACCGTCATTGATGTGAGCTTCAAGAAGAATCCCAAGGACAAGCTGGTGCTGATCAATCCGGAGATCCTTGATCGCAGAGGCAAACAGAACGAGGAAGAGGGCTGTTTGAGCCTTCCTGACATTCGCGAGAAGGTGACCCGCGCAGAGTGGGTGCGGGTGAAGGCACAAGATGCGGACGGCGAATGGTTTGAGGTCGAAGGCGATGAACTGCTGGCGCGGTGCATCCAACACGAGATCGATCACCTGGACGGGATTCTGTTCATCGATCGCCTGAGCAGGTTGAAGCGCGATCTGGTGGTACGAAGAATCAAGAAGCTGCAGAAGAATGGGGAGTGGTAGACATGCAGGAAACACAAAGTAGCCACGATCGCCGCGAAAACCTGGAGCGGGCGTGAAACTTGTCTTTTGCGGGACGCCACAGTTCGCGGTGCCGGTACTCAATGCCGTGATTGCCGCCGGACATGAAGTAGCGCTGATCGTGACGCAGCCGGACCGTGCCGCCGGGCGTTCGATGGAGGTGAAAGCGCCGCCCGTAAAGCAGACGGCGATAGCGCATGGAATCCCATTCACGCAGCCGGAAAAGATCAAGAACAATGCTGAGTTTCGCGCGCAGCTTGAGGCCATTAGGCCGGACGCGATCCTGGTGGTGGCGTATGGGCGCATCATCCCGCAGTGGATGCTCGACCTGCCGCGGCTGGGAAACATTAACCTGCATGGATCGCTGCTGCCGAAGTACCGTGGAGCGGCGCCAATCCAATGGGCGATCGCCAACGGCGAGCGAGTTACGGGTGTTACGACGATGCTGCTCGATGCCGGCCTTGATACGGGGCCGATGCTGCTAGCTCAGGCGGTGCCGATTGGAGAGGAAGAGACAGCACCGGATCTCTTCGATGCTCTTGCCGCTGAGGGCGCGCCGCTGATGGTTGCAACACTTGCCGGGCTGGAAGATGGCACAGTCACTCCGCAGGAGCAAAATCATGCGCTGGCGACTTTGGCACCAATCCTGAAGCGCGAGGACGGTTTGTTGAGCTTCGAACGGACGGCGAGACAGAGTTATGACCGCTGGCGAGGATTTAAGCCGTGGCCTGGTGCCTACACGGCGGTACGAGGCAAGAAGCTGATCGTGCATCATATGGCTATTGCAGCAGAGATGAAGGTTGGGCCGGGTGAGTTACTGGTGGAGGGCGAGCGGCTGTTTGCCGGTGCCGCGGAAGCATCGGCAATCGAGTTCCTTGAGGTGCAGATGGAAGGAAAACGGCGCATGAGCGCGGCCGAGTTTTTGCATGGGCACCAGGTCAAGAGCGGCGAACGGCTGGGATGAAGAGGCAGCGCGCAGCGAGCACGAATGAGGAAACAAGGGCGAAGAAGAAGGCGATCAAGGGCCGGCCAGCCAGCGCGGGGCCGACGCTTTCGGCCGAAGAAGCACGAGCCAAACTAAGTCCGGCCCGGGCGGCTGCGTTCGAGATCCTGAAACTGGTTGGAGAGAAGAAGGGGCATAGTGATGAACTGCTGCACTCCGCCCTGACGGATCGGCTTTCGCCTGAGGACAGGAACCTGGCGACAGCGCTGGTGATGGGGGTGCTGCGATGGCAGATCGCGCTCGACGCCCGCGTCGCGACGCTGCTACAGCGACCCGAACAGCGGCTGGCGGAGGCGGTGACTCTATCGCTGCGGCTGGGCGCATTCCAGTTGCTGCACATGGACAGGATCCCTGCGCATGCCGCCTTGAGCGAAAGTGTAGAGTTGTGCCGGGCGGCAGGGGAACCGCACGCCACCGGTATGGTGAACGCCGTTCTGCGCAAAATAGCAGCCGCGCAGAAGCCGAGTACGCGAATCTGCGAATCGACGGCTGCGTTCACGGAGCGGCTCGGACATCCGAAGTGGCTGGTGGAGCGCTGGGTAGCGGCGTATGGGCGTGAAGCTGCTTTGGCGATCTGTGAAGCAGGCCAGCAGCAGCATACGGAAGGCTCAATCTTTGCAGAGTCCGGCGGCGACCTTCCAGCAATCGATGATGGCTCGCGACTGGTGGCGGAGCTTGCCGCAGCGGCGATGCCGGGAGCAAAACGGGTCTGGGACTGCTGCGCAGCTCCAGGAGGAAAGACGCTCATTCTGGCGAAGCGTGCATCGGGGGCTGACCTGATCGCAAGCGATGTCAGCCCAAAGCGGCTGGCGCAGATGCAGGCGCGACTGAGGCGGTATAGCTATTCCGATCCGGTTCGGTGCGCCGTGCTGGATGCTGCACAACCTGATATCCGAACGGAAGCGTTCGACCTGGTCCTCTGCGACGTACCGTGCAGCGGAACTGGGACGCTTGCGGCAAATCCAGAGATTCGGCATCGGTTGAGGCCGGAAGAACTGACCCGGCAAGCTGAGCGGCAAGGCAAAATCCTGAAGGGTGCACTTTCCCGCCTCGCGGTGGGCGGAAGGCTGGTGTACTCGACTTGTTCCCTCGAGCCAGAGGAGAACGAGCAAGTGGTGAACGCCGTTGCGAGCGAAGCGTTCCAGCGGGTGCCGGTACAGCCTTTGCTGGAACAGCTAGCAGCTTCGGGGGCGGTCCATCGAGGAGTGGACCTCACGACGATGGTGCGGGATGGTGCCTTGCGTACGCTGCCGGGAGTACATCGGTGCGACGGCTTTTATGCAGTGGTGCTGGAGCGGCTTCCGGCTCGGTAGTCGAGCACGAACAAACCAAAACAGCAGCGAGGACGGCAGCGGTTCGTATCGCAGGGTATGCGGAGCGGTCACCTCTGCTGGCAGTTTTCAGCGCGCGAGCGTGACGTGGATCTCATCGGCTTTGGTGACGCGGTGCCCGGCGGCCGGACGCTGGGAGATGACCGTGTTCGCCAGGGTGATGGGTGCCATCGGCGTGACCGGGCGAATCATGTTCTGGCCGGATGAGGCTGCCGATGCAGGAGGCGGCACAGAAGGGATGCTGGTGCGAACCGAATCCACACTGCTGATCTTCAAGCCCATTGCGGCCACGCGGGAGAAGGCCGTCGAAAGGCTGAGGCCGATCAGGTTGGGCATGACGTAGGCTTCAGGCTGAGCGGCGGCGCTCACGGGGTTGGTTGCTGCGGAGGCAAGATCTGATACCGCCGGAGCGGAAGTCGCGATCGCCTGTGTGGCTGTCGGGGTGGAGCTGGATACCGAGGATGGGTGATCGGATTCGGAGTCTGGGTCAGAACCTCCCTCTGCACCAGAGTCGGGAGTCTGCTGGTGAGGGCGAGCTACGGGCACCGGTTCGCTCACGAGCAGGCTGATGCGCGGCCCGTCGACGCCGGCAGCAGCGGGGGTCGGTGTTTGTGAAAGGACGATCCCTGCAGGCCCAGGAGCGGCGATGTAGGCGACGGTGCCAAGGTCGAGCGACAGCCGACGAATGGTGACGGATGCTTCGCGCTCGGACTTCCCAATCACGTTCGGCACCGCGACGCGCTGCGGCCCTATGCTCTCCGTGATCCGCATGACCCACTCGCGGCGAACTTTAGTGCCGGGCGCGGGATACTGGGAGAGGACGCGCCCGGCTGGTGTCACGGTCGAGTAGAAATGGTTCTCGATATTTATGTTGAGGCCGAGCTTCGCTGCAACGCCTCTGGCCTCAGTGATGGTTAGACCGGCGACGTTTGGTACCTCGACCTCGCGGCCATGGATTGCCAGACGCATCGTAACGAATGCCGAAAGCAGGGCAACGGCAATCATGGCCAGAGCGCCGAGCACAATGTTGAAGAAGCGCCGCATCTACACCTTCAGGATACAGGCGTGTGGGTGCGACCGGTGCAACCGGGGGTGAGATGCGGCTGGATTGTTGCCGACTATGGCTATTCTTGGTTAGGAAGCGCTGTGGCCAGCCTGGTCAACGCCGGCAAGTGCGTCGGGACGCTCGCTGACGACCTTGCGTTGCCGGGCACTCTCCTCTGAAGCGGAATGGTTCGTGATGCCCTGGTTGTCGCTCTCCGGAGTGCGGGTGTCGGTGCCGCCATTGCGCGCTGCGGTGCGCGGCTCGGTCTGAAGTTGGTGCTGGCCGGCGCTGTTCGCGTTGAAGGCACGCGTACCGCCAGTCTGAGCGCCTTCCATGTTGTCGTTGAGCGCAGAGTCCTGATCTTGTCCGCTGTCCGAAGCATTCTGATGCACGTCGAGGTCGGCCTGCGCCTGATCTGCATTCTGTTGGGTCTGAGTGTGTGGTGTTGTTTGTATTGGCATAAATCTCCTGCAAGAACGTGTTGGTTATGGCGCTTCAGCCGCGATGCTGTTTGCCTACCCGCTGTACAACCATGGGTGGTTCGCGTAATGCCCCCGGATGAGAGCCATGCCTGAGATTGCCTACTGGCTTCGTATGCTCGGATCCGCCAAGCTCAAGGTGGGCTGCTGCAGAGTGGGCATGGCCGCCGTTGTCCGCGGGCGGCACGGCATCGACAGGCTGGTCTGGGTGCTGCCTGGCGATCGCGTGCTTGTCTTCCGTGTGCTTGTCTTCTG
>CAZZYQ010000040.1:31809-38683 GCA_964658395.1 uncultured Granulicella sp. | reverse complement strand
AGCTCGAAGATGCCCTAGACATCGGGGGCCTCTACTCTGAGTCAACTGCACGAGAGCATGGAGAGTCTGGTGAGAAGGTTTCTCTCACCCGAATGAGGTCGCCGGGTGTATCCACATCAATCTCTCCACCGGGAAGCTCGACTACGGAAGCATCATGGAGCAATTCCCTGGCTCCCACCTCGCCATTCAATCTGACTAGCTCAGCAACCATCTCACCGGGAAAGAATGCCGGGACGCCTTTTCGATCAGCATAGGAGGAAGCAGCCATCTCACCCGAGGCAACGAGATTTCTCAGGTGCTCCACACTTACCGCGGGCATATCGCACGTCATCACCAGAATGCCTCGCGCTCCAAGCAATGCCGTAGCACCCCGCGCGATCGACGTTCCCATCCCTTGAGCCCAATCCGGGTTCGAGACAATCACCACATCCTGCAGCTTGCATCGCTCCCGGACTACCGTCTCATTTGCACCCAGAACGACTACGATCGGTGCGCAGTCCGCCTCCCGGGCAATCCGGATTGTGCGATCAAGAAGTGTCTCCATTCCCAACCGCGCGATCTGCTTCGGAGATCCGAGACGGGTCGAAGCTCCCGCTGCCAGGACCACTGCGCCGCAGCTCATGCCGTGTTAAGAGCGCACTGCGTTCGCACATACGCCTCAGGGTCAGCATCGGAAAGGTACTGTAGAACATGCTCCGCGGAGAGCTTTCGTGAGTCGTCGCCCCTGCCGGTACAACGAGCCTGGGCTTCGGCAAGGATGGCCAGCGCGATCGCCTCGGGTCCCTCGCCTCCAAGATCAAGCCCCACCGGGGCACTGATCCGTTCACAGCACTCTGAGACGGAAAGGTCGAGCTTCGATGCCGCGGCGGAGATCAGAAGCGAGCTGCGCTGCCTCGAGCCCAGCAGTCCCAGGTACCTTGGGTTTTTCGGCAGGACCGCCGCCAGGTACTCTCCGTCCTGCTCAAAGCTGTGGGTCATGATCACGACTGCATCGCGCGAGCCGATCTGATCGACTGCGGCTTGCGGATCCGCGGCGACCCTGGCGTTCGTCTCCGGGAACCGCCGCTTCCGTGCAAGCTGCGCCCGACTGTCAACGATCGAAACGCTCCATCCAAGCAGGTCTGCCATCGCTGCGAGCGGCTTGGCATCATCCCCGGCGCCAAAGATAAAAAGCCGTTGCGGAGGAAGGAGCCGCTCCACGAACATCCCCTCGTAAACTGCTCCTGCGTTCCTAGAGCGACTCTTTTGCACTCGGCCCACTATTTCGCTGGGCAGACTGCTGCTGGCGAACAAAAGTTCACCGCTTTCACTCTCGCTGCCTGAAGTGAAGATGGCGCGTCTTAGGCCGCTCTCGGCATTCGGGAGCCACGTCGCAACCATGTGCTCGCGTCCTGACAATGTCGCGTCCAGGGCCCGGAGCAGCGCTTGGCACTCCTCACTCTCTACCGGCTCCAGAAGAACGTCGATGACGCCTCCACAACCCAGACCGAAGGGGAGTTCGGCGGCTTCATCGAACAAAGTGGAGTATCGTTCTACTGCTGCGCCATGGCGCGTCAGCCACGCCGCCTTCCTCAGCAGATCGGCCTCTAAACAGCCGGCACTTACGCTGCCTTCGTAGGTTCCGTCCTTGCAAACGATGAGGCGGGCTCCAGGCTGCCGGTAGCTGGAGCCTTGGACCCGCACCAGCGTTACAAGGATCAGCGCCGCTCCGGCGCTCCAGCGCTCCACAATCTGACGATGCTCAATCATCCCAATTCCCGCCGCTCTCTAAGCCTACCAGTGGGTTTAGGATGCAGGCGTTTGCTGGGACGGCTGGGTTCGGTGTCGTGTTCGGTCCATCAATAACCGGAGGCCGCGTGATTTCGCAGCTTCATAAGGTTTCGCGCCAGGTTGCACGCGAGCGGCAGGCGCCTCATCCACACACCCCGCGTCGGGCACCGCGTCCGTCTATCTGAAGAACCGCTTTGTTCGCGCGAAGCGAGCCGTCCTAGTCATTCGGCACACTGCACGGACGAGGCGGAATCCCGCGAGAGGAGATCCCCGCCTCTTTCGTTCCGAGCGAGAGAAGGTGCCGAGCGGAGTTCGGCGCTTACTTGCCTTCAGCGTTCGCTGCCGCCCCGGAATAAAGATCGACGTTGACTTTATCGACAATCGCCGTTCCGGTATCGACAAACACCGGATACCTGGAAAATGAGTCAACAGCATAATTGTTGCGGAAAGGCTTCGGGAGATTATGGTGTATCTCGTCCAGGGCCTTCAATCCAACGTAGCCCATCGTGAACGGCTTCTGCGACACGGTCGAATCGATGCTTCCATCCTTGATCAGGGTAAGAGTGTCGGCGTCTACGTCCATCGCAATCAGCAAGCGGTCGCTTGCGTTTTTACGCTTCAAGACTTCGGCGATGCTCTTGCCCGCGGACGATTCAAGGCAGACGAATGCGTCGATCTTCTCCGCGCCCGCCCTGTTCATATACTGTTCAGCCTGGTCGAAGGCAGCGCCTGCGTCTCCCTTGGTGTCGAAGACGTCCGCTATCTTTATTCCAGGCTTATCCGCAATGATGTCCTTATAACCCTTCAGTCGTTCTTCCAGGTTGGGCTGCCCGGTAATGGTAAAAAATACGATGTTTCCTTTGCCGTGTAACTTGTCAACGAGCCGCTGTCCTCCTAGATGGCCAGCAGCTAGATTATTCGTTCCTATAAAGTATAGGCGGGCACTAAGCGGAGCATCGGAGTCGACCGTTATCACTGGGATGTCCGCCTGAATCGCTGCATTAATCTCTGGCCTCAGTAGGTTCGCGTCTGCAACGGATACCAGGATCCCGGCGGGGTGGTTGGCCACTGCTTTCTTGAATGCGTCAACCTCTCCCTGCGGATCGAATGTGTCCGGTCCTGCAAGCTGGGCCGTCACTCCGTACTCCGTTGCTGCCCGGGCAAACCCCTCGTTTACCGTCTTCCAGTAAGACAGCTTGAGGTTGTTCGAGATCAGGTAGTAAACATCGTGTTTAGAGTGATACTGACACCCAGTCAGGCCCAACGTACTCATTGCGAGTGTCGCAGCGGTCAGACGTAATCCCAAGTTCCTCATAATCGTTTCTCTCATTCTGTCTGGCGGCCCAACGTTACCAAACTGCTTGAGGGCTGCCAAACGTTTCTCACAGACGTGGCAAATTCTACTCCATACTTCTCCAGCTTGGAAAATCTTTGAAGCGCCGTAAGCACGCGACAGATGCGGCCCCGCTTTCGAGCAGTTCACGCTGACTTGCCCGCTGTTCTCATCTGCCTTCGGCCTCGATCTTTTCTAACTCCTGCGTGATCGAAGCAGTAAGGCGCGGTGTTGCCGATTCGAATTGGGTCACCCATGAAGCCAGCTTATCCGCAAGCCGCGCACTGACCTGCAGCGGCAATCCCTCGGTCAGCCCGTAGAGCAAACCTGCTGAAAACGCATCGCCCGCGCCAACGGGATGTATATTGTCGGACGCGATCGTTGAGTCTTCAAGCTGGACCCTGAGAGACTCTGCAAGAAGCATTGCCCCCTTTGCTCCGCGCGTCACTGCGACCGCGCTCAATCCATACCGGCTTCGCAGCCGGTCCATCTGCGTCCACATCCGGTCTTCAACATCAGTGCCAGGAGCGGCAAAATCGAACATCTCACTTAGCACAACCAACTCAGCCTCGTTGCATTTCAAGATGGTGGCTACCTTGCAGCTTTGGTCGATGATCTCTGGCGAGTAACCGCGCACACCGTTCGTGGTGTTTTGCCGTAGATTGACATCATAGAACCGCGGGCCGTTGACCTTGGACACGAAGTCGCGAATCATCTCGCCAGAAGACGGGGAACGCTGCGCCAAACTGCCGAACGCGACCGCACTCGACTCGCGGGCAAGCTTTGCCATGGCCGGACTGGATGAAAGATAATCCCACGCAGCCTCGGGTGCGATCTCGAATCCTGCTTCGCCAGCGCGGACTAAGACGGTGGCTACACCGGTCGCGTGCACAGGATCCACCGCAATCCACTCCGTTGAAATACCAGCCTCGGTAAGCGACGAGAGGATGTGCCCTCCCCACTTATCTGTGCCAACTGCGCTTACAACAGAACCATGGCCGCGGTGGAATGCAGTCAGGAGTTGATGTGCCTGGAACGCAACGTTGTAAGGAGCGCCCCCAACCGTCGCATTGCCTGCTTCAAACACATCCATCAAGATCTCGCCAATTCCAGTGATTCGTGTCATCGGTTCCTTTGCTTGCGGACGCGGCTGCCCGGCAGTTTGCTGCCCAACAGAATATATCCTTTCGGCCCGGTTGCTACGGCTGTGGCTCGCAAGCGGCATTACGCCGGCTTCCGCTGAGGCAATCGATCAGCACAGATCGCATTGAGCGGGACGCGTTCGATGATGGGGAAAAGCGATAGACTCGGTTGTTACAGTCTTGGAGGATCGATGCGATCTCGTTCTATAGAAGCCGCTCTCATGCTGTGCGGCACTGTCGCTATTGCCCACGGCCAGAGTTTCACTCCGTTCTTCGGCTTCAAAGCTGCTGACTCCGCTCGAGTCATCCGCCGGCGCGTACAGGCCGGTCAGCCCTTCACTGTCGCCGGTCCGCGGGGGATCGTAGTTGGCCAGCAGGAGGGCACTTTTGAAGCCTGGGTCCTTCCGATCAAGCTGCTGAGTCACTTCGCGATCCGTGCCGAGGTCGAGGGTTATACAGTTCCCATCGATCTGAACGCGGATGCCGCGGAGATCGAGGTGTACCCTGACCGCACCACCATCACCTACTCCCACATTGCGTTCACCATGCGGCAGACGATGTTTGCGCCTGAAGATACGGCAGACGGTACCGGAGCGGTCGTCCTCTTCGAGATCGATTCCACCAGACCCCTGGACCTAACCTTCAGCTTCACACCGGAAATGCGGCCCATGTGGCCGAAGCAGAGCCAGGGCATTCCTTCACCCGAATGGGACACTGCCCACGGTGTTTATATTCTGCATACGGACTTCGACAATCTTGCTGGAGCAGTCACTATTCCCGGCGCTCAGCCCGGCGTGCTCGCGCCGTACCAGGAGAAGCCGCAGGTGCATCCCCTGGAGCTGAAGCTGCACTTCGATCCCAAGCGCGATGCAGGCCGCGCCTTTCCGCTTCTGATGGCCGTGGGACAGACGCCTGAGACGGCGAGCACCGCTTCGCTTGAAAGCAAGCTGATGAAACTCGACCGTGATTTACCCGAGATCTATAAGCGGCATGCGGCAACGTACGCCAAGCTTGAACGCGAGCTTACTTCCATCCAGACCCCTGACGCCGATTTAAATGACGCCTTCGCGTGGGCGGAGCTGTCCATCGAGCAGTTGAAGGCGCGGTCCCCCGAGGGCGAAATGGGACTCGTCGCAGGCTACTACTCTTCGGGCGACTCTGCGCGCCCTGGCTTTGGCTGGTACTTCGGTCGCGACACGCTCTACACCCTCTATGCCGTGAACAGCATGGGTGACTTTGCACTAACCCGCACTGCACTCGAGTTCCTGCTGAAACGGCAACGGGAAGACGGCAAGATGATGCACGAGTACTCACAGACAGCCGGGTCAGTCGATTGGAGGTCGCTGCCGTACGAATATGCGGCCGCCGACGCCACCCCGCTGCTTCTGACCCTGATGCTCGACTACGTTCGCTCCAGTGGGGATATCGAGTTTCTGCGCACGCACCGGCAGGCGATCGAGAAGGCATGGGCCTTCGAAACCTCCCACGATACGGACGGCGACGGCATCTACGACAACTCCCAGGGCACTGGCTGGGTCGAAAGCTGGCCGGGAGGCATGCCGCACCAGGAGATCTATCTTGCTCTCTTCGACCAGCAGGCCTCGGCAGCGATGGCCGCTCTGTCCACTCTGCTGGGAGACGATGCCACATCGAAGTCTGCCGCTGCGCGGGCAAAGACGCTCGCCGCAAAGATCGAAGCGGAATACTACGAGCCGAGTTCGCGGAGGTACGCGTTCAGCCGCAATCCCGATGGCTCACTCGATCACACAGCGACAATCTATCCAGCGGTCGCGTGGTGGAACTACGGCTCATCTCTGCAGCACCCGGACGCCAGCCTGCGGGACTGGGACTCGCACCTCTTCTCGACCGATTGGGGCGCGCGCGATGTTGCTGAGAACGATCCGGTATATGACCCCATAAGCTACCACCAGGGATCGGTGTGGCCGCTCTTTACCGGTTGGGCTTCGCTCGCGGACTATCGCTCCGGACGACCGCTTTCTGGCTTTGCTCACCTGATGCAGAACGCCGACCAGACCACGACCCAGGACCTCGGCGCCGTGACGGAACTGCTCTCCGGCGCCTTCTTTCAACCCTTTGGGAGGAGCACCAGCCATCAGCTCTGGTCCTCAGCCATGGTTATCTCGCCGGCGCTACGAGGCCTGTTCGGCATCGACATTGACGCACAGACCAAGTCGATCACCCTCACACCGAATCTGCCTGCCGGGTGGCAAAACGCCACCATCAGCCAGCTTCATGTTGGAGAATCGGTATGCACACTCCACTTCAAGCGTGAAGGCGCAGCCATGAAGGTCCGCATCGAAACCATCTCAGGTGCCGAGGTCACGCTCAGAAGTACAGCCAAGGGGGCTCATCGCAGCGGAGACACGCTCAGCATTCCTCTCCCCGCGGTCGAGATCGCGATCCCCCACGCACTGCCTTTGCCGGGTGCACGTACTACTCAGATGAAGGTGCTCTCACAAGTGTTCGATGGTCATACGCTCACTTTAGAGCTCGAGGGAACAGCTGGTAGCACATCCGAGCTCGGCGTGCGGCTGAACACACCCGCTTTGAACGTACGAGCCGAAGGCGCAAGTCTGGGTGAGACTCGGACGGATGGCTTGAGAGCTCT
>CAZZYQ010000040.1:0-31709 GCA_964658395.1 uncultured Granulicella sp. | reverse complement strand
TACGAGCCGAAGGCGCAAGTCTGGGTGAGACTCGGACGGATGGCTTGAGAGCTCTCACAGTATCTTTTCCCGCAGGCAACGGCTACCAAGGCCAGAGAGTCACGCTGAGCTGGTGACGATTATGGCAGCAGCGCAAGAGCGAAGCGCCGCTGGAGGCCGTAAGCGAAAGAGGGAGCTCGGACGCTGCAAGCGAAAGAGGGAGCCCGAAGGCTCCCTCTTTCGCTTTGTGCGTTAGCTATGAATTTAGAACTGAACGCGAGCAGAGAACTGCATCTGGCGCGGATTGGAGCTTCCATTTGGGAAAGGTCCGCTACCAATATTACCGCCGTTTTGCAGATTCCCGTTCGGGTTGCCGAAGTTGATGTGGTTGAAGGCGTTGAATCCGTCAGCTCGCAGCTGGAATATAACTCCTTCGCGGATGCTGAAGTTCTTCTGCACCGAGATGTCGGCATTGAAGAAGTGCGGACCAAAGACAGAATTGCGGCCGGTATTTCCGATCTGATCCAGACCCGGCACGGTGAACGTACCACCACCCGGTGAGCTGAGAGTGGTTCCGTTTACTGTGTACGGCTGAAAGAACGCCAGGTTTCCGTTCGAGCCGGCGTACCCGGTCTTCTTTGTATGGAACTGGCCTGCATTACCGTTGAGTTGGCATGGTGCCGAGCCAACGTTGGACGCACCGCAGCTCAGAGCGCCTCCACCATAGGTCAGTGTGAAGGGCAGACCGCTCGAGTAGTTCACAACAGGGCTGATCTCCCATCCTCCTACTACCTGATTGACAACTCCATTTGCGTGAGCGAGGAACGCCTTATTGCGGCCGAATGGCAGCTGAAGAAGACCATATACAATGATCTGCTGCTGACGAAGTGCTGAGTCACGGCCACGGACTGCCCGACGGTCCCACGTCGAATAGCCTGTGCTCTCGCTGATCGCCTTCTGCCAGGCATAGCTGATGTTGAGCGAGTAGCCGTGCGACTGGTTCTTGGTTGCGGTCACCTGCATCGCGTTGTAGTGCGTGTCCTGGTCATCACCATAGTACTGGATCCCGTTCGTCCATCCACAGCCACCGTTCGGGGCGTTGACGCCCCCGATTCCCGGCGATGTGTAAAGCGGATCGGAACATCCTGGGAGGATCAGGCCATAGTAGCGCTGGAGGTAGTTCTGATTGGCGGTGCCGCCGTTGGCCGAGATACCCGTGACTCCCGCCAGACCAGCCGGAACTCCTCCGACATCGGTACCAGCGACGCTCGGATCGTAGTGTAGCGGAGCTCCCGTTACGCTGTACTGGGCCGGCAAGAAGTCCCCTGCCTCATTGGGATTTGTCTGCTGACCAGAGGAGTCGCCGAGCGTGTGTGTCCCTTTGTTCGCAACGTACGCGATCGTAGTGGACCATGACGATCCCAGGGCCTGTTGGATTGCCGCGTTCCAAGCATCCAGGGTAGGCAGACGCTCAGTAGTGGGACGGGCGTGAGAGTTGACCAGATTACCCGGGTTCGGCAGCAATCCGTTCGACGGTGTGGGAACCACAGCGGGTGCCGGCGGTCCGGTCGCCAACGTAAAGGTGTAGTTCGTGTTGTTTGCGTTATCGCCGCCCGTTGGAGTGAGCGACTGGCTGGAGAGAACCGGCAGGTTCTGCGTCGCGGCGTGACCGAAGATTGATCCAAACACGCCTATGTCGAAGCTACGTCCGTAGCCGGCCCGGAACACCGTACCAGGACGCGCTTCGTAGTTAAGACCTACACGCGGGTTGAACGCATACTTTGGAGCACCGATGTTCATATCGCTGGCAACACCACCAACTCCAGCGACCTGAAGGTACCCGGTGTTTAGATTCAGCAGTGAGCCGTTGCCGGGAGCATTAATCGTCTCCGGAGCGTAATACTCATAGCGCAAGCCGTAGTTCAAGGTCAGATTGGGCCGGGCACGGAACGTGTCCTGCACATAGCCAAACATTCGCTTCTGAAATTCCTTCGCGTTGGTCGACGTGCTGAAATATCGTCCAAAGGTTGTGACCTTGCCGAGAGCCATCGTGGCGAAAACGAGACCGTTGCTTCCTGAACCGTCACCAGTCGGACCAGTGCCGAAGTTAAGAATACCGGTGCGGTCGGTGTCCGACGGGACCCGCAGGTTGCGAGCGTAGCGCAAGTCGACGCCGAACTTGATCGCGTGATTACCAATGGTCTTGGTCCAGTTGTTGGCGACCTGATACTGATCTTCGTGCTCAATGAGCGGGCAGTTGCAATGCGTGAATCCTAGGCCCTGACCGTAGTAGACAGAGCTATTGCCGTTTCCGAAGCTGCCGGGATCTGGGCCTTCGAACGCTGGCGCTCCACTCGTAATCACATCACCAAGATTCAACCCTGGAATGCCGAGGTTCGTAGCGAAATCGACCCCTTCATTGTATTTGTGGGTCGTGATGTTGTAGCGGAAGTAGCCGAGACGAACGTCGGTGACGAGCTTGGCGTTCAGCGCAACGTCCACTCCGGCTGCTACGCTTGAGTTCTTACCCTCAGATGTGCCCGAGTAGCCGTTGAGACCGAAACCTTTGCCGCCAGCCGCTCCAAAGATCGGCGTGCCCGCAAGGACGTCGGTGAAGCGGCTGAAGCGACCAAACACGTGAGTTTTGTCGTTGACAGTGTAGTCGCCTCGAACATCGTATTGGTCATCGTTAAGGCCGCCTTGTCCGCTGGCCGCATAGTTGTTCACCAAAGCTGCCAGAGGTCCGCTCGACGTGGTGTTCGGCGCGTAGGGAGCGAGCAGCTTGAGCAGGTTGATAAATTGTGGGGAGACATCTGCAGCGGGAATTACGTTGTTCGCGAAAGGCGTCGGCGCGCCCCCGGCGTTGTTGTAGATCAGCTGCGGATTAGGCACAGCATTCCCCAAAAGATTCGTCGGGTCGATGATGGGCTTGGCGTACTCGCTGAAATCGCATCCGGCTACAGCCCCATAGGTAGGAGCCGCGGTTCCAAGGCAGGTTTGGACGAGGTGGCTGGTTGGCACGGTCTCTCTGTTACCTAAACCAACCTTCTGCCTGACGCCCTGGTAGTCCATGAAGAAGAATGCTTTGTCCTTCAGGATCGGGCCGCCCAGCGAACCTCCAAACTGGTTCTTGAGTCCACCAGGAAATGCGCTCGAACGAGGCTGGTTGAACGGATCGGTTGCAAGATTTGCATTGCTTTCGCGATAGTCGAATGCGGTGCCGTGAAACTTGTTCGAGCCCGACTTTGTCTGGACGGTGATCACGGATGAAACAGCCTTGCCGAACTCAGCGTCAAAATTCTGCGTCGTAATCTTCGCTTCAGAAAGCGAGTCTGCGTTCGGGTTGATGACGATAATTCCCAGGATAGGATCCTGGTTATCGGTCCCGTCCAACTGGTAGGACACACCAGCAAAGGCCTGTCCGTCTACCTCGATCTGCTTCGATCCTTGAGGATTCTCGCTGGCAGCGTGACCCCAGCCAAGTTGCTGGGCGCCGGGAAGGAGCAGCTGCAGGTTGGTGAAATTACGGTCGGGAATGGGAAGGTCGACGACTTCCTGCGAACTGAACACCGTCGCAACGTCGGCGCGGTCGGTCTTGAGCTGTGCAACCTGGTCAGCATTTACTTCGACCGTCTGGTCGCTGCCGCCGATCTCCATGGTCGCATTCACCTTGGTGACCGTATCGGCAAACAGCCTGATGCCCTGCTGCTGATAGGCCTTGAAGCCGGCAGCCGTTACTTTCACGTCGTAGACATCGGGAATGAGGTGGTCGACGGTAAACTCGCCGCTCGAGTTGCTGGTGTAGGTGTTTGAAGTTCCCTTTGCCGGATTGGTCACGGTAATGGTGGCACCAGGAAGGATCGCGCCTGTCGAATCAAGAACCGTACCGACGATCGTTCCGAAGACCGCTTGTGCAAAACTGCTTGGCGCGGCGGCCAACAGCGTTACGAGAGCGGCTAGGCCAAGAAAGCGCCTGATGATTTGCATGTTTTACTCCTCCCAAGTCTGTAAAGCGTTGTTGCTTCTCCGGCCCTGTGACTTCGAACAAGTGACGGCCCGGAGTGCTGCTCTTGAATCACTCCCAGATACTGGAAGGGGAACGTACTCGGTCGTCTGAGAACATTCACCATTCAGCAGATGGCATGACTGTGAACGAGGAGAACGTTACGCGACGGCATCAGACGATGTCAATCGAAATATAGGGTGAAACTCGACCAAAAGGTGGAGACCAGCATCGGCATCACCCAATCGGGCCATGTGCAGGAAGACTAAAACGTTTAGTCAACTCTCAAATGCCACCGGCAGCCGTAATATGCCTCTACGCCGTGGATGCATCCATGTCGCGCTGAGGTCGCACATGCCCAGGCAAAGATCGACAACCCTGATCTCCTTGTGGTGGAGCCAATCGATACAATGACCCTAAGATGAAGCCCCGCCTCATCGTCCTGCTTGGCCTCGTAGCTGGCCTTCCCTGCGTCTCCGCTGCCAAGTCGCAGACACCGGGCGCGTCCGAAGGCTACGGACAGTCCGGCACGCAGTCTCGCAGCCAAACCACCGCCCAGATGCAGGCAGCCGACGCCGCATTCCGTGAGGGCAGCGCAGCGTTCGAGCGCAACGACCTGGCAGCCGCACAAGCCAGCTTCGAGAAAGTTGTCCGTCTTGCACCGGCGATCGCCGCGGCCCATAGCGCGCTGGGCACGGTGCTGATCGCAGCGGGCAATCCATCCCGGGCGGTCACCGAACTCGAGACTGCCCGGAAGCTCGGCGGGAGCGATCGGTCGACTCTGCTCAATCTCTGTATTGCCTACTCCAACCTAGGTAACTACCGCGGTACACTCGGTGTCTTTCGGCAGATGGCAGCCGGAGCGAACGACCCGCTCCCAGCCGACGCGGCGGTCGCTGTCGCCACAGCCTTCTCCGAAACCGGCGACGCGGCAGGGGCTGAGGCCGTACTCAGAACGGCGTTAGACGGCGGTGGCGCCTCGAACGACGACAATGCCCGCCTGCACGACTCGCTCGGCACAGTCTTCGCCCAGCGCAGACTATATACAGAAGCGGAAGCAGAATTTCACCGTGCGATCGCGCTCGATGAGACGAGAGCGTCGGCACACTACCGCCTGGGCCTGGTCCAACTGGCGACAAATCGGCCGACGGCGGCCGTCCCTGAACTGGAGCGCGCGCATGCGCTTCAACCCGAGTCGGTCCCGTACGCAGTCGATCTTTCCCGCGCCTTACTGGCGACCGGCCAGGACGCGCAGGCAATCGATCTCCTTCGAGCAATGCTGGCTCACACGCCCGCCGCGCCCCAGGGGATCAACCTGAAGTACCAGCTTGCGCTCGCTCTTCAGTCCGCGGGCCAGACCAAGGAGGCGATGCCGCTCTTCGCTGAAGCGGTAGAGGCACGGCCGGAGGACGCACAGGTCCTGACTAACGCCGCTCTCTGCAAGGTGCAGCTTGGCGATGCAAAGGGCGCCGTGCCGTTGTATCTTCGCGCGCTCAAGCTCGCTCCTTCCGACGCCACCGTGCACGAAGACCTCGGCGTCGCGTACCTGCAGCAGGCCGACCTCGACCACGCTCTGGAGCAGTTCCGGGCCGGGCTGGCGATCGAGGCCAACAATCCGCAATTGCACTACGACCTTGGCCTGGCCTTGAAGCTGAAGGATGACCTGGCCGCCGCAGTGCCAGAGTTTCAACGGGCCGCCGAACTTGACCCTTCGCTCCCGGACCCGCCCTACACCCTGGGCATCCTCTTCATGCAGCAGGGCCAGTTTGAGAAGTCCGCCGCCAGCCTGGAGCAGGCCACGCAGCTGCGCCCCGACAATGGCGAAGCCTGGGCCACGCTCGGCAGCGTCTACCAGCAGATGCAGCAGCCGGACAAGGCCGTGCCCGCATTGCGACAGGCCATCGCTCTCCTGCCGCAGCAGCCCAGTCCGCACATCAACCTGGCTGCAATTCTGGCCTCTCAGGGCCATAAGGAAGAGGCCGCTGCAGAACGAAAAATCGGCGCGGAACTTACCCGCGCAGCCGTGAACCGGCAAAAGGCCGAATTTGGTCTCGACAGCGGCAACCTGCTGATGAAGCGCGGGCAGAATGCGGATGCGCTCGCGCAATTTCAGAGTGCCGTCGAGGCCGATCCCGGCTATGCCGCCCCCCATCTGGCGCTCGCCGCGGCGCTCGACCGCGCCGGCAGAAAGGCCGAAGCAGCCGAGGAACGCAGAAAGGCCGCCGCACTGGAAGCGGCCGCGGGCAAGCCGTCTCAGTAGCGATCCTCGCGGGAAGAAGCCTACTTATTTCATCGAACAGCGTTGGTTCCCGTAGGTCCCCGTTTCGAGCAGCCGGTAGGCCGCGCTCGAATCGGGGTTGAACAGAAGCATTCGTCGCACCACTGCTGCTGCTTCGGTCGTCCGGCCAAGCCGGCACTCAATGAACGCCAGGTTCAGTCCGGCGGAAGTCTGGCTGGGATCGTTGTTCACCACTTCAGTCAAGAGGCGAACTGCCTCCGCCGTTTGGCCGGTTGCCGCATCCAGCACAGCGAGGTTCGCCGCAGCAGCCACATCCTGCGGATGCTGCCGCAGCGCGGTCCTATATTGTTCGGCAGCAGCGTCTCGCGCGCCGGAGATCTGAAGCATCAGTCCTAGCTCGTCCCGCACCTCGAAGTCATCGCTTCCTGCCTTCAGGGCAGCTTGCAGCAGCTTCAGCGCACGCTCACCCGACGCCTGATCTCCATGGTGCGCCAGTTGAGCATACGCGAGGCCCAATTCGCGGTCACTTCCGGCCGAAGCGCCCACAGGGACAAGCTCCACGCTACGCCGACGCGACAGGTCGGTCAGCGCCAGCGCGGCTGTGTTTGGCACCTTCTCGATGTCGTGGTCGGTCAACTGCTCATGGGAGATGTCGAGCGACTTGCGCGTCGGCATGTGGCACACTGCGCAATCCTGCTGCTCTGGATGATGCTTCGCGGCAATCGCCGGGGACGTGTGGCAGCCCAGACACTTGGCCCGGAAGAACGCTACCCGCTCCGCGGGTTCAGGCGAACTGTGCGGATCATGGCAGGTGGTGCAGGTCAGCTTATCGCCGCTGCCGCGTTTGCACGCACTGCGCAACAACGCTTCGTACTGACTGCTGGCCCGCCCGCCAAGCTGCGCCTTGCTTGCGTCAATAAAGTACACGACAGAGTCAGAGAGCTCGTCGCCGGGCTTGAATGCCGCCAGCGACTTCCCCGCCCGGTAGACCGCTGCATCGCCCTCGAGATGGCACTGGATGCAGGCGCTGTCTCGCCGCACCGCATCAAGCCTGTCTGGATTCACGATGGGGCCGCTTCCTGGTTTGCCTCCGCCTACGCCCGCCAGATGCGCCGTCGAATCTCCGTGACAAGCCGCGCAGCCGATCCCCCCCGAGCGGAACGGCGCGTCCGCATAGTGGTTCCGCGCTGCACCAAGTGAGGGCTGCGTGTCTCCAGCATGGCAGTGGAGACAGTTCGGGTCTACCGGCAGCGGGTCTGGCATCGCGGAGACGTTCTCGTAGGCCGGAGCCATGTCCCACAGCTGCTTCTTGCCGTACCAGTTGATAGGCGCTTCGAACCAGAAGCCCTCCTGCTGATAGAGGAAGGTGCGGCCGCGATGGCCGGAGCCGATGAAGTACTCCAGCCGGTGTTCACCTTCAAGCGCCGCTCTCCCCGCGGTGGCCGAGCGGCTGTACGTCAGGTAGGCTGTTCCGTCTCTGACATCTATATGGTAGGTAACACCGGATGGACCATGCACGAGGTCTTTGGCTGAGAGTTCACTTCGGTCGAGCCCCGCCGCGGCCAGGCCGCTTCCCTGTGCCATCGGCGTGCGCTCGTAACGATCGTAGATCTCACGGTGACAGCTTTGGCATTGCGCATCCGGGTTGGTGAGCGTTCGCGAGGTGGAAGCAGCTTGAACAACAACGCCGCATGGACTCTTGATGGCCGCCAATGCTGCGGCAAAGAAGAACAACGCCGTGATCGAGCCAAGCATGGCCGTTCGGCTGCCGCATCGAGACCAGGGCCTAATGTGCATCGATCAGCTTCGGCGCGGCCGCGGCCTGCAGCTTCTCCGCGGTGTCGGTTTCGCTCTTCGCCTCGTCCTGCCGTCCCATCTGCCGGTACGCCTGGCCCAGAAGACTATGTGTCATGTAGTTCTGCGGGTCCATCCCACGCGCATGTTCCAGGTAAGTCGAAGCTCCGGCCGCGTCCTGCTGCTTCAACAACACCTTGCCCAGCAGAATGAACGGCCCGGTCGCGTTTGGATCCAGAAGAATGGCCTCCTGCAGGGCCTGCCGTGCGCTGTCGAAGTCTCCTTGCCGGGTATACGCATCTCCCAGCCGATCGTAGGTCGCCGGATCGAGCGGGTTCATCGTCCGCTCTTTCTGCAACTCCGCGATGGCCTCCTCAAGATGGTTCCCTGCCAACTGCGTCTCTCCGAGCAGCCGATGCGCCAGCGGCAGTTGCGGCGAAAGCTCGAGCGCCTTGCGCGCAAACTCCTGCGCCACTGGGATGTACTCCCGCCGCAGCAACATACGCGCCGCCAGCAGATAAGCCGGCGCGGAGTCCGGGGGAAATCCATACTGCGCCGCAAACGCATGCCGCGCGTCATCGTACCGGCGCGTGTCTACGTAGCAAAGGGCCAGAACGTACTGCGGGTCTACGGGAGAGCTCTGCCGCCCGGACATCGTCTGGGTCTGCGCTTCCTTCAGCCGTGCTGCCCCTTCCAGAAGAGGTATCGCCGCTGCGGGCCTTCCCAGGCGATAGAGCGTAATCCCCGCCATCTGTGTCGACACTCTATCTGCAGGGTCCTGCTTGATCGCAGCAGCAAAGGCTCCCTCCGCTTCGGAAAGCTTGTTCTGGGAGTAGAACGCCAAGCCGCGGACTCGCTCGACTCCGGCAGGAACGGCTGCGCCTGATGCTGGCGCGGCAAGCTGATCGAGCTGCTTCAGGGCGTCCTCAGCATGGCCGCGCTCGATCATCCGCTGAAGCTCGCCAAGCGTGACCGTTGAAGCTGATTGCGGTGCAGCACTGTCAGTGGAGGAGGTTTGCTTTGCGTCCTGGGCCGTACTGCTAACAGCCATGCCCATACCCAGCGCAGCAACCAGAACAAAGCGCAGCGAACCCTGTATCAGGCTTGTGTCCGGGCTGCGATGAAAGAGCGCCATTACGATTTTTGAGTGTATCTGATACATGCCGTCGCAAGCCGGTCGGCTCGTCCGTTACGATCAAAACGTTAGCCGCCCTTTTCACCTGCTGCCTGAGGCTCTTCTACGGCAATGGCTCAGCTCGGCCGGGCGCCGGCCGAGCCTTATGAGGGTCTTGCGGCCACACACAGGAATAGCTTCCACGAGATTCGAGGACCGCAACGGCGGCATTGCCGCTTCAGCCCGTACCCAGCTTCTGCTGCAACTGCTCCAGAGTAAGCCCCTTCGTTTCTGGGTAGATGAACATCACCACAAAGAACTGCAGCACCATCATCGCCGCGAAGAATGCAAATGGTATACCGCCCGACGCTGCCGCAAGCAGCGGAAAGATCAGCGCGATGATCGCATTCATCACCCAGTGCGACCCCGATCCCAGCGACTGCCCCTTTGACCGCACCCGGTTCGGGAACACCTCCGCGATGTACACCCAGATCACCGAGCCTTGTGAGATCGCGAAGAAGAAGATGTAGACAATGAGCAGATAGATCAGCAAACCCTGATGTGCGTTGGAGAAGAAGACTCCCGCCACTCCTGCCAGGCACGCCGCCATGCCCACCGAGCCGATGAGTAGAAGGGTCTTGCGCCCCAGCTTATCGATCAACGACATGCCAAAGAACGTCGCAACCAGGTTCATCAGCCCGACCACGGCGGCCTGCTTGTATCCCGAAAGTGCGCTGTATCCCGCCTTCTCGAAGATCATGTTCTGGTAGTACAAGATCGCGTTGATTCCTGCCAGCTGGTTGAACATCCCAATCGTGATCGCGAGAAAGATGGGCAGCTTCAGCTTACGTTGGAACAGCGGCTCCGAAGCCGCTCCGCGCTCCATGTGGATCGAGTCCTGTATCTCGCGCAACTCAGCCTCGGAGTCGGGCGATCCCATCATCTCCAGGACCTTGCGCGCCTCGTCCGTTCGACCGCTCGTGAGAAGCCATCGCGAACTCCGCGGAATGCCGTAGAGCAACACCAGGAATATGGCGGACGGAAACGCCGCGATGCCGAGCTGCCAGCGCCACTCCGTCGCGCCGAGGTTCAAGGTGGCGATGTAATAGTTCGTCAGATAAGCCAGCAAAATTCCGATGACGATGTTGATCTGGAAGAGGCCGACCAGGCGCCCGCGCCACTTTGCCGGTGCAAGCTCCGCAATGTACACCGGTCCCAGCACGGAAGAGCCTCCAATGCCCACGCCGCCGATAAACCGGAAGACGAGCAGCGCCGTCCAGCTCCATGTAACTGCACACCCTACTGCGGAGATGACGTATAAGATCGCCATGATCCGCAGCGCTTCGCGTCCGCCGATCTTCTGACCCAGCGCGCCGGAAGTAAGCGCGCCAAGCACCGTCCCAAACAGACCGATGAAGACAGTCAGTCCAAGCGTCGTCGGCGTAAGCTGATAAACCTCAGTAAGCTGCTTGGTCGTTCCGGCAATCACCGCCGTATCAAAGCCAAACAGCAATCCGCCCAGTGCACCGACAACACTGCTTTTCAGCAGGTAGGAGGTCATCGTAAGTTCGTCCCTTCCCGTTCTTGCCATTTTCCATCGTTCCCGAAGGAACTTAGTTGATTCTTTGTATTTCTAGTCATTCCGAAGGATATCTGCTTCTTTATTTATTCTTTCGTCCCTGCAGAGAACCCTCTTCTGTCTCCGAGCATGTTTGTCATCCCTGCAGACGTTCCGCGTATCAGCTTTCCATCGGAGATCAAACACAGCACCTACCGCACTTCACCGATCCAGCTGCCGTAAGCCGGCAGGGTCAGCGAGTCAAGCGAAGTGACAGACTTCAACTCCGTCGCATCCGTCATCAGCGTCGAAGCCTTCCCCGCGCGCGTCTCCGTCAGAGAAACCGTCTGCGGCGTTGCCGTGAAGTTCAGCGCCACCACGACGTTCCTGCCGTCTGCACCCCTTCGGAGATACGACAGCACCTTTGTGTTCGACGTATCCAGCATTGTCATCTTGCCGCTATGCACCGCCACGTTGGTCCGCCTCATCTCGATCAATCCGGAGTACCAGTTCAGCAGCGAGTCCGGTTGACCTTTCTCTACCGCCACATTGACGGTCACGTAGTTTGGCGGTATCGGGAGCCAGGGACTATCACTCTTTGTAAACCCCGCATTCTTGCTCGTGTCCCACTGCATCGGAGTGCGATCGCCATCCCTTCCCTTCTCCTTCGGCCAGCCAAGCTTGCCGATCGGGTCCTTCACATCCTCCACGCGCGTAGGTGGCGTGGTCTGCATGCCGATCTCGTCGCCGTAGTACATCAGCGCGGTAGCCTTCGAAGTAAACAGCAGCGTCGAAAGCAGCTTTTGAATAGCAATGCACTCCTCTGGAGTCGCGTCCTTACCCGTGTCCGTGGCCTCGGCCTTGCAGTACCGGTCCATGCGCGGGTTATCGTGATTGTCGAAGACGAAAAGCGGATGGTTCGTGCCCAGCATCGTCTCCGCTTCATTCACGTTCTTGCGAAATCCCGCAGCATCAAGATGATTCAGCATCCCCACCTTAAAGTCCATCGGCATATGCAGCACGTCGTGCTTGTCCCCGCCGTATAGCTTGTCCAGGTCGGCGATGGACGCCACATACGTCTCTCCTACCAGCACGCGATTGCCGGGATAGCTGTCCACAAGCTTTCGCATCCGCCGCAACACGTCCTGCACCTCGGGTCTGCCACTCGTCTGCGCATCATCCAGCACAATGTCCCCGAATGCGTTCGTCTGGGTCTGCCCATTCGCGTCTTTGATGGGGACTTCATCCTTCATGTCCTCGTTCTCGAAGAGCGTTGGGATGGCATCGAGCCGGAAGCCCGCCACTCCCTTGTCCAGCCAGAACCGCAGCATGCTGAAGATCGCCTTTTCTACCTCGGGATTGCGCCAATTCAGGTCCGGCTGTTCTGCGTAAAACTTGTGGTAGTAGAACTGCTTCGTTGTTGGATCATACTTCCAAGCCGAGTGCCCGAAGATACTCTGCCAATTGTTCGGCGGATCCATCTTGTTCGGCCCTACGCCGTCTTTCCATACGTACCAGTCGCGCTTCGGGTTGGTTCTGCTGCTGGCGGACTCCTTGAACCACGCATGCTTGTCGCTCGAATGGTTCAGCACCATGTCCAACATCACGCGGATATCGCGCTTTTTCGCTTCGGCAATCAACTTGTCCATGTCTGCCATCGTCCCGTACTGCGGGTCGACGGCTTCATAGTCCGAGATGTCGTAGCCAAAGTCCACCTGCGGCGAAGGAAACATCGGCGCAATCCAGATCGCATCGACACCCAGCGACTTCAAGTGGTCTAGACGGCTTGTGATGCCGTTCAGATCGCCCGTGCCGTCGTCGTTGGAGTCCTGGAAGCTCCTTGGGTAGACCTCATAGATCACGGCATGCTTCCACCAGGGATCGCTCGCTTCCGTTCCCTTCGTTGTCTGCGCCTCCAGAACCGCCGGCTGAAGCCCTGCTACCATCAGCAGTCCCAAAGCGGTTGCCCTCAGGGCCGCCCGCAAACACGCCGAACACCTGCGACTAGACAAATCGCTCATTGTGCATCCTCACTCGATTCTCGCCCGCCAAATATAACATCTCGCAAGGGGACAGGGCTTTACCTTCCACTGCCCTCGGTAAGCGTCACCATCTTGTCGACTGCGGCTACCGGAAACGTCTCGACCTTGCCGTTCGGCCAGCGGACCTGCACCTCTTTCACAGTGCTCTCGCCTCCCAGGCCGAAATGGAGTCGCAGGTCGCTTGATGAGTTATAGCTCGAACCGCTTCGTACCTCGTCCACCCAGTTCCTCTTCGTACCACGCATCAGTACCCGCGCGCCGATTGCGCTCGCGTTCGAAGTTGTGCCGACCAATTGCAGCCCGAGCCAGTGGTTGCCGTTCTTCGCCTCGTTGACCAGGAGCATGGGCAGGTCAGAAAGATTGTTGACCACAGCCGACAGTCGCCCGTCATTCCAGAGATCGGCAAGCGCCAGACCTCGTCCGCTCTGCGGTGTCTGTAATCCCGGACCGCTCGCGGCAGAGATGTCTTTGAACTTGCCGTTCCCCAGATTGAGATAAACAAATCGCCGCTCGCGAAAAGTAGCTCCCAGCTTCGCTGAATCTACCTCGGGATAAACATGCCCGTTTACCAGAAGCAGGTCGGGGTAGCCGTCGTTATCGACATCTGCAAACATCGTTCCCCACCCTAGCGCATCCGAATTGATGCCCAGCCCCGCTGCATAAGTAACATCGGTAAACGTGCCATCGCCGTTGTTCTTGTAAAGCGTGGACGTGTCATCGGAAAAATTCGTCTTGAATAGATCAATGTTTCCGTCGCCATCGAAATCGGCGGCAGTGGAGCCCATTCCCGCCTGTTCGCGTCCGTCTTCGTTGTACGCCGCCCCTGCATCTGCCGCCACATCGGTAAACGTCCCATTGTGGTTGTTCCGATACAAGATCGCGGGCGTCGAGTCGCAGGCGACATATATGTCCGGCCAGCCGTCCTGGTTGTAGTCGAGCGTAGTTACTGAGAAGCAGTAATGCCCAAGCGTCTTCTGCACTCCGCTCGACTTGCTGACGTCCTCGAACTTGCCTCCGCCGAGATTGTGCAGCAGCATATTCGGAGCGGTCTCCAGCCCTCTCGGCCCGCACATTACGGGCGTCCCCTTCCACATGCAGCCCGCAGCTTCACCTGGTACCGGCGTCTTGGCAAGGTCGAAGTGAACGTAATTCGCCACCATCAGGTCGAGTTTGCCGTCGCGGTCGTAATCTACAAACGCGCAGCCGGTTCCCCACTCCCTTCCGCTGCCTCCCGCACCCGCCTGCTCTGTCACGTCCTTGAACGTACCGTTGCGTTCGTTGTGGTACAGGCGATTTTTTCCATACTGAGTAACGTACAAGTCCTCGTAGCCATCATTGTCGTAGTCGCCGACACACGCGCCCTGGCCCCAGCCAGTCGCCGCCAGTCCGGCCTTCAACGTGACGTCGCTGAACGTGCCGTCATGATTGTTGTGGAAGAGGTGACTTGTGGGCTCCAGTTCTTTCGGGGAAGTCGATTGACCGTTCGGCAACTGTCGTCCATTCACCAGGAAGATATCAGGCCACCCATCACGGTCGTAATCAATAATGGCCGCGCCGCTTCCAGTCGCCTCGATAATGTACTGCTTGGTCTCGCTGCCGCCGTTCACGTTGCGTACGGTGATTCCTGCCTTCGCCGCTACATCGACAAACCAGGCAGGCGCCTTGTGGTCCTCTGTAGCCGGGTAAGGACCTTGCGCCGCGGCGTACACGCTGGCACAAAGTATCGCGGCTACTCTTCGCCACCAAGTCACTTGGCCGCACCAGCCTTCATCGGCATGGTCTTCAATACCTTGCCACCCTCTTCGACGACATAGAGCGCGTTCGCGGCAAGATCTTTCCATCGATCAACTCGGCCAGAGGGCCAGCTTACTTCAACAACGTCCGCTCTCTCCGACTTATCCAAGCCAAAATGGACCCTCAAATCGTTTTGAGAGTAGTAACTGCCGCCGCTACGCACCTCTTCAACCTGCACGAATGGCTTAGCACTGCCTGCTTGCTGGGTCGTTACGCTAATTCGCGCACCAATTCCCGCGCGATTCGACTTGGTACCGACGGTGCGAATTTTGATCCAGTTCCGCTCGACTGTCGAGTCGCATCGCAGTAACTGGGGCATGCTGTTCACGCAGTTCACGACAACATCGACATCGCCATCATTATCGAAGTCCCCAAATGCGCATCCGCGCGCCGCAACCGCGTCGGTTATTCCCGGACCGGCCTTCGCGGTAACTTCCTCAAACTGCCCGTTGCGCAGGTTCCTGTAAAGGTATTTGTGTTCAGCATAGGGCGCATCGACATGCGATCCATCCACTTCTGGATAAACGTGCCCGTTCGAGATAAAGATGTCCAGCCAGCCATCGTTATCCATGTCCAGGAATCCAACTCCCCAGCCAAGGTATCGCGTATTCAGACCCAGGCCAGATAAGTAGGTGTGATCTTCAAACGTGCCGTCGCCGAGATTTAGATAAAGGGAGTCGGTATCGCCAGCAAAGTTAGTTTTGACTATGTCCAGCAGGCCGTCGCGGTTGAAATCACCCACCGAAACGCCCATGCCGGCCTGTGGCTTGCCATCCGGAGAGTACGCAATTCCAGACTCGATTGCGACGTCTTTGAATGTTCCGTCTTTCTGGTTCTGGTAGTACGTTGCGGCCGTCGAGTCGTTTGCCACATAGATGTCCGGCCAGCCGTCGTTATCGAGGTCGGCGACTTGCACGCTGAGGGCGTAGGTTCCTATCGTTTCACCCATGCCGGCCTTCTTGGAAACGTCGGTAAACGTTCCATCGCCATTGTTCTTGTACAGAAGGTTCTTGCCTCCCTGTAAACCTGGCGGCCCGCACGCTACCTGGATTCCTTTGTAAGCACACCCAGCCGCTTCGGGAAGAGGTGCCGTTTTAATATCGAAGTCGATGTAGTTCGCTACGAACAAGTCAAGATTCCCATCTCGGTCGTAGTCGAGAAAGGCGCAACCCGATCCCCATCGTGGTCGTGAACTTGTCTGCCCCAGCCCGGCCTTCACCGTCACATCACTAAATGTTCCGTCTCCATTGTTTTTGTACAGCACGTTCTGGCCGTAGTAGCTTACGAACAGATCATTCCAGCCATCGTTGTTATAGTCCCCGACGCAACATCCCTGTCCCCATCCAGAGCGTCCCAGTCCCGCCTTGGCCGTTACATCCGTAAACGTTCCGTCCCTGTTGTTCTTGAATAAGTGGGAGATAGGTTCCTGCCCCTTGGCAAAGCCCTCCAGTCTCGAGCCGTTTACCAGGAATATATCCAGCCAGTCGTCATGGTCATAGTCAAAGAAAGCCACCCCACAGCCGGTGGTCTCAAGCAGATAGCGGTTCTTGTGCTCGCCACCATAGATGGTCTTTGCGTTTAGTCCTGACTGCTTTGCCACATCGATAAAAGAAAGCCCCAAAGGCGTTCCCGCAATCGGGGATGCCAGCTTTGGAGCGGCCCGCGGTGCCGTATCGTAGGTCGGCCTCGATGCGGTCGGCTGCTGCCCGGCCGCAGCAGTCTGCGCCGGCAACGACAAGCCAAGCACGTCTTCAAGCGAAAGCACCAGCGCCGTGCGGGACAGCGACTTCAGAAACCCGCGGCGCGTCTTTATATCGAGAATCATTGCGCTGCCGCCATCGCCGGCATCGTTCCACCGCCAACACGAAAACTCTTTGGCTTCATCTCTCGGGCAGCCGCATCGCCCTCACGCAAATGAAACATCCGGCCGGCCGGCAGGTTGTTGAACCGCTGCACGGCACCTGATCCCGGCCACCGCACCTCGACGGACTTCACCATGCCTGCTTCTCCCACGCCAATATGCTGCCGCAGCGGATTGCCGCCAAAGCTCGACCCGAATCCGACCGTGCGGAAGATGTGCCGCTGCTTTCCTTGCTCTTCGATGCAAACATCAATCCGCGCTCCGATTGCGGGCCGGTTTGCTTTCACGCCTTCGAGCTCGAGCATAATCCAATGGCTCCTGCTGCCCGGGTTGCGATACAGAACACTGGTATAGGTGTCACCCGGAAACGCTCCACCCATCTCCTCGAAGACATCTTCACTCCCGTTATTGCCCAGGTCGCCAAACGCCACGCTGTGGCCTTTTTGCAAGTGCCCAAACCCACCTGAAGTTGTCACGTCCTCGAAGCTTTTCCCCGCAGCGTTGCGGAACATGCGGTTCGGCAGCAGCGCCTCGTAGCTCGATTCACCCGTTCCCAGGTAGACGTCGAGCCATCCATCATTGTCCAGGTCGCCAAATCCTGCTCCCATCACCAGAATCGCCCGGTCCAGACCTGTCTGTTTGGCAACGTCTGTGAACGTGCCGTCATGGTTGTTCCGGTAGAGCCGGGACGTCTCCGCCCGGAACGGTTTCTTCAATTCGAATGCGCCGACGTCCATCATCGATTCCACAGAATAGCCCGCCACAAAGATGTCTGGCCACCCGTCGTTGTTGTAGTCGAAGAACCAGGTCGCAAAGCTGTTGGTCTGCTGCGCCACTCCCGCCTGCTCGGTCACATCCGTAAGCCGCCACGGTGCACCGCCCGGTCCGGGTCCATCGTTGCGAAACAGGCGGTTCCGGCCTCCCTTCACCGACACGTACAGGTCGGGGCGCCCATCGTTATTGAAGTCGCCCCACGCCACACCCTTCACGAAGCCGAGTTGCGACAGTCCCATCGCCGCCCCAACCTCGGTAAAAGTCCCATCATGATTGTTGTGGAAGAGCTGCGATGGATGCTGGTCTTCGGCGTCCGTACTTGGGCCGGAACTGGACCCGGACTCATGCCCGACAAACAAGTCCAGCCATCCATCGCCATCGTAGTCGGCCCACGCCGCAGTCTGGGTTGGATGCAGCGAGAGCAGGCCCGCCTTCACCGTCACATCCTCGAAGGTCCCGTCGCCGCGATTGTGCAGCAGCGACATGGGGTATCTGCCAAAGCGGCCCCACCATCCGCCGCGCAGCACCAGCAGATCCGGATGGCCATCGTTGTCATAGTCGGTCTCGATCAGGTTCAGGCCGCCGGTCTCGCCCGTCAGCCCAGCCCGCGATGTCCCATCAGAGAAGGTACCATCGCCGTTGTTATGGAAGAGGTGCATCTGGTCCATCGGACCGGATGACGTGACGGCAATGTCCAGCAGACCATCGCCGTCGAAGTCTGCCATCACCGCGCCGCCGGAGTGCCCCGTCACCGCCAGCCCCGCCTCCATCGCGACATCGTCGAACTCACCCAAGTCACGATCAGACTTGAACAGCGCCTCATCCACCAGCCATCGCTTCGGCACCGCCGCCGGATACTTGCCTAGCTGCATATACGCCACGTTCAGCAGCCACTGCGATTGCCAATCTTGAGGGTTGCGCTCCAGCAGCCCGGTCAGCTCCTTTACCGCTCCTTGTGCACCGCGCGGTAGCATGTGCACGCCTGATCCTTTGATCGGAAACACGCACGACTTCTGCCCATGCATATGCGCGCAGTTCTCCTGTTCGCCCAACCGCAAATAGGAGATCGCCGCCTGCGCCCGCACCTTCCTATCGAAGTCCGCAGGCAGCGGAATCGCCTTCACCTGCGCGATCTGTCGCAACTCGTCGATTGCATGGATCGCGTCTTCGCTCTGCCCCGCTTGTAAGAGTTCTTTCGACATCTGCAGCAACACCTGCATTGAGCCAACGGCGCCGATGCTCTTGTCCTGCAGCTTTGCCTTGTAGTAAGCGGCACGCTCCGCCGGCTTGTTCGGGTCGCCCTTCCAGTCGTTCGCACGGAAGATGCCTTCGAGCCGCGCAGCCATCTCCCTCGTGCTGGCTGCCGTGACGGCTTCGCCTGCACCCGGCTGTGCGACCCCGTCCTGGGCCTGCAGTATCGCGCAACACAGCGCAGCGATCCAAAAACACCGCAAACGGCATTTCAGAGAGGCATTCATAGCAGGGGCCGATGGCCTTCTTATGTATACATCCTGTTTCGCCTGCGCGGCACCGCGGCTCCCCGTCGCACTGCATTCCATCTACTGCACGACAAACGTCACCGTGGCATTGTGCGTGACCTGCGCCCCCGTTGAAGTGGTGCCCGTCGCGGCAACGCTGATCGTGTACGTGCCTGGAGCGGAGTTGATTTGAGGCTGGATGGTCGACGTTCCGCTGCCGCAGCCCGACATTGCCAGCGAAGCCGCGAGCGTCGCTACGGAGAGCAGCGCGCCCAGCAGCGGTCCAAACCGTCGCGGTCGCGGAATACACACCAGGACCAAGCAGGCCAGTGCAGCTCCCGACAACCCGTACCCGGTCCGGCTCCTGGACACTCCGGCAGGCAACATTGAAGCCGCGCCCGCTGCGCTCCTGCGAATCATGCCGCTTGCACCCTGCGCGTTTGTAACATACGCCGAAAGGTTAAGCGTCGTCGTTCCCGTTCCACCTGCTGTGATGGTCACCGGCGACACCGTAAATGTGCCCGATGCATTCAGGGTGCTGCTGGTGGTAAGCGCGGAGAATGCAACGGCACCGGCGTAGCCGTTCACCGAGGTCACAGTGAAGAGCACGCCCTGAGCGTCCGTTCCCGCCTTGGTTGTTACGGTCGCCGTCGTTGGAGTCAGGGAAAAGTCGGGCATCGTTGCCGAGGTTACGTCGAGATCTACCGAGGCCTTTGATCCCGCAAACGTCGTGTCGCCTGAGTACGCCGCCGAAAGAATGTGGTTGCCCGAAGCAAGCGTCGCCGTTCCCAGCGCAAAGGTTGCCGTGCCGTTCGAGAGCGTCACTGCCGAACCAGAAGAAACGTTGTCTACCAGGAACTGCACCGTGCCTGTCGGAGTTCCCGTCGTTCCTGAACCACCGTTCGCCACGGTCGCTGTCAGCGTCACCGTAGCTCCGCTTGTCACGGACGCGGCACTCGCGGTAAGCGTCGTCGTCGAGATCGTCGTTCCCGTTGTGCTTCCGCCGCCAGTTGGCGTCACCAGCAACCAATCGTTGGCGAGATTGAACGCGTCCACCGAACCCCATCCGGTCGCCAGGTCGTAACCTACACCGGCGGCGTAGCCGATGCTTCCACCCGCAGGACAGTCCGTCGACCCTGCGGTGCACGGACTCGTGTTGTCGCCAACCGTCACATCATGGAAGACATTGTTGTAGTACGTACTGTTTGCCAATCCATAGATCACCGGATTCGCGTTTCCGACCCCGGTAGCTGCGCCGATCTTCTGCTCCACCAGCGCCAATATTCCAGCGAAGGCGGGCGTCGATACCGATGTGCCGCCAACAACGTTCAAGCAGCTGCCCGTGGTGCAGTTGGAAGTCGGCGTCGCGCTTGTGCGGAAGCCGTCGACACACGATCCCTGTGAACAGAACAGGTATCCATCATGGTCAGGGTCAGCATTGAACGAGATGTCCGGCACGTCCCGAGCAAAGTCGTTCGGCACGCCCGTCCCAACCTGCCACGCTGGCTTGGTGAAGAACGAACTGAGTCCACCGCCCGTAGCGGATAGTTCATTTGCGGACAACGACTCATTCCACACTGCCTCCGGAATATACGAGATCGCTGAGCCTGCGTTCGCATCGTTGCTCTGGTTGAAGTAAGTGCCCGATCCCTCGTTGAACATCGTGCCGCCTACTCCGGTCACGTAGGGGGAGCTTGCCGGAAAATCAACCGCAAGACCCTGTGTCGCCGTCGCGGCCTGGTAGTCGCAGTCCGTGGCGCCGGAGTCGCCAGAGGGCCCAATCACCGTGATCCCCTCAGCGTTGGCCTGCATAAACAACTGATTCAACGAGTTCAGCGCCGACTCCCCGGTGCCAAGCTCGCATGCGCCATAGCTGATCGACGCTATCGGCGCGAGTGCATCGTCGATGATCCTGGTCAACGAGGTAATCACATCGGAAGAGTTCACGTACACAATCGAAGCGGCTGGTGCTACCGCCCCTGACCACTCCACATCGAGCTGCGCCTCGTCCAGATCGTCCGACTGTATTCCCGGATCGGCTCCGTACAGTTTCACCGTCGGCAGGTTCGCACTCAGGCCTGAAGCCGAGCGAAACGCCGCCACATCGTTCAGGCTGATGTCTGTCTGTCCCGCCACCGCGATCGTCATACCCGTACCATTCACCGAAGTGCTCAGCAGCGGCTTGACGTCGTAGATGGTGTAAAAGTCCCCTGGCGCGATAAACGTTGCGCCGGTTATAGAAGACGTGTATCTCGGGTTAGCGCTCGCCTGCACGGAACGCACCCGCGCCCTCGGCTTCAACCTGAAGTCGTTCAGCCCGCCCACGAGATCAACCACGGCGGCGATGTTGGCGGGCAGCGCTGCGGCGCTTACATTTGCGAGATGCTCCTTGCCATCCAGCGAAACCCTATGGATGCTCGTCTGGAACGCGGCCTGCGCCTGTGCCACGGTCCCGCTGAAATTGATCGCCGTCCGGCTCCGTGTCACTCCGGTCACTTTGAAACCCTGCGCTGTGAGCCAGGCGGACACCTTTGCCACGTCCGAGGCGCTCAGCCCAAAGCGGTCCGCAAATTGCTCTGGCCTCAGCCACTTGTGGTACCTCGCCGACGCCGGGTTCTGCTGGTCGATCAGCAATTGTGTGAGCGCCGCCTTCTGCGCCGACGTCATGTTGAACCGAAACGACATCGACGAAAGCGCGACTTCGCCCTTCGCTTCGCCCAGGTCAGCCGCCTGCTTCAACCGCGGCGAAACCGTCTGCGGCAGAGCGACCGGCTTTCCTTGGGCCTCCCCCACAACGCGGTCGTGCACCGCTCCTAACATCGCCGGCACACATCCGCAAAGAAGAATCATGGTTCCAGCGAAGCGTTCCAATTTAGTTCCGCGCATCAATCGACCTCAAACATCATTGTCAGCTTCTGGAGAGGCGAACCCCACAGAATGAGCTGAGTTTCGGTTGGACTTTCCCGAACAGGTAACGTTAGACCGTTGCGAAGCTCTTGCCGGCGCAGAGATCTTCGGGGTGGGCGAGATGCGCCGCCGCTAGCCTTTGCCTTAACCCCCTCCTTTGCACCTCAGCGGAGAGCCGGCACCTCGCTATCCAGCGCACTACTGCACCGTGACCTGAAACTGAAAGTCGTGCCGGACCGTGTTCGTTCCGTCGGAACCGGCGGCTGTGATGGTCAGGATCTGCGTACCTAAAGAGCTCCCCGGGTCAGTTGGTGCCGCAGGATCGGCCGGTGGTGTCGTCCCCGCCAGGTGTGTGCCCGAGCATCCGGTCACGCCTCCAGCGGCGATCGCCACCAGCAGAAGCAGCAATCCGACTCGCGGAGCGCCAAAACGGCGCGGTCGTATGCAGAGGAACAGCAAAGCCATCGCCGCTCCTCCCGCCAGCCTGCGTGAAAGCACACCGCCGCCTGTAAGCCCCGCGTGGCCGCCCGCTTTCGCTGAGCTTGGCGCAACCGTATCCACGTTCAGGGTCGTCGTCCCGCCCTGCGCCAGCACCGATGGCGCAAAGGAGCAGGTCAGTTCCACGTTGGGCGGCGGCACACATCCAAAGCTTACCGTCCCGGTGAAGCCGGTCACGAAGTTGACGATCAGTGTCGCCTGACCTATCTGCCCGCGCGTAAGCGTCATGGTTGCGGGAACAAAGGTCACGGAAAAGTTCGTAAAGCCCAGGGTGACCGTTGGAGACGTTGATCCCCCATAAACCTGGTCTCCCTCATAAACCGCATAGACCGCATGGGCTCCACCCTGAACACTGGTTGCATTGAACGTTGCTACCGAGGTGTTCGCGCCCAGACCGGCCAGCGTCGAACTACCCAGCTTCGACACCGTTCCCCCCGATGTATCGAAGAAATCAACGAGTCCGCTCGGAGCAGATGCTGGAACAAAGGCGGTTGAGGCCCCTGTCACTGTGGCCGTCAACACAACCTGCACTCCGGTGATAGCGTTTGAGACGTTCGAGGTCAGGATTGTCGACGAAGGCAACGCAGTCACAGCGAGCAGCACCGGGGTCGACGTGCTTCCCTTCCAGTTTGTGTCCCCCGAATACACCGCGGAAACGCTCGTCGCCGGGTTTGCAGGCAGCGCTACGGAGAGCGACGCCGGGCCGCCGCTGATCGCTCCCGCGCCCACCTGGCTTCCATTCACAAAGAACTGGACGGTCCCCGTAAAGGTATAGGAGCTTGGATCATTGCCGGTGTTGCTTACCGTCGCGGTCAACAGCGTTTTTTGTCCGGCAAACGGCGCGGCCGGGTTCAAGGTCAGCACCGTCTGTGTCACTCCCTGCACCACGGTCAGCGGCACCGTCGCCGGCGCGCCGCACGCAAACACGTCGCTCGCCGGACAGCTCACGCTTACCGAATACTTTCCCACTACCGGCGCCGGAAAGACGAACGTCGCCTTCGAGCTCGGCCCCGTCGCCGAGGCCACCAGCGGCTGGGTGTACGTTCCTCCGGCCACACCCGAGATCGCCGCCTGGAGCATTCCCATTGGGCCGCCGGTCACGCCCGAGGGGAAGCTGGCCGTAGCCGCCAGCGTCGCGTCGGAGCCATACGTTACCGGATTCGGGGTAATCGCTCCGGACAGCACCGCATTTGCTGCCGTTACGGTCACAATTACCGTCGTTGTGCTGGTGCTCGGCGCGAATGTTGCATCGCCAGAGTAGGTCGCGCTCAGGTTATAGACTCCTGCCGAAAGCGCATTAAGCGTGAGCGTCGCCAGTCCAGCCACGACCGTCGCCGTGCCCAGCACCCCTTGCGTCGCCGCGGTGTACGTCACCGTGCCCGTCATCGTCGAAGGCACACCGGTCGAAAACACGGTTGAATACAACGTGACCGTCTGCCCCACCAGCACTACGTAGCTCGCCGCGGTGAGCGATGTCGTCGTCGGCAGTCCACCTGCCGTAGTAACAGGCGCGGAGGAGTTGCTCCCGTCGTAGTTCTGATCGCCTGAATACACCGCACTGAAGCTGTGCGTAGAAGCATTGGCTGTTCCCGTATAGGTCGCCACCCCGGAATCGATCGCCTGCGTCCCCAGCACCGTTCCGCCATCCAGAAACTGCACGCTTCCGGTTGGTGCGGCAACGCTTGTGTCCCGTCCGTGAAGCTGTTTGTTGTCCACCAGCCGCAGAGATTGCGCCGCCCTGGGGGCACCAGTCCGCGCAAATAAAACCTTCGTTCCGCGGCGAGCGGATGCGACCGGACTCGCCGCGACGGTCGCAGTTAAAGTGTAAGACGCTCCAGCCGCGGGCTCGTCCGGCGAAGCAGTCACGGTCGTGCTAGAAGCACCCTTGCCCACGACCATCTCTACTGAAAGCGGGGAATAGCATGTAAAGCTTGGATCAGGATCGGTACAGGAGATCAACACGGTAAACTGCCCCGCCTGATAGACCGGTAACAGCACCTTCCCCGTCGCCGTTCCGTTGCTGCCGCTGATGGTGACCGACGCGGAATCCGCATTCGTAGTCCCTTGTGGCGCAGCTGTCACCGTTCCGCTCGGCGTCCCTACACCGGAGCCGGACGTCACCGAAACGTCGATCGTCGCACTCCCTCCAACCACGGCCCCAGCCTCGACCGTCGCCGAAATTACCGACACCTCGCCAATCACAGTTACGGTTGCGATGCCGCTAATCGATCCGGCATAGGTCGCATCCCCCGAGTAGACCGAAGTCAGCGTGTACGTTCCACCCGGCAGGGTGCTGCTGCTGAAGGTTGCGACGCCAGTCGAATCGAGCGTCGCCGTTCCCAGAGTCCCTTTCTGGGCGCTGGTAAAAGTGACTGCGCCCGTTGGAATGCCTGTGCCGCCGGTGCTCGTCACCGTTGCAGTCAGCGTCAGAGTGTGGCCATGCATCGGCGCATAGTCCGCTGCCACCAGCAGGCTCGACGTACCAACCGATCCCCTGGGAAAGACCTTCTCCAGCAGCTTCAAGTCAACCACGCCCAGCCCGGTCGCTCGCTCCCAGGTGCCTGCAACTGCACCGTCTACTTGCGTAAAGAGTTTCGGCGTCTTGGCCAACTCGTAGAGCGTTGGCGCAACGTTTCCTAGTCTTGTGCCCGTCTCCTGCTCGATCTTCGCCAGCGTTTGAGCCAGAGCGACGCTCTCCACGCTGAGGTCAGGCGCGGCGCGGAACCCATCTGCCGGAAGCCCATCTGCAGACTGCCACGCCGGGCGTGCCGCCATACCAGCGAAGCTGGCCGCTGCGAACCCAGCCGCCGAGTGTTCCGTGCCTGCGCCCCGCACATCGAGCCCGCCAGGCAAGGCAATCGCTGTCACTTCAGCTAAGTCCGCAGGAAAGCTACCCGCCGTGCCTGATGCACCCATACTGCAGCCCGTCGTTGCGAGCACGGTAATCCCTTGCGCCTCTGCCTGCCTCAGGACTGCACGGTAAGCCTCGCGATCCATGGCTTTCACATCGGCACCACAGGCAGGCGTCTCGAGCAGCAGTATCGACTGCGTATTCCGATCGACCGCGTCCTCGATCGCAGCGAACGCATCGGCGCTTGAAGCTCCTCCGGCTTCGATCGCCGCTCCGTATGTTCCGAGCGCCCGTACTGTTGCCCGCGGCGGCAGCGGATAGTTGCCTAATCCTGATACACCGCGGACCAGCCCGGCCACCCCCTCGGGTAGCGAAACGGAATCGCCAAGTGCAAAGTACTCAGCTTCGGCTGGACCATACCGCCGCAGTCGCACTCCGAACGCCGACTGCACTCGGCCCACACTCCCAGAGACCTCGATGCGGGTCTTTGCCGTCGAGACACGCGGCACGGTGAGCCCCTCGCTCTCCAGCCATCCCGATACTGCAGAGATTTGGTCCTCGGTCGCGCCAAACATCGTGCCGAACTCAGCCGCGGTCACCCACTTGCGATAGCTCGCCGAACCTGGATCCATCTGTGACGCAATCAGTTCATCAAGCGCCGCCGCCCGCTCCGTTGAAGGCTTTAGCCGCACCTCAAAGGTAAGCATCTGTGACTCAGGCAGCGCTCCAAGATCGCTCCTCTCAGACGCCGCTCCAGGCACAGTGCCAGCCGCTATCCCCGATTCCGCGCGTTCCATATGGATGTGGGTTGGTTGGGCCCAAGCTCGCGGCACCATCGTGGCAATAGAGAGAACAAAGAGAGACCAGACTCTCGAAGCGCGGTGTCCTGAATCGGTACAGGTTGTCATAGGTCGGGTCGATGGTTACAGACGTAACCCGAAACCACAATCCCTAAACCCGGCACCTGAGCCGCATCCGCACTACATCCTTTGTGCTATCCAGCCGCAGCGCACCCTAGATCAAATATCTTCCCGCCTTTACAACATGCTGCGCGACCAGACGATTGAGCCCGATCGTGTCCACCGGATCATGCTTTGCGAGCCGCCGCAAAATCGTCAGCTGCACGCGCAGCGTGTCCCCTTCAGCGACAGCCGCAATGACCTTCTTCGCCGAAGCCTCGATGATCTCCATAGCACTGGCAGCATAGATTCTCGCCATAGCTACAGCTACCTCTTTGTTCGGTCCTGAGCCAGACTTCCGGGAGAAAATCTTCTCGGCGCGCAAGATACAGCTCTCCATGACAAACACCTGGATAATCATGTCCGCAATCGCGGCCATCACCTCCTGCTCGTCTGCAATCGCCGCCATATACTTCTGCGTCGCCGAGCCTGCCGCGAACAGCGTCAGCTTCTTCGCAGATGCCAACAGGTTGTACTCCTCCGCTAGCGGACCTTCGCGATCTTCCTTGGGAGAAGGCCCAGCCATGACCTCATCCATTAGCGTCTTGATCGCCTGTATCAGCGGCAGCTTGCCGCTCATCGCCGACTTCATCAGCCACCCGGTAATAATCAGCCGGTTGATCTCATTCGTCCCCTCGAATATCCGGTTTATTCGAGCATCGCGATAGGCCCGCTCCGCCGGATACTCCTCAACATATCCATAACCCGCAAAGATCTGCACCACATGGTCCACAACCATATCCAGCATCTCCGAAGCCCAAACCTTCGAGATGCTGCACTCCACTGCGTAATTCTCAATCTGCTTCTGAATCTCCTTGGTGTCATTCTTGTCCACACCCGCCAGCGCCTGGTCAATGAGACCAACAGTCCGATAGCACATCGCCTCGCCCGCAAAGATGCCCACCGCACACTCCGCGATCTTCTCCTGGATCAGCCCAAACTCCGAGATCGACTTCCCAAACGCCTTCCGCTCCTTCGCATACCGAATGCCATGGCCAAAGGCCTCGCGCGCACCGCCGATGGCAGCCGACCCCAGCTTGTACCGGCCCACATTCAGAACGTTGAACGCGATGTGATGCCCCTTGCCCACCTCGCCCAGCAGGTTTTCAACCGGCACCTTGCAGTCGGTCAGAATCAGCGGGCACGTCGACGACCCACGAATCCCCAGCTTGTGTTCTTCCTTGCCCACCGCAAATCCCGGCGTCCCACGCTCCACCAGGAACGCGGTCAATTTCTCTTCACCTGCCTTTTCACCCTCTGGAATCGCGCACTTCGCAAACACCGTGTAGATGTCCGCGAACCCGCCATTCGTGATCCACATCTTTTCGCCGTTGATCGTGTAGTGCTTGCCATCCTCGCTCAGCACCGCGCGGCTGCGCGGGTTCATCGCATCCGAGCCCGACGTCGACTCCGACAGCGCATACGCCCCCACAAACTCGCCCGTCGCCAGCTTCGGCAGATACTTCCGCTTCTGCTCCGGCGTCCCGTACCAGATGATCGGCAGCGTCCCAATCCCCACATGCGCCGAGAACGCAACCGAGAAGCTTCCCTGCTTCGCGATATTGTCCGCCACAATCGCCGAGGTCACCTTGTCCATCTCAAGCCCGCCATACTCCTCGGGAATATCGACCGAAGTAAGTCCCAACTCCGACGCCTCCTTGATCAGCCTCCGTGTCACCGCAAAGTCTTTCGCCTCGATGGCATCGCCCACCGGCACAATCTCATTGGTCGCAAACTCGGCGGTAGTCTGCGCAATCTGCTTATGCTCCTCGGTAAAGTCTTCCGGGAAAAAACAATCCGCCGGAGCAGCATCGGAGATAAGAAACGCGCCGCCTGCAATCTTCTTGGCGGTAGGAATAGGTGCGGTCATAGTAGCCATGGTGTAACTCCTCAAAACGTCAAACTCACATACAAAAGCTCAAAGAAGCTGTCATCCTGAGCGGAGCATCGTGCAGCCTTATCGCACGATGCGGAGTCGAAGGACCCCGACGAATTCAATACGACCATACCGCTCGAACTTTTCTCCCGCTCATCACTTGTCATTCCCGAAGGGAATCTGCAGTTGCTTTTCTTGATCCCCGCAACAAAACCCGTCATCTTGACCGGAGCAAAGCGAAGTGGAGAGACCCCGCATTTTGCTTCTGCACTTCGAATCAATGCTTAATCTTTCTGAATGAGATGTAGGAGTAAATCGCACATACAATCCCCGGTAAAACCACAATCCAGAAAACATCGCCAGAATCGTTATTACCTCGGGCAATCTCAGTGATAGACACAAGAAAGCAGAGCACCATAATTGAGATCGTCCCACTGGCAGCGGAATTCACGAACAACACGAATCGTGGGCGAATGAAATAGAGAAGTGAACTTACAGCAATTACCAAACTCATGAGGCCTGTACTTCTTGCCGGCCACGATTTGTAAGGGGCTAGAAACCAAGAACGCGCAAAAGCATCTTCAATCCAGAAGAGGAAGAAACCCAGTAGAACGACAAACACTGTCGACAACGCATACCACCAGTTTTTGCGGAACAACCCCCGTTCTGAAACCAAACCATCACTCGCCGGATTCATCATGCTGCCTCAAAAATCCCCGCCGCTCCCATCCCACCACCAACACACATCGTCACAATCCCATACCTCACGCCTCGCCGAGGCATCTCCCGCAACAAAGTAGCCGTCAACTTAGCCCCCGTACATCCCAGCGGATGCCCCAGAGCAATCGCCCCACCATTCACATTCACCAACGCCCGATCGATCCCTAGCACCTTCAGCACTGCCAGCGACTGCGCCGCGAACGCCTCATTCAACTCAAACAGCCCGATATCCTCAAGCGACAGCCCCGCCATCTTCAGCACCTTCGGAATCGCATGGATCGGCCCGATCCCCATCTCCTCCGGATCGCACCCCGCATACGCAAACGCCACAAACTTCGCCATCGGCGCAATACCCAGCGCCGCAGCCCGCGCCGCCGACATCACCACCGCCGCCGCCGCTCCGTCCGAGGTCTGCGACGAGTTCCCCGCTGTCACCGTGCCCTTCGCATGAAAGACCGGCTTCAACTTCGCCAGCGCCTCCAGCGAAGTATCCGTCCTCGGCCCCTCATCCACACTAAACACAGCCTCCGAGGACTTAGCCTTGCCTTTGCCATTCACATTCGAACTTGTGACCGCGACCGGCACAATCTCATCATCAAACTTCCCCGTCTCAATCGCCGCCAACGCCTTCCGGTGCGACTCATAGGAGAACTGGTCCATCGCCTCGCGCGTAATGCCGTAGTGCGTAGCCACCCGCTCCGCCGTCAGCCCCATCGAAATATAGCTTCCCGGATAGTTCTCCACCAGCCACGGGTTCACCGAGATCTTATTGCCCCCGAACGGCACATACGACATGCTCTCTGTCCCACCCGCGACGATAACGTCCGCACCGCCGCCGCGAATCCTCTCCGCCGCAAGCGCAATCGACTGCAACCCCGAAGCGCAGTACCGGTTGATCGTCATCCCGCTCGCCGTAATTGGCAGCCCCGCGCGAAAGCTCGCCACGCGCGCGACGTTCATCCCCTGCTCCGCCTCCGGCATCGCGCAGCCGAGGATCACGTCTTCCACCTCCGCCTTATCCAGTTGCGGCAGCCGCTCGAGCGCCCCCTGAATCGCGAACGCCGCAAGGTCATCGGGCCGCGTCGTCTTCAGCGTTCCCCGAGGAGCCTTACCCACCGCTGTCCGTACCGCCGAAACAATCACAACTTCATTCATAACTACCTCAAGCCGTAACGCCGATTTGGTACATAACAGCTTCTTCAACGCGTCGCATGTCTTCCGCGGAGAGCGTCCCGTATCTGCCCCGAACGCGAAGCTTGCTTACGGTGGTCAATTGGCTGGCAATCGCTTTATGTTCCTTTCCACTCACCAGCACAAGCGTCTCTCCGTCATAGACGCGCGTCGTATTCGTGGTGAGCGGAACGACCAGAATTCGATTCAATACCTGAATCGCATTGTTGTTACTGATCACGATCGCCGGTCGTGTCTTCTGCGCCTCGCCGCCAACGGAAGGATCGAACGCAACCCAGAACACATCACTCCTCCTCAAAAGCATCTCCGATCAGGGCTTCGCACCACTCCAGCGCTTCAGCTTCCGCCTCAACATCGGCCGCTTGCTCACGATACCCTTGCAGCATCTTCTCTTGCCGCTCCGCTTCCAACGCCCTTGCCGAGGCCAGAACGTTTTCGGCAACTTTTCCCGGAAGAATGAACCAGTCCTGATCTTTGAATTCCCGTCCGAACCGCCCCCCTTTGCTCCAGCAGACGCCCACGACTTCGTTGCTGCCCTGGAGCAGGGTCGCAACGGTCCATTCCGGCTGCGCGGTGTTGCGGTAGACGATCTCCAGAACTCTTGCGGCTGCACCGGGAATTGGGGCGGCTTTTTCTGCGACGGGTGTCATAACGCCTCCTGACTAACTCCTCCTATTACACACCTAATTCCTCAACGGCTTCCCCGTCTTCAACGTAAACGCGATCCGCTCCTGCGTCTTCTTCTCTCCGCACAGACTCAAGAACGCCTCCCGCTCCAGATCGAGCAGATACTGCTCGCTCACCAGCGTCCCCGGAGTTACCTTGCCGCCGCACAGAATCCACGCCACCCAGTTCGCCACCTTCGCGTCGTGGTCGGAGATGTACTGACCCTCGTGCATCGTCCAAACCGCCAACTTCAGCGTGGCGAGCGCGTTCTCTCCCGGAGCGGCGATGTCGGCCCGCATCACCGGAGCCGCATACCCCGCATCGCCCAGCGCCCTCGCCTTAAGCTTCGCGTCCGTCAGCAGACGGTCGCGGTTGATTGTCACCGCATCCGATGGCCGCAGAAAGCCCAGTCCTCGTGCTTCACTCGCAGAGGTCGAAACCTTTGCCATCGCAACCGTCTCGAAGTTCTTCTTCAGCGCCTCGAAGATCTCGACACCCTCAGCCCGTCCATCCGGACGAATGCTCTGCCCAGCCTCAATCGAACGTATCGTCAACTCCTTGCATCCGCCGCCGCCGGGAATCAATCCCACTCCGGTCTCGACCAACCCCATATACAACTCCGCATGAGCCTGTCGCGCCGCCGCATGGATCGCAATCTCAACCCCGCCGCCCAGGCACATCCCGTATGGCGCAACCACCACCGGACGCGGGCAGAACTTGATCGCCTGCGTCATGTTCTGGAAGCCCTTGACCATCAGGTCGACCTCGTCCCACTCCTCCTCCTGCACGCCCAGCAGAAGCTGCATCAGATTCGCGCCCACAGAAAAATTGTCCGAATCCCCCGAGATCACAAACGCCTCGAAGTCCGCGACAGCCGCGCTCCCTGGCTTCAGCGTCTGCGTAATCAGCGAGACGATGTCCTCGCCCAGCGCATTCATCTTGGAGTGCAACTCAATACCAGCGACCCCGTCGCCGAGGTCCACCACCGAAGCGCCGGGATTCTTCTTTACCGTTCCGTTCGCCTTCTTGATGACAGCAAAAGAAGTGACTCCATCGGCCACCGGCACCGGCTTGTACTCGCCGCTAGCGGGATCGAAGTACAACCGGCCCGAAGCGACGGTTGCATCGTCGCGATACCAGGTCTCCCCGCCCGCGGCCAGCAGCCTCTCCACATTCGGAGAGATCGGCACTCCCGCCGCTCGCATCTTGTCCGTCGTAAACTGCACCCCCGCAGCATCGAACATCTCGAACGGCCCAAGCTCCCAGTTGAAGCCCGTCTTCATCGCCAGGTCGATCTCGACGATCGAGTTTGCGATGGAGTTTGCGACCGGTGGAACGCGATTGGCCGCATACGTAAACAGCTCCGTCAGCAGCGGCCAATAAAACGCGGCAGCCTTGTCCTTCG
>CAZZYQ010000039.1:34016-39224 GCA_964658395.1 uncultured Granulicella sp. | reverse complement strand
TTCCTCACCACCAAACCCGTCATCTCGACCGGAGCGAAGCGAAGTGGAGAGACTCCCGCATTCGCACTGTTTCTCCCAAACCGCGGGACCCGCTTGATACACTTCCCTCTCCATGCGCATGAGCCTCAAGCCTCTCTCCGCCCTCTTGTCCCTTCTACTCACAAGCCTGATCAGCGTCGCCCAAGCCATCCCACCCGACATCCTCTACATCCACGGCGACATTCTCACTGGCGCCCACCTCCGCGCCTCCGACACCTCCAAGACCCCCGCTCGCGTGTCCGCCCTTGCTATTACACAAGGCCGCATCGTCGCCGTCGGCACCGACGCCGAGATCCTCAAGCTCAAATCCCCCGCCACAAAGGTCATCGACCTAAACGGCGCCTTCGCCATGCCCGGCTTCAACGACGCCCACACGCACATCGCAGGCGCCGGCCAGCAGCGGCTTACCGTAGACCTTACCGGCACAAAGTCCCTCGCCGAGATGCAGTCCCGCATCGGCGCCTTCGCCGCCAATGCGCCCACAGGCAGCTGGATCGAAGGCGGCGGCTGGGATCACACCCTGTGGGCATCAAAGAAACTCCCAACTAAATCCGATCTCGACTCCGCTACCGGGAGCCACCCTGCCCTCTTCGAAAGGGTCGACGGCCACATCCTGGTCGCCAATACCGCCGCCCTCGCCGCCGCCGGCATCACCGCCAGAACCCCATCCCCCGCGGGCGCACAGATCGATCACGACGAGGACGGCACCCTCACCGGCATCCTCCGCGAAGATGCCGCCATGGCGCTCGTCAAGAAGAAGGTCCCGCCGCCCTCGAACGACATCCGCCGCCGCGCGCTCGAACTCTCGATCGCCGACGCGCTCGCTCACGGCGTTACCAGTGTCCAGGACTTCTCCGACTGGAACGACTTCCTCGTCCTCGAAGAGCTCGAGCACGCCCACAAACTCAACCTCCGCGTCAGCGAGTGGCTTGCCTTCGACACTCCCCTCGAAATCCTGAAGCAGCGCCGTGCCAGCCACCCCGCCGACGACGCCCTGCTGCACCTTGGCATGTTGAAGGCCTTCATGGACGGTTCTCTGGGTTCAAGAACTGCCGCACTCGTAGATCCTTACGCCGATGACCCGGGCAACATTGGACTGCTGCGCTACCCTGACCAGAACAAGCTCAACCAGATGGCGGCCGAACGCGCCGCCGCCGGCTTTCAGCTCGGCTTCCACGCCATCGGCGATCGCGCCAACGCCGTCGCGCTTAACGCCTTCGCCGTAGCGGAGCAAGCGGGTCGCGCGCCTGCCCAACCCGCCGCTCCCGCAGACCCCGACGCCGCAATCGTCGCCCACGTCGACCCCTCCGCCGACAGCTCGCACTTCCGCTACCGCATCGAGCACGCGCAGGTCGTCCAGGCTGGAGACTTCAATCGCTTCGCCGACCTCTGCGTCATCGCCTCCATGCAGCCCTCGCACCTGCTCACCGACATGAACTGGGCCGCTGCCCGCCTTGGCCCCGAACGAGCCCCGCTCTCCTACACATGGAAGTCCTTCGTCGATCACCACGTCCCGCTAGCTTTCGGCACTGACTACCCGGTCGAGTCCATCAACCCGTTCCGCGGCCTCTACGCCGCGATCACCCGCCAGAACGAAGCAGGAACCCAGACCTACCAGCCGCAGGAAAAGATCTCGATCGCGGAAGCCATCTACGCCTACACGCAAGGCTCAGCCTACGCCGAGTTCCGCGAACAGGAAAAAGGCCGCCTGGAACCCGGCTACCTCGCGGACCTCATCGTCCTCGACCACGACCCCACAAAATCGACTCCGCAAGAACTGCTCCACACCCAGGTCCTGCGGACCATCATGAATGGTGAATCGGTGTTTGTGCCCCAACAAAAATAGTCAGGCTGGGCACCTGCCCCAAAGAAGCTTCGTCTCACCCCGGTCCGGGACCGAAACAAAGCGTCATCGCGACTGAAGCAAAGCGCAATGGAGAGCCCCCCCGCATTCGCTTTTCCGCCCTCAACAAAGCGTCATCTCGACCGAAGCGAAGCGCAGTGGAGAGACCCCCGCATTTCGCTCCCTAACCCACCACGCGGCACAGCAACGAACTCGGAGAAGCTGCTGCTTCCACCTCAGGCCCAGGCCGCCCCAACCCAGCCCTTAACGCCCCGCACCCGCCGGCTCATCCAACTTCAAGATCTGGTCTACCTTTACATCCTGCACTTTCTGCACAATCCCGCTCGGCCAGTGCACCTCGACGGATTTCACCGAAGTATCGGCACCCAGCCCGAAGTGCGCCCGCTTGTCATTCGAAGAAAGGTACCCACCTGCTGTCGATACCATAACTACCTGGTGCCCGCGCGAATCTTCAACGCGTATCTCTGCGCCAATGCCGTCACGATTGCTCTTGTGGCCGGTAAGTTGCACCGTGAGCCAGTGGTTCTTGGTGACCGTCTCGTTGTGCAAGATGTGCGCCGCACCGCCATTTGTCGTGACCACGGCATCGATACGGCCGTCATTATCTAAGTCGCCTACCGCCATCCCGCGTCCGACCCACGTCTCCTTGAAGACGCTGCCAGAGGCCTCGCTCACATCCACAAATCCTTGCCCTGAGTTACGTGCCAGCAGCATCGGCTCCCGGTAGTGTACCTGGGGAGCGTTCAGTTCTACTGTATCCAGATCATGCCCCTGGGCTATCAATAAGTCTTTTAATCCATCGTTGTCGTAGTCGATAAAATGAAGACTCCAGCCAGAGTGAAGCAATGTTATCCGTGCAATTCCGGACATATAGGTGTCATACGTGAAGCTACCGTCACCATTATTTTTATAAAGCGCATATTTCTGGTTCGCAAGATTTGTAATAACAAGGTCTGGCAAACCATCGTTGTTATAGTCCTGCGAATCAATTCCCATCCCGGCATAAGTCTTGCCATCCCCATCGACTGCGATTTCAGACGTAAGTCCGATCTCTTCGAAGGTCCCGTTGCCCTTATTTCGGTAAAGAAACTCCAGCATCGAATCATTCGCGACTGCCACATCAATCTTCCCATCGCGATCAAAGTCTGCAATTGTCAGACCCAGCCCCTTGCCCGGCACCGAGATGCCTGTCTTCGCGGACACCTCCGTGAACTTCCCCTTGCCGTCGTTGTGGTACACCAGCGGCGCGATCGCCGGAAAGATGTCAGGATGGCAGTACGCGCGGTAGCCTTCGCGATGCTCCCCGCACCAGACATCGTCGAAGTCCCACTTGACATACCGCAGCACAATCAGGTCGAGCAGCCCATCGTTATCAAGGTCCACCCAGGCCGCAGAGGTCGACCATCCACTGCCGCCGGTGCCCGACTCTGCTGTCACATCCGTGAATGTCCCGTTGCCATTGTTGTGATACAGCTTGTTGCCGCCGTAAGCCGTTACATACAAGTCTTCGAAGCCATCGTTATCGAAGTCCCCGACAGCCACGCCCATCCCGTACCCCACCCCTTGCACCCCTGCCTTTTCCGTCACGTCCTCAAACGTCCCGTCTTTTTTCTGATGAAAGAGCCGGTTCCAGTCCTTCGGCCCCGTCTTCTGGGGCACCGTACCCTTAGGCGTTGGATCCGCCAGCGGCGCGCCATTCACGAAGAAGATGTCCTCCAGACCATCATTGTCGAAGTCGAACATCGCCACGCCTGACCCCATCGTCTCCATCAAGTACTTCTTCGCCGTATGCGAGGCCACCGCGGTAAAATTGACCCCGCTGGCCGAAGTAGTCTCTACAAACTTACCCGGCACCATCGTCGCACTCACGGCCGTCGCCGCCGCAGCCTTCTCGCCTGCGGCCTGCCCCCACGCCGCAGCCGGCAGCATAGCCATAAACCAAACAAGCAGCCCTCTAAGCACTGTCGTCCTGAGGGCGCGTAGCGAGTCCGGGCATCTCCGTGTTTGTCCTGCCTGCGCTCTCCGCCTGAGCGCAGCGAGAGGCCCAGACGCTGCCTGCACCGGCCCAGCCGTCCCAATCCTTGCCTTTCGCATGCCTAAGCGCTCGCCAGCCATCATCCGTATCAATCTCCCGCCGCGTCCTTGGTCCGCAATGCTAATCAGTTTACCCACCACAGGAAGCACCCGCTGGCCAGGAGACAAGTTGCCGCTCTCCTGTCCAGACTCGCTGTGCGCAACCTGCGCTGACATCCACCCCACCCCCGGTGTATACCTTGCTAAACCCAGGATTTGCACCGAACCGAGCATCCGCGCCGCTGATCCAGGCCAAAGTTCCGAACACCAGGAAAGAGTCACATGCCGAAGCATCTGCCGCTGACCACGGCCGCCATTGCCGCCCTCGCTCTCTCCGCTTCCCTTGCCCCGGCGCAGGAGCACATCCGCTTCGATGCCGCCACCCACGTCTTTCGCATCGACACACCCGGAGTCACCTACGCCCTCGGCGTCAACGCCCAGTCTGAGCTCCAGGCCATCTACTGGGGCGCGCCGCTCGCCGCATCCGATCCCATCCCCACCCCTGTCCGGTTCCGCGAGCTCTCCGGCATGGAGACAACGACCGCCATCACGCCCTACGAGTTCCGCGCCTGGGGCGGCTACAACTTTACCGAGCCCGACCTGAAGATCACCTTTCCCGATGGCAATCGCGATTTAGTGCTGCATTATGTCTCGAACAAGATCGAGGGCGACAAGCTCACCATCACTACCAAAGACATCTCCCGCGAAGTCTTTGTCGACCTCATCTACACCGTCGACCCCGCTACCGGCGTCATCGGCCGCAGCTCCGTCATTACCAACAAGACGAAGGACAAGCTCACCATCGAGCAAGCCGCCTCCGCCACCTGGACACTCCCCCACGGGACCGACTACCAACTGAGCTACCTGAGCGGAAGGTGGGCTGCCGAGTGGCAGCTCACCCAGGAGCAGATCAAGGACGGCACCACTGTTCTCGAATCCCGCCGCGGCAGCACCGGACAGCAGAATAACCCTTGGTTCGCGATCACTCGCGCCAACTCCTCCGGCCCGCATCCCGAGTTCCCCACGAACGAAGAGGTGGGCCAAGTCTGGTTCGGCGCCCTCGCCTGGTCCGGCTCCTGGCGCATCAACGTCGAGCGAAACCAGGTCCACGATGTCCGCGTCACCGGCGGCTACAACCCCTTCGACTTCGCGTACCCGCTCGCCCCCGGCGCATCGCTGTCCACACCATTCTTCTATGCAGGCTTCTCAAACCACGGCATCGGCGAAGCCTC
>CAZZYQ010000039.1:0-33916 GCA_964658395.1 uncultured Granulicella sp. | reverse complement strand
ATCGACAAGGTCCACGCCCTCAACATGGACTTCGGCCTCTGGGTCGAGCCCGAGATGGTCAACCCCGACAGCGACCTCTACCGCGCCCACCCCGACTGGGTCCTCAACATGACCGGCCGCCCGCGCAGCGAAGGCCGCAACCAGCTCATGCTCAACCTCGCCCGCAAAGACGTCCGGGCTTATGTGTTCAATTTTCTCGACAAGATCCTCACCGACAACGACATCGCCTTCCTCAAGTGGGACTACAACCGCCAGTGGTCCGAGCCCGGCTGGCCCGAACTAGGCCCCGACTCCGACAAGCAGAAGACCGTCTACGTTGAATACATCCGCAACCTCTACAGCATTCTCGCCGAGCTCCGCGCCAAACACCCCAAGGTCGAGATCCAGTCCTGCTCCTCCGGCGGCGGGCGCGTCGACCTCGGCATCCTCGGCTTCACCGACGAGGTCTGGCCCTCCGACAACACCGACGCCTTCGACCGCCTCAGCATCCAGGACGGCTTCTCCTACGCCTACACCCCGCAGGTCATGACCGCCTGGGTCACCGACGCGCACAACTGGGCCAACGACCGCACCACCTCGCTCCCCTACCGCTTCCTCTCCTCCATGCAGGGCGGCCTCGGCGTAGGCGCGAACCTGAACAAGTGGACCGACACCGACTTCAGCACCGCCAAAGACCTCATCGCCGCCTACAAAACCGTCCGCCAGACCGTCCAGCAAGGCAGCCTCTACCGCCTCATCAGCCCCCGCAACGGCAGTGACCACTCCGTCACCGAGTCCGTCTCTCCCGACCTCCACCAGGCCGTCCTCTTCACCTTCCTCAAATCAAGCACGGAGCGCTACCCCTACCCCCGCGTCTACCTCAAGGGTCTCGACCCCGCGAAGCAATACCATGTCACCGCCATCTACGGCACCCTGAACAAAGACACCCCCGAAACCGCCTCCGGAGCCTACTGGATGAACCACGGCCTAGACCCCGACCTAGTTGGCGACTTCAAAGCAGCAGCCTTCAAGTTTGAGGGGGTTCCGGAGTGAATTACAAACTGCTCTCAGCAGCCGCGCTATCGCCCAGAAATAGGTCTCTTGAGGAACGGATGCTTAGAAATGACTCGAGGCCCGGATAGGGATATTCGATTCGCTCCGGCCCTCGATACTCAACACGATGTGTGTAAAAGGCGAGCTCGGCTGACCTCTGCACGAGCAACACCCCTTGATCCACCCTAAAAGAGCGATCAAGCCCACCTCGAACCCTATCGCAAATGTAGTTTGCAGCTCGAGTCAATTCGAAAGTCAGATCGTGTATGAGATCGACATGAAACTCGTACCGTCTGAGACGGCTGAAATAGAGTTCTTCATCCCACTCTTCGCTCTGATAAAACTTTCGAGTAACGAGAACTTTGTCGTCGGCTTTAGGATCACTGTGTTTCTTAAACTCATGGATTAAATCCCCTGCCACCTTGGCAAAGTTCTCTAAAGAGCTCTTTAGGTCTGACAGGTTTTCTGGCCAAAGACGTGACAACACCCACTGACGGAAATCGAGTAGGCCCACGCAGAACTCCTCTTCAATCGAAGGGTTCGGCGCGAGCAACCACGACGTCTTTACAAGCCAACAGTCAATGAATGTGTGAATCACCCAGTGGTCGATATAGCTCGCCCAACGCTCGTCGTTTTCCTGCTTTTCTCGGTCGTAGCTGGAAAGACCTGCTCTGACCCAAGCCTCGTGCTCTGCTTTAATTCCTCGCAGACGATCCACCGTGAAGTCGTTCACCTGGTCGTCTACCTGCTTGTGATGGTTATTGCAAAGGAGTATTAGATTCGCATACTTATTGCGTTCATCCACGGTCAATGGCGACTCGCCACGGGGACCGTCCGTTCGTTCGGCGACGATATGGGCAGCTTGACCAATCAGAGCGTTGTCATCAGTCTCGGTTGAATCAACGACTAGCTCAATACGGCACTGCGGAATCGAGCACCTTGAAGCCGCTCGCCCCCACAACATCCTATTTGTCCTAACGCCGAGCGCCACTAAATTCTCCAAAATCCTTGCCCAGGGTCTCACCTTTAATATATACCGGATGAGCTCGAATCAACTTTCATTGACGGGTGCCCACGGAGACGCCTGATATCGCAATTTCCGACATTCCCCGAGCCCGCGCAATCTCCCCCAGCGCCGAGGCCAGCAAAGCCCCATCCCCCCGCCTCAAGAATCTCCGTCGAAGCAGCAGCAATCGGTGCCTTGCTGAAGGGCACAGCCTAAGCCGTGCCACAAACGACCTTCACCAAACGGCTTCAGCCGCTGAAGTACGCCAACGTCTGGCGTCGCCGCCAGCGGCGCGGATTACGCTATCCATGAAAGCAGGCGATCACCAAAACGCGGTCGGCTTCAATCTGAAAAAATAAGCTATAGGGAAAGCGCTTCACTCCCGCACGCCGTCGGTCCCGATAGACAACAGGAAAGCGAAACGGAGATTCTTCAATGAGCCGGACGGTATCTCCGACAGCCTGTACAAATCGCTCGGCAAGATGCACGCCAATCTCGGCATACCACTGCTCGGACTTATAAACTCCGCCTTCGCTTCGTCCGACCAGATGACCGGCAGACTCACCGTTTCGGCAGACCTGCCTTCACCTGCTCCCATGGTGTTCCAATCTGGGGATTCTTCTCATACGCAGCGATGCGCCGGTCCAACTCTTGTTCCTGCTCGACGCTAAGCGCCTGTGGGTGCGCTTCAAGGTCTTCCCAAATCGCATCAAGCAGGTCAAACTTCTCGTCTGCGGAAAGGCTGCTGATCTCGCTTGGAAGCGTCGCCATACCTTCAGACTAGGAACCCCGGCTCCACATGTCAACACTTCGCTATGAATCCGACAGATTAGGTACCCTCCGGGACCACCACCAACTTCACCCCCAGCGCCGCACACACCCGGCTCACCGTATCGAACCGCGGAGCGCTCCCCGGCCGCAACGCCTTATACAGCGCCTCCCGCGTAATCCCCGCCGACTTCGCAATCTCCGTCATGCCCCGAGCCCGCGCAATCTCCCCCAGCGCAGCACCCTTATCATTCCGCATGCTCGATATCTTCTGGGTACTCATCGTCCCGCTTGCTCTGGGTCTCATCCTGACAACCCTTCGGGCAGTCGCATCACAGACGAAGATAACAAAAGATACTTCCATCGATGTCACCCTGGACATTACTCTTCTCGCGCTGGGCGCGTCGGGCGGGGCCTTCTACAACCTGAGGTTTCAGAATCTGGCAGGCCGGTACACCACGGTATTCCTGACGGTCTACACCCTGACCTTCCTGGCGATCATTGCGAGGCTTCTTTACGTCCGCCGCTTCGTTGAAGACATAACCCAGGCGCAGGCGCGAGAAAATATCTCGTTAGCGATTTACGCCTGCTGCCTCGATGCGGTAGTAATCTATTTAAGGACGTAGCAGGTTGAACATGATAGTGACCGCCTTGGCTCTTCTGATTGGATCGACCCTAATCGGCAGCGTGGGAACCATCGCCCTGTTCGAGTTCTTCGTGCGCCGGTAGGAAGCCAAGGATCGCGCCACCAGTGCCCATCTTCCCCACGCGGGTACCAATATCACCGTCCGTTAGACACCCGAAAATCCCTCACACTACCTCCACCGGCAGCGAGCCCTGTGGCACCCCCATCGCGAGCTACGGCAGTTCATGTAAATTCGACGGAAACATCAACTTTGCTCCATATGCAGCTTGTCAGTGAGGAAGCAGTGAAACCAGTATATTGCGGCCTGCTTTATTTCAGCTTCGTTTTGCAATTAGGAGCTACGACAGTGGTCGAGTTCCGCAATCACGTAGCATTTCCTCCAAAGAAGGAATCCGCAACTCACGGCGCAGCAGTCGCGATGCCACAAGTGCTCTTGGAAGGTGTGCCTCCGAAGCCGACTTGGAAACTAACCATCTTACATCTTAAAGGGCCGCTTGCAGGAGCGGAGTTCGAGGTGCAGCTAACAAACTTGAGCAGTAAGGGCCAGCTTATCCCTCTCGAGATTGATGGGCGCGCGGTCGGGAAACACTGTCCCAATGGGACCATTTTACAAGCAAACCTGACCCTGCTTGCCTCTGAAACTGGAGTTCAACAGATAGGCAATTTCGCAACGTATGGTTGTGAGGCAGTGCCTGAGTCAGTTGCCCTGCTGCCGGCCGGAGAATCGATAACCTTTCGGGGTATATACCCCAACGTCGTCGAAGCTACAAAGTCCCAGCATATATATGCCTCATTTTTCCTTACAAGGAATCACTATCAGGCCGTAAGTGATGGTTGGTTTGCAACGAAAGCAGCAGAAATTGTGGTGCGTAGCGACAATAGGGAGCCGTGATCGTTCATGGTACGCGAGCGTGGTCCAAATCTACACAAACCCACACATAATGCTGTCGCCGGGTGCCCACCCATGACTCGCCTCCGGGCATGGATGGGGCTGGAGGCCAGACTCTCTCGATGACCTAACTCTCCCTCAGTACAGCCTTCTAGGCTGGCGGAACGGTAAACCGGCTGGGTTTGTGCCACCAGCCGCGCTTGTTCAACGTATCGCTGTCTACAGGTCGACCTCCGCTCAAGTCTTTGACCAGCGCCGCCAAACGAGTTGGGACACGGTCGCTGCCCTTCAACTCGAAGACGCCGGCTTCATACGACCCGCTGTCGTCCATGCACAAGTGGTTCCAGTTGAACGAGCCAAGCAGCGCCCAAGCAGTCACTGCCTTGACATCGACACCGTCCTTTTTCGCTGCGGACGCATCGCGCCAGATCTCTGCCAGCCAGCGGAGTCGCTCCTCTTCGTCGCAGCAAAGATGCGCCTCCGTGATGGCTACGGGAATGCCGTACCGCTCCCATGCCTGGCGCAGAATTGGCCCAACACCGCCAATGCCGCGTTTCGAGACGCGCACCGCCTCAAAGTCGACCAGAGGCTCGCACCCGGTGTCGCCACCCGGCAGATGGTCTGGGTAAAGCTCTAGACGATGGTCAAGGAAGCGGTCGCTGGTGACGTAGTAGTTCAATCCGACAACTGCTGGCGGACAGGGGTTCTGCTGGAACCAGAGGACCTGCTTTTCCGTCATTCCTTGGGCCATAAGAAACGCGAACAGAGGATGTCCGTGCTCAACCCTGCCGCAAAGCAGGTCCATGCCCAGCCATCGTCGATGCTCTCGCTCGGCCCGGTAGCATTCAAGCTGCGGCGTTGAGAAGAACTGGCCGCCATCTTCGGTGTGGACCAGCCTCGCGCCCGGATTTACGTTCCGGATCGCCTCCATCGCCAGGACGGTTCCTCTGATCTGGTTTGCCAGCGCCAGTACGTAGCAGTGCATCGAGCGCTCGTGCGGGTACCAGTGGCCGTACAGGCAGGCGAACCGGCCAGTCGTCTGCGGCTCGTTGATGGGCGTGTAATCCGTGAGTGAGGGATACCGGCGCGCCAATCTCCAGGCGTATTCAGCAAGCTTGTCCGGGAACTCCGGATCGACGAGGCTGGTCGATCGTGGGCCGCTTCCATGATGCAGCAGGCCGATGATTGGTTTGATTTTATGCTTTTCGAGCGCTTGAACGAGACGATCAAAGGATCTCCAAGAGCCGGTCGCGTCAAAGTGCTCCCAGTGCATCGCGGTACGCAGCGTGGTGATGCCAAGATCGCCAAATCGCGCCAGGTCGTCTTCTACTCTCTGTCGGTGCCCTGACCGGGCGAACTGGTCGAAGTAGACATCGCCCACACGGTTGATGGTGCACTCTACGCCGCCCCATAGCTCCAGCGACGTTTGCTCTGCCGGTGCAGAAGCGGTCTGCGACTCCGGTGCGTTCCCGCTTCCATTCCCTGCTTTCTGCCTGATTTTGACTTCTTCCAACGGCATTACCGGCATTTCAAAATCCCCTGCTTCATACTTCTGACACCCGACCAAGCGCGCAAACGCTTCTGCCTGGCAAACGTCTCCGCTTGGAGTGCAGGAAAAGGAAGCAAGTTGTGCAGGACTGGAAAAAAGACAGCTTGCTATTGCTGCGACGCTTGGAGAGAAACAGTGACTCTGATGCTGGATTGTCCAGCGATAGCCTCGACCGCCGGTTTATCATCCAAGAGCAGGCCGAAAGGACACCTGAATGTCGAGACTCTCCCGCTTAGAACGCGACAAGATACCAGCCAGCTCCACACGAATTTACGATCGGTATCTACGGGAGCGCGGCAACGTGCCAAACATGTTCCGCACACTCGTCCATCGGCCGGAGATCTTTGAGACCATCATCGCCCACATGGAAGCGGTGCTGAATACGGGCACGCTGCCCAAAGCTCTCAAGGAACTGGTTATCGTCCGCACCTCGCAGGTCAACCAGACGCCCTATTGCCTGGCATCGCACACCGCCATAGCCCGCAAGCTGGGCTGGTCGGAGCAACAGATTGCCGAACTGCACGATGCGCAGCCAAGCCGCGAGTTCAGCGAGCGGGAGAAGGTCGCTATCCATCTGGCAGAGGTGATGACGCGCGACGCGCATAGCTACACCGATGCCGAGTTTGCCCGTCTTCGCAGTTTTTACAGCGAGGGCGAGGTGGTTGAATTGATGGCAGCGATTGGGCTGTTCAACTACTTCAACCGCTTCAATGACCTGTTGCAGATGGAGCCGACTCAGCCCGCCTCCGCCGAGGAACTGGCGTCAGTCGCGGATGCGGTTCCAGTCTAGTTGCGGTAGAGCAGTACCGCCAGCGAGTACATCGAAAAGCCGCCGTCCGACTGTTTTGAGCACGCTCCCACAACGGCGCGGCTATACCTGCCTGTGGCGATCTCAGTAACAAGCTGCTTGGGTATCGCATCAATGCTGGCGCTGGTGTACCGCATTACAAAGCCGGGTCTGTGCGCCCCGAGCGAATCATCGCGGTCCTCACAGGCGCGGCGGGCGGAGTCGCTCGCTCCTTCCACAAAGATGCCGCGTGCAGATACTGCTGCCGCTACGGCAGCCTCCTGCTGAGCCAGAGTCAGCGGCCGGACGCTGCGTTCGAAATCCTCAACTGCAAACAACTGTCGCCCTCGAGCAATCACGGCGATGCCGACCGAGTCGGCGTTCGCGTCGAGCAGATTATGCCGGTGTCCCTCGGAGTGCATCCAGGCCTCGTGAATCTGGAGTGCGCTCGGTGATTCGGCGACATTTTCTGAGATCATGCTGAACTTCGCCCCGGTCGCCGCTGCACGTGTCGCCAAATCAGCTTCGTGTGCGAACCGGTGGGAGATTGTATCGTGCTGAACCATCTGCCACGCATGGAGCCGGGCAGCCGCCACTAGCGCTGGGTCCCTGCGCAGAGGTGGGAGATTCAATACTGCGCGCTCCCTGTCCGCTGCCGCCTGGAGATATTGTTCCGCGGGACTGATGCGCATCGAGTCTGTTTGAGACCAGCCGCCGGCACCCGCGAGCAGCACGGCGCACGCAAAGAGAATAAACCTGACCAGCATCGAGAGGCTCCCAGCTCTATAGACAGCGATGCGGATCAATAGTTCCGGCGAAGACTATCCCCGATAACTGCGCGCAAGTTGTACGTCCTCGGTCTGTTCGGGCGGCTTGATCAGAGCGATCATCTCGCTTTCAAAGCGCCGAAGCACCCGCTCTTTGCTCAAGTATTTGACAGCGTACTCCCGCGCGGCCAGGCCCAGGCTTGCCCGCAAGTCGGGGTTGTCGACCAGTCTTCGAGCGGCTTGAGAGAAGGCGATTGCGTCTTCCGCAGGCACAACCAGACCGCACCCTTCAACCGTGTACGCCACCTGCGTGTCGGCGTCCACGGTAGCAATCACTGGGCGGCCGCTGGCAAGAATCCCGCTCAGCTTCGAAGGCATTACCAGGTCGCCCGCACCTTTCCGCTGGGGGAGAAGGTGGATGTCGGCAGCGTTCAAAAGGTCGTTGAGTCGATCGACGGGGCGGAGTGGGAGCATCGTCACGTTGCGACAGCCGACAACAAGCTTTTCCAGCTCTGCGCGGAAGTTTCCGTCACCGCAGAAGAGGAAGTGGACCCGTGCATCTTCCCTGAAGGATTGCGCGAGTGGGGCGAGAATCTCCAGCCCCTGCTTCTTTCCCATGTTTCCCGAATAAAGAAACACGATCTTGCCGTGCAATCCGAGTTCGTCGCGCAGGATATTTTCCGCGCCCGGGAGCGCAGGCCGCACAGACTCGACGTCGCCCCAGTTTGGGAACAGTACCACTTCACTGCGGGCAGACCTCTTTGAGTGGACGCGCTCCACCATCTTGACCGATATGGTCGAGACCCGCGAGAAACAGCTCGTGAAAAACGACTCCAAGGTCGTGGCGAGCGATTGCAGATGGCCGCCAGCCGGAAGCAAGCCAAGATTGAACGCGGCATCCACTTCCAAGTCCTGGATGTGGAGCCAAGAAGCCGCGCCGGTGAGGGTTGCCGATAACAAAGCCAGGGGCGCTGCGAAGAAGGTCGGCTCCACGGTGAAGACGATGTCCGGCTTCCAGAGCGTCTGCACAGCCATCACCGGCAAACTGCTGACCGCAAAGGAACAGAGATGCACCATTCGATTAAGGCCCCGAGGCTTGGCCGGAACCCAGAGCGGACACCGGTAAACCCGCGGCGACAGCTTCTTTGCGTCGCCTTCAACGCGGTAGAGGGACCTGCGATACGCTTCGTTCACGCGCCACGCCGGGTAGTACGGCGGTGCGGTTACCACCCGCACCTCATGGCCGCGTGATGCCAGCCAGTTTGCCATTTCCCCTGTGTACTTGCCGATTCCAGTCAGTTCTGGTGCGTAGTTCAACCCGTAGATCAGGATTTTCAAACGGCTCTCCAGTACACACTGGTAAGAACTAAGTGGTGGATAAACGGTTGTTTAGACACCATAAATGGATCGTTGTTGCGCCTGCCGGTCGTAAAATCCGAAGGTGCGCGGCTAGGGAAAGGCTTTTTGTATTAACGTAAAATCATTTTAGCCAGCTTTGTTCCAAAAGTAACCTCGATCGACTCTTTTTTGTGCGAAACGTAGACAAAACTCTGGGAGTGCGATGGCAAGAACATCGGTAAACCGCCTCGCACTCTTCGGGACTGCGCTGGTCGCGATCTTCATGGGCTGCGCAGCCTTCTCGCCATGGATAGCCTCGGCAAATCCTGCCCACATCGACCTGCAGCACCGTCTGCTGGGCCCGGGCGCGACGCATTGGTTTGGCACCGACGAACTCGGTCGAGACATCTTCTCCAGAATCGTCTTCGGCGCCCGCATCTCGATGCTGGTTGCGCTTGCCGTGGTCGGAAGTTCGGTCGCGCTGGGCCTGATCGCAGGTGGAATCGCGGGTTTATACGGCGGCTGGATCGACGTAGTTCTCAACAACTATGTGTCGAATGCGTTTCTCGCTCTTCCCGGAATCCTGCTTGCAATTGCCTTCGTGGCGTTTCTCGGGCCGGGGCTGCTCAACTTGATTCTTGCCCTCACTCTCTCCGGCTGGGTGGCGTATGCTCGGCTGGTTCGCGCCCAGGTGCTTGCCTTGCGCGAGCGCGAGTTTGTTGAAGCTGCACGCGCCCTCGGGTCGTCCGATCTTCGCGTATTCTGCCGGCACATACTTCCCAACATCGTTCAGCCGCTCGTCGTTCAGGCCGCAGTTGGGATGGCCGGCGCTGTACTCGCCGAGGCGACGCTCAGCTTCCTTGGCCTTGGTGTTCCTGCGCCCGCGCCAAGCTGGGGAGCTATGTTGAACGACGGTCGCTCGCACATCTTCGACTCGCCGCATCTAATCGTGTTCCCCGCGCTTGCGGTGATGTTATGCGTGCTTTCGTTCAACTTTATCGGCGACGCCCTGCGAGACTATCTCGACCCAAAGACGCGCCTGGCAGTGGGCATCTAGGCGCAGAATTTCGCTGGGAAGACCTTCGGGAGGTAAAGAATGCGTAAGAGTCTGATTGGTGTAGGAGCGGATGCAGAGAGCGCTCATTCCACTGCGCAGGGCACCTGGATCGATCTTGATCAACATGCCAGCATTGAGATTACCTCCGAAGATCCGAACTTCCCTGTCGAGCAAGCTTTTGGCGACGGGCAGGGCGCGGGCTGGCGCGCTGCGGCCACAGGTCCGCAGTTGATCCGGATCACGTTCGATCATCCGACCGCAATCCGCCGCATCCGTCTGCACTTTGTAGAGCGATCCGCCGAAAGGTCACAGGAGTTCGCTCTTTATGCTAAGCACCAGACCGGACAGATGAACGAGGTGGTTCGTCAGCAATTTACGTTCAGCCCTCGTGGATCTACGGAAGAGATCGAAGACTATTCGGTCGACCTTAACGAAGTGACCAGCCTGGAACTGCGCATCGATCCCGACCGCGCCCACGATCCGGCCCACAGCAAGCACTTTGCGGTGCTACAAAGCCTCCGACTTGCCTGATCAAATTGATATCAGTGCGGCAAAGTACATCGTCGGCGTCATCAGCGACACTCACGGTCTGCTGCGACCGGAAGCACTCGCCGCGCTTGCGCCCGCGCAACATATTCTGCACGCTGGAGACGTTGGCGACATCATGATCCTCAAGTCGCTGCGGAAGATTGCGCCAGTTACGGCGATCCGCGGGAACATCGACGTGGCCGGCCCTTGCTCCCACCTGCCTGCTACCGACCTCCTGGAGATCAGCGGGAGGTTCATTTACATGGTGCACTCGATCGATGATTTAGACATAAGGCCCGCTGCGGCACAGGTGTCGGTCGTCGTTTACGGGCACTCTCACCGTGCCGTTACAGAAGTACGGGACGGTGTGCTGTACTTCAACCCGGGAAGCGCGGGCCCGCGGCGGTTCGCGCTTCCGATCACAGTTGGTCTCTTGACCATCGGCGAAGATGCGATTGAGCCATACATTATCGCCCTGGCTTAGCGTGGACGCTCACCCACGGATCCTAGGATTAGCGATCGTGTAAGCTACATCGGTCAGCAGGTTAACAGCCACGTACGTGACCCCGACGGCCAAAATACACCCTTGAACCAGGGGATAGTCTCGGTTCGAGATGGCGGACAGCGTCAGCCTGCCGATGCCGGGCCAACTGAAGATTGTCTCCGTGACAATCGCCCCCGCAAGCAGGCTGCCGAACTGCAGTCCAAGCACGGTCAGCACTGGGACGAGTGCATTGCGCAGCGCGTGACGATAGACCACAGTCTTTTCGCTCAAACCCTTTGCGCGTGCCGTCCGGATGTAGTCCTGGCCCAATTCTTCGAGCATTGCTGTTCGCACCATTCTGGTGAGAATGGCGGCCAAGCCAAGCGCCAGAGTGAGAGCGGGCAACAGAAGGTGGAGCAGAAAGTCAAAGCCGTCACCACCTCCTGCTCCTGATACTGGCAGCCAGCCAAGCCGAATGGCGAACAGAAGAACCAGCAACGGTCCTAAGGCGAAGTTTGGAAACGACAGCCCTGTAAGGCTTACCACTCCCAGGAGCTTGTCGGGCCACCTGCCTCTGTAAAGCGCCGACCATATGCCAGCTGGAAATGCACCGCAAATACCAAGAATCAACGCCGATCCGGTCAACGCAAGCGTGTACGGATAACGTTGCGCGACGAGGTGCAGCACTGAATCGTGGAGTCGAAGGGATTGACCGAAGTCGGCATGCAGGATGCCGCGCCAGTACCGAAGGTACTGCTCGCCGAGCGGAGCATCGAGACCATATGCATGACGCAGTGCAGACACATCGGAGGCGGTCGCGCCTTCCCCAAGCATCTGCACGACCGGATCGCCGGGCACAAGATGGATCAAGAGGAAGACGACCGAGGCAATCACCCAGACGACGGGTAGCGTCAGTAAAACTCTGCGGAAAGGCGTCCAGAGAAGGCGCATCGAAAGATGTCTCATTCGCCGGCGCTGGTGTTCGCCCCGACCAGGTCTGTTTGCCCGTCTGCCACTGCGTCCGCCTGCTCGGTTAGATTTGCTACGCGCACCCGGCTGATGCGCCGGCCGCTCATCTCGGCCACGACGTACCGTCGACCGTCATGATCGAGGCTCTCACCCTCAACAGGAAGATGGCCAAGTTGGGCAAGCAGAAAACCGGCCAGTGTTTCGACTCCCGCTTCGCGCGGGAACTCCCAGTGCAGCTGTGTCCGCAGATCACGCAAGCTTGTCGATCCGTCGAGCGACATGACTCCTGGACTACTGAAGAGGGTGGTTCGGTTGGACGTGTCGAACTCGTCCTCGAGTTCCCCAACGATCTGCTCCAGCGCGTCTTCGGCTGTAACAAGACCAACGGTGGAGCCGAACTCATCCACGACGATGGCGATCTGACGCCGGCGCTCCTGGAACTCCTGCAGCAGTTCCACTGCCAGCTTCGTCTCGGGAACGACAATCACTTCGCGCATGACCTGGCGCAGCGTCAGGCCGGAGTTCCCTGCTCCTCCCAGCCCCAGAGAGACACTCCTGAAGTGCATCAGCCGAGAGATATCCTTGGAATAGACGACCCCAATGATCTGTTCCGGGCCTTCTTTCGGATCGAAGACCGGCGTACGCGAGTGCTGTTCATCGACGATTCGTGCACTTGCCTGCTCGACCGGCATATCAGCAGACAGGGAAAATATCTTCCCTCGCGGCGTCATGATCTCACGGATCGTAACGTGGTTCAGTTCGATCGCTCGGTGGATGATCTCTTCCTGAAAGGCCGGCAGGAGACCCATTCGACGCGTTGCCGTCGCGATCAGCTTCAGCTCTTCCGGCGAATGTACAGCACCTTCACCGCGGAGTGGTGCTCGGAACAGCCGCAGCACAAGTGCCGCCGAACCGTTCATGATCTTTACCGCGGGCCGCGTCATGCGGATAAACACGTCCATCGGTCCAGCGACTGCAAGCGCGATTCGTTCGGCCCTTTGAAGTGCGAGCGACTTGGGGACCAACTCGCCAAGAAGCACCTCAAAATAGGTGATGACGGCAAAAGCCACCGCGATCGCGATGGTGTGCGCATAGACAGCGGCGTGTTCCGGCGGGAACCATCCGCTCGCTAACCAGAGGCGGAGGATAATTTGAGCGAAGGCAGGCTCGCCTACCCACCCCAGAGCCAGGCTGGCGAGGGTGACCCCGAACTGGACCGCGGGAAGAAACTCGTCAATGGAATTCTTCAGCAGCAGGGCGGTCCGTGCACCCGGCCGTCCCTGTTCGAGCAAAGCCTGAATGCGGGTCACGCGAACACTGACAAGAGCAAACTCTGCAGCCACGAAGAAGCTGTTGGCCAGGATAAAAAAGGCCACCATGATCACGCGGAAGAGGGTCCACTCAAGCATCTTCTAAAGTGTAATGGGAGTGCGAATCGCACCGCTCATTGAAAGAACAATGGCCCGGCGAGATGCGTCGCCGGGCCACTGTACGCACCGAGAGGTTGGATTTATGCCAGAACTTTCGTCAAGGACTTGTCGATGGTGTCCTTGGGTACAAAGCCTACGATCTGGTCGGCTACCTTGCCGTCCTTGAAGATGATCAATGCGGGGATACCGCGAATGCCGTAGCGCATCGGCGTTGCCGTGTTGCTGTCGACGTCCATCTTCATGACCTTCAACTTTCCGTTGTACTGGGTCGCTACTTCGTCCACCACCGGCGCAAGCGCGCGACACGGTCCGCACCAAGCAGCCCAGAAATCCACCATGACTGGCTGCGAGGACTGGAGAACCTCTTTTTCAAACGACGCATCGTCCACCGCGGTTACGAACTGACCTGCCATTTCACTGCCTCCTGCTGCGCCAGCAATACATTTTTGTAGCCAAACGCAGTAACTAAATAATAGATGCGTAAACCGCTTTGGGGTTTCAAGGTGTGGGCTGGGCAGCTCTTGAAGCCCACGCTCGTTCGCAGCGGGAAGTTTAAAATGAGAACGCCCGGACCTCTGAGATGGTGTACAGAGGTCAACGGGCGGCGCAGGAGCCCTCCCCAGAACTTCCTACGTGCACCACGGTATGATAAAGGATTGCAGCTGTACATATCACCTAAGTAACCGAAAAATAGACCCTTTAGACGGTGTTACCTCAATCAATTCAACGTCCTCGTGTTGGTGATCGCGCAAGTGTTTGCGGACAGCTGCGGCGGTTGACTCGCCGCTGTTTGGTTCAGCGATGATCAACACCGAGGGGCCCGCACCGCTGAGCGCCACGCCCAGAAAACCGGGACGCTCGGACAGCGGGAGCAGAAGTGGAAGCAAAGGACACGATGCGGAACGATACGGCTGGTGTAGCCGATCTGCCATAGCAGTCCGCAGCAACTCTCCTCTTCCTGACGCGAAAGCAGCAACCAGCAGTGCCGCATTCTGTATGTTTGCGACCGCGTCTGCCCGGTTGTAGCTGTCTGGCAGCAGGGCGCGCGCGCGGTGGGTGGCGAGGCCGCCTTGAGGTACAGCAAGCATCATCTTCCACGTTAGATGCTGACCGCAACTTGCACTTATATAGTGCCTTATCCCCTCTCTAAAGGCTACGGCTGATATCGTCATCCAACCGAGCCAGCATGCTGCCACATTGTCCGGATGACCCTCACGGCGGCAGGCTTCTTCCATGGCCTCGTATCCTGTCCAGCCGAGGTCGCCGAAGTGGTTGGCAAGTAGAACACCAGCCAGCAGCGCTGCCGCGCTGGAGCCGCAGCCGCTTGCAAGTGGAATCTCATTGTTCAACACCAGAGAAAGTGGCCGAACAGGCTGGCCTGCGAGTTTCAGGACATCGGAATATGTATCGAGGATGAGGTTCTTTTCCAGACTGCCGCACACGGCTGAATCGCGACCCGTGGCCAAAATGGAGAACTCTGCTCCTGCGGAGAGCCCAGCTTCTATCGTTAGATAGAGAGATATCGCCAGACCTAATGCATCGAAGCCCGGCCCCAGGTTTGCCGATGTCGCTGGCAGCTTGAGATAGACCGCAGCGTTTGGGTCTCGTTCGCTCATGCTGGCTGGTTCACATGCGCGGTGCGCATCTGAAGCTCAATCTCCCGCATAACGACATCGATGTCAGCCTCAAGGGCAAGTGGCGGCTTGAGCAAGGCGGAGTGTTCCGAACGCTCGCGGCTGGTCGCTTCTGCGGTCTCCGCAGCGGTCAGAAGTTCGCCGCGATGATAGTTGATGGTGTAGTCGGAATCCTTCAACGTGTGGCCCGTCAGCACAATCACAACTCTTTCCTCGCGCGTGATCTTTCCCTGGGCCACCAGCTTCTTGAGCCCCGCCAGCGTTACTGCCGATGCAGGCTCGCAGCCGATGCCCTCCGCACCGATCTGCGCCTTGGCCAAAGCGATCTCCTGTTCCGTCGCTTCTTCCACCCAGCCTCCAGTTGACCGAAGAACCTCCACCGTCTTCTTCCATGACGCCGGACTCCCAATTCGGATCGCCGAGGCGCGCGTCTCCGCCACCACAGGTCGGAGGCGATCGCCGTTGTTCTCCTGCATGGCGCGGTAGAGAGGGTTCGCTCCGGACGCCTGCACCACGCTGATCTTCGGCACTCTGGAGATTAGCCCTAGATGCTTCATCTCTGAAAATCCTTTGCCCAGCGCCGCGCCGTTCGCCAGGTTACCGCCGGGAACGATAACGTGCTCGGGCACCTGCCACTCCAATTGCTCAGCCATTTCGAAGGCTGGGGTCTTCTGCCCCTCAAGGCGATACGGGTTCACTGAGTTCAGCAGATAGATGGGGAATTTTCGCACCAACTCGGCCAGAATCCGCACGCACCCATCAAAATCGGTCTTAAGTTGAAGAGTTAAGGCCCCGTAGTCCATGGACTGCGACAGCTTTCCCCAGGCGATCTTTCCTTCCGGAATGAAGACGATGCTTCGCAGCCCGGCACGTGCAGCGTAGGCAGCCATCGCAGCGGAGGTGTTTCCGGTGGAGGCGCAGGCGACCCACTCGAACCCCCGCATTGCGGCGACGGAGATGGCGGCCGTCATGCCGGTGTCCTTGAACGATCCGGTAGGATTCATGCCCTGGTGCTTCGCCAGGAGCCAGTCGATCCCCGCGATCGCACCACATCGCGGCATCTCGTACAGGGGAGTGTTTCCTTCCCGCAATGTGACCACTTGCTCGAAGGTGTCGACGATCGGCAAGAGATCGCGAAAGCGCCATACCCCGCTTTGATCGATCGACAGCGTTGAACTCTTGCGCTCCTGCCAGAGCCAGCGCAGTGCGCCTGAGTTTGGCTGACGCGCGCCCTGCTGGTCCGTTCCCGCGCTCCAAGGGTACGTTACCTCATACAGTCCACGACAACGCGTGCAGCGGAAGTCACTGGCGACCGCGCTGCCGGCTATACCTGCACCGCACTCCGTGCATCGTAAACTGTGTGCGTCCAAACTCATCTGTGTTCCTAGCCTACCGCAATCGCTTCGCGCGTCCCAAACCACGTCTCACACTCTTGCTGGCGACTCTCGTTGCGGGCAGCATTCATTCGGGAGTAGCCCAGAGTCAGGGTAGCGCCGGAAGGGCCAAGGAGATACACATCGCTGCGGCCGCCGACCTTCAGTCCGTTATGCCTCCTCTCGCGCAGCGTTATGAACAGGCTACGGGAACAAAGCTAGTCGTCAGTTATGGGTCTTCCGGAACACTTGCGACCCAGATCATCAACGGGGAACCAGTCGATCTTTTCCTTGGTGCCGACTACACGTTTCCCGAAAAGGTGGTGGCCGCGGGTCTCGCGGACAGCCGTGCGCCTACGGCTTATGCCAGGGGAACTCTTGTCCTATGGGCGCGGAAGGACTCCCCGCTGCAGCCGCTCCATCTGGAAGCTCTAAGCGATCCGAGAGTGGAAAAGATCGCAATCGCAGATGAACTGCATGCGCCTTATGGGCGCGCCGCTTCAAGTGCCCTCAACAAGCTGAAGCTCTACGACCAGCTCAAAAGCAAGCTGGTTGTTGCAGAAAACGTCGCACAGGCCGGGCAGTTCGTTGAGTCAGGCAATGCACAGCTTGGATTCATATCCCTCAGCATGGCAGCATCTGAACACTTCAAAGAGCTGGGAACCTATGTGCTTGTGCCTACGTCCACCTACCCGGAGATCCGGCAGTGCGGGGTCGTTCTGCTTCGATCGGCGCACCGCTCTGAGGCGCATGCCTTTCTGGATTGGCTTCTCTCGTCACCGATACAGGCGGACCTGCCGAAGTTAGGCCTTACTCCCGTCCGGTAAGCGGGTTCGAGCGGATCGGAATGTCCACGCAGCACACGATAGACTTACGGCAGCATGGACATACAGGCCCTCCTCCTGACGCTGCGCCTAGCCTTTAGCACGACTGGCCTGCTGATGATCTTGGCCGTACCTCTTGCCTGGTGGATCAGTTCGGGAAGCGGTGTCGGCCGGGCTGCGGTTCGCGCAATCGTTGCGCTGCCGCTAGTTTTGCCTCCAACCGTCCTGGGATTCTACCTGCTGGTTGCGTTGGGGCCGATGAGCGCTCCGGGCCGCTTGATCACCCGGGTCCTGGGTCACCCTCTCTCGTTCAGCTTTTCCGGCCTTCTGCTTGGATCTCTGGTCTACAGTCTTCCGTTCGCCGTTCAGCCGCTTGTGGCCGGGTTCGCCGCTGTGGATATAGCCCTGATCGAAGCCTCGCTTCTTCTCGGCGCCTCGAACCTGCGGACCTTTCGCTCCATCGTTCTTCCGCTTTGCATGCCTTCGCTGCTCACAGCGGCTGTTCTTACCTTCACCCACACTGTAGGTGAGTTCGGCATCGTCCTGATGCTGGGAGGAAACATTCCGGGCGCTACACGCACCCTCTCCATCGCGTTATACGACCAGGTCCAGGATCTTGACTATGCTGCGGCAAACAGGACCTCGGCGATGCTTCTGCTGCTCGCGCTGGCTTCGCTCCTGGTGATTTATCTGCTACCTGGTGTGCTTGGCCGGAAAGACGATCTTGTCTAGGTCACTCCGACACTTGTCCCTCCGGCTAAAGCACCGGCTCGGCGGGCTCTCACTCGATGTCGCCTTCGAGTTGACCAAGCCCTGGTCGCTTATCTTCGCTCCGTCGGGCGCAGGAAAGACCACACTTCTGCGCGGGATTGCAGGACTCTTCAGGCCTCGACAAGCTCGTATCACCACGTTTGCAACCGTTTCCTTGCGGGACGGCCGCGAGGTAACGGCGGAGTCCGTGCTGACGGACACGGCTGCAGGCGTCTTCAGGCCCCCGCACCTGCGAGGCATTCGGTTGGTCTCGCAGAACCCTGCGCTGTTCCCTCACCTCAGTGTCCTGAAGAACATCCAGTACAACATTTCCGGGCAGCGCATCGGCACCAACGGAGACGGTCAGAGTGAAGAGGTAGAGCCTTTGCTTGCGCTGTGCCGGGTTGAGCACCTCGCGGGAAAGATGCCCGCACAACTCTCCGGAGGCGAAAAGCAGCGGGTTGCTCTGGCGCGCTGTCTGGCTGTTCCAGGCACCACACTGCTCCTGCTCGACGAACCATTTACCGGCCTTGATATTTCCCTTCGGGAGCAGATCATCGTCGATCTTCGAGCGTGGCTTTCGCGGCGCAACATCCCCGTGCTTTCGGTAACTCACGATGTCTCGGAAGCCTTCCAGCTTTGTGGCGAGGTCATCAAGCTTGAGGATGGTCGAGTCGCGGCGCAAGGTCCCGTCTTCGAGGTGCTGGCGTCTGAACGCATCCGCTTGCTCGATCAATTGCGCCAACGGCAGCAAGCATGAGCAGAAGGTCCTGGCTATACCGCTTGCTTCGAAGGAGCGAATACAGAGACTCTTTGCAGAGTAAGCATCGCAAGGGCAAGAAACGCCTCGGTGGCTATCTTCGCCGCGAGCACATTCCATTCCAGTCCGTACAAGATTCGGATCCCTGCATAGGAGACGCCCCCTAGCACCATGGCGCGCGCGCAATCGCGCCCGAGAGCACTCTGCGCGCCTTTTCCGCGTCGCTCGAACAGAGCATTCGCGAGGGAGAGGATCCTTCCAGCGACAACCGCGATAGGGATGCTGTGGGTCCAGCCAAATGCCAGGGCGAAACCAGCAAAGTCGAGTCCAGCGGCGCAAAGCGACGGCAGGTGAGAGCGCAAAAGGACGAGGTAGATGCGCGCCGAATCCCGCAGAGGATCGAAGTGGGACGAACGATTGCTCTCGATGTACACGGTCGTGATTGGGACTTCCAGGGGTTCGAAGCCGGATCGGCACAGATGACTAAGCATATTCATCTCGTACTCGTAGCGTTCGCCATCGAGCTGCAGCAACTCTGGAAGACGCTGGGTTGGAATGCCACGCAGACCGGTTTGCGTATCTCGAACCCGGTGTCCTGTGAGTAACCAGAAGAGCAAGCGGGTTGCGGCATTGCCTATGCGGCTGCGAAGAGGCACCTTCTGGTCGAAGGCGCGCGAGCCGAGGACGAATCGGTCGGGGGACGCCTCCAGCGCGGCCGCCACAGAAAGGATGTCCTTGGGCAGGTGTTGGCCATCGGCATCTGCGGTGACGACGCCGACGGCACCGGGCGCCTCATCCAGGACCCAATTGAACCCGGTCTTCAGTGCTCTGCCCTTGCCCCGATTGAAAGGGTGCCGAAGCAGTTGAAGCCCCTCGATCTCTTCGAGTGCCGCGATGATGGACCGGTCGTCATCCTCCAATCCATCCAGGACGACAAGTGGAACCAAGCCGCTATCAGACCGCAGCGACTGTACGAGGTCAATCAGCCGTCTTTCGGGACGCCAGACAGGAATGAGCAGGACGACGTGAGCGCTGGAAGGGACGTTCGTCATTGCAGAGAAGCGTACCAGAGAGTGGCGCGGCCAGCGTCAGGCACACTCAAGTGCCTTTGCAGATATTACGGAAGCATGCCACTCCGCAAGAGAAACCAAGCAGCATAAGCGGAAGCGCAGTGCCCAACCCATGGCGTGGGTCCGCAGCATCTCGCCCGTGCTGCGGCATAGAGCGTCACCAGAACATTTCCTTCAGATATGGTTGAGCGGCGCCGTGACCCTGTCCTGGGGAATCAGTTACATTGAATTGGCTGGCATCAAACAACCCACCCGCCTCACCTTCCAGGAGTGTACCTTGCAGCTTACCCGTGTCATTCGCATTGCAACGATCTATGCTGCGGCTCTAACTTCGTCGGCAGCAGTCATGTTGGAGGGCCAAAGCACGAAGCCGATTGCTCCGCCATTGGTTCTTGGCACGGCCTGGTATCCCGAGCAGTGGCCAGAGTCCCGCTGGGACGCGGACCTTGACCTGATGCAGAAGGCGGGCATCCACATGGTGCGGGTGGGGGAGTTTGCCTGGAGCCGAATGGAGCCTTCGGAAGGCCACTATGATCTTGAGTGGCTCGATCGCGCGGTGGCTGCAGCCGCGAAGCACAACATCGTGACCGTGATTGGAACGCCGAGTGCCGCGCCACCCGCCTGGCTCACACAAAAGTATCCCGAGACCCTGCGCACCAAGGAAGACGGCCGCAAAGACGAGCACGGCAACCGTACGCAGTTCAACTGGGCCGATGCCGAATACCGCGAACTCTCCCGCGAGATGGCTGAGCAGCTTGCGAAGAAGTTCGGTCACAATCCCCACGTGGTCGGGTGGCAGATCGATAACGAGTACGGCGACACCTCCTTCGACGCCGACACTAGGGCGCAGTTCCAGGGATGGCTGAAGGCACGCTACGGCACGCTGGACAACTTGAACGCCCGCTGGACCACCTCCTACTGGAGCGAGACCTACCAGGACTGGAACCAGATACCGATCCAAACGAGCTATGGAAATCCTGGCCTGCTGCTCAGTTGGAAGCGTTTTGTCTCCGACACCTGGCGCAGCTATCAGAAGAACCAGACTGAAGTGATTCGTGCGAACTCGGCCAACCAGTTCATCACCACAAACATGATGGGACTGTTCGATGGATACGACCATTACACCGTCGGTCAGGACCTCGATCTGATCTCCTGGGACGACTATGTGGGTTCAGGTCAGCTCGATCCGTACAGGAACGGGATCGCCCACGACCTGATGCGCGGGCTTCTCCGCAAGAACTTCTGGGTAATGGAGACGCAGCCGGGATCAGTCAACTGGTCGCCGAACAATAACGTCCTCGACAAGGGCGAGGTACGCGCCATGGCCTGGCACGACATTGGGCATGGTGCGGATGCGGTGAGTTACTGGCAGTGGCGGTCTGCCTTGAACGGACAAGAGGAGTACCACGGAACAATTGTCGGAGCAGACGGAACCCCCGTTCCTCTGTACTCCGAGGTCGCTCAGATCGGCCAAGAGTTCGCGAAGGCCGGGCCAGTCCTTGCTGGAACCTCCGTGCACTCTGAGGTAGCGATCCTTCATTCCTACGACAGCCGCTGGGCGATCAACTGGCAGCGCCACAACAAGGCATTCGACCCCGTCGCCGAAATCTACAGCTACTACAAGCCGCTTCGCGACATTGCGCAATCGGTCGACATTGTGAACCCCTCGGTCTCACTTTCGCAGTACAAGCTGGTCGTGGCTCCCGGACTCAATGTCCTCTCCGAAGCCGAAGGCAGGAATCTTATCGCTTATGTCAAGCAGGGCGGCAACCTGGTGCTTGGCCAGCGGACGGGCATGAAGGACATCGACAACGCGCTGCAGGTGGAGCGTCAACCCGGCCCGCTCGTTCCCGTGCTCGGCGGTCGTGTCGAGCAGTACTACTCCCTTAATAATCCGGTCCCGGTCTCGGGGATCTGGGGAGAAAGCTCCAGCAAGGAGTGGGCTGAGCAACTCAGCACCAGTTCTCCGGACACTCAGGTCCTGATGACGTATGGGAAGAGCAATGGCTGGCTCGACGGGCAACCCGCTGCCATCACACGCAAGGTCGGTAAAGGCAGCATCACGTACATCGGGGCGTGGCTCGATGAACCGGCCATGAAGAACGCGGCAAAATGGATGACCGACATGAGCGGCGTGAAGGCGGCGTTCGGAGCTGTTCCTGAAGGCATAGACGTCTACCCTCGTGACGGTGCGAATGGGAAGGTGTTCATTCTGGTGAACTTCGCCAAATCCGAACAGACTGTGCCGCTGCCCGCGACGATGAACAATGTGCTTGATGGCGGGACCACAGGCTCTGTGACCTTGCCGGTCTATGGAGTGGCTGTTCTTTCTACCCCCAAGTAGGTTCGGCGGATCAGAACCGCTTCGTGACACGAAGATGCGCCCGATGTGCAACACAGCGGATGCTGTGCAGAACGTTGTTCGGGCTGCTACCAGCATCATCGTTACTGCAGCTTTCTGCATCAGAGCGCAATGAGAGACGGTTGCCGTACCAACACCTGTTGGAAGCAGCGTTTCGCTTGAGTGGTCTCGCACGGCGCTCGGACCTGCCTTCATGGCAGCTTGTTGGTGGTTGTGCCATCTCCCTGGACCTTGAGGGTCGTGGTGTCGCAGCGCCAGCAATAAATCTTAACCCATCGGAGAAAGGTTACCGGATGTCGACACTTACGCAGCAGATCGATGTACCGTCCCGAGCTGGCGAGCGAGTGCAACGGCGTATTAACCAACTAGCGCCCTGGTTTCATAACCTGCGCCTGAGTGGCATTGAGACGGCCCCCGACCATTTTCTCGGCGACTACCCGGCGGTAAAGTTCGCAAGCTTCCATCAGGTCATCCCGGAAGACCTCACTGGAAAGACCGTACTCGACATTGGCTGCAACGCCGGCTTCTACTCGATCGAGATGAAGCGCCGCGGGGCGGCGCGGGTAGTTGGCATCGATGTCGACGAACATTACTTGAGGCAGGCCAGGTTCGCAGCCGAAGTGAACGGTGTTGAGGCTGAATTTCATCAGTTAGCAGTGTGGGATGTTGCTCAACTCAAGGAGAGATTCGACCTAGTTATCTTTATGGGGGTGCTTTACCACTTGCGGCACCCTCTGCTTGCGCTCGATCTCATTCATGAACACGTTGCCAAAGACCTCTTGCTCTTTCAGTCGATGCAGCGCGGCAGCCGGAAGATCATGAAGCTCGAAGAAGACTATGACATCAAGTCAACGGCGCTCTTCGATGAACCTGGTTATCCAAAGATGCATTTCATCGAGCACCGCTACTCGCACGATCCAACCAACTGGTGGGTGCCAAACCGTGCCTGCTCCGAGGCAATGCTGCGCTCAGCCGGCTTCCACATAGAGGCACGGCCGGAGCATGAAGTGTATCTGTGCCGATGGCATCCGCTGCAAGCGCCTGCGGACGGTCCTCACTGCGTGTACCCCTCAAAGAGGGTCCCGTGATTCGGTCGCAAACGGAGGCAACGTCTGCTGCTCACGCGTTGCTAAAGCAGCGTCGGCTGGAGGAAGCACTTGAAGGGTTTCATCAAGCGGAGTCTCTGGGCGCAGACCCTGATGAATGCTGTAGTGGCCGCTGGATGGCTTTGATGCTGAGGGGTGACTTTGCCGCAGCATGGGGAGAGAGCGACCGTATTCGAGCGCGCGGGGCACCGGATCCGCATCGCTTCTGGCAAGGTGAGGATTTGCGCGGCAAACGTGTTGTTCTGCGCTGCCTGCACGGCCTTGGCGATGCGGTGCACTTCCTGCGCTATGTGCCTGCGCTCCGTTCTATGGTCAAGAGTCTCGTGATTGAAGTACCACCTGCACTGCTTGCTCTTGCAAAGTGTTTCGCCGGCGTCGAGGAGGTGATCACCTGGGGACCCTGCGCTCCCGTCGTTCCACCGGTTTGGGACATCCAGGTTGAGATCAACGAACTCCCGTACATCTTTCGCACAACAGAATCTCAGTTGCCGCTGTCTACTCATTACCTGCGTTTGCCGGCAGAGCACGCTGGGCAGCGAACAACAGGGCGTGATCAGCGAGATGGTCTTCGAGTGGGGTTGATATGGGCCAGTGGCCAGTGGAACCCTTCGCGCTCAGTCCCGCTTCGGCTCCTGCGGCCCATACTTGAATGCAGCCCTTGTGAGTTCTGGAACCTTCAAGGCGGAAGCGAGCGCGAACAGTGGTCGGAGTTAACGCCCAGTGAGAATCTGCACGATGCGGCACACTGTGAGCACAGCCTGATGGAACTGGCCGCAACCATCGCGCAGCTTGATCTCGTTGTCACTCCGGACACGCTGGCGGCCCATCTTGCCGGTGCACTTGGGAGACCGGCATGGGTGATGCTGGAGCGAGCCGCGGACTGGCGCTGGCAGCACTTGCGCAGCGATTCGCCGTGGTACCCGACGCTGCGTCTCTTTCGCCAGTCTCTTGACGGCGACTGGACAAGCGTAGTGGAAGACATCGGCAACGAGTTACATGCCGCTGCCCGGACGTTAGCGTGATCGCTATGGATCAGACAACGAAGCGTGCTTGGGACGAGTTTGAGGTATATCTCTTTGACATCGACGGTACCCTCATCCACTGCACGGACGCGGTTCACTACTTCGCGTTCTGCGATGCGCTGAAGACACTGTCGGGACGCGAACTCACACTCGACGGAGTGATCGCTCACGGAAACGTCGATGCCGGCATTCTGCGCGACGCGCTCAAACTTGCCGGCGTCTCCGAGGAGACGTGGCGCCCGCGTCTCGCGGAGATATCAGCCGCGATGGGCGCCTTCGTCGAAGAGCGCAAAAGCGAACTGCGCACGACTGTGCTTCCTCATGTTCCCGAGGTGTTGGAGCATCTTCACAGCCGAGGAGCAAAGCTGGGCGTAGCTACTGGAAACCTCGAACGCATCGGCCGTCTGAAACTGGAGAGTGCCGGACTTCTGCAGTACTTCGACTTCGGTGGCTGGAGCGATGGACACGAATCTCGGAAGGACGTCTTCCGCGCCGCCATCCTGAAGGCGCGTGCGCTCTATGGCACCAACTCAGCCATGTGCATCGTGGGAGACACGCCTGCCGACGTCGCCGCAGCGCATGCGAACGACCTTCCTGTGATCGCAGTCGCGACCGGCGTCTACACCATGGATCAACTTAGACAAGGGCTTCCTGAGTGGTGTGTGGCATCGTTCCAGGACCTGTAGCGGGAGACTTCGACTGATCGTGCCCACAGCGATCCACGATGTCCTCAAGCTCGCGGGCACGATGATCTGCGCTATGCTCGGCGAGGATGCGTTCCCGTGCCCGTTGTCCGATGCGCGTGCGCTCCTCCTCGGTCAGATCGCGAAGGATGGATGCACTTTCGGCGGCATCAATTGGGATGAGTATCTCTTCGCCGGGACTGAGGAAATGCTCGATGCCTGGCCAGCTATCGGAGAGGATCGCTGTTCCGCAGGCTGAGGCTTCGAAGAGCCTGACCGAAGGGGAGTACCCCGCAGCCTTCATGTCCTCGCGGGTAAGGTTCAAAGTAAATCGTGAAGACGAGTAAAAGGCGGGATGATCGGGTGGGGCGACATGGGTTTTGCGAGTCACGTTCGAGGGCCACACGATATCTGGCGGATACATTGCGCCAGCAACCAAGAAGCTGCTGTCCGGCAAAATCTTGGCTGCCCCGTTCAGCAGGGACGCCAAAGCCGGCTGACGGTCTTTCGAGTACGTGCCGAGATAACTCAAGTCGCAGGCAAATTCATCGCGCATTGCCGTGGGTTTGTAGAGATCGGGATCGACAGAGCAGTAGAACGGCACAGCCCGGGGAGAGCCGAATCTACTCTCCAGCTCCGCCAGCGTGGGGCCTCCAGTGAAGCTCAAATAAGCCGCGTACTCCGGGATGAGGGCAGCGTCCAGGTATTCGCACCGGCCGTGCGCGCGCAGTTGCGCCATCGTGATTGGGGTATCGATGTCGTAGAACAACAGCGGGCCACATCCGGCCGAGAGCAAGGCGCGGGTTGCCACAATTGCGTCAGGGAAATATGACCCGACGATGATGGCGTCAGCGTCCTCCGCCAGGCGCACCAGAGAAGACTCCTCTAGCGTCCAGTCGTTGTAGAGCCGAACATCACAGAAGGCCGGTGCGGCAAGATCGCGGTTCGAGCGGTACCACTCAACGTCTTTCTCGATGAAGTCGATGCGGTGGCCGCGCTGTGAGAGCGCCTTGGCAAGCGAGCGAAACGTCGTCGCATGGCCATTGCCCCAGGCCGAGGTGATGGTGAGGCCGAAAATAGCGATCTTCATGCAAAGGTCTCCTCTGCTGTCCCAACCTGGAAGCCAGGGACTCTCTTCCAGTCCTGCATGGTTGCGGCGGAGTATGTCTGCGGGCCCACTTCCCCGCGCCGCCGCGCGCGGCATTCACGAAACGCGAAGTCCGCTTGTTCTGCGCGCCGAGCATAGGTATGGTCCTGCAGCGCACGCGCGCGAAACGCTTGTCCGATCCGCTTGCGCGCAGCTGGACTATGAAGTTGCAGGGCCTTAGCAACATCTTCTGCATCGCGGACGACAACAATCTCGCTGCCTGGTTCGAAACAATCGCTTATGCCCGGCCAGTCGTCGCACAGCAGGCAGGTGCCGGAGCCCGCAACCTCGAAGACTCGCGTCGGGGGCGAGAATCCAAAGTCAGCCATCGATGCGCGGTTGATGTTCATCACCATACCGGCTGAGCAGTTCAGCCGATTGTGGTCAGCTGTTGGCACGTGGCCGATATAGCGCACGTTGGGCGGCATCTGCTTGTCGCCCCAGCCCTGTCCACCCAGCAGAAACTGCTGTTCCGGTGCCAATGCCGCAGCACGAAAAAACAACTCTTCGACGCGCGCCTCGCGGTCGGGCAATCGATTGCCCAGAAATGCGACGTCGCAGGCGTAAGCCGGATCTGCGGGCACCGGGTGGTGTGTCTCCGGATCAAGCCCGTTATACATGCTGTAGTAGGCACGTGCGCCGAACTGCATGAAGCCGTCGCGGGCCTGAGGGCCGCCGCCATACGTGAGGATGGCGTCATAGCCGCACGCTGCGATCCTCAAGGCGTCATGCTGGTCCGCTTGCATCCGGTAGATGGTTGCGGGCGCGTCGACGTCCCAGATAAACGTCATCGCGGAGTGCGAGCACTCTGCGGGCACACGGCGTTCGAGCACCGCGTCGTCAACTCCAATGCCGGAGTGCTTGACAACGATGTCTGCATCCGCAGCCATCTTCAGCATGCGATCAAGGTCGCGCCCAGGCTGGTAGACGATCGAGTTCACATAATTGAAGTCGTCGTTGTCCCGGTGCTGCTGCCGATCATACGCGTCGGGCTCAGCGAAGGTGATGTCGTAGCCCATGCGCGCCAGGTACTTGTAGCAGCCCCTGTAATATGTCGCCGCGCCATTCCAGTAGGACGAGACGATGCTCGAGCCGAAGGCAAAGATCTTCACTGAGAAACCTCCTCACAGATTGCAGTCAGCTCGTGAGCGCGACGTAAACAGGTGTGCCGTGCCAGCACCGTCTCCAACCCACGCGCGACCTGGTCTTCTGCAGCAGCTTTGTCAGTCAGTAGCAGGCGCAGTTGGTCGACCATCTCTGACGCGCTGCTAGCGTAGCGAAAGTCTCCGGTCCGAAACAAACCCTCCGAGTCCAGCCAAGGAGCTGATACCAGCGGGACTCCGCAGGCTAATGCTTCGAAGACGCGGATGGTGGGAATGCCTTGCATCACGCTTGCATACTGCTGGCGCGGAACATGCACCGTCGCTCCGGCTTTTGCAAAGACTGGCGGCGCCTCTAGATTGGGCAGATAACCTCCATACAAGACACCTGCTGCGTTCAGGGCAGCAACTGCCTCGTCCGGATAGCGCACTCCGTAGATCGTGGTGCGAGCAAGGGATCGCAACGCAGCGGCCGGCTCCAGCAGGAACTCCGCTATCTCTTTGGCGCGCTCGTCTTCTCCCCAGTTGCCGATCCAGACGACTGTATCTTCTCGCTTCACAGCGGCGTCTGGATGGAAGACGGTCGTGTCGGCTGCTTCATGCAGCGTCCATGCGCGCTCAAGTTTGAAGGTGTCGCGGTACAGAGTGCGAAGAACCTCCCCAAACGCGATAATGCCGTCGAAGTCGGATAGCCCGAAGCGTTCGATCTGTTCCGGGGAAGAAGACGCGCGATGATGCGTGTCATGAAAAAGCAGTTTGTAGCCGATCTTCTGTCGCCATTCCCGTAAGCATTGCGCAAGCTTCGGCGGGTTCCATTCATGGAGGATCACTACCTCCGTTCCACGCAGCCGCTCTATCCAAAGCTCATCCGTCTCTTCCACCGAGTAGGTCTGCAGATCGAGATCGGCGTAGGTCTCCATGAACAAGTCGAGGGATCGTGCGCCGCATGGTTCCTCTCGAAGATTGTCGATCGACCACTCCCGCTCCGGTTCATAGACCGTCACGTCGTGGCCCACACTTCGCATCGCTCTCATCAAGCCGCGCAAGAAATGAGCGTTGCCGTTGTTCCAGTCAGAGCGCAACGTATGTGCAAAGTAAGCGATGCGAAAGCTACGCGGCATGCAGATCTTCCTTCGCTTTGGCCTTGTCGCAGGAAGAATGGGCGATCAGCTCGCGGTAGAGGGAGGTATACGCGTCCGCCATGCTTTGCGCGGTAAACTGCTGCGCCCTCTCCCGCGCGGCAGCCCTCAAACGGCGGAGCTCGCGAGGATTGTCCATCAACCTGCAGAACAGGTCCTGGAGTTCGGTTGCATCTTCGAAGTAGAGGGCGGCGTCGCCCCATACCTCGCGGAAGGTGGTGATGTCGCGGGCGACGATGGCGCAGCCGCACAAGGCTGCTTCGAGCGGCGCCAGGCCAAATGGTTCGTACACTGAAGTCGCCAGGTAGACGGAACTTGTACAGAAAAGGTCGAAGAGGCTTTTCTCGTCCAGCCTTCCCAGTGTCTGGATTCCGGGCTGCGACATCCCGCTGGTAGCGTCCTCAAAGGAGTTTTCGCCCGCGAGAAGGAGCGGCATGGGAAGCCGCGCCTGGTTCAGAATATCCAGCCCCTTGCCCTTGTCCCACAGCCTGCCGACAGAAACAGCCCGCACCGCCCGCCTTCTTTGGAAAGTTCCGCTCGGAGCGGTTCGTCCGTTTGCTATGACATGGAACGGTGAGGCCACTTCGAAGTGTTCCAACAAAGCCTTGCGCATCCATGCGGTTGGCGCGACTGTAGCATCGGCGCAGTCGATTCCATCCTGAACCAGCCTTACGTAGCGCTTCAACCAGCGTGATTGCACAGGACGATTCGTACAGCAGGCTTCAGACCAGCTCCGCACGTCGCTGTGCGCAGTGATCAACTTCGGCACTTCGAGTGCAAGAGCGCCCCAGCAGAACTGACTGCTGTGGAAGATATCGGGACCGAAGCTGTCTGCGACGTACTCCAGCAGTCCGCATCCTCGCTTCCAAGTGGCCTCGTTGTTCTGCATCCACTCGAGTGGCGCATCGCAGGCGTGAAACTGGAAGATACCTTGATTGTGTGCCTCCAATTCACCGGCCCACGTGCTTTGTTCCGGGGAAGGTTTCCGCCCGAAGCTTACGAGCGCAACATTGTCGCCGCGCATAAGCAACTGTCCAACAAGCTCTTTAGTAAATGTCCAAACGCCCCCGACAGTGTCTGTCGTCAAGAGCACGCGCATGTCATCTCCTGCTCAAGTTGCGACAAGGTTAGCGGCGTTTGCTCTTGAATATCACTCCATCCCCTGGTGGAGAACATCTGCAGGTAATGCGCATGGGCGCGTTCCCAGGCTTCCTCATCGGGCTGTGCGCCAAACGTCGTGACGTACTCGGGACTTCCTGGAAATGGGAACATTGGAACCGGATCCGAGACCCAAACTCCGTGTGCTTTAAGGTTCTGCTGCCATGCCGCAACCTGCAGAGGATCGTCTTCAGGCACCTTGATCAAGTTCGCCTGAACCCACGGAATCCTTTGGCGCGCGTAGATCAATAGTTCGGTGATGCGATCTGTACTGAGGCGGCAGTTCTTGTTCATCGCGTCGCGGCCCGCATCTGAGATCGATTCGATTCCGCACTCGAACGACACACAGCGGGCTCGGGCGAGCAGATCGATGGACTCTTCGTTCCAAAGATCGATCCTTGTCTGAAAGCCTATCGAGACCGTACGGTCTGCTATGGCCTGCAACAACTCTCTGACCTGCTTGCCGACGCCGAAGATTTCGTCGATGAAGTAAATGTAATCGACTCCGCGAGCTATAAGCTGGTCAATTTCGGCGATGACGGCGTCCACTCGACGTTCCCGGTATTTGTTCCGAAACAACGTCTTGTTGCAGAACGTACAGGAGTAAGGGCAGCCGCGCGCAAACTCAACTTCTGCCCCAAGCCGAAGATGGTCCGCACCATTGCCGGCAAATACATGATGCAAGTGGCTATGCTGCTCTACCGGATAGTCGCTGTAGTCCAGCGTGTCCACTGCCTGCATGTCTACAGCACCCAGGCCGGGCGTACTCCGGAAGGTGCCGCTGCCTGGATCGCGCCAGCAGCAGCCAGCTACCATCTCCCACGGTAAGGAGGCGAGCTGTGGCAGAGTCTGGTCCGGTTCGCCGCGCAAGACCACATCTGCTGCGGTCTTCGCCAGCGTGGCGTGCGGTGTTACAGAGCCGTGGGGCCCGATCAACACCACTTTGCTCCTGCGGCCCAGATCAGCGATCCACTGCTTCGGCACGCGTAGCTCGGGCTGCGGGCAACGCCAGAACAGGTAAGAGGGGGCCGTTGGAATGACGAGAAAATCTTCGTCGAACGCAGCCAGGCGCTGGCGAACGACCGAAGGCTGCAGGTTCTCCATCTGAGCATCGATCAAGATCACTGCGTGACCTGCAGTACGCAGAAACTGACGGGCGGATAGCAGTTCTAAAGGGAAATGTGGTTCGCGGCAGCCGAAGTATGTCGAGCCGTCGAAACTCCAGTTAGGGTTGACCAGGGCGTACTTCAAGCCACCTCCTGTGGAAGTAGTTCCACATCAGGTGTGAACGAGGGACGGAAGTTGGTTTCAGCAGCAATCCGGTCGCGATTGCTGCGCCAGAAAGACTCTATCGAGTCCACGATGTCTTGAAGAGAACGTTGGGGCTTCCATCCGGTCAGCCTCTCCAGCTTTGAGGTGTCAGAGATGTACAGCGGTTGGTCGCCGGGCCGGGTGTCGGTATAGCTCAGATGCAAGGGGTATTCGCTGCGCCGTTCACACTCGCGCAGCATTTCAAGAACAGAGATGGTTCGCTCCATGCCGCCGCCGAGGTTGAAGACTTCGCCACGGGTACGATCGCGGCACGCCCGGGCAGCCATCATGGCGTCAATAAGATCGTACACATGCAGCACATCGCGCACCTGAAATCCATCTCCGCAGACCGTGACCATCTGGTCCTGCAAGACAGAGTAAAGGAAATGTGCGACCCAGCCCTGGTCTTCATTGCCAAACTGCCGAGGCCCTGCAATGCACGACATACGGAAGACAATCGTATCGAGATCATAGATTCGCGCATAGTCACGAACATACTGATCGGCCGCGCCTTTCGAGCATCCATAGGGAGAGTGGAAGTCCAATGGCTCCTGCTCGTCCACGCCACGGAACCCGGGGCGCAAAGCCTCATAACGGTCGCCGTTGACACCTACCGGCACACCTTCAAGAGAGCCATACACCTTGTTGGTTGACGTGAACAAGACCAAAGGACATTCTCCGGAACTACGTGCCGCCTCTAATACGTTGAACGTACCAGCCGCATTGATCGCAAAGTCTGCTGCGGGATCGGTCACAGAGGTTGTTACAGCCACCTGTGCTGCAAGGTGGTAAATCTCGGTCGCACCCTCGACTGCGTGACGGACCGCATGATGATCACGCACATCGCCTTGGACAATCTCCAACCTCGAGGCCTGCGGCAGTCCGAGCAGCCATTCGATATTATGCATCACACCGCGACGAGAGAGGTTGTCGAAGACCCTTACCCGGTTCCCCGATGAGGAGAGAAACCTCTCTGCCAGGTTTGAACCTACAAAGCCTGCACCGCCGGTGATTAAGATGGTCCCGGTTCTATCTGTCGCCATTGGTTCCACTGCCGCTCCGATATTTTGTGGTCCGGTACTCAGGCTGTCAGTCCATGTGCGCTCAATTCACTGAGCATCGCTTCTGCCTTGTCTTCCGCCTGCTGTCCACCAAGCCATTGGGCCAACTCGCGGAAGCCCTCTTCGTGCATGACCTGAGGCTCGTAGCCAAGTAGATTTCGGGCCTTCGTGATGTCTGCGTAGCAATGGCGAATATCGCCTGCGCGAAACTTGTTTGTGATAACTGGCTGGAGGTCTGCTCCCAGCTCGCTTGCCAGCAACTCTGCCACGCGGCGGATGGTGATCGGCTTGCCGCAACCGACGTTAATCACCTGCCCGTTCGACTGCGGGCAGTCCATTGCCAGCAGGTTGGCGCGGACGATGTCTCGAATGCTCACGAAGTCCCGCATCTGCTCGCCATCTTCAAACACCAACGGTGCATTGCCATTCAACATTCGCGAACCAAAGACCGCGGCGACGCCCGTATATGGATTAGAGAGCGCCTGGCGGGTTCCATAGATGTTGAAGAAGCGAAGGGCGGTGACGGGGAGTCCATAGGTTCTGCCGTAGATGAGGCAAAGCTCTTCCTGATCGCGCTTGGAAAGCGCATACATGGAGTTGATCTCAGAAGGCTTGTCCTCGGTCGTTGGGACCGGTTTCAACACACCGCGGCAGAGTTCGCAGTACAGGTCCCACTCAGCCCGTTTCAGTTGTGCAAGAGAACGGACCGGGGGTGCAGCCGGGTGGCCGCACTCAGAGCAGACATAGCGCCCTTCCCCGTAGATGGACATGGATGAAGCCACTATCAGCTTCTGCAGCGGAGCCTTGTTGTCGAGAATCGCCTGCAGCAGTTCGGCCGTACCCTGAGTGTTGACGCTCATGTAGCGGCTTATCTCGTACATCGACTGCCCTACTCCCACAGTCGCCGCCAAATGATAGACAACATCAACGTCTCTTAAAACGTGACGCAGAAGGTTAGGGTCCCGCACATCACCTTGAACAAGCTCCACCTCCGGTGAAAGATAGTCGGGCGGACCCGCCGGATGTACCTGCACGGTGAGATCGTCGAGTGAACGAACCGTGTGTCCAGCGGCCAGGAGTCCGTCTGCAAGGTGCGAACCAACAAATCCCGCACCGCCAGTGATCAAGATTTTCTTACCCATGTATGAGGACGTCCTTATCGATGAGGTCGGTCTTGTCTGCGCCCGGAGCGTAACGCTGAACAGCCCAGGCTGCAAACTCTGCGAACGTGCGGTTATCTTTTGGAGGGCTTGTGTGGTGCTCTTCGAGACCCAGGTGCTGAGGCGTAAAGCACAACGTTAGTGCTACCTCGAAGGGCTCGAGCGCCTTCATCATGCGGTCGAACCATCTCTCCGCATCCGGTCGGAACGAGTCGGCCCAGCTCAGCCCGGTGCGTACATAACGAACACCTAGCTCCTGCATCCGGGCAACCGCCTCATCCAGGCGCGGATCTTCGTAGTGGAACCACTGGCAGAAGCCAACCGAGCCGTCGCGCGGAAACTCATCCCACGAAAGTTTGGGCGTACCGTCTTCACGAATCACGCCAAGGTAATAGTGGCGGTAGTACGACGATCCTTCCGCTTCCTTGTGCCGGGTCTCGGCGGGCCAGCTTGCGGGCAGATCAAACAGGCTGTACCAGTGAATACGGTCAGTCTTTCCTCTCAACAAATCTACTGTTCGCTTCAATCCGAATGCAGCCACCTCTTCGGCGCCAAACGATGAAGCTCCAACTTCAAGGACCCAGACGGGCTTGTTTGTTACTGCCGCGGCCTCGTCGATCTTCGAGGGCCATTCGTTGACCGTCCAATGGTTCCAGTCCAATGGAAAGCCGTGAACACCAACCGCATCCACATACTCCATCACGCCCTGTCGGGTCATAAGGCGGAGAAAGTCGCAGTCGCACGCCGAGACGCCGCCGAGCACAACAGGCAGATGCGGGTTTACCTGCCGAATCGCTGTCGAGGTGAGGCGCACCATATCTGCAAATCGAACCCAGCCCGGGTCCAACTTGAAGTTCCAGTGCGACAGATTATTGGGTTCATTCCAAAGCACTACCGCTTCAACCATGAAGTCTCGTTCCAGTGTGGTGGGAATGACAAACTTCCGCCGGGGCGTGCTGACGGTTCTGTTTCACTCTGAAGGTACAAAGAACATTTTGGTTGCTTG
>CAZZYQ010000038.1:0-39552 GCA_964658395.1 uncultured Granulicella sp. | reverse complement strand
GGTTTGAGAGCGTAGCTCAGTTGGTAGAGCATCGCCCTTTTAAGGCGTTGGTCCTGGGTTCGAGCCCCAGCGCTCTCACCACCAGAAGCTGCCCATGGCACAGCGCAAAAGCATCCTCGTATCTCTTCTTCTGACCTTCTTTTTCGCCCCCTTCGGGATGCTGTACAGCACGAAGCTGGGCGCCATCGTGATGCTTGTTCTTTACCTTTCTCTGGGCATACCCACCTTAGGATGGGCCCTTGCCGGCCTGCATCCCATCGCGATGATCTGGGGGGCTTGGGCGGCAGACAGGTACAACCGCGCACTTCAGCACTAGCGCTGCCATGTTAGGCACAGGTCGAACCTGTGCAGGCGTGCTATGGTGCCCGGAGGGGGACTTGAACCCCCACGACCGATTAGGGTCTGCGGATTTTAAGTCCGGGCACTCAGTTTCCATAGAGTATGGCCCTGTATTGTTTTGTTCAACTTGGATGGTTCTACTGTCCATGGTTTCCAGAGAAATGTCGTGCTTTCCATCCCGGTTCCCACCAAACTTCCCACCACGCGGGTTTTATACTCAAGCTATGGACAACCTCATCTCCGATGACTCCCTGAACGTAATCCGGCAGAGAAGCTCGACCCTACGCGATGCCTTGAAGGAAACGGATCGGGATTTGACGATCCCGGATCTTGAGGGCTTGCTCCTTGAGATGAACGAGGACATTCTCCGTCTCGCTCACCAGATCAACCAGATTGACCAAAGAGTTCCGCCAAAGTCGTAACTCAGAGCCACTTCCTCAAAGCCGCCAGTGCGGTCTGCTCATCACTCTTTACCGTCGTCACGGCTGCCAGCGGATTCGCTGGGAAGACTACCAGGCTGATCTCTTTCAGAACGGCCTTTGAGATGACGCGTACCCCGTTCGTGAGCGCCGCGCCGTCCTTGGGTATCTGGAAGCCGACCGAGAGCGCCTTGAGGACGCCAGCCTTGAGGCGCGCGTAGGCCTCTGAGCCTGCCACGGTGTCCAGGAGTAGCTTTCCCTTCACCATGAGCCCCGCGGGCGTCTCAGTGACGGTGGCGATGCCGATAGGCTGGTCCGTCTTGTGAGCGAACAGGAGCGGTATATCGACGCCTTCCGCTCCCTTGAACGCGCCGGCGACGATCCTATCGCCATGCGAGTCGACGTTGCCGTAAGCGGCCGCCATGCCTTCGAACGATCCATCTTCCCCGAGACTCTTGATTTCAAGCTGCTGCGCTGTCGTTTCCATTTGAACCCCCCTCATGCGGCGTCATGTTCGCTGGCCGGTTCAGCTTGTCAGTCCCTTCAATGAATGGCAGATTCTCCGCGAGTCTGACGTCTGCCACAGTGAGAAAGCCTGCGGTGAGCCCTTGGCTATAAGCCGAGTAGCGGGATTGCAGATCGCCGCGCACGATGCTGTTGATGTCGAACTTCGCAAAGAACTGTGTCCGAGCCGGAAAGAGTTTCATGCTGAGTTCGGCTTCCATGTTTGCGCACAGCGGGACTAGGCTGTGCATCGCGAAGAGTTGCAGCTCCGACTCTGACGAGCTGTAGGAGACGCGCGTCATGTCGCCCACCATCGTCGGCGGCACCCGAAACCATCTCGCGATCTCGATTGCTGAGAACTGGCGACTCTCCAGAAACTGCGCATCCTCGGAACTGAACCCAACCGTGTCGAGGTCCATTCCCGCTTCGAGGACGAACGTCTTACCGGAGTTGAGAGCGCCTGCGAACTTGTCTGCAACCGAAGTGCTGAGACGTTCTCGCTGTTCCGCCGTGAGTACCGTCGGCATCTTGAGGACCAGCCCCGGCCGCGCGTGATTGCGGAACAGGCTTGCCGCATGCGCATCTTGAGCCAGGCATAGCCCGATGCCCTCTCGTGCCATGTGGATAACTGAGAGCCCGATTACGCCATCCAGAGAGAGCCCTTTGAAGTGCAGGATATCCGCCGCGTTGAAGACCTGCCGCTGCCCTCCAAAGTAGTAGCGATACAGGATCTCGCCGCCCGAGACTTCGATGGTCACTCCCTCAGGACGTAGCGGCCAGAGCTCTGTAGGCTCGCCGGCTGCGTTCCGATCGATGTAGGCGTAGAAGTTGCCATGCAGGAGCACATGAGTCACCGCCTGCTGAAAGAACGCATAGGAGGTTTGGAAGGCATTAGGCCGCGAGTGCAGGAGATCGTAGTTGGGATGGTCTGTTTCGACCACCTTGGACTTCCCTAGGTCTCGGAAGACGTGCAGCGGAAGCGCTGCGGTCGTCTCGGAGAGAAGTCGAACACATGCGGCGACGGTTGCGCATGTCAGAGCGCGCTCCGGCGTCACTGGCTGCCCTGCGATCGTGTCTCCGAAGCTGCTGCGCTCGGTCACGTACCGACTCGGCCAAGTGAAGACCTTTGCAAGCGATTTTTGGAAGAACTCTTTGAGCATGATGTCTCCGTGACACCCGGCAGCCCCTCCCGGTTTTGAGAGAGGCCGCCCGGCGTCTGTCTAGCTGGCGAGAATGCCGGTTACTTCAGCGAAGGCGCTGGTATGCAACGGCTGCCAATCAGCCCGGAGGATCGCTCGGATTAGAGTCTGGTCCTTCGAGAAGGCCGACTGTTGCGCCGTCCCATCGAAGTACCCAGCCTCTCGCGACACTTCAATCTGGAGCGAGGCTCGGAGTCCAAGCGCCAGTTGATCCCACTGACCTACGAAGGCCTGAGACTCGTTCGTCCCGGTTCCTAGGTTCGAGGGAATTTGATTGGTCATGTACTTCGTCAGCGCCGCATACTCGGTAGGCGGCTCAAGATAGCGCCCTTGGCTGTCCTTGAGCTTGGCGAGACTGTTCATGGTCCTGGAGTTGTAGATTGCAGCGTTCGGCATGAAGTTCGCGCCTGTCACATCTGCGATGGCCTGCAGCATGAGGTCGAACGTAGGTGCTCCCGCGGCTGCGACCGTTGGGACGATCCCGTGCAGCCCCTGAGGCTGCGGCGCCACACCCGTACCGTACAGGCCTGCGTAGTCGAGTGCGAGAGCGATTCCCTTCGCGATGCTGTTTTCGATCACCGCATCGGAGTTCTGAGCGTCTTCGAGCAGCTCGTTATCAATCGCGACCAGCGCGGCCAGCTTGTGAGCTGTGAAGAGTACCGAGTCGAATGCGGCAGCGCTCAAGGGAATGTTCGCGGCTTCATTTGTCCAGCTCGGCAGAACGTCCTGATCCAGGCGAGCATACCGGAGAGTAGCGGTCGACATCGGCACCGTGATCGCGCCGGCCTGAATCAGGCGAGTTTGATTGCGGGCGAGGTCGATCACCGTCCCTGCGAGCGGAGTCGGAATCATGATGCCGCCGGAGCTAAGCGGAGTGCTCGCCATGGCCTTCTGCTCGAGCGCTGCATCATCCCACTGGCCGGTCACGTAGCCACGAAGAATCTTGCCGAGAGACAATCCCTTGAACTCGTCAGGAAAGGAACTCTCAGTGTGCTTTGCGAAGCTCTCGGAGGACTTCAGCGAGCGCGGCTTACCTGCGTCCTTCGTTACTGACAACGAAGCAAGGAATGCGGCCCGGCCGGTCGATTCCCATTCCGACTTGAGGGCGTCGACTTCCGACTTGATTGTGTTGAGCTGTGTCTGCTCTTCGGCGGTAGGAGCGCGGTTTTCGGCTGCGCACTTGGTGATGATGCCGCTGAGAGTTGCCTGCTTGGAGATGAGGACTGCGTACGTATCAGGAGTCAGATTGTTTCTAGCTCGTCTCCCGGTTCGCTAGCCTTGCACCAATTTTAGTTCAAATTTCAATCGGATTGTCGAGAAAATCGTCTATATTTGGCCCTTTTCTCATGAGTCCGTCATAGGCCATTACGCCAGCGACGATCTGATCGATATGCTTTCTGTGACGGAAACGATCGGCCTTCACCGGCTTGATGTTTCCCGCATTGTCTGCAATCACAGTACAGTTCGCAGCTTGCCACCGGAGCAGAGGCGAGCCGTCGTGTTCTAGCTCTCCTCGAAGGGTTGCTGCCTGTAGCTCCTTCGTCGGTGCAGACAGGGATGCAAAGCCCTGTCCAATCGGTACCATCATCAGCCCGGCGTCTGTGAGGCGCTGTGATACGGCAGTGGAACCCCAGCGATCAAAGCACACGCGCATCGTTTGGTACTGGCTGCAGATGGCGATGACTCGCGCCGTGATGAAGTCGTGATCGATTGCGTTGCCAGGGCATGTCTCAATCAATCCCTGTTCGATCCACTTGCGGTACGGTACGCGCTCGCGGTCCTCTCGCTCCTTTACGCTGTCCTCTGGTATCCATGCCCAGCTTCGCAGCACGGTCTTACCGTCGATCGGAAACAAGCCCGTGAGACCCGTCAGGTCGGCCACAGCGCTCAAGTCAAGCCCGAAGTAAGCCTCGCGGCCTCGCAACGTCTCTTCGTCTCGCTGTGAGGCGCATGCGTCCCATGCAGCCATGTCCAGCCAGGAAGACTCCTGAGCCGTCCACTGGTTCAGGTAGTAGCGCTTGAAGGCGTCCTGCTCAGAGGGAATCTGCTTTGCGCGCTGCGCGGCGGTTGCGAGTTCTTCAAGTGAGCGGAACGCACCGGCGGCGGGATTCGCCTTGAGCCATGTCTCTTGATCGTCCCATGCATCATCCTCACCGGCTTCGAAGATGGTCGCACTGAAAGATGGATCGATGCTGGGATCTTCGAGCCAGCGCTTTGCGTGATCGTAGAGGATGCCCAGCGGTGACAGTCGGTCGAATCCAGCCGTGCTGATGGTGATGCCCAGCGGTTCGCTTCGTGCCCCCACGCTCGTGCGCAGCGCGTCCAGGAGCTCGCTGTTCTTCGCCATGTGCAACTCGTCATACAGCCACAGACTGCAGTTCAGCCCGTGCGCCGTGCCAGCTTCGGCGCTGATGGCTCGGCATACGCTGTGACTCACTCGGTCCGTGATGCGCTTGACGGCGCGGCTCACAAGCGCCCGCGAGCGAAGCACTGGCGAGAGGTCGAGCATGTCGGCAGCCGCGGTGAAGATAAGCCCGGCCTGCTCCCGCGAGTTCGCGGCGGCGATGATCTGCCCTCCCCACTCCCCGGCGAAGGTGTGGTACAGCGCCAGGCCTGCGCATAGGCCGGTCTTGCCGTTCTTGCGCGGAAGCATCAAGAGGGCTTCGCGGGTGCTGCGCCGGCCGTCTGGCAGCATCGGATCGTAGACGGAGCGAATGAAGTCGACCTGGAATGGCAGCGGGTCGAACGGCTTGCCCCGCAACGTGCCATGTGTGTGACGGAGAAACGTGCGGAAGAACTTCAGGACGCGCTCTGAGCCGGTAAGCCCGGCTAGGGCATCCTGAATTGCATCTGTTGTTTGCGAACGGCGACGAAGGCCGGTTCTATAAACTCTCGGCAATCATCCCTTGCCAGCGCTTCACAGTGCCGACGCCTTACAGTTCCGCATCGAGTGCCGGGCGGCCGATGTCACCGGCTTCGCCTCTATTCAGTCCAAGCTCTCTCATGCAGCGAAGGAAAGTCTGTGTACCTTGCTTCTGAAGTTCGGCGGCGGGATGGCGGCGGCCTTTGACGACCAGTCCTTCGGTCCTCAGCAGCTCGCCCGCCGTGTTCGCCATATCCCACCCTTCAAGTCCGACAATCAAGATCATCCTCTGATCCGGCCCGAACTCATACTCCGCTTCGAGCCTTCGCATTTCGCGCTTGGCTGCCAGGCTGAGATGTTTCGGGGTTGTCACCACTCGATTGCTTACCTTTCCGGTTCAAATTGCTTTTTAGTACACTTTTATTTCTTTTTGATTGCAGTACGGTCTCGGACATTGGGGTTTTCTAAAATCACCCCCTACCCCTCTACACGAGTACCCTTTTTTCCATCGCGCCATGCAGTATGCGCGCCGCGAACAGGTGAACGTACCATACCGGGTCAAACTCGCGCGTCTCTTTGACATTCAAGTTCTCTAGCAGCGTATGGACTTCCGTCTCGAACTCTTGAACTTCGGGAATCAGGTCCATGATCGTTTCGAGCTTCCACTCGTCTTCGGTGTCGCGAATCAGTGGCACCTCTCGGAGTGAGGCTAAGACGAAGTCGCGCTTGTCGTAGTGCAGGTATGGGGGAATGTCTACGAAGTGATGACCGATACTGACTGCGGGACCGACGACGCTCTCCCCTTCCAGCACAACGTCACTCATAGCTTTGTCCGTTGGCCAGAACACCAGACGGTGCACAGTGGGTTCATCCTTCGTCTTGCAGAGAATCAGGTTGCCCGGCTGAGGAACTCTGATTGCATCGATGGCGACATCGTCGCCTTCATAGACGGGACGATCGCTGAACACTGGCGAGCTCTCGAACTCCCGTGTGTTTACTCGATAGTGCAGCCACCTTCTCTGCTCTTCAAGCGTTGGGAACGAACGTTTAGAATTGGCTTGCGGGTCCACGTCAACACTTTCGCGAGTGTGCATGATTAGCTCCTTATAAGCTGGTTTTGCGGGCGCGGCCCGCTTTCTCTTTCGGATTGCGCCTTGCGCTTTCCTCATCGTGAAGCCGCCGAAGTGCTTGTCGCATCACCTGCGAACTGTTCTCCTCGCGCCACTCGCACAAGTCTGTGAGTCGCTCGCGGTCTACCTCGTTCGGTCGGAATGTGACAGGCGATCCCTTGTCCGGCATGTATGTCAATGTATTACACAGTATTGCAAGTGTCTACTTCTTTGTTTTTGGCGCGCTGCTTTGTCCGATTCACCTCTCGGTGCGCGTTCGCCCGCCCTGCGATGTATCCGGCACAGTAGAGCCTGGCGTCGTGCAGCGCCTCGACGGTCAACTTGGGAAACCCGAGACGCTCTAAGTGCAGGCGCTGTTCTCTGAGGCTTCGATACACAACTGAGCCGAGCAGCCTGATCATGATTACCTCGACTGGAATCAGGTCGCGATCTTCTTGGCCCAGCATGGACGATAGAGCCGCATTCTCACCCTTGGACTGTTTCAGCTCGTCTGGCGGCTCGTTCAGGGCATGCGCGATGCGACTCGCAAGATCAAACGACATTCGCTTGATGGTCCGAGCTGTCGTCATTTCGACCTTGCGGTTTGCGGCTGAGGCTGTCGTGTATCGCATCATGTGGCTACTCTCCTTTGGCAGTGCGCTTCGAATGGCAACTTTTGCAAAGCGAAATTAGGTTGTAGGGACAGAGCCGAAGATCCGGCCGGTCTCGAATCTTGATGCGATGGTGAACTTCGGTCGACGGTGCGCGCTTGCAGTCGGCGCAAATCAAGTTTTGAGGCTGGGCCAGCACCCATGCGCGGCACCTTGCCCAGGCGCTGTCATATCCGCGCTTTCTCGCCGTGGCGCGATCCTTGCTGGACTCGCCGGCATGCTCAACGCAGCGGGTCCCAGCAGTAGCGAAATTTGGGCACCCAGGGCGAGAGCAGGCGGCCGCTAGTTTTTGCGCCATGGCCGCCTCACGCTCTTCGTTACATGCAGCCATCCGTTGTCGGCATCTTTGCGGATGATGAGGTCCTGCTTTCCAAGTGCCTGCAGTCGACACTGGGGACCGCAAAACCGTTCGCCGGCTGGAATGGGATCGTTGCAGTTGCGGCATCTCTTCAAGTGTCCTCAGCCCGGGGCTTCACAGCTTGGGCGCGGTGGTTATCTGCGGTCTGGCTTCGGAAGTTCGATAGGCCGATGGGGCAATGGAATCTCCGTCGGGCGAGGGTTTATTGGAAGCACTTGCGGTCGCGTTGGTGGTCGAAACATATTGGCTTTCTCCTTTTCGATTGAGGCCTGAGCGGGGACCGAAGTCCCCGCCCTTGGGGTTTGCGTTTGGGTTAGCTGATCCCTCGCCGGGCCACGACGAAGCTTAGAGGTTCCTTCGAGGGCGATTTTGCTCCGCCACCGCTCGGAGGCTTCCTTGATTGGTTGATTGCTTGATTGGGTGAATAGCTGATTGAATGATTGAATGATTAGAAGATTGAGCGATCACCACTTCCTTGAGTTCGACAACTCGGGAGTAGACCTCTGAGTGGTGTTTCGCCTTCTTGTCGTCATCGATGCAGGCATCCTCGATCGAGACTTTGAAGATCGTCCCATCGAAGAAAACGTCCGGCGTCATCTTCTGGCCCCGCCACGGGAGGTCTCCGTTTGCAGCGACCCACCATTTGAAATACAGCGACTTCCGTCCGATGTGTGGCTTTTCTGGGTTGCTTCCCATGTTGAAGAATCGGCTAACCGTTCCATCCTCGCTGAGCAATGAGAACTCAAGGCGAAGCGACCATCGCCGGAATGCCCGGCACCACTCGGGGCCCTGAACAGCGACTGCGCATACGTCATAGATCCCAGGCGGAACGCGCGTGTAAGTCACTCCGCTCCAGGTCATGTCGTGCGCAAAGTGCGTTGGTTTGGAAGCTACAATTGGCTTCGTTCTGATGGCTTTTTGCGGTAAACTCAAGGGCATACCTCCTGAGTCGCGTCGGGTGAATAGTTCGGAAAAAGCGCATCCTTGGCCGGGTGCGCTTTTTCGTTTGAGCTATGCCGCATTTGCACCACCCTCGGTGTTGGCTTCGATCCACCGTTCGAGGGCCGCTCGCGGGACTCTCACCGACCGTCCCGAGCGCAGACAAGGTATCTCGCCAGCGGCCGCCATGGCATAAACCTTCGCTCGCGACCATCCTGTTATCTCCACAACTTCAGCAGGCCGAAGCAACAGTGCAAGCTTCCTTTCGTCCATATTGTTCCTCTCCTGTACAGAAAGACCTTGCTTCGTCTTTGCTGTCTGAGATACATTCTGAGTTGAAAGTGTTCGCCGAAACAAGGAACATATCGCCGAACAACCCGTGAGGGCATCGACTATGGCAAGTTTCAAGATCGGAGGTCTACCGGTGAGAGCATCGCTCTACTCTGTTGATGCGTGGACGGTAAGGACGCTAAAACGCAACGGCGAGCCAGTCTTCTCGATCTCTCGCGCTGTCCTTCCTTCAAGGATCAAGACAAATGCATGGACCGTGCGTGATCAATTTATGTCCGTCGACGATCCAAAGGGAGCGGCCATGCTTTTAAGCAGATTCGGCCCACTCACGAGGGCCAATCCCAAACTGCACTCTTTTCCCGCGACGGAGACAGCTAAGTTGTCATGGGCGGACTTCTTGCGTTCGAAGTCGTTCATGCTTCAGTTCATGCTTGAAAAGACCCCTGAGTGTTTCTCAGTAGACAAGGTGGACCTGATGACAAAGGGAGGATGGGACACCCTGTTGCGGAAGGCGAGCTATCAGTCGCCAAACTTCACTCTCCAGATGGGACACGTTCCATCAGGTTCCGGTCCGGAGCCAGCACCGTACTTAGATCTAACGGCCCTGGACATCTTCAGCGCGGTCTACGGTTCGATCTACATCGACAAAATGCGGGGGCTTGCGGGGAGGGTTTGCGAAAGAGAGGACTGCTCGAACACATTTCTGTCGACAGATCCCAGAAAGCGGTTCTGCGATGGTCCCGCAGACTGCGAGGCGACGGTTCGAATGAGAAAGAAGAGGGCTGCTGAAAGGCAGAGGAAATTGGAGGAATCGAATGGCAAAGCGTAGAGGCGACGGTGAGGGATCTATCTATGAAACGACGGACGGCCGCTGGCGTGCAGAAGTGTCACTCGGCTATCAGGCGAACGGTAAGCCGCGGCGCAAGGTCATCTACGGTCGCACCAGGCTCGATGTGAGCGAGGCACTAAAGCGTACTCTGCGAGAGCAGCAAGTCGGAATCAACGTCAAGCCGGAGCGCCAAACCGTCTCCTCCTTCCTCGATAGCTGGCTTGACGGTACCGTGCGGCCAAAGAACCGCCCACAAACGCTCCGCTCGTACTCATGGCTGGTCAACACTCATCTGAAGCCCCACCTGGGCAAGCTGACACTTGAAAAGCTGTCACCTCAGCGCGTTCAGACTTTCCTCGCGGAGCGGCACTCCAGCGGCCTGAGCGCCGGCACAGTGAAGCATATCCGGGCCACTCTCCGCGCAGCGTTATCCCACGCGCACCGATGGGGCCTGGTGCATCAGAATGCGGCGAAGCTCGTGACGATCCCACGAGGTGATCGGTACAAGCCTTCGGTCCTCGCTCCAACTGAGGCTCGCGAGTTTCTAAGAATCGCCTCTGCGCACCGGAGTGGGCCTTTGCTCATCACCGGTATCACCATGGGCCTACGCCGTGGCGAACTGCTCGCACTCAGATGGAGGGACATCGACCTCGAAACCGCCTCAATCCATGTGAGGCATTCGCTGGAGAGAGTGAAGGGCAGAGGACTCAACCTCTCAGAGCCGAAAAGCGAGAAAGCCAAGCGTAGCCTGCGGCTTCCCGGCGTCACTGTGAAGGCTTTGACAGAGCAGCGCCAGGCTCAGCAAGTCGCCCGCCAGTGGGCGGGGTCAAGGTGGGTCGACGGGGACTTCGTCTTCACTACGTCTATTGGGACGCCACTCCCGCCCGAGACGGTGAACGGCGAACTCGCGTCGGCACTGGAAGCGGCAAGACTCCCGCACATCCGATTCCATGATTTACGGCACTCGTGCGCGTCCCTACTGCTCTCGCTAGGCGTCCATCCGAAGTTGGTTCAAGAAACCCTTGGGCATTCGACCTTCGCGCTCACCATGGACACGTACTCGCACATGATCCCGGCTCTGCGGAACGAAGTAGCAGACCGAATGGACTCGGTTTTCTCCTCAACTCCCACCAATGCTCCCACCAAGAGCGAACGGGCGACAGTTCAGTGACTCCCCAACTCATTGATTCTATGGTGCCCGGAGGGGGACTTGAACCCCCACGACCGATTAGGGTCTGCGGATTTTAAGTCCGCTGTGTCTGCCGATTTCACCATCCGGGCGTTCCTGTGCCGCATATCTGACGGCATCGCACGGAACTCTTTCATCTTAGAGGAGCGGCAGCGGGTGGTACAGGGAGCGGTCGCGACTTCAGTGCGGACGGCGATAGCGGAGCGTTCCCTCTTCCAGGAAGTACTCCCCCGAACACTCGCCCCCACCGCAGATCATGGAGTCCAGGCCGGCGTACTGTCGCCGGGTGATAAGGCCGATGCTGCCGCACGCAGGACACGCAAGGACTGCCCAGTACGGATTATGGGGTTCGCCAAGTTCGCCCGCGTTCTTCAGCAGCAGCACGGTGCCGGGCTGCATCTGCTCAGGAATCCAATCATCGATCAGGCTAAGCTCCGCCACCATGTCTGGCCTCCGTGTTGCTGCGTTCCTGTTTGGTGCGGGTGCCGCCCCGGCTGAACGATTATGCAGCATGCACCGCTTCTGGTGCAGATACTAACCTATCCGGTGCATGCTTTCGTTTCGTACGCAAGAATTTCACCTTGACGGGTAGAGGGCACGGTACATCTCGCGATTCCGAAGGATCGCCTGCACGTACTCGCGGGTTTCGGTATACGGAATGGACTCGACGAACTCGGGAACGTCCTTGTAGTCGTTGCTTGAAAGCCACTGCCTGACGGGAACATCGCCGGCGTTGTAGGCCGCGAGAGCGTACTCCGCCTGGTTGCCGAAGCGGTCGAGGACCTGCCTAAGGTTTATGGTGCCGAGCTGCAGGTTGATCGCGGGATTCAAGAGATCGTTGGCGTTGAAATGTTTGACGCCACTACGTTTCGCCAGCGCTTTACCGACGGACGGCAGCAACTGCATAAGCCCATAGGCGTTGGCGCGGCTCACTGCCCCAGCGTTGAACTCCGATTCCTGGCGGATGAGCGACGCGACCAGGTAGGGGTCCAGACCATTCCGCTGCGAGTTGGCGACGAGATCCGACCAGTACGGCTTCGGGAAGAGCAGGTGCCAGTACACATCGGGGACTTCCTGCATCGGCAGCACGAAGTACGAGATGCCGCTGTGCTTCATGGATTGCAAGGCGCGGGTGAACTCGCCAAATGAGACGTAGATCTCTGCCTGTGCGAGCGCGCCCCACCCTGCGGAGTCGGGACTGGCCTGGATTTCGGGGCCGATGTACTCGTTCAGCGAAGCGTTTGCGAGCAGGCGCGCCTTGATCAGGTGAGGATCGTTCTCTGGCAGTTCGTCGCTCAGGTCCGGCACCTGCGGCGGTTGCACTGCTGCAAGCGGCGGCGCGGGGTCAGTGGCAGGCTGATTCCCAAGCACCGCGAGCCGCTGCCGGGCAAGAATGGCGTAGTAGTAATTGATAAAGGCGGTAGAGAGAGCGCGGTAGTAGTTCGTTGCCTGAGGCAGGTTGTGCTCTTCATCTTCGTAGAGCCGGCCGCGCCAATAGATTGCACTCGGGACTTCGATGCCGCCGGCGTAGCGCTGAATCTGCTCATCCATAAGCCGGGCGGCTTCGGAGTAGTTGCGAAGCCGGTAGTTCATCCACGCATACCGCCAGTGTGCCGACGGAGCGTAGGTGCTGGAAGGAAACATCGCGACCAGCTTTGCGTAGTGGTAGATGGCCTGCTTCGCGTCGTGCTTGAGCAGGTACATGTTACCGCCAGAGTAGAGTGCCTCCTCAAGCCAGCGGCTCGTAGGGTAACGCCTAATGAGCTGGTCGATGACTGAGTCGTGTCCAGCAGTATCACCGTCGTTGCGGAGTATCTCCGCCAGCATGTAGAGCTTCAGCGCCGCACTGTCGTCGTTTGTCTCGGGCAGCTTCTCGACGTCACGGCGGCTTAGGTGCTTCAACTTCAGGTCGCAGACGGCGGCGTAGATGAGGAGCGCGTCCGTGTCGGCAACGCTCAGGCCGGAGGTGTTGCGGGCGATCTCGTGGTACTCATCCCCCGCTTCGCTGTAGCGCTTGGCGTTGAAGAGGAGATCGGCGTGTTGCTTCCGTTCCGAAGCCGTGAGCGGCATCTGCATCGCCTGCAGCTGGTTGCGGGCCTGCGTCGCTTCGCCGCTGAGCGGGAGTTGAAGGTAGAGGCGCCGGTAGATCTGCGACGCTTGAGTGGTGTTGCCGGAGAGTTGGAACGAGCGCGCCAGCACGTAGCGAAAGTCTGCGTGGGAGGCGATCTCGGTGTCCTGGAGCGGCTGCAACACGCGAAGCGCTCCTGCTGCGTCGCCCGCCTGAAGGTAGGCGTTGGCGAGCAATATTGGCGCCGTCGCGATGAAGATGCTGTCAGGGTGGCGGTCGGCGAAGTGATCGAGAAGCGCGTAGGCGTCGGCGCCGTGGCCAGCCTGCAAGGATGCCTGGGCGCCAAGGTAATCGGCGTAATCATCAAGCGCCGTACCCGCGGCGGCGGCTTTGCGGAACATGGCTGAGGCGTCACCGTAGCGCCGGTCGAGCGAATACGCGTGGCCGAGAGCCAGATAAGCCGCAGCCGCTCCCTCACCCGGATGCGACGCTGCATAGTTCTGCACGCCGGCGTAAGCCGCCGAAGAACGCGTGGCCGCCAACTGCTGTGCCATGGGACGCAGTTGTGCCGACGCAGTAAACGCCTTGGTCAGGCGGATGCTTTGGGCGGTCGGCTTCGAGACGGGACGCCGATGTTTTGCGCCAGCCTTTGGCCGTCCCTTGATGGTCTTTGCTGGTTTTGATCCAGAACGGTTGGCCGTCTTCGCCTTACCGGCTTGGGCTTTTGGCGCCGCCTTTTTTGGCTTCGCCGCAGACTTAGCTTTAGTGGCAGACTTCTTTCGCCCTGGCGTCGTGCTGCTTTGCTGCTGAAGCATAGCGCCGGCAGGGAGCGCGAGAGCAAACAGAAGCAGGCACCCCGCGGCTCTTTGGAATGTGGTCCACCTGCTCAAATCGCCCTCTTCACAACCTCTGTGTACCACTCTAAGCTGCTGAAGGTGAAGCGGCGGGTGGTCGCTCCAACGAAGAACCTCGCCGGGTACGCTCTCGGACCACTTCAGCGGACGCGTGTGCGTGATTGCGAGCAACGATTGCCGCCATCAGCAGGGCCGTTTACACTGAATGTTGTTGTTCTGACACACCTTGTCGTTCTCTCGGTTGTTTCCGCCTCTACCACCTGATTATGGCCACCGCTCAATCTCCCATCGTCGAAGAGATTCACCCCGATGTTGCGCTCGTGGAGCGAGCGCGGGCAGGCGATACTTCCGCTTTCGAGCAGCTGGTACGCCAGTACGACCGGCAGATCTTCCGCGTGGCGCAGCACATTACCCAGAACCGCGAAGATGCCGAGGACATCACGCAGGATGCTTTCCTGAAGGCATACCAGAAGCTCGACCAGTTTCAAGGCAATTCCAAGTTTTCGACCTGGCTGGTGCGGATCGCCGTGAATGAGAGCCTGATGCGGCTGCGCAAGCGCAAGACCAGCAAGACGGTCTCGATGGACGAAGATGTACAGACCGAGGAGGGCTCTATCCCGCGCGACTTTGCCGACTGGAGCCCTAACCCGGAGCAGTTGTACAACCAGGGTGAACTGGGTGACATTCTGCGCAAGACCATTAAAGGATTGCCGCCAGGTTTTCGCACCGTTTTCACACTTCGTGACATCGAAAACCTGTCGACCGAGGAAACGGCTGAAGCGCTTGGGTTGAGCGTTCCAGCGGTGAAGTCGAGGCTGCTCCGAGCACGTTTGCAGCTGCGCGAACGTTTGAGCCGGTATTTCCGGCAAAAGAAGGAGAGTCCAGCGTCGTGACGTGCACTGATTTCCTGAGCAAGATGACCGATTACTTCGATGGGCAGATCGAACCGGAGCTCGTTGAAGAGGTGCGTGCCCATCTGTGCCAGTGCAGTCACTGCGAGGTTGTGGTGAACACGACGCGGCGTACCATCGAGATCTATCGCGATCATGAGATCTATGAGTTCTCCCCTGAACTGAGGGAGCGGCTGCATACGGCGATCATGGCCAAGTGCGTCAAGTAGGCTGAAGCACGCCAGGCAGCTCCATCGTTAGGTTGGAGAAGGATCAACATCCTGGATGAGGGCACGCCTCCTTCGCCGAACTACTCTTGCGAATGAGCAGGCCTCTCCCGCGCCCCAATCTCTTGGGGCGTTTCTTTTTTTAAGGAATGGAGTACGGGAAGCTGAATCGACCAAGCTGAATCGCCGACAGTGCCCCGGGAGGAGAGATATGGAACGATTCCACTCTCTTGATCGCCGGGTTTCTGGTTGCGGTGGCTTCGGCCACGGGCTTTCCACTGCCTGCCTCCGAGAGGGTTACAAACAGCTCGTTCTCGCTGCGTGTCCAGCCGATCAGGTAGTTGCCCGCAGGCAGGAGCTTTCCTGCAATCTGAATGGGCACCTGGCTCAACAGGAAGTACGAATACTTGCCGTTGGCGGAGTAGCCGGCTGTGATCAGTAGAACACCGGCAACGACGTGGCCCTTGCTGTCCGTGATTCCCGACGCTGTGCGCAGCTCGGTCTCGATGCGCTCGGCGATCACAGGCGCGCGGGCAGGGATGATCTTCTTCAACTCCTCTTCGGTGGACTGCCGCCATGCGGCTGCTCGTGCACCCTCGTGTGCCTGCCCAAAGGCAAGTGGAAGACCTGAAACACAAAGCAGGAGAAGTGACAGAAGAAAGCGCATCGGCTCCATCTTAGCTGAGTGTCACATCAGGTGAATGGCGTCCACATCGACGACGAGGTTGTGACGGGGAATCTCATGCGCTTCGGCAAACTGCAGCATCGCCCGCAGAGTCTGGCCGAGTGCCTGGCGCTGTTCTGCCTTCAGTACAAAGTGGAAGCGGTAGATGCGTTTCAGCCGGGAGATCGGCGCAGCGGCGGGGCCAAGGACACGAATCTTGTCGAGCGGCGTCTTTTCGAACCATTGTCCAAGTTCGGTCGCCCAGGCCGTCGCTTCTTCGAGCTTGGGGCTTTGAACGATTACATTGGCGAGAACGGCGAAGGGCGGGTAGTGCATCCAGCGCCTGTAGTGTAGCTCCTTTGCTACAAAGCCGGGATAGTCGTGCGCGGCGGCGAACTGGATGGCGTAGTGGTCAGGATGATAGGTCTGGACGAGCACCTTGCCCGGAAGATGGCCGCGGCCCGCCCTGCCTGAGACCTGGGTCAAGAGCTGGAAGGTGCGCTCGGCGGCGCGAAAGTCGGGCAGACCGAGCGCAAAGTCCGCACCAACAACGCCGACCAGCGTCACGCCATGAATGTCGTGGCCCTTGGCGATCATCTGCGTTCCCACGAGCAGGTTGATCTCTCCCGCGTGGAGCCGGGCCAGCAGCCGCTCCATGTCCATCCGACCGCGCACGGTGTCGCGGTCCATTCTGCCGATCCGAGCGCCGGGGAAGAGCTCCTGCAGCCGCTCTTCGCCCTGCTGCGAACCGGCGCCCATGAAGTACAGGTGCTCGCTGCTGCAGGCCGGGCAGGTCTTCGGCACCGTGCGACGGAAGCCGCAGTAATGACACTGCAGACGCTCTCCGGGCGCTGCATGAAGATCGGCGCCGCTGACATGCTTGTGAAAGGTCATGGAGATCGCGCAGTTCTCGCACTGGATCTTCTCCCCGCAGCTTCGGCAGAGAACAACGAAGGAGTAGCCTCGCCGGTTCAGCAGGATGATGGCCTGTTCGTTGCGGTCGAGCGTCGCCTGGGTCTCTTCGATCAGTTTGCGCGAGAACAGACTTTCCTGACCGGTCTGCTGGAACTCCGTTCGCATGTCTACGAGTTCGACCACCGGCAGCGGCCGGTTGGCGACCCGCTCGCGCATCTCGATCAAGCTGTAGCGGCCCTTTTCTGCATTCGACCAGCTTTCGAGCGATGGCGTCGCCGATCCAAGAACCACGACGACATCGTTCAGCTTGGCCCGCATCACGGCCACATCGCGGCCATGGTAGCGAGGTGTCTCCTCCTGCTTGTAGCTGCTGTCGTGTTCTTCATCGACGATGATGAGGCCGAGGTCCGCAACGGGTGCGAAGACTGCAGAGCGGGTACCGACGACGATCTTTGCCTCGCCGCGCCGGATACGATGCCACTGTTCGGCGCGTTCGTCCGGGGTGAGCTGGGAATGCAGCAGCGCAACCGAATTGCCGAACGCGGCGTACATCTGGCCCGCCATCGCCGGTGTAAGGCCGATCTCCGGTACCAACAGCAGCGACGAGCGGCCCTGATCCAGCACGCGCTGCATCGCGGCAAAGTAGACCGCGGTCTTGCCCGAACCGGTGATACCGAAGAGCAAATGCGCCCTGAATCCACCTTTTGCGAGCGATGCCGCAATGGTGCCTAAGGCCTCAAGCTGCGATTCATTCAACGGATGCTCGTGGGCGCTCAGCTTGCCCTGCGGCTGGCCACTCAAGTAGAAGTCTTCCGGCACTTGCTCGAGGGTGACGAGACCCCGCTTCACCAGAGTCCCGAGCGTCGACTCAGGTACTTGAAGCTGTCGCAAGTCTCTCAGACGCATCCGGCCGCCCACAGCGGCGAGTTCGGCTAACAGGTTCATCTGGTTTGCGTTCAACTTGGGCAGGCGGGCAGCGGGAACCAGGACGGCGACCCGCTCCAGCCTGCGCGCGTTGCGCTCTTCCGCGAGGGCCTCGCGAATCAGCCATCTCTTTTTCACCATGCCGTCGAGCAGCGGCTTTCCCGCTTGCGTGGCGGAACGCAGCGCCGACGCCTTCGCTGCCGCGCCGTCTTCCAGGTAGTTCAGCACAGCATATTCGCGGTTCTGTTCCTCGGGCGTAAGCCGGGAGCGCCGGGACGATCCTTTTTCGGCGCCTTCGTAGAGCACTCTCCGCCCCGCCTCGGCGATGCGATAGACGAAATGACGTTTTACCTCCGCACCAAGCGGGAGCATGCCGCGCAGCACCTCGCCGAGCGGCGCGACGTAGTACCGGGCGATCCAGGCAGCAAGCCGCATCAATTCGTCCGGGACCAGCGCGGCATGATCGAGGACCTGCTGAACCGGCTTGGTCTCGATGCCTGCCGGAAGCGGATCGTCATGCACCCGCGTGACAACACCCATCAGGCGCTGACCGGAGAACGGAACGAGCACACGTGCGCCGACCGCCGGGACCGTCCCATTGACCGCGTACGTAAAGGTCTGGTCGAGCGGAACCGGCAGGGCTACATCGCAAAAGGCGTGCATCGTCTTCTAAGCGTATCTGGTTCCGCGGAAGCAGGCAGATGCCGCTTAGCAGTCGATATACTCAGACCTGATGGCGACCTGTGTGCTACGTATTGCATTGTTTCTGGCGATCTGCACGGCTTCGCTCGTCTCCGGGCAGGAGACTGTCTCTGAGCCTGGAACCATCAGTACACGGTCGACGCTGGTTGTAGTTCCGACGCTGGTCAAGACAAGGGCCGGAGGCGTAGTCTACACGTTGAAGGCTGAGGACTTCAGCGTGACGGACAATGGAGTTGAACAGAAGGTCAGCCTGGATGAAGACGCCGGGAGCCAACCTTTGGCCCTGCTCGTCCTGCTGGAAACAGGCGGAGCGGGCGGCAGGCAGCTGGACCTTTATCGCACGCTTCCCACTATGCTCGACGCGATTGTGGGCGGCGCGCCGCACAAAGTCGGTGTGGTCGCGTTTGACAGCACGCCGCACTTTGCACAGAAGTTCACGCCCGAGATGGACCGGGTCGCGACAGTTCTGAGCAATCTCGATCCGGGAGACGACAGGGCGGCGATCCTGGACGCACTCGTCTACTCAACGACCATTCTGCGCCGTCAGCCGCCGCAATACCGCCGGGCGATTCTACTGCTAAGCGAGACGCTGGACCATGGCAGCCACGCTGCCTTGGGGGAGGCGCTGCGCGCGGTGAGCGACAGCAACACGGTCATCTACAGTGTGGCGTTTTCGAGCACCAAAGCGGATGCGAAGCATGAGGGCTCGAAGATCATTCAGAGCGACACCCCCGGGCCACCTGGAGGCTGCATGGCGAAGGACCCCGACGCCGACCCGAACATCACGGAAAACGAGTTCGCCAAGGCGTTCGAATGCCTGCAGGTACTTATCCCACCGATTCGCGTCGCCAAGATCGCTGCGCTGGCAGGCATTCACGGTCTGCAAAAGGACATACCTAAGACCGTTGCCGGGCTGACCGGCGGCGAGTTCTTCAAGTTCAGCAACACCAAGTCGCTCGAGCGCGACCTGCAGACCATCTCGAACCATGTGCCCAATCGATATTTTCTGAGCTTTCAGCCGAAGAACCCAACACCCGGAATACACGCGTTGGAGGTTCGCCTGAAGGAGTATCCAGACCTTGTAGTGACCGCCCGAAGCAGCTACTGGGCGGAAGCCGACGCCTCACAGAGCCATCCCTAAGCTCCCCGATCGTAGCCGGACCTTAACCTCGAAGTAGATAATAAAAGGGATGTCACCTTCAAAGAACGCACATCCGCCTACAAGCAACAAGCACCTCATCCGCTGGGTCGAAAAGATGGCGGACCTTACCCAGCCCGCCGCGATTCAGTGGATCGACGGCTCCCAGGAGGAGTACGACCGCCTTTGCGAGCAACTGGTTCAGGCGGGAACCTTCACCCGCCTGAACCAGGACTTGTGGCCCGGGTGCTTCTATGCACGGTCCGCCCCAAACGATGTGGCCCGGGTGGAAGACCGCACCTTTATCTGTTCTCTGTCGAAAGACAATGCGGGTCCTACGAACAACTGGGAAGATCCCTTTGTTATGCGCCGGAAGCTGAAATCGCTATTTCGCGGGGCGATGCGGGGACGAACCATGTACGTCCTCCCGTACAGCATGGGTCCGGTGGGATCGCCCATGTCGCAGATTGGTGTCCAGCTAACCGATTCCGCTTACGCCGTTGTGAACATGCGCATCATGGCGCGGATTGGGCAGCCTGTCTTCGCGGAGATTGACAAAGACGAGAAGCGGGTAGTGCCATGCATGCATACGGTGGGCGCTCCTCTGGCTGCAGGCCAGAAGGATGTTTCCTGGCCCTGCAACGACGAGAAGTACATCGTCCATTTCCCTGAGACGCGGGAGATCTGGAGCTATGGCAGCGGCTATGGCGGCAATGCACTGCTCGGCAAGAAGTGTTTTGCGCTGCGCATCGCGTCCAACATCGCGCGTGACGAAGGTTGGATGGCAGAACACATGCTGCTGATCGGTGTGGAGTCGCCCCCGGACAGAAAAGGAAGGACCGAGAAGACCTACGTCGCTGCAGCTTTCCCTTCCGCATGCGGCAAGACCAACTTTGCGATGATGATTCCTCCGGAAGGCTTCGATGGCTGGAAGGTATGGACGGTGGGCGACGACATCGCCTGGATCAAGCCGGACGCCACGGGGCAACTTCGGGCGATCAACCCGGAAGCGGGGTTTTTCGGCGTTGCACCTGGAACCAGCGCCAAAACCAATCCCAACGCCATGGCCACTCTGGCGAAGAACACCATCTTCACGAACGTCGCGCTTACTCCAGAAGGCGGCGTCTGGTGGGAGGGTATGACAGAGACGCCCCCGCCGCACCTCACCGACTGGCGCGGCGAGGCGTGGACGCCTGAGTCGAAGACGCCAGCGGCTCACCCGAACGGACGCTTTACGGCACCCGCGTCCCAGTGCCCCACGATCGACCCGGCCTGGGAGGCTCCGGAGGGTGTGCCAATCTCTGCGATCATCTTTGGCGGGCGGCGGCCTACGACGATGCCGCTGGTCTACCAGGCCTTCAACTGGAGCAGCGGCGTTTACGTCGGGGCGACGATGGGGTCCGAGACCACGGCGGCAGCCGGGGGCAAGGTCGGGACGGTGCGGCGTGATCCCATGGCGATGCTTCCCTTCTGCGGCTACCACATGGGCGACTACTTCCGGCACTGGATCAAGATGCAGCGCACGCTTTCGACCACGCCGCGCGTCTTCCATGTCAACTGGTTCCGCAAGGACGCAGACGGCAGCTTCCTCTGGCCCGGCTTCAGCCAGAACATGCGTGTTCTGAAGTGGATCGTCGATCGCGTTCGAGGCAAGGTCCGCGGCAAAGAGACACCCATCGGCTGGATCCCGCACTTCGAGGACATCAACTGGAAGGGAATGGCGTTCTCTCACGAGGAGTTTGAAGAGCTCGAGACCGTCGACCGGATCGCCTGGAAGGCGGAGGTGATGGGTCACGAAGAGTTGTTCATCGCCCTGCACGATCATCTTCCGCCGGAGATGATCTACGAGCGCGAACTCCTCATCTGCCGTTTGTGACACCAGCCTGTGTTGCCAGCTTCATCTCTCGACGATATGTGTCGTTGCTGACGCTCGCGCTCAGCCTCCTTCATCATCTACCGCTACAATTTTCCCAGTGGCACGCGTAGAGCAACCAACCCGGCGAAGCTTCTGTGTGACGGCTTCTGCCGCCCTGCTGGGGGCGCGGGCGTTCGGACAATCGCGTTCGTCGACGCACCCAGATGTGGCCGCCATCGACCACGACCGGATTCTCGCTGCTGCGGCCCGTGCGATGGACGCGCCGGTCACCCCGCTGACCAGCATGGCGGCGCCGCGATCACCGGGAACCGCTCACGACTTCTACTCCGAGCCCGAAGACTTCTTTCCTGACCCTTCCTCGGTTGCGGCTCCATGGCTGCAGAGGAAGCCAAATCCGGGAAACCCGGGGACTGCCAATCCGGACGCATTTACCGCACACCGTGACGCAGTGTGGAAGCTCGGAACACAGGTGGCCGCGCTCACTGCGGCGTACTCCGTTACCGGCGAACCGCGGTACGCGATGAGGGCGGCGGATCATCTGAGGGCGTGGTTTGTCGCGCCGGCAACACGGATGACCGCTAGCCTGCAGTTTGGTCAACGCATTCCGAACACCGCGAAGGAGAACTTCGAGGGAGTACTTGACACTGTTCCTCTTGCCGAGGCCGCCCGGTGCATACGGTTCTTGAAGTCTTCTGATGCTGTTTCCGCGGAAGAGCTCGATACGGCGCGCAGGTGGTTTAGAGAGTATGCCCAGTGGCTCAACAGTTCCCGCACCGGCGGTCTCGCGCGCGACCAGAAAGACCATCACGGAAGCTCATGGTTGTTTCAATGTGCGGCATACGCGGATGCAAACGCTTCCGGTCTCACTTCTGACGACGCTGCGCTTGCGGCGCTTCGGCATCGCTTCCACACTGTCACTCTGCGAGCACAGATGAACGCGGTTGGGAACTTTCCACACGAAGTAAGCACGGCAACCCCGTACCGCAACTCGCTTTTGAACCTCGATCTGCTCGCGCTCGGCTGCGAGTTGCTTACGACCCGGTTTGAAGATCCCTGGGAGTACGAGCTTCAGGACGGCCCCGGGATGCGCTCCGTCATCGCTTATCATTACCCGTTCCTGTTGAACCGCACCGCCTGGCCCTACCCTGCGGACCCCACTCACTTCAAGGAGCTTCCCGCCCGTCGCATCAGTCTGCTTCTGGCGGGAAAGGCCTATACCAGGCCTGAATACACCGAACTGTGGCGATCTCTCAGCCCTCTGCCTGACACTGCGGCAGCAGAGCTGCGCCGCAGCGTTCCGGGAACGCAGCCGCTGTTGTGGTTTAGCCGTTCCAAGCCATGAAGCATCTCACCGGGTTACCAGCATCAAACGAACGACTGCAATGGACTTGACCGCAAAATACGGGCTGCTGGAACTGGGTCTTCGGAGTCTCGGGAGCGTGCTGGTCGCTTATTCCGGCGGCACGGACTCAGCCTTTCTCACGTGGTCGGCCCACCGGGTGCTTGGTGGACGAATGCTGGCTGTCATCGCCGATTCCGCGTCGCTGCCGCGCGCCGAGCTTGCTGCTGCACTTGCATTTACGGCGGAGCACCGCATCCCGACTGAGGTATTGCAGACCGCCGAACTTGATGATCCAAACTATCAGCGAAACGATCGCGGACGCTGCTTTTACTGCAAGGATGAGCTTTTTACACAGATGGAAGCGGCCGGTCGCCGGCTCGGCTTCAGACACATCGCGTATGGAATGAACCTCGACGACGCGGACCCTGCCGTCGCAAAGTTCAGGCCCGGTCAGAAGGCTGCCGCTCATCACAATGCCGCGGCACCACTCCGCGACGCCGGCCTGACCAAGGCTGAGATCCGCGAGTTGGCACGCAATGCGGGCTTGTCGCTGGCGGACAAACCCGCTTCCGCATGCCTTGCGTCGCGCATTGAATATGGCCGTGCCGTAACGCGGGAGAATCTTTGGCAGGTAGAACAGGCAGAAGACGCGCTGCACGCGCTTGGTTTCCTGCAGGTACGCGTTCGGCACCATGGCGAACTTGCACGCGTTGAGGTAGAGCGCGCTGACCTTCCGCGCGCGATGGAAGCCGATACCCTGGGCGCGATTACGACTGCAGTGAAGCAATGCGGCTTCCCCTACGTAACGCTCGATAGCGAGGGCTATCGTCCCGGCTCGATGAACGACATTGTTCCCGTTTCGGCAGTTCAATCCGCAGCACATTAGAAGCGAAGGATGAAATTGATGCGCATTGCCTATCTCGACTGCTTTGCTGGAATGAGCGGCGATATGTTTCTGGGTGCCCTTATCGGCGCGGGCGTTGATCCAAAAGTGCTGCGCCATGCCGCAGAGGCGTTGAACCTGCACGCAAGGTTGCGGATAGAGACGGTGGACCGCAGCGGCATCGCCAGCACCAAGGTGCACGTCCTCGAAGGCGACGATCTGGCCGATGCAAGGGGCGGCGGCCTCCTTCAGCAGGAGCCGTTTGGCCGAATGCAGCGGCAGCCTGAGACGCAGCATCAGCACAAGACCGGGATGCCTCACAGCCACGAACACGCTGCGGCGGGTTCCGCCGAAGCACCCTCATATCCCGCGCACTCGCATGGGAGGTCGCTCTCCGTCATACGCAAGCTGATTCAAGACTCGGGCCTTGCCGCTCCCGTGGTTAAAACTGCAATCGGTGCATTTGAACGTCTCGGTGCCTCGGAAGCAAAGATCCACAACGTTCCGCTTGAGCAGATCCACTTTCACGAAGTTGGCGCGGTGGACGCCATCGTGGACATCGTAGCCGGAGCCGCCGGCATCCACGCGCTTGGAGCAGACAAGTGGGTCGCCTCGCCCCTGAATGTCGGCGGAGGCATGGTCGATTGCTCCCACGGCCGCTTCCCTGTTCCCGCGCCTGCGACTGTCGATCTTCTTCGCGGTCTGCCTACATACTCTGCGAACATGCAAATGGAGCTGGTGACGCCGACAGGGGCCGCGCTGATCCGTACCCTCTTTGAAGATCACGGCCTCACGTTCGGGCCGCAACCCGCAATGCGCGTCGAGCGGGTGGGGTATGGCGCAGGTACCCGGAACCCGGAAGCGTTCCCCAACGTCCTTCGCCTGCTGGTCGGAGAAGAAGCTAGGGACAGTGTGAGCGATCCTTCGCACCATCATCGCGATGAAGGGCATGTAAGCGCATCCCATCGCACTCACCACAAGCACGATCAGGATTCCGAGATCGTCACCGTCCTTGAGACCGCCTTGGACGATCTTTCGCCGCAGCTGCTGGCCCATGTGGCCGAGCGGGCGCTCTCTCTCGGAGCACTCGACGTGATGCTTACGCCAGTGATCATGAAGAAGGGACGGCCAGGTACGCTGATCACCATCCTCTGCAATCCCGGAGAGAGTCTGGGTATGCAGCGCCTCCTGCTTACCGAGACGAGCACACTTGGCATTCGCATCCGGGACGATCGCCGCAGCTGTCTCCAGCGCGTCTTTGAGACCGTCAACACGCCGTATGGTCCAATCCGGATAAAGATCGGTCTTCTCAACCAGGAGGTGATCAATACCAACCCGGAGTTTGAAGACTGTCGAGAGGCGGCGTCGGCGCATGATGTGCCCGTAAAGCAGGTTCAGCAGGCGGCGATCGCCGCCTACCTTACCCAGCCATTCTTAGGAGGCGGCGCTGCAACAAAGGCCCTCATCGGCAATGGATAAGTCCTCACTCCTCGAACTTCTGGCGGGCGTTCAGCGCGGCGACGTAACGCCTGACTCGGCCTCGGACCGCCTTGCAGAACTGCCCTTCGAAGACATCGGCCACACCAGGATCGACCATCACCGCAGTCTGCGCACCGGACTGCCGGAGGTCATTTACGCCGCTGGAAAGACACCGGAACAGGTGGCCGAGATCTTCGCACGCATGGCCGCCGCGGATGCGGCAGTGCTGGCCACTCGCGCCACGGCGGAACACGCCGCAAGCGTCTTGGCGGCGGTGCCGGGCGTCCACTACAACGAACTCGCCCGCACCCTCACCCTGGCACCGGCTCTCCCTTCACCGCCAACTGGTCCCTCCATCTGTGTCCTCTGTGCGGGCACCAGTGACCTTCCTGTTGCCGAGGAGGCGGCGATGACTGCCGAGCACTTTGGCGTCCGCGTCATCCGTCTCTATGACGTTGGCGTTGCAGGTCTCCACCGCCTTCTCGCTGTTCGCCACCAACTCAGCGAGGCAGACTGCGTGATTGTCTGCGCAGGCATGGAGGGCGCGCTTCCCTCCGTAGTTGGAGGGCTGGTTGGTGTACCCGTGATCGCCGTACCTACCTCGGTCGGATATGGAGCAAGTTTCGGGGGTGCAGCAGCACTGCTTGGAATGTTGAACTCCTGCTCTCCCAACGTTTCAGTGGTCAACATAGATAACGGCTTTGGTGCTGCTTTCAGTGCAACCCTCATCGCTCGTTCTGCTCATCGCAAATAGGCTTTAGAGCGCTACTTATCGTCCGGTCAATTTCAGCGATGGAGCGCCAAACCGAACCTGATCGTGGCGGCATCTGAAGACTTGGATAGCTCCACATCCGCACTAGGAGACTTCATGGAACGCAGAGATTTTCTGAAGAGTGCAGCCGCAGTTGGCGTGGCCGCAGCCGCGAGCGCCACAACGAACGCCCAGACCACCGCGGAAGCTTCCAGAAAGAGCTCTCGCCCGCAATCGCCCGACATGATCTATCGGCAGCTGGGAACGACCGGCGAGACCGTTTCGGCGATCGGACTGGGCGGATACCACGTGGGCAAACAGCAGGATGCGAATGAGAGCATCCGCCTGATCCGCAAAGCCATCGACCGCGGCATCACGTTCCTCGACAACTGCTGGGACTACAACGACGGCATCAGCGAAGTGCGCATGGGCCAGGCCCTCCGTGACGGGTATCGGGACAAGGTGTTCCTGATGACCAAGATCGACGGCCGCACCAAGCAGGAGTACAAGAAGCAGTTGGAAGAGTCTCTGAGCCGTCTGCGAACTGACACCATTGATCTCGTCCAGTTTCATGAATGCATCCGTCTTGAAGACCCCGACCGCATCTTCGCACCCGGCGGAGCACTGGAGGCGGCGGTTGCGGCGCAGAAGGAAGGAAAGCTTCGCTACATCGGATTTACCGGGCACAAAGATCCTCTGGTTCACCTGCGAATGTTGGACATGGCGCAAAAGAACGGTTTTCACTTCGACACGGTGCAGATGCCGGTGAACGTAATGGACGCACACTTCCGCTCGTTCACGAAGGACGTGATGCCGGTGGCGATCAAGCAGGGCATCGGCGTGCTCGCCATGAAGACCTTCGGCGACCACTTCATTCTGGATACCAAACTGGTCGAGCCGATCGACATGCTGCATTACGGGCTGACCCAGCCCGTCTCGGTCGTCATCACCGGCATCGACAATGACGCCGTGCTCGAGCAGGCGATTACAGCCACCCGAACATTCAAGCCTCTGTCCGATGCGCAGGTTGCGGCCATTCTGGATCGGACAAAGTCGGCGGCGCTGACCGGCAAGTTCGAGCTGTTCAAGACGACGCCGCACTTCGACGGGACAGCACAAAATCCGAAGTGGCTGGGCAATTCCACGACGACTTAGGGAAGCCTCCCCGCGCGGCGAAAGAGCTTGTTGCATTTTGGTAACCGCGCCGATACTCTAAAGGTCAGCAAGCACCTGGGCCGCAGTTCGGTCTTTTCTGACCAGGGTCAGGTTTGATACTGATACGCAGGAGTAGCCAAGCGTCATGCGCCTATCGCAAGTCATGTTGTCCTCCACTCTGATCCTCGCCGCAGCGGTTCCGGCGTTTGGGTACATGCACGCCCGTCGAGGGCCCACCTCGTCGAGCATGTTCAAGAAGAGGTCTCTGGCGAAGACAGCTCACGGCAGCCACACCCTCGGGCCGCGTGCAATGGACTCCGAACGTGCTACGCAGATTCAGGAAGCTTTGATCAAGAATGGCTATTTGAGCGGGACACCTACCGGAAAGTGGGACGCCGAGAGTGAGTCCGCGATGCAGAAGCTGCAAGGAAGCAAGGGTTGGCAGACCAAATTGACTCCTGATTCCCGTGCGCTGATTCTGCTTGGGCTCGGGCCAAAGCAGGATGCAGAGAGTACGCCTTCCAGCGCCTTGGAGACCTCAGCGTTAGTTACAGGGACTGCGCTCACCAAGTAAGCGCTCTCAGTTGACAGTCACCTCCCGGGTGTGGCCGGCATTGCCTTCCCGGCGGCCAGGTAGCATCGTCGCTTTTTGAGCGCTCCCGGCTCCCGTATGCATCCTCGCCCCAGCCCAACCACACCTACAAAACAACGTGCTCGGGAACTTCGTCCCGAGGATCCAAGCCTTGAGGCGACCCTAATTCGGACGGTGAGCGCAGGCTTTATTCTGCCGAGTTCAAGTAAGTTGTGGAGGAGTGATGCCCTGCTTCGTGCCCAAGGTGAAGACAAAATCGTTAGGTGTGGTCGGCTGGAAAGAGGCTGCTCCATCACGCTGCTGACGGCGACCGTCTGACCACAGACGCAGCCAGAAGTACTGGTGCATTCGTACCAGGCGCGAGGCGACCGGCTGCTTTGTCTCGACGAGTCCTGCGATCGCGGATGCGAGCGACTCGGTGTCTCCAACCACGTCTTCTGAGATGTCCGGAAACCGAGACTGCAGCAGCCGCGTCTTGGCTTCCTGAAAACGCGACGCTGTGATCACTCCGCTCTCAGTCTTGATGCCGTTCATCTGTTCGACGGCGAAGGCGGACATGGCATCCAGGTGGTCCTGAAAGCCGACGTAGAGGGTCTTCCTGCCCGCGATACGCAATGGCAGTATTCCGTACTCTTCTACAAAGAGGCGCGGCACGGCGAGCGCCATCGCCTGCGGCAAAAAACCGTCCGTGGTGAGTACCGGACAGCTCCATTGCACACTCAGACCGCGGGTCACACACTCTATCTCGAGACCGCACTCAGAGACGAGCCAGTCGCCGATACGCCCAAAGCCGTTTGTCCGCTGTATCTCCAGCGCCTTCTGCAGCTGTGGGTGCGTTATCCAGCCTTGCGCGAGCATGATCAAACCAAGCGGGACGCGGTGCCGGTGTTGCACCGGCATACCGTCGCGGCGCCCGTCTCCAGCTTCACGGGTCACGGCGGCATGTACGAGCGCGGAAAGGCAGCGGCCTCCGCATACCCATTTACCTTCGAAGATGGGGCGCTCGCGGTTCTTCCAGGGAGCGACCCAGCCGCTGCTGCAGAGCGGATTGCCGCAGGTCCCGCGGTCCTTTTCTTCCCGCGTGAGCGGCGCACCGATCAGCGAGGGCTCGGACGTAAGGTGGTTTAGAAGGGACGAGTCGGCCCACTGGATGCCTTCGTTCAGAACCAGGCTGAGATCGGATCCAGGAAGCTGACTTGACCTGCTCTGCGTGCGCGTAAAGATGTTTCCTAGAAGAGGCATCGTATACTCTCCAGCCGCATCTGCGGCGTTGCTACTTCGGTTATCCTCAGCGCGAAGTTGCCGCTGGCGACGACGACCTCGCCGCGAGCGACGATCCGGTCGCCGACCACCAGGTCGACCGGCTCGGCGATATGGCGGTCCAGTTCAACCACATCGCCGGGCCCGAGCTCCAGAACCTCACGCAGCTGCATCTCACGCGAGCCGAACTGCAGGGTGGCGTCCAGTTCGACGTCGTACAGCAGACCGACCCCGGGCCTTACCTCATCTGCAGGCGGGACCGGTCCGCCGCCTTGCGCTTCATCCATCTCCGCCATCAGAACTCCTCTTGGTCGCTGTGCCTACTGTGCTGCATCTGTGGTTGGAAACCGGGGCAGAGCCGGAATGACGCTTACCAGCTGCGCACCCCGGTGTTCTGAAGTCCGTACCGGGTGCGCCCGCGCCATGGGCAGACCACCGGCGCGAAGCTCCGCCATCTCGTATCGCGACAGGGGGAGGCGAAGAATCTTTCCGGGCATCAGCATCGCCAGATCGCGCGCCGGGAGCTTCATCGGACTGAACTGCAGCACCAGGCCGACGCTGGTCTCGCCCACCAGATCGCGGACGCGAGCATGGTTGTCCTGCGACTGCCGCCGCGGCCGGTCGCGGTCCGCCGCCAGTTGCCGCAAAATCGAGTTCAGAACCACGGCCGGAAGGCAGAAGTTCAGCACGCCCTGCACTTCAGGCATCTTGACCTCGAAGCTCATGCAAAGGGTTTTCTCGGCCAGAGGCATCATCCGCGCGGCCTTGCCTGGCGACTCGCGCTGCTCAAATTCGAACCGCAGCCCAATCGAAGACCACGCTGTATTCAACTCGCGGATAATGATCTGCACGACCGACGCAAGTATCTCCTCCTCTATGTCGGTAAGCTCGCGGATCGGCGCCTTGGTGCCTACGCCGCCAAGCAGCACGTCCACGATCGGCGACGCCAGGGCTACATCGAGCTCAAGCAGGCCCAGAGCGCCCAGCGGCTCGAGCCGGATCGAGCACATGTATGCCGGTTCAGAGACACGGTCAAGGAACTCGGCGTAGGGCAACTGCTCTCCGGAGACCAGCTTTACCTGGAACTGCGTCCGCAGCCAGCCACCGACGGTGTGCATCAGGTTGCGCGCGAAGAAGTCGTTCACTGCGCTGATCGCCTTCATCTGCTCATCGCTGATCTGGCCGGCACGGCTGAAGTTATAGAGGTCAGTGCGAATCGGCTGCTCCGGAACCTCGCGCTCCTCGGGCTTGAGCCGCGCTGCTGCAAATACGTTGTCGATGTCGTCTTGATCCAGGTTCTTGTCCATCATGATCTACCCTTCCCCTGTCCTCTCCTGTCCTCTACTGAAGATGAAGTTGTCAGAAGCGTGAGGCGCCTTTGCGCCGGATGAGGTCCCCTTTGACGCGAGCCGGGCCCTTTGCCGGAGCACCTCGGCCCTCTGAGTGGAGCGCCGCTAGGGCGACCCGCAGACGCAGCACGGCGGCCGAGTGGATCTGCGAGACCCGCGATTCGACCACACCAAGCGTCAGGCCGATCTCTTTCATCGTCAGCTCTTCGTAGTAGTAGAGTGTCAACACCAGCCGCTCGCGCTCCGGCAACTCGTCGATCGCGTCGGTCAGCCGCTGTTTCAGTTCGCCTTTGAGACAGCGAAAGAGCGGGTCTTCCTCAGGCGATCCTGGAACATAGGCAAGCTCCTGGTCGCCCGAGTCTTCGGTGCGCTCCATGTGCAGGCTGCCAATCTCGAGTCCCTTCAGGTCGCCGAGCAGCTGCTGAAACTCGTTCAGCGTCAGGTCCATCTCCTTGGCTATCTCGGGTTCGACCGGTGCCCGGCCGAGCCGCTGGGTGACCGAGCGGATGGCTTCTTCAACCGCCCGGCCCTTGCGGCGAAGTTCGCGAGGGCTCCAGTCGAGCGTTCTGAGTGAATCAAGGATCGCTCCACGGATACGAAACTGCGCATAGCTCTTGAACTGCACCTTCTTGCTGTGATCGAACTTCGAGAACGCGTCGATCAGGCCGACTACGCCGGCCGAGATCAGGTCATCGAGTTCGACGTGCTGCGGCAGCCGCTCATGGATGCGCCGCGCAAGATAACGGACCGTAGGCAGGTGTTCGAGGAGAAGGCGGTCGCGCTCGGCCGGCGAGATCTCGCTGCCCGGCTCACGCGCAGTGCCGCCGCTCAGTGAGTAATCGGACTCAGGCTCGACCTCGTCCGGAGAAAACGCGGACGGAGAAGCGCTGCTGTCCGCCGTGTCGGGTTGCTGATCGAACTTTGGCCTTGTCGGCGGACCCTTGAAAAGACTCATCGGTATCGGATTCCCTGCGTTCATCCTTCCTTCTCTCTTGCTGCTTGACTGGTCCCTTTAGGTCACCGTCCCTATGCTTCGAACCCGCACCTCAGGCGGAATCTCACCCGGCGAAAGTACCGTGATCTTCGGCAGGAACGGTTCGAGCCAGCGCCGCAGATGGTAGCGCGCCGGGCTTGGGCATAAGAGCACAGGTGTGGCCGTAGCCGCGGCGCCTCCGGTTAGCCGTTTCACAGACTCAACCAGGCGGCGGAGGTATTCCGTCGATGCGCTTCCCGCACGCGAGCCATCGCCGAGCAGCATCGCCGGTCGCTGCGGATCGAAGGTGTTGACGATCTCCGTCTCCAGCCCATGCTCGATGGTCAAGACGCGCAGACCACCTTCGGCGTCGAGCAGAGGATGCACCAGGCTGCGAGCAAGCGCCTGGCGAACGCTCTCGACCAGATGGACGATGTTCTTGGACTGCGACGCCGCCTCGACGAGCACCTCGAGGATGGCCCCAAGGTCACGGATCGACACCTGCTCGCGGAGCAACTGCTGGAGGACGCGCTGCACTTCGCCGAGGCTGATGAGCTTCGGCACCAGCTCCTCGACCAGCTTCGGATACGCGTCGTTCATGCTGTCGAGCAGTCGTTTGACCTCCTGGCGCCCGAGTAGTTCGTAGGCGTGACGGCGAATCAGTTCGCCCAGATGAGTGCCGATGACGGTGGTCTGGTCGACGACGGAGTAACCGGCAGCCAGCGCCGCCTCTTCCATACCCGGCTGGATCCAACGTGCGGGGACGCCAAACGCGGGCTCCCGGGTCTCCACCCCGTTGAGCGGCCTCGCCTTGGGATCGGCATTCACTGCCAGAACGAAGTTCTGCTCCATCTGCCAGCGGGCGATCTCGATGCCGCGCAGGTGGACGACGTACTCGCGCGGCTTCAGACGGAGGTTGTCGGTGATGTGGACGGGCGGCACGACGAAGCCAAGCTCCGAGGCCAGGTGCCTTCGCATCGAGCGCACCCGGTTCAACATCTGTCCGCCCTGCTTCTCGTCGACCAGCGGAATCAGCTGAAAGCCGATCTCAAGGGTCAGTTCATCCATCTTCAGCAGCGAGGAAAAGTTTTCGGTGCGAGTGGCGTCGTCTGCCTTCGTCTTTTCAAGGCCGGGCGCTACCCCGGCGTACTCAAGCTGGTCCTCGGCTGGGGTCGGCAGCTTGCGGGCGATCAGGGCCACGCCACCCGCCATCAGGATGAAGGCGACCTTGGGCAGACCGGGAATCGCAGCCAGGGCCAGCAGCACGCCGCACGCAATCCAGAGCGTGTTGCGGCCGCGGAGGAGCTGCATGCCAAGTTCTTTGTCGAGGCTGCCTGAGGACGCCGCTCGCGTCAGCACCATGCCACCCGCGATTGAGACAAGCAGGCTGGGGATCATCGTCACCAGGCCGTCGCCGACGGTCAGGATGGTGTAGGTCTTGACGGCGGTAGCCACATCGGCACCCTGCTGCAGGACTCCAATGAGCAGGCCGGCGACGATATTGATGGCGGTGATCAGGATGGTGGCAAGCGAGTCGCGCTGATTGAACCGCGCCGCACCGTCCATTGCCCCATAGAACTCGGCCTCGCGGGCGATGGCCTCGCGACGTTTGCGCGCACCTTGCTCATCGATCAGGCCGGCGTTCATGTCTGCGTCGATCGCCATCTGCTTGCCTGGCAGGGCGTCGAGGGTAAACCGCGCCGTGACCTCCGCCGTCCGCACCGCGCCATGGCTTACTACGAGGAACTGGATCGAGATCAAAGCGAGGAACAGGACAAATCCGACAACATAGTTGCCGCCGACAACGAACTGGCCGAAGGCCTCGATGACCGAGCCAGCGGCATGGGTTCCCTCATGGCCGTGCAAAAGGATGCGTCGGCTCGACGCCAGATTCAGGCTAAGCCGGAACATCGTCAACAGCAGCAGCAGCGTGGGAAAGACGGAAAAGTCGATCGCCCGCCGGACCTGGATGGCCGTCAAGAAGACGATGACGGACGCCGTGATCGATGCCGCCAGCAGGAGGTCAAGCACAAAGCTGGGCACCGGAATCAACATGACGAAGACCATGCTGATCGCCATGACGGGCAGCAAAAAAGTCCGCAGCTTACCCAGACTCGCCGCCAGATCGTACCTGGGTTCCGTGCCTCCCGCCTCGATCGCCGCCTCGCTCACACTCGACCTTCCCTTCCGCCGGGCGAACCGGCACCCTCGATGACCCCGGGCCGCGGGCGCCCAAGGGCAAGATCAGGCCGCATGACGCCGCGCCAATCGGCCTCGCTCCACGCTGGTCCGCGCGAGCGCATCTCTTCCTTCGCCTGCCGCTCGGCGCGCATCTTTTCTTCGACCTTCTGTCGGTAGAGGAAGGCAAGGATGCCTGCCACGGCCTGGTACAACTCGAACGGGATCGACTGGCCCGGCTCGACGGCCTTGTACAAGCTTCGCGCCAGCGGCGGATTCTCGATGATGGGCACGCTGTTCCAGCGGGCCTCCTCCCGCATCTCGGCGGCTTGAAGATCGCGCCCTTTGGCAAGCACGGTCGGCGCCTGCATGGTCTCAAAGCTGAACTCAAGCGCGACCGCATAGTGCGTCGGGTTGGTAATTAGAACGCTTGCCCGGGACATGTCGGCTTTTACGCGGCGGCGGCGCATGGCGCGCTGGATCTGCTTGATCCGCCCCTTGATCTGAGGATTTCCGGTGGCGTCGCGCATCTCCTCGCGGAGCTCCTGCTTGGTCATCTTCAAACGCTGGGTCCAGCTGCGCCATTCCATGGCGTAATCAAGCCCTGACCACGCCAGCGTCACCCAGGCGGCGTCGAGCGCAAGCGTGTACGCGGTCGAAAACGTGCCGGTCAGACGCATGACGCTCATCACCGGCATAGTCAGCATCAGCGCACCGAGCGCCTTCCAGCCGAACGCCACCATGATGGCTGCGGGCACCAGCGACTTTGCGATCCGAGTCGTAGACCGAAGACTGAACAGGTTGCTGAGGTTCGTCACCGGATTCAAACGGTCGAACTTGAAGGCCAGCATCTTCGGGTGAACGCCAATGCCTCCGCCCTGGGCGACTCCGGTAAGCAGCGAGCCTGCAAACCCGGCCGCCATCACCGCTGCCATGGGCAGCGCCGCGGGCAGGAGCATGCGCCGGGTCATGGCGAGCATCTGCTGGCCAGTAAAGTCCTCGATTGCAAAGGCGCTTAAACTCGCGGTAAACAGGCGCATCCATACCTTGACAAACTCCCCCGAGACAGCGCCGAGAGCCAACACGCTTCCGAGCATGGCGACGGCCGAAAGCAACTCGCGGCTGCGCACTGTGTCGCCGTCGTCGCGGGCCTTTTTCTTGCGCTGCGGGGTTGCTTGCTCCGTACCTTTTTCACTCATGCGTGCGCCGCCAATCTGGGCACCACGAGCTTCGCCGCCATGTCGAGCAGGGTCATGAAGTGCCCCTCGATCCAGCCCGGCCACATGGCCAGGCTCGCCACCAGCACCACGTACGAAGTCATCGTCTTAAGCGGAATGCTGAGCACCATCGTCGGCAGCTGCGGGGAGAGCCTGCCAATCAGAGCCACGGTCATCTCGACCGTGAGCGCGGCGGCCATGACCGGGGCAGCCAGTTGCACCCCAGCCAGGAAAACGCCCGCCGCCATTCCGGCGATCGCCGCTCCTGTCTTCGCCTCGACGATCGCCTGTCCGACAGGCACCATGGCGAAGCTGCGCATGATCGCCATCAGCAGCGTTCGATCGAGACCGGCGCCGACCATGACCAGCACGCCGAGCCAGTTCAACATCTGGCCGAGCACCGGCGTCTCGACCATCGTGTTCGGATCGAGCAGATTGACCAGCGAAAAGCTGAACTGAAAGCCGAGCATCGTTCCTGCAAAGGTAAGCGCCTCGGTGAGCAGCATCAGCGATACCCCAAAGACCGCGCCCACGCCGAGTTCGCCCAGGACGGCGTTCGCGTCCAGTACTGCACGAGCGCCCGGAAGCGCGGCCACTACCGGCGCCAGCAGGAGGGTCGTCGCAATGGCGAAGGCAGCCTTGACCTGGGGCGGGATGGCGGACGAGCTGAAGACCGGCGCGAAGACCATCAGGCCGCTCAAGCGCACCAACACCAGCACGCCCGCGCTCAGGTATCCCGTCCAGTCTCTGATCATCGAAGCCACGTCTCCCGCCATACCCACCTCGTTCCCTCTCAAGCGCCTTCTAAACGGTCTATCCCAGGTACCGGTGCAGTCCCGTCCACATATGTACGGTGAAGTTGATCAGCCGATGCAGGCTCCACGGCATGGTCGCCATCAACACAGCGAAGACGACGAGCAGCCGGGGGACCGCGGTCAGCGTCTGCTCCTGCACACTGGTGAGTGTCTGCAGCAGGCTGACGACCAGACTGATCAGGGCTGCGCCGATCAGCAGCGGAGCGCTCAGCAGGAGCGCTTCGATCAACAGCCCACGCATGATCTCGACCGTCTGGTCTGCACCCATTCCCCGACCCCTAAAAGCTCTTCAGCAGCTGATCTGCGAGAAGGTTCCAGCCATCCACCATCACGAACAGCAGGATCTTCAGCGGCGTCGACACCACCACGGGAGGCAGCTGCATCATGCCGATTGTGGTGGTAACGCTGGCGACGACCAGGTCGACCATAAGGAAGGGGAGAAACAACACCGCCCCAATCTGAAACCCAGCCTTCAATTCACTGAGGATGTAAGCCGGAAAGATAACCTGCAACGGGAGTTCGAGCTTCGTCGCAGGCCGGGCGGACAGTCCTGCCGCCGCAAAGATCGTCAAGTCCTTCTCGCGCGCGTAGCGCAGCATGTACTGCTTTACGGGAGCAATGCCCAGCGCGATCGCGTCTTCTCCGCTGATGGCCCCGGCACGGTAGGGCGTCACCGCCTTTTGCTCTACGTCGATCAGCACCGGCTGCATGAGAAACCACGTCATCATCAGCGCGAGGCCCATCAGCACCTGGTTCGAGGGCGCAGTCTGCGTACCGAGCGCCTGGCGCAGAAAGTGGAAGACCACCAGCAGCCGGATCATCGGCGTCATGGAAAGGAGGATGGCCGGCAGAAGCGTCAACAAGGTCAGGCCGAAGACGATCGCCCAGGGCACGCTCTGGCTGCCCTTCATCTGGTCCGCGATGGATTCGCCCAGGCCTTTGGGTGCACCCGGACGAGCTGCGGAAGGCTTGGCCGCGTGTCTGCCGGCCGATGACGGCACGCCAGCGCTCGACTCCGGGGCAGACGCAGTTGCAGGTGCGGACGTGGCGGACGCTCCCGCGCTACCAGCAGGCGCAGCAGCCTGCAGCCACAGAATCAGCGCAGGCATCCTCATCGCGGAAATTAAATGGGCCGCTGACCTTTCAGCATGAGCGGGCGCAGGGAGCCAGAGCATGATCAAGCCAGCGAGACACGCATAGCCGGCGCGTCGACCGGTCTGCAGCGAGATGGTACCTACTGCCATAGGTCGCCTGTCTCCGGGATTGCTTCGAGGGGCTTTCTTGGGTTTTGCTGGACGTAGGTAATGCGGCCTCCGTCCCGTTGCCGGTCACGCAGAAGATGTGGGCCTTTTGCTGCCTTCTCGGTCGGCTTCGGGGCCGCTTCCAACGGAACGACCGTGCCTACACTGTCCGCCCCTGCGGCGACGAGGAACCGCTGGTTGTCGCACGCCACGATGAAGAGCTGGCGACGCCCGCCCAGGGCCAGCGTCTCGACCAGCTCCAGATGCTTCGGTCTGGCCGACCTTTGCTGCACCCTACGCAGTTGGTTCAGCAGAGCAGAGCCGCGGCCGCGCAGCCACTTCCCGAAGGGTGCCAGGGCCGCCACGGCCCGGTTCCTCCACGCCTCTATGCTGATTGTGTCGGTGCCGGCGTTCAAGGCCCAGTTCGTCTTCTGTGTCCGCGCGTGCAGCATTTCAACTTCCTTTCTCCGCTTTATCTGGTTCCGGTCATGCCAGCCTAGTGATACGAAGCGCCAGCGAGTGGTCCACCAGCTCAAACTCGCCCCAGGCGATCTGGACCGTGCCAATCTTCATGGGAATCAGGTCCGAGGTCAGGCAGTCACTCTTGAAGACGCTGCCTTTGTCCATGGTCATCAGATCGCGCAAGGTGAAGCGGGGCAACTGCACCGCCGCGACCATCTTCTCCGGGATCTCAGCCAGCACCGGCCACGAGGGATGCTCCTCAATCCGCTGCAACCACGGGGTCGTCGGGCGGACCGCCGGCATGGGTCCCTGGCTCAGTGCAAGGTCGCCCGTCTTCCCTCCGGTCTCAATCGCGCTCATCAAATCTCCCCGGATGTGGCCGGTCTTGCTGCCCGAGTTTGCTCATCTCAGCCGCCTAGATCTGTACAAGAAAGTCGGTGAAGTAGAGTTCTTTAACCTTCGTGTGGGGCTGACCGCGCTCAATCTCTTCCTTAAGTTCAAGCTTCAGATGTTCCTTGCCGTCCGGCCCGAGCAGGTAAGCGCTGGTCTGGCGTCCAAGCACCGTCAGGACGGTGTCGCGCATCGATCGTTCAGGCTGTGTCAGCACCTTTGCTGATCCTTTGTCCGAGCTCTCAGCCGGCCCGGACTTCGCGTCCGGAACGTCTTCCAGGTCGACCGTCAGCCCCAGCCGCAGATAGGCATGGCCACCCTCGTCGGCCAAATTCACGAGGATGGGTTCAAGCACGACGGAGTGTGCCGAGCCGCTCGCCTGGCTGGCCTCAGAGCTGGCGAACGCTTTGGGGATTCGTCCTGACTTCATCAACCAATAAAGACCTCCACCCGCGGTTGCGAGACCCAACCAGACGCCAACGAGCACAACGATGATCGTCATGAGCGAGGATGTCTGTTTCGGCGGCTTCGCTGCCGCATCGCCGGGAGGTTTGGTCGACATGCCAAGGACGAAAGCAGTCGCATTGCCAATTAGGGACGGATCACATTAAGGGACGCTCACGCTGCTGATGAGAACGGGTGCGTGTCCTCTCTGAGGAAGCGAACGTGTTGCGCAAGAGAAAGCGGCGGGCCGGTATCGGAGTGCATCTCTCCCATACCCGCGCCGCCGCTCAGAGCAGCTGGTCCGCGCCTATCGGATCAGTGCAATCGTGTCCTGGGTGACCGTGTCGAAGGTGGTCACCGTCTTCGAATTGGCTTCGAAGGCCCGTTGCGCAACGATCAGGTTCGCGAACTCAGTGGATATGTCGACGTTCGACAGCTCCAGCGCATCGGGTGTGATCGAACCGCGGGATCCGGTCTGGGCCACTCCAGCGTTGATCTGGCCGGAGGCCGCTGTGGTCATGAAGTTGTTGTTCCCGATGACGGTCAAACCCTCCTCGTTCGCGACCGTCGCGACCGCGACTTGCCCCACGTTGCGCTGCTGGCCATTGCTGAAGTTGGCGGTAAGTATGCCCGCCGCATCGGCGGTAAACCCGGTGTAGATGCCGCTCTTGAAGCCGTCCTGGAAGTTCTGATTGGTCTGAGAGGCCGAGGTGGTCTGCGAGATCAGTGGATTGTTGTTGCTGTCGAACAGGTTGTAGTTGAAGGTCAGGTCCGCAGAGCCGTCCGCCATACCCGGAAAACTGACCCCGGCAACGTTGGTCGTGGGCGACGTAAGTTGACCGGAGGAATTGAAGGTCAGCGTTCCAGTATTGTTGACCGGTGTTCCAGTCGCGTCGCCCGCGGGCAGCGTGATCGCGTAGTCCCATGATCCAGGAGCCGTTTTCGTGTACGTGATGTTGAGCAGATGCGATTGACCAAGAGAGTCGTAGACGTCGATCGAGGTCGCGAAGGGTGTACCCACCGAAGCTCCAGCGTTCAGGTTGGCCGTCAGGCTGAAGTTCTGCGTCGCCTGCGCGGCTTCCGTCGTGCCGACCGGCAGCTTCATGGCTACCAGCGATCCGCCCGCACCCACCACTCCGTTGTTGGCGTTGTAGCCCATGACGCTCGCGCCTTCGGCGGTGATCAGGTTGCCCTGGTTGTCGAGCTGGAAGTTGCCTGCCCGTGTCAGCGATTGAACGCCCTGCTGCTGCACAACGAAGAAGCCATCCCCATCCAGAGCCAGGTGCGTGTTGACGCCATCGGGATTGATGCTGCCCTGGTTATAATTCGTGGGCGTCTCCTGCACTTTCACGCCGGCACCAAGCTGGAGCACATCGCCCGAGCCGTTCGCGCCGATCTGCTGGTAGAAGAGGTTCTCAAACTCTGTGCTCTGCTCTTTGAAGGCGGTTGTGTTCAGGTTGGCCAAGTTGTTGCCGATGGTGTTCAAGGCCACTGAATCAGCGGCTAAGCCGGACAAGGGAATAGAAAAGTTAGGCATCTTGGATCTCCTCGATTGGTTTGAAGTTCGCTGTCGTTGGTTGGGTGTGAATGTCTGGTGCAGCCCTCTAATTCATCGAGCGCTTGCTACCCGTTTGTGGGTGGCGTCGTAGTGTTTGGCGGCGTTTCGAGCGTCGTCAGCCCCTGGTTGATCTGGATAAGTTGTTCCAGGCTGTTCACGCCCACAAGCTGCGAGATGTAGGCATTTGGGTCCGTAGGCTGGGTCGGGTCCTGGTTCTTCAACTCGCTGACCAGCAGCGTAAGAAAGTCGCTGCTCGTGATGGTTGAGGCACCAGACGCAGCAGTCGCGGTGGTCGCAGGCGTCGATGGGACCGCCTGTGAGCCGGTCGTTGCCTGCGGGAGAATGCCGCTGGCGGTTGTCCTTAGATTTGAACTCACCGCACCCTTCGGCAGCAGCGAGGTGCCGACGGCGTGGGCGGCGGCAGTCCTTGTGTTCTGAAGCGTGTGAAACAGAGTTGCATCCATGGTGCTCTCCTTTAGTCATCTGCCGAAAAGT
>CAZZYQ010000037.1:0-41043 GCA_964658395.1 uncultured Granulicella sp. | reverse complement strand
ATCTACGAGTACCTGATTGTGCTGAAGACCCGCGAACTACGCCGCAGATGATCCGTACTCGTACCGTGCCATCAGGTGGGCGGGATGGAGTTCACCTTGTCTTCCTTCCAAAGTCTTGCTTCCAAAATGGACTGGTTTCCACAAATCCCGCTTGCAATCGAGCGCAAACCCCTCTAAGCTGGACTTAATCTCTTATTCACAACTGCAACTTTCGTGTACCCAAAACTTTTGATTAAGTCCGGGTCTTGAGATAGCTCCATCCCTTCGTAGCAGCCAGCCATGACGCTGGTGCTTCCCCCACATCCCAAATCCTCAAAAACAGCCGTTTCTTACGGCGGGGAATACCTTTGTCATTTTCCAGGAGGTTCTCGTGAAGCCAGCCCCACGCAGCCATGCATCGCCGCTCCCGCAGGTCCGTACTTCCTCAAAATCAGCCCTGTTTAGCATCTTTTTTGTTCTGTTGGCCCTATTCAGCCAGCCCGTGTCCAGCGTCGCCCAGACCTATCGCGGCGGCGTCAACGGCACCGTCACCGACAACTCTGGTGCGGTCATCCCCAACGCGACGGTCACGATAACCAACGTCGACACGGCTGCCACCAAGACCGCCCCATCTTCTTCCGCGGGCGAGTTTCTCTTCCAGGACCTTCCCCTCGGCACGTACAGCGTAACGGTATCGGCTGCGGGTTTCAGCACCGTCAAGACCGACAAGGTGATGGTCTCTGCCGGCGTTATCTTTACCCTGCCAGTCAAGCTTTCAGTCTCCTCTTCCGCGCAGACCATCGAAGTTGAAGCCAGCGCTATCGCGCTCGACACCACCTCAACCGTCCAGAACACGGTCATCGATTCGAAGGTGGTTGAAGATATTCCCCTCAACGGACGTGACTTTACCCAGATGATCGCTTTGACGCCGGGCTACGGCGGCTACTCGGGCGGCGGATTTGGCTCTCTCAACGGCACCCGCGCCAACCAGGTCAACTGGCAGATCGACGGCGTCGATAACAACGATCTTTGGCACAACATTCCCGCCGTGAACCAGGGCGGCGTCTCCGGCATCGCCGGCATCATCCTTCCCATCGACGCGGTCGACCAGTTCTCCGCGCAGACCCAGGCCGGCCCCGAAGGCGGACGCAATCCTGGCGGCACCGTCAACCTCACCCTGAAGTCGGGTACCAACTCCCTTCACGGCACCGCCTACTACTTCAATCGCAACGAACTCTTCGGCGCGAAGAGCCCCTTCACCGACACCAAGCAGAAGGTCCGCAACTATAACACCGGTTTTTCGCTCGGCGGTCCTTTCCTCAAGGACAAACTCTTCGGCTTCGTCACCTATGAACAGCAGCGCTTCGTCATCGGCGAGTCGGGCACAGCGACGGAACCTTCAGTCGGCTGGCAGAACAAGGCAATTGCCGCTCTGAACACCGCAGGCATCCCGGTCAACCCGCTCATGCAGAACGTCTTGAATGATCTTTGGGGAACAAACACGCTTGCCGCGGATACGACCGGCGTTCAGGACAACTTCCACTCCTCTGATCCCGAGTTTGGCTACAGCTACAACGGCCTGGGCAAGGTCGACTACAAGCTCAGCGATAAAGACCAGCTCAGCGCCCACTGGTTCGTCGGCCAGGGCAACCAGGTAGCTCCCGTGGGCTCACAGCTGCTTGCTTACTACGAGGTGGCCCCGATTCACGTGCAGAACATCGCGATCGTATACAGCCGCCAAATTTCGCCGACGATCTCGAACGAGATGCTCGCAGGCGTCAACTACTTCAACCAGGTATTCGACGATTACAAGACGAATCAGGACGTTCAGAGCCTCGGCTTCATCACCGGCGCGACCTTTCCCAATGCTCCGAACATGACGATCGGAAGCTCAAACGGCTCCAAGTTCGACCCGGTCGGCCTGACTCCTCCCGAGGGTCGCAACGACATCACCGGTCACCTCACGGATCAGGTCTCCTGGGTGAAGGGTAAACACCAGTTCCGCTTCGGCGGTGAGTTCCGCCAGGCCCAACTTGACGAGTTTTATCACCGCCATGCCACCGGTTCATTTACCTTCGATGGCAGCCAAACGAACGTCGACGTAAGCGCCTACAACACCGCGGACGGCCAGCTCGTCTCTTCTCTTGCCGACTTTCTTGCCGGCAGGACCTCTGCCGCAACCATCACCATCGGTGATCCCGACCGTCAGGTCTTCGTCAATACCTGGTTCCTCAACGCTGGAGACTCGTGGCAGGTGACGCCGAAGCTGAACATCAACTACGGCATTCGCTACGACTACGAAGGCCCGCTTCACAACCAGTACCAGAACCTCTCGGTGTTCCGTCCGGCTCTCACCGCAACCAACGGTCTGGCCTTCCAGGGAGCACAGACCGATTCGCTCTATCCGCAGTACTACAAGAACATCAGCCCCCGCGTCGGCTTCAGCTACTCGCTGGACGAAAACACGGTGCTCCGTGCCGCATATGGATGGTATGCGGACACACCCAACCTGAACCCCTTCCTCGACAATCGTCCCGGCAACCAGGCGCCAAACGGAGTTGAAGGCAACCCTGGCGGGAGCGATCCGGTCTTTTCGGTTGCCGCAGCGAACGGGGGGAATAACACCACCATTCAGCAGGGAGTCGCGATCTTTCCATCGTCGGCTGGATATCCTTGCTCGGCAACTTCCACCTGCGGCGTCTTTACGGTCGCTCCCAACTTCCGGCCCTCGTATAACGAAAACTACAGCGTCAACGTAGAGCGTACCCTCTCCAAGAACATCATTGCCCAGTTGGGCTATGTCGGTTCGTCGGCACGTCACTTGCTTGCCTTGTTGGATATCAATCAGGCTTTGCCAGGTGTTTACGCGACTGACTTTGACCGTCAGCAGACCCGTCCATACTACGGCCAGTATCCGCAGTACGGGAACATCAACCAGATCTCGAGCATCGGTACGGCCAACTACAACTCGCTCCAGGCCCAGCTTCGCATGAGCAACTGGCACCACCTCACCGCGCAGGCCGTCTACACCTGGGCACATAACCTAGACGAGGTCTCGCAGTATCGCGGTACGCTTCCACAGGACAGCACCAACTTCAAGGGTGACTACGGCAACTCGGATTACGACACCCGCAACAACTTTACTGCGTTCTTCAGCTATGAGGTCCCCGGATCGCAGCGGTTGAAGCTGTTGACTCAGGGATGGCAGACCAACGCTCTCATGAACTTCCACGGCGGACAGCCCTTCCAGATCTTCGCGGGCAGTGACATCAGCGGAGTGAACGAGGGTTTGGACCGGGTCAATCAAATATCTCCGGCGAGAACTGGAATCAACGGAGAGAAGCCGTACGTGGCCTGGATCGACCTGAGCCACTTCACCACCGCGACGCCGGGCACCTTCGGCACCCTTCGTCGCAACCAGTTCTACGGTCCTGGATTCTCCGATGTTGATCTGTCGGTGTTCAAGAACTTCAAAGTCTACGAACGCCTTACAGTTCAGCTTCGCGCCGAGATGTTCAACGTCTTCAACCGAACGAACTTTGCCCCACCGAATGGCAGCCAACTGCTCAACGACACCATCGGCGACTACAACGGAGCTCCCGGCATCGGTTCGGGCGAACCCTTCAACACCCAGTTCGGTGGAAAGATCATCTTCTAACCAATTCACACTCTGCACCAATTCGAACGGCCCACTCCTGCAAAGGAGTGGGCCGTTTCTCTGCTCTTCCCGGCATTAGGAACCCATCAAAGAAGTGTCATCTCGACCGAAGCCTCGCGGCCCCCGCATTTGCTCTTGCTCAACGCGTCGAAACGCCTGGTGCTGGCCACTTCCACTCACGAAACTCCTTCTTGTCGGTCCCATTCTCATGCGCGTAGTTCACGGCCTCGATGATCTGGCCCTTCAGCCACTCCTTTGTGTGCGCCGCCGACCCCTGTAGCTTCTTCACGCGGTCGATCACGTCAATCGCCAGATGAAATCTATCCACGCTGTTCATGATCGCCAACTCAAGCGGCGTGTTGATGTTGCCCCGCTCCTTGTACCCATGAACATGCAGTCCGACATGGTTCGTCCGGCGATAGGTCAGCTTATGAATCAGCCAGGGATATGCATGGAAGTTGAAGATCACCGGCTTGTCGCAGGTGAACAGGGAATCGAAGTCGGCGTCCGACAGCCCATGCGGATGTTTAGTGTTGGGCATCAGCTTAAACAGGTCGACTACGTTGACGAACCGCATCTTCAGCTCAGGGCAGTTCTCACGCAGAATCGCCACCGCCGCTAACGCCTCGGCCGTCGCCACATCACCCGCGGAAGCGATCACGACATCAGGTTCCACGCCATCGTCGTTGCTTGCCCAATCCCAGATACCAATGCCCTTCGTGCAGTGCGCTACCGCCTCGTCCATCGTTAGATAAGAGAGATGCGGCTGCTTGTCCGAAACGATCACGTTGATGTAGTTCGCGCTCGCGAGGCAATGCGCCCCGACGCTCAAGGCGCAGTTCGCGTCCGGCGGCAGGTAGATGCGCGTTACCTCCGGACTCTTGTTCGTTACCACGTCCAGAAAGCCAGGGTCTTCGTGCGTGAAGCCGTTATGGTCCTGCCGCCAGACCACCGAGCTGATGAGGATGTTGATCGATGGGATCGGCGCGCGCCAGCGCAGTTCCGCTTTGCTCTTCTCCAGCCATTTGGCATGCTGGTTGAACATGGAGTCGATGATGTGCACGAACGCCTCGTAGCTTGACAGCAGTCCATGCCGCCCGGTCAGCACATAGCCCTCGAACCAGCCTTCGAGCGTCGTCTCACTCAGCATCTCCATCACGCGGCCGTCGGGAGCCAGATACCCTCCATCGGCATCCTGAGCGATCAACTCCTCCATCCACGTCTTCGGGCTTGCTTTGTAGATTCCGTCCAGCTTGTTCGAGGCCGTCTCATCCGGTCCAAACACCCTGAAGTTCGTCATGTTCTCTTTCATCACGTCACGCAGGAACGTAGCCAGCGTAGCCGTCGGCGAGACCTCAACCTGCCCCGGCTTCTCCACCTTTACGGCGTAGTCGCGGAAGTCCGGCAGCACCAGCGGCTTGCGCAACAGGCCGCCATTCGCATGAGGATTCCCAGTTAGTCTACGCTGCCCCTTCGGAGCCATCTCGCGCAGCTCTTCAATCAGCACTCCGTTCTCGTCGAACAACTCTTCGGGCTTATAGCTCCGCATCCATGCTTCAAGTTTGGCGAGGTTCTCCGGATTCGTCTTCGGATCGAGAATCGGGATCTGGTGCGCGCGCCACGATCCCTCCACCTTGTGCCCGTCGACCTCCTTAGGCCCAGTCCATCCCTTTGGCGTCCGCAGGATGATCATGGGCCAGTACGGCCGCGTCGTATCTCCGGTCGTCCGCGCGTGCTCCTGGATCGCCCGTATCTCGAGCACGCACTTCTCCATCGTCGCCGCCATCAACTGGTGCATCGTCTCAGGGTCGTCGCCCGCGACTACATACGGCTTCCAGCCATAGCCCCGGAAGAGCATCTCCAACTCTTCCGGAGCCATCCGTGCCATGATCGTCGGATTGGCGATCTTGTAGCCATTCAAATGAAGGATGGGCAGTACGGCGCCGTCACGGATCGGATTCAGGAATTTGTTCGAGTGCCAGCTTGTCGCCAGCGGTCCTGTCTCCGCCTCACCGTCGCCGACCACAACGTTCACGATCAGGTCTGGATTGTCGAACGCCGCGCCAAACCCATGCACCAGGCTGTATCCAAGTTCGCCACCCTCATGGATCGACCCCGGCGTCTCAGGCGTGCAGTGGCTGCCGATGCCGCCGGGAAACGAGAACTGCTTGAAGAACTTCAGCATGCCCTCTTCGTCCTGGCTCTTGTCCGGATACACCTCCGAGTACACGCCCTCGAGATAGCAGTTCGAGAGCGTCGCCGGAGCTCCATGTCCCGGCCCGGAGATGTAGATCATGTTCAGGTCGTACTTCTTGATCAGCCGGTTCAGGTGCACCCACGTAAACGTCTGGCCCGGGTCCGAACCCCAATGCCCCAGCAGCCGGTTCTTGATGTGTTCAGGCGTGAGCGGCTCACGCAGCAGCGGGTTCGCCCGCAGGTAGATCATGCCCGCGCAAAGGTAGTTGCAGGCGCGCCAGTAGGCGTCCATCTTGCGGAGTTCTTCCGGCGCAAGCGTTGGGACTTCCATTTGAAGATCGTCCTGTATGGCCAGAGTAGACATCGCAACTCCTTGGATTTTCGTGAGCGCCGTTTCCTGGTTCCGGGCGGGTGGGCAGGCGACGTCGCGCCTGGCGCTTGCAGTCAGAGCTTAGGGTCCTGCTGTTTCCGTGCTCCCATTCAGGAATCGATAGGACGCATCTCAGGCGCGCCTGATTGTCCGATAAGGTTATACCGCCAAAATAGTCTTGAACTGCTCAGCGCGCATCAATGCACGGTTACAGCGCGGGATTGTGATGCGTTATTGGGGCCGCAGGGAACCTGCTTTGCAGCCGACACTTTGGGTTAGAAGCGAAAGCAGATTCCCTGCGGGAATGACAAAACTCAAGCGTGGGAATGACAAAACTTGCGAACGGCAAGCGACGACTTGGAGATGACAAGAGTTGAAAGTGACAAGGTGGGAGTGGCAAACCAGCGGTGCGTGAGTAACTGTTCTACCCCATCATAGCCCCAACATGCCGTGCGATCATCAGCTCCTCCTTCGCCGGAACCACGTAGACAGTCGTCCCTGGTCCGCTCGCACTCACCACCCGCAGGCCGCCGGTCTCGGCCCCGTTCAAGCTTTCATCCATTGCAATTCCCATCGGACCTAGTCCGGCCAGAGCCTCCGCTCGCGTCGCCGCGTCGTGCTCTCCGATGCCCCCGGTAAAGACCACCGCGTCCAGGCCGCCCATCAGGAAGGCGAAGCCGCCGATCGCCTTCCGCACGCTTCGGGTGAACACCTCTACGGCGAGCGTCGCCCCGGCATCCCGGCCCTCAGCCGCCTTGCGCATCGCCTTCATATCGTTCGACATGCCGGAGAGCGCAACCATGCCCGCCTTGTGGTTCACCATCGTCTCCAGCTCCTTCGCAGCGTCGCCGTCCATCTGCCGAAGCAGGTAGATCATCAGACCCGGATCCAGGTCTCCGGGCCGAGTCCCCATTACCACGCCGCCCGTGGGTGTAAGTCCCATCGTCGTATCGACTGACCGGCCTTGAACCACTGCCGTTACGCTGCACCCGCTGCCCAGGTGCGCGATGACCATCTTCTCCGGCAATGCCATCCGAGCTTCACGCAATTGCATCACGACCGACTCGCAGCTCAACCCGTGAAACCCATACCGCCGAACGCCCCGGTCGCGAAATTCCTGTGGAATCGCGTACGTCGCCGCCGCCTCAGGCATCGTCTCGTGAAAGACCGTATCGAAGCAGGCAAAGTGGGCCGCCTCGGGCAGCAATCGCCTCGTCTCTTCGATCATCTCGATCGCCACTGGATCGTGAAGCGGGGCGAATGCCGCAGCCTGGTGCAGAGCTTGCAACACCTCATCCGTGATCCGTTGATGCCCCTTCAGCTTCGCTCCGGGATGCACCACGCGATAGCCCGCCGCATCAGCCTGGGGCAACTCAGCCGCCGCAATCGCTTTTTCGACCGTGCTGATTGCCTCCGCCGTTGTCGCTGCCGTTACGTCGCATCTTCCGCTCAAGTCTTCCCCGTGCTTGTCCGTAAACTTCAGCGCAGGCCGCGACGTGCCCACGCCGCTCAGTTCGCCGCGGCAAGCCTCGTGAACACCGCTCCGACCCGCGTTGCGTTCCAACTGGAACATCGCGAACTTGATCGACGAAGACCCACTGTTCAATACCAGAACATGCATAGCACCACCAATCCGACACCTTACCATCAGCAGGTGTAACTTCGATCATTCTGATGCCTGGTTGCAGCCGTTTCGCACGGCTGTGCCGCGCAGAGGAGTGACCCGCACTCTCTGCCGAAGAGCAACTGCCTTGCACTTCCCTCTTTGGCATTCGCAGCCGTTTTACATCTTCTTTATGCGGCGCAACGCCCTTCTTTACGCCCGTCCCTCTCTACTAGACACAATCGCGCAAAGATTTGCGGTTTTCGGAGAGTGTCATGGATCGTGCAGGCCACCGGATAGGTCTTCTCAGCTCAGGCAGTTTCCCCTTCGCTAAGCTTCTTCTCGTCGCTTTCGCTCTTCTCCTCTATCCTGCCACCACGGTGCTTGGCCAATCGACCTTCGGCAGCATCATTGGTTCCGTGCAGGACGCTTCGGGCGCCGTTATCCCCAACGCCGCCATTCAGCTCACCAACCTGAACGACAACAGCAAGCGGCAGACGCAGAGCAACGAGGCGGGCGAGTACCAGGTGCTGAACCTGAATCCCGGGATGTACGAGATCGTTGCCTCAAGCTCCGGCTTTGTCAGCACCACGCTCACCCGCATCGCGCTCGATGCTCGTCAGCAACTGCGGGCCGACATCAAGCTCCAGATTGGCGGGACCGAGCAGGTCGTCAACGTGGAGGCAGAGATCGCCCCGGTCAACACCGAAAACGGCACCCTCGGCGACACCAAGAAATTCGACCAGGTCGTTGAGCTGCCCATGAACTACCGCGGCGGCAACGACAGCCCGCTCGCCGCTCTTGTCGCGGTGCCCGGCGTGCAGCAGGACAGCAGCGGCAACGTCTCCATCGGCGGCGGCACGTCGGCTCAAATCCAGTACTCCGTCGACGGCGCGTCAACCGTCAACATCCGCCAGAACGGCGGCCTCACCAACATGAATCCTTCCTCCGAGCTCATCAGCGAGTTCAAGGTGACCCAGTTCAACAACAACGCCGAGTTCTCGCAACTCGCCGACGTCACCATCATCACCAAGAGCGGCACCAACCGCTTTCATGGGAGCGCCTTCGAGTATCTGCAGAACAGCGTGCTCGACGCCACCACCTACGGCTTCGACAACAAGCCCCACAAGGCTTACAACACCTTCGGCGGCAGCTTCAATGGCCCTGTCCGCATCCCTCATCTCACCTCGGGACCTGACAAGACCTTCTTCTTCGGCGACTACGAGGCCAATCGCCGCCGCTTCACCACGCCGCTTATCCTTTCCGTTCCAACGGCTGCTATGCGCAGTGGCAACCTGAACAACCTGCCCGGTCCAGCGGCAGTCGATCCAACCACCGGTCAGCCTTTCGCGAACAACCAGATTCCCGCAGGCTCCATCAGCCCGGTCGCGACCACGCTGCTGAACAAGTACGTTCCACTGCCCAACGTTGACACGGGCACTGACCTGACTGGGAACTACCGCTTCCTCGCGCCCACACCCGCAAACATCAACGGCTACGATGTCCGCATCGATCGCACGATCAACGACAAGCAGCAGCTCTACGGCCGCTGGAGCTGGAAGAACGTGGACTCCACGTTCACCAACAACCTGCTGCCTACTGAGGTGCATCGCGAGTCAAACCGCAACCTGCTCGTCTCCCACAACTACACGCTCACACCGACCATCCTGAACGAGTTCCGGTTCGGCCTGACCTTCTACACCAACACGGTCGACTTCCCGATCAGCGGCAGCGACGCCGTGCAAACGCTGGGCCTGGACGGCCTAAATCTAAGCGACGTGGTGGGCGTGAATGCCTTCCCGACCTTCGACTACAGCGACGGAACCAACTTCACTCCAATCGGCCGGGACAAGACCGGGACCACCCGCTCGCAGACGCTCCAGTTCACTGACAACGTCTCCTGGATCGTCGGCAATCACACGATCAAGGTCGGCGCGGACCTTCGCCGCGTTCGCTATACCGATCTTGAAAGCTTTGGCGGCTCGAATGACTTTGGCGCGTTCTACTTCAACCAGGCCACCTTCAGCGGCAATGCCTTCTCTGACCTCCTGCTTGGCCTGCCTTCGAAGAGCTACATCGCCCGCTCCGGGCCCGACACCAAGCTGCACGCCTTCCAGACCGGTGTTTATGCGCAGGATGAGTGGCACCTTAGCCACCGCATAACCCTCAGCGCAGGCCTTCGCTGGCAGGCGCTGCCGCCCTTTATCAGCGAGAACAACAACCTGGGCGCATTCGACCCCAGCAACGGCGGCTTCATCCTTCCTGACAACGGCACTGCCCGTACCGAGATGCTGAACTCCATCAACGCGTGCCCCGGCGTGAACCCCGCGCTGCCTTGCGCTCCGATTGAGAAGGCCAGCAAGGTTGGCGTGGGCAACGGTCTGCGCGCCTTCTACGCGGCAAACTACCAGCCCCGCCTCGGCATCGCCTTCCGTCCCTGGGGAGACAATAAGACCGTTATCCGCGCAGGCTTCGGCATCTTCACCATGACCAGCGTCGGACAGCTCTCCTTCAACACCACCAACATCAACGTGGGCGTTGTCACGACCACGGCAAACCAGTTGCCCAACGGTCAGGCTGCCTTCCAGTTCCCGAACGTCGCAGCCCCGCTGAGCCCGGAGCAGTCCGCCGGGACCGAGGACTTCTACCAGAACGTCAACCTGCACTTTCGCGACCCCCAGGCCGCGCAGACCAGCTTGACCGTAGAGCGCCAGGTCACCAACGACATCAGCCTCCGTGTCAGCTACATCGGCATGGACTCCTACCGGATGGGCCAGACCGTTGACCTGAACCAGCAGCATGCCAGCGTAACGCCGAACGACTATAGCCAGGGGCCTTATCCGAACTGGGCACGCCTGCTTTCGAGCGAGAACCAGGGGAACGCGAACTACAAGGCCCTGCAGACGGAGTTCAACCAGCGCCTGCGCCATGGCCTGCTCTTCCAGGTGAACCACACCTGGGCCAAGAACCTGAGCAACGCCGCAGGCGACGCGCCCAGCACCTTTGCGCCTGAGGTGAACTACGGCACCCCGGTGGCCGACCGCTTCAACCTGCGCGCCAACCGCGGCAACGTGGTTGGCACTCGCCGCCAGCGCTTCATCGCATCCGCCATCTATCAGATCCCGGTGGGCAGCAACCGGGCATTCCTGAACCACATGAACGGCATTGGCAACGCAGTGCTCGGCGGCTGGGAGATCAGCACCGTCTCGCTCTTTCAGACCGGCCCGTACATCACACCGACCACAAGCCCGAGCAACGACACGGCGAACCTGAACCTCGTCTTCCGCGGCGCGGCACTACGCCCTGACTGCATCGGCGACCCCATCCCCGCTCACCGCACGCTGAATAACTATTACAACCTCGCCGCCTTCAACCCCGTACCCGGGCCGGGGCGGATCGGAAACTGCGCTGTCGGAAGCCTCGTCGGGCCAGGAACGGCGGCGGTCGCAGGTGGCCTCGCCAAGACGTTCCAATTGGAGAAATCACTCCGGATGCGCTTCGAGGCGACCTTTACCAACCTGCCCAACCACCCGAACTTTGCGCCGCCGCCAGTGAACGTCTCGGCACCGGATTCGTTCGGACAGATCACCTCAGTGCAGACCGCCGACAATGCGGGCAACCGCACGGGCCAGCTTGCGCTGCGACTGGACTTCTGAGCCGGTGTTCTAAGTTTCCAAAACGGCGGCCCAAACTTCGGGCCGCCTCTCTTTTGACTTTGTTCGCCTGATAGGCAATGAACGATTGCCGGGCCGAAGTTTCGGTTCGATAAGCCTTCTTAGTTGCCGGGAGGAAGGGGAGCGACAGCAACGTTGTGGAACGCCACCACCGTCCAGCCGGCCTGCTCCTTCGTCATGACCTCCTGCAGCTTTACGTGGACCGCGCCGTCTTCGCCGGCCGTGACGCCCGGCGGTAGCCGCGTCGCTCCGGTCAGAACTCCATCGATGTCCACGACCGCAACATCGGGCCGCACAAACTTGATCTTGCCGATCGTAAAGACGTTGTGGCTGCCCTTATAAATAGTGCTGAAGATGCGAGCGTGCTGCCCGATGAAGGCTTTTTTTCCGTATAACTGCTGCCCGACAACATTCGTAAAGCTGCCGTCTTCGGCATAGTGCGCACCGAACGCCTCGGCGTCGCCATGGTTCCAGGCATCTTCCTGGCTCTGCACGACGGAATGGATGGCCGCATCGTCGTCTTTGTTGTTCGACTGGCCATTAGCCGGGATGCAAAGCACCAGAAGAGCGGACAGCAGAGCAGTGGCAGGCAAAGCGTAAACGCGCATAGGCACCCTAAAGATATGACTTGGTCACAATCGTGACCATACTACACCGGCCTGAAGCACTGACCTGCATTTACCGACTGCCTAGGCCACAGAAGCACGTATGTTCCAGGGTGCAGTGACCGTGCAAATCACCGCAGAGGCCGTCCGGATAGCGTCGATTTCTCTCCATCATCTATAGAATCGAACTACGCCACATGCATCTTTGGGAGTTTGCTATGCGACGGTCGCCTGGTATCGTCCTCTCTATCTTGCTCATCTTCTGCGCAGCGGCTTGGCAAACGGTCCATGGCCAGGAGGACAAGCCCCTGCCCTACGACCATAACCCTGCTGCGGGAACGTTCTACGACATCAACGGCTTCAAGATGTACGTCGAGGTTTACGGCTCCGGGCCGCCTGTCTTGATGATTCACGGCAATAACGGCGATATGTCCGCCTTCAGCCGGAACGTCCCCTACTTCGCCCGGCGCTACAAAGTTATCCTGGCCGACAGCCGCTCGCAGGGTCGCTCTGTCGACCCAGACCATCCTCTGAACTTTGAGATGATGGCGGACGACTACGCCGCGCTGCTCGACGCCATGCACATCGACTCGGCTTATGTGGTCGGCTTGAGTGACGGCGGCATCAACGCCCTGCTGCTCGCAATCCGGCATCCGGCGAAGGTAAAGAAACTGGTTGCCACAGGAGCGAACCTCTGGGTCGGTCCCGATCCGTTCGCCCCCGGATTGTGGGACCAGATGGAGAAGGAATACACGGCCGGCCTGACCAAGACGTACCGAACCGCCAAGGAGAAGAACGACCGCAAGCTCTTTCTTCTCGACTGGTGGGAGCCGCACATCACCCTGCCCCAGTTGCGCACGATCCAGGCACCCTCCCTGATCATGGCGGGCGACCATGACGTCATCTCGCTCCCGCACACGCTGGTCATCTACCAGAATCTACCGCACGCAAACCTCTGGATCGTCCCAAACTCCGGCCACCCTACGCTGATCGAACATGCCGACGAGTTCAACCGCAAAGTAGATGACTTCTTCACCCAGCCATTCCAGGACTTCCAGCAGAAGTAGAAAAGAAGCGACCAATACGGCTTAGCCGCCGCCAGAGCTTCGAATGCGGTCTTTGTTCGCCCGCACGAGCGCCAGAAAGTCGCGCTGAATTGGGTTCTCGTGTTCCGGGTTCCAGGCGATTGAGATGCCGATGTGCGTGGTCTCGGGCTTGATCGTCGCGAAGATTACGCCGGAAGACTGCAGGAAGCGCACGCCCGATGGAACCATCGCGATTCCCTCTCCCGACTCGACGAGCGTCAGCACTCCCGACCACGTGGAAGAGGTGTTGATGATGTGCGGCGAGTACCCAGCCTTCGAGCATTGAGTCAGAATCCCGTCAAAGAGCGCCGGATTTGACTCACGGTCGCACATTACCGTCGGCTGGCTGGCCAAGGAGGAGATCTGCACCGACTCCGCAGCGAGCGGGTGATCCGCAGGCATGGCAACGACGACGGGATCGGTGTAAAGCAGCTCAGCGCGCAGGCTGCGGTCGAAAGGTGGCTCCAGTGGGCGGGTGAATCCGACATCGATCTTCCCCGACAGGAGAGCGTCCATCTGGACCCAGGTATGCATCTCGTACAGAGAGAGCCTGATCTGCGGGTAAAGCCTCCTGTACTCGCGGATGATGCGGGCAAAGAAGCCGCCAGCACCCCAGATAAAGAACCCAATCGCAAGTGTGCCCACCTGGCCCTTGAGTGAACGCCGGGTGATATCGACGGCGCGCTCGGACGCGATGAGCGTCTTGCGCGCCTCCGCGAGGAAGATCTCCCCCTGTGGCGTCAACCGCGCGCGTCGCTGGCTTCGGTCGAGCAGCGCGCCGCCAATCTCACGCTCGAGGTCGGCAATCTGCTCGCTGATGGCCGACTGCGAGATATGCAGCTCCCGGCTTGCCTTAAGGAAGGTGCCCGAGTCGGCGACGGCTACGAAGTAGCGGAGGTGGCGAAGTTCCATAGGAGCGAAGCTCTGACTGGTGGCAATGCTGTCGAAGATGATCAGGCCCGAGAATAATCGGTTCAACCGAATCTTTGCGTCGGAACAAACTGTGGAACCAACCAATTATCAACCCTGTCTATTCTAGAGGCACGCACAAACGTTGTGGCGGCTCCAGCAAGCCAAGGCGGTTTCTTTCATGTGGATCGTACGAATTGCGCTCACGCGTCCCTATACGTTTATCGTTCTGGCGATCCTGATCCTGATCGCGGCGCCGGTCGTGATCCTCGGCACGCCTACCGACATCTTCCCCAGCATCAATATCCCGGTCATCTCGATCGCGTGGTCCTACACGGGACTAAATCCCGAGGAGCTTGAAGGGCGGCTTACCACACCGTACGAGAAGGTCCTAACCACGCTGGTCGACAATGTTCAGCATATCGAGTCGACGACGGTAGCGGGCCAGGTTGTGGTGAAGGTATACCTGCAGCAGGGTGCCAGTCTGGATACGGCGAACTCCCAGGTGTCGAGCGCTTCGGAGTTCATTCTGCGCAATCTTCCGCCGGGAACGCTGCCGCCACAGATCATCAACTTCTCCGCGTCGAGTGTACCGATCCTGCAGATCGGGCTTTCAGGCAAGGGGCTCACCGAGCAGCAGCTGAACGACTATGGCCTGAACTTCGTGCGGACGCAGCTCGTGACGGTGCCGGGCGCGGTGATCCCGAACGTCTACGGCGGCAAGCAGCGGACGATCGTCGTCAACATGGACCCGAAGCTGCTGCAGGCGAAGGGTCTCGCGCCCAGCGATGTCTTGACTGCGCTTGCTCAACAGAACGTAGTGGAACCCGGCGGTACCGCGAAGATTGGCTCGGCCGAATACGACATTCATCTGAACGCCGCTCCGCCAACGATTGCCGGGCTCAGCAACGTCCCCATCAAGCAGGTGAATGGGTCGATGATCTACCTGCGGGACATCGGTTCAGTGAGCGACGGCAGCATCCCGCAGACCAATATCGTCAGGCAGGACGGCCGCCGCGGCGTGCTGGCCGTGGTGCTGAAGTCGGGTACCGCGTCTACGCTCTCCGTCGTGGCCGGAGTTCGGGCAAAGTTGCCAATCCTGGCGCAGACGCTGCCGCCGGAGTTGAAGATGACCCCGGTCGGCGACCAATCCGTCTTTGTGCGTGGATCGGTGCAAGGAGTCATCCGCGAGGCGATTATTGCGGCGGTGCTTACCGGTCTGATGATTCTGCTCTTTCTCGGAAGCTGGCGCAGTACGGTCATCATCGCGGTGTCGATCCCACTCTCGATCCTGACTTCGGTGATCTTGCTCGGGCTGCTGGGCCAGACGATCAACATCATGACGCTTGGCGGACTCGCGCTGGCGGTCGGCATCCTGGTCGACGATGCAACGGTGACGATCGAGAACATCGAGCGCTACCTCGAAGAGGGCAATCCGCTGAACGAGGCGATCCTTGAGGGCGCGGCGCAGATCTCCGTGCCGGCGCTGGTATCGACACTGTGTATCTGCATCGTATTTCTGCCGATGTTCTTTCTCAGCGGTGTGGCGCGGTATCTGTTCGTACCGCTCGCTGAAGCCGTGGTCTTCGCCATGCTCGCCTCGTACGTGCTGTCGCGGACGCTGGTGCCGACGCTCGCGATGTACTTGCTGAAGGCGCATGACCACCATGCGGTTCCTTCGAACAATCCGCTGGCACGGTTCCAGCGCGGCTTCGAGCGGATGTTCGAGAGCGTTCGCAGCAGCTACCAGGACCTTCTTGCTCGACTGGTTGGAATGCGGAAGATGTTCGTGCCGATCTTTCTGCTGGCTTGCTTGTGCGCGTTTCTGCTGGTGCCGTTCCTAGGGCAAAACTTCTTTCCTGCTACTGATAATGGATCGTTCATCCTGCATGTACGAGCCAAGAGCGGCACGCGTATTGAAGAGACGGCGCGGCTCTGTGATTTAGTGGAGCAGAGCATCCGCACGACGGTTCCGGCGGGCGAGATCGATAACATCCTCGACAACATCGGCCTGCCTTACAGCACGCTGAACTTTCAGCATGCGACCTCAGGCCTCTTCGGTGCCGGGGACGCGGATATCCTGGTGTCCCTGAAGGAAGACCACCACCCCACAGCTGACTACGTTGCACAGTTGCGAAAGAACCTGCCGGGAGCATTTCCGGGCACGGTGTTCTACTTCCTGCCGTCGGACATCGTGACGCAGATTCTAAACTTTGGCCTGCCAGCACCGATTGATGTCCAGTTCGAAGGCCAGGACCTGGCTGCCAATCGCGAGGTCGCCAACAAGGTGCTTGGCGAGTTGCGCAAGGTTCCAGGACTGGTCGATCTTCGCATCCAGCAGCCGGATGACTACCCGGTTCTGGCGGTGAACGTCGACCGCACCAAGGCGCAGCAAGGCGGTCTGACCGAGCGAGACGTGGGCGGCAGCTTGTTGAACATTCTGAGCGGAAGTTCGCAGCTCTCGCCGCAGTTCTTTCTGAACTACAAGAACGGCGTGACGTACAGCATCGTCGCGCAGTCGCCGCAATACGACATCCAGTCGCTGAACGACCTGCAGAACGTTCCGCTGGCTTCGCCGACGGCGAAGCAGCCGGAGATTCTCGCCGATGTGGCGAACATCACCCGCGAGTCGGAGATGCCCGTTATTTCGCATTACAACATCCGCCGGACGCTGGACATCTACGGCAATGTGCAGGGTCGTGACCTGGGCTCAGTCGGCAAGGAGATCGCGAAGATCGTGAAGGCGAACGAGAAGAGCTTGCCTCGCGGAAGCTTCCTGCGTGTTCGTGGCCAGATCGAGACGATGAACTCGTCGTACTTTGGCTTGATTGCGGGACTTGCGTTCGCGATTGTGCTGGTCTACCTGCTGATCGTGGTGAACTTCCAGTCCTGGCTCGACCCGTTCATCATTATCACCGCGCTTCCGGCCGCACTGGCGGGCATCGTCCTCTTCCTGTTCACGACGCACACCACGCTCAGCGTTCCAGCGCTGATGGGCGCGATCATGTGCATGGGTGTGGCCACGGCGAACAGTATCCTGGTGGTGTCGTTCGCGAAAGATCGCCTGAACAATCATGGGAACGCTGTAATGGCTGCAATCGAAGCCGGAGCGACGCGCTTCCGGCCCGTCATGATGACGGCTCTGGCGATGATCATCGGCATGGTGCCGATGGCGCTTGGTGCGGGCGAAGGCGGCGAGCAGAACGCACCGCTGGGCCGCGCCGTGATCGGCGGCTTGTTCTTCGCGACGATCGCGACGTTGATCTTTGTGCCTGCGGTGTTCGCGCTGTTGCATGGTGGGAACAAGCGCTCGGCGGCCGTTGCGGAGTAGGAACGGCGTCCGATTGCGGCTGAGGCTTAGGGGAGGCCCAAATTGAAGAGGCTGGATGTGGGGCGGCTGAGGCAGCGGAAATGCGGGGTTCTCTCCGCTCCCGCTGGTCGGTCGAGATGACGTTTTGCTGGGAGTGAACGTGAAGGAAGTGCGGGGGTCTTTCACTACCGCTGGTCGGTTGAGATGACGTTTTGTTGGAAGTAAAGATGAAGGCGGAAGGTGACGAGATGACGAACATGGATGGCACGAACACTGACATGAGCAGTCCGGCGGGGCGGGTCGCGACGAACGCTCCGCCACCGCGCGGGTTGAAGCGCGGGACATGGATTGGGCTGATCGTCGTGGTGGTGGTGCTCGCGGCAGTGGTGGTTTTCGGTATTGCGTCGCGCGCGAAGGATGACCACGTGCTTGCGACCGAAAACAAACAAGCCTCGGTCACGGATGTAGCTGTCGTGCATCCAGCAGGGTCCGCCGTGTCGGACGAGATTGCGCTGCCCGGCAACACGCAGGCCTACATGGACACGCCGATCTACTCGCGCACCAGCGGCTATCTGAAGGCGTGGTACTTCGACATCGGCGCGCATGTTCGCAAGGGCCAATTGATGGCGCAGATCGAGACGCCAGAGCTTGATCAGCAACTGCAGGTGGCGCAAGCCGACTTGAAGAGCGTGCAGGCCAACCTTGAGCTGGCGAAGACAACCTCTGAGCGGTACCAGAACCTGCTGAAGACGAACTCCGTCTCCAAGCAGGAGACCGACGTTGCTGTAAGTGACGCGAGCGCGAAGCAGGCGGCGGTCGATGCCTCGCTCGCGAACGTGCGGCGGCTCTCGCAGCTGCAGTCGTTCGAGAACGTCTATGCGCCTTTCGACGGAATTGTGACCGCGAGGAACACAGATGTTGGAGCATTGATCGAAGCAGGCGCGAACACAGTGCCCAAAGAACTCTTCCACCTGGCGGCGATCGGCAAAATCCGTGTGTTTGTAGCCGTACCTGAAACATATTCGACTTCGATCCGCAACGACTCTGAAGCCACTTTGACGCTGGACGAGTATCCCGGCCAGAAGTTCGTCGGCAAGGTAGCAAGAAACTCGAACCAGATCGACCAGGCCTCGCGCACGCTGAACGTCGAAGTGGATGTCGACAACTCGAAAGGCCTGCTGCTGCCGGGCGCGTACGTCTTTGTTCACTTCAAGGTGCCGGACCATGTGGCCAGCCTGAACGTGCCCTCGAACACGCTGCTCTTCCGCAGCCAGGGCCTGCAGGTGGCTACGGTGCGTGACGGCAAGGTGCATCTGCAGCACGTGACCATCGGCAAGGACATGGGCGCAACGGTCGAAATCGCTTCGGGATTGCAGGCATCTGACCAGGTCATCGTCGATCCCTCCGACTCCATTGCAGAAGGCCAGGAGGTTCGCATTGCGGACCGCGATGGCGCGAAGAAACCGGCGGGAGGGCAGTGATGCGCGGCCAGCCCACGTACGTCCGGCAAACTTTCTCTACACCACTACTAACTACAGTGCCACAGAAAGCGTCATCTCGACCGAAGCCGCGCAAAGCGCGGCGAAGCGGAGAGACCCTCGTATTTCGTCTTTCTCTCGTTGGCGTTCTTTGCCTTTCATTCTCCGGCTGCATGGTTGGCCCGAAGTATGTCAAGCCGTCCGTCCCGCTCGCCCCCGACTATAAGGAAGAAAGCGGAGCAGGCAGCGCGGCCTACAAGGAAGCCGGTGCCGCGTGGCAGCCTGCCCAGCCGGGCGACACGGCGTTGCGCGGCGACTGGTGGACGATCTTCAACGACGCCGAATTGAATGCGCTCGAACCGCAGGTGGCTGTCTCAAACCAGACGCTGAAGGCAGCCGCGGCCAGGCTGATTGAGGCGCGTTCGCAGATTCGCTATAACCGCTCGTTTCTCTACCCGACTATCGGGGCATCGCCGTCGGTGACAGGCGAGCGATACTCCAACGCCCGACCATACTTCAACGCTCCGGCAAGCAACAACGGCACGGCCGATCTGCAGTTGCCGCTCGACCTGAACTACGAGGTCGACCTCTGGGGCCGCATTCGCCGTACCGTCAACCTCTCGAAGGAAGAGGCACAAGCCACAGCTGCCGACCTTCAGACCGCTCTGCTCAGCCTGCAGGCGGAGCTTGCCGTCGACTACTTCGAAGCGCGCGCCAACGACGCCGATGAGAAACTGTTGCTCGACACGGTGCAAAGCTACGAAGAGGCATACCGCATCACCAACAACCGCTTTGAGGGCGGGGTCGCTGGCGAGTCGGACGTCGACCAGGCGAAGACGCAGTTGCAGGACGCCCGTGTGCAGGCCAGCGACGTAACGATCCAGCGCGCGCAGTATGAGCATGCGATCGCGGTGCTGCTGGGTAAGCCGCCAGCGAACTTTACGCTGAAACAGATGCCGCTCGATACGCGCCCGCCGAACATTCCAGTTGGCCTGCCTTCAGAGCTGTTGGAGCGGCGCCCCGATATTGCCGCGGCGGAACGGCGCGTGAACGAGGCCAACGAGCGCATCGGCATCGCACGCGCCGCCTACTTCCCTACCCTGAACATCGCCGCTCTTGCCGGTTTCGAGAGCACCGCTATCTCCACGCTGATCAACGGCTCGAACTACATATGGGGCGTCGGCCCCACACTTTCGCAAACGCTCTTCGATGCGGGGCGCAGACGGTCCGTCTCGCAGCAGGCGCTCGCGCAGTATGATGAGACCACGGCGAACTACCGGCAGACGACCCTGACTGCCTTCCAGCAGGTCGAAGACAATCTGGCCGTGCTGCACACGTTGACCCTTGAAGCGCAGCAGCAGCACAGCGCCACCCAGGCCGCACAAGCCGCCGAGCGCATCTTCAACAACCGCTACAAGGGCGGCATCGACACGTATCTGCAGGTAGTCACGGCACAGACGACCTCGTTGCAGAACGAGCGTAACGAGATCGCGATCCAGCGCCGCCAGATGGACGCAAGCGTGCTGCTGGTGAAGGCCCTAGGCGGGGGATGGACTACGGCGCAGCTGCCGAAGTACTAGTTTTCGCGAAGCTTCATTCTCTGTGTGGAAATGCGGCCTAGCCATCGGAATCTTTAAGCGTGCAGCTTGGACGGGGATGCACAGTACCGGACTCACCATAGTTCTGCGTGTCATCTACCGCTCGCCTGCTACCATTTCGGCAATGCCTTCCTTCGACTCTGCCCGACGCGACCTCCTCCGCTTCACTAGCCTTGGCCTCGCCGCTGCCTTTCCATCTGCAGCGCACCCCGCGGCACGATCGCCAGCGAACGACCTCGCCAGCTTCTTCGACATCCGCACCTACGGCGCTGTTGGCGACGGAAAGACGCTCGACACTGCCGCCATCAATGCAGCGATCGAAGCGGCTGCGGCAGCCGGAGGCGGCACCGTGTACTTCCCAGGCGGTACATGGCTCTCCTTCTCGATACGTCTGAAGAGCAAGGTGGAGCTCTATCTCTCGCAGGGCGCGCGACTGCTTGCAGCGGACTCGCCACTTCCAGGCCAGACGACTGGCTACAATGGCGGTACTTACGACGCCGCCGAGACGAATACCGCCTACGACGCATACCAGGACTATGGCCACAACCATTGGCATAACTCGCTGCTGTGGGGCGAAGATCTGCAGGACCTTGCCATCACCGGACCCGGGCTCATCGACGGCAAGGGCCTTTCGAACGGCCGGAATTGGATCAAAGAGGTCGTGCCGTTCAAAGCGGAGCAGGCGGGCGTCGGCAACAAGGCCATTGCGCTGAAGAACTGCAGAAACGTAACGTTCCGCGACTTCTCCATTCTGAAGGGCGGCCACTTCGGGCTGCTGCTCACGGGCGTTGACAACCTCACCATTGACAACCTCAAGATCGATACCGACCGAGACGGCATGGACATCGACTGCTGCAAGAATGTTCGCGTCTCGAACTGCACCGTTAACTCGCCATGGGACGACGCCATCTGCCCGAAGAGCAGCTATGCGCTTGGCTACGCGCGAGCGACAGAAAACCTGACCATCTCGAACTGCTATGTGACCGGCTGCTATGAGATCGGCTCAGCGCTCGACGGTACCTGGAAGAAGTTCCCGGAGGGCGTGCAGAAGTATCGCACGGGTCGCATCAAATGCGGAACGGAGTCGAACGGCGGCTTCAAGAACATCACGATCACGAACTGCATCTTTGAAGGCTGCGAAGGCCTGGCACTTGAGTCCGAAGACGGCGCTCTTTGCGAAGACATCGCCATCTCGAACATCACCATGCGCGACAATGTTTCGGCGCCACTTTTCTTCCGGCTCGGAGCGCGGCTGCGCGGACCGAAGGAGACGACGGGGGTGGGCACACTACGCCGAGTTTCGGTGAACAATCTCGTGAGCTCAAATGGTGGTGCGGACATCTGCTCCATCCTCAGCGGCATTCCCGGCCACATGCTCGAAGATATCCATCTCTCGAACCTTTACATTGAGCACAAAGGCGGTGTTGCTGCCGAACGGGTTTCGCTACGTCCGCCTGAGGCAATCGAGAAGTATCCTGATCCCGGTATGTTTGGCAACATGCCCTCGCAGGGGTTCTACCTTCGCCATGTCAAAAACCTCGCTCTGAGCCATGTCGAAGTCCGGCCGCTGAAGGCTGATCCACGGCCGTCCTTCTACCTGGAGGAGGTAAGTCGCGCAGACTTTGTGGCCGTGACCGCGCCCACATCGACGGACCATCCTGCGTTCCGCCTCAACAGGGTGGCGGACCTGCGTATTTCGCTCAGCAGGGCCGCTGCTGACACGCAGTTGGCCACGGCGGATGATAGGTCGCTGTAGATGGCTCCAGCCCGCCGCGGCGAGCGGTTGCCGCAGTGAGTTGTGCTCACCGCAGCCAACGTGTTCTCATCGATTTCAACCGTTGCCCAGGTGCAGCGGATCGTGCCGACAGGAGCGTTCATGCTTTATCACATCACACGGGGCGGCCAGAACTACGGTCCCTACACGCTTGCAGACCTTCAACGGTATGTCGCCTCGGGCCACGTGCTCCCGGGCGACCTGTGCAAGAGCGACGATATGGCCAGTTGGGTTCCGGTATCGCAGATCCTCGATCCCTCAAGCGCACCGCCGGCATCTCCGGCATCGGTTTACTCTGGCGGTCCCGGCGGCTATGTTCAACAAGCAGGACCGGTCACAGCCGGTCTCTACCCGGACCCGCCGAACCTTGGCTGGGGGCTCGTGCTGCTGTTCGACATCCTCACCTTCGGTCTGTTCCAATTTGTCTGGAACCTGGTGGTTGCTGCCTGGATGAAGCGGGTCCAGCCCAATAGCCAGGCGCTGATCTACTATGCAGTCGGGTACGGTCTTCTGTTCATCTACAGCGGCTTTTCATTCCGGTTCTTCCTCGGGGCGCTGCACCATTCAGCGGGGCGGCCGCACTTCGGACTCGGGCTGCTCAGCCTGGCGGCGTGGGTGCTGCGCCTGATTGCCCGCTTCAACATGAAGAGTTCTCTCGAAGAGCACTACAACACCGTTGAGCCAATCGACTTCTACATGAACGGCGTTCTGTTGTTCTTCTTTGGCGGATTGTACATCCAGTCGCAGCTGAATCGGATCAATCAAATCAAGCAGGCGATGCGCTATCGCGGTTACGGACGGTGACCGTCAGGAGTGCCGCTTACTTGGGCAGATCGACTGTCATACCCAGGGACTTGACGAGGAAGATATATTCGTCCACGGTGAGGTCGACACGCTTTGCAAGCGGCATGCCGCCACCATGTCCCGCACGCGTTTCAATGCGGATCAGTACTGGCGCGGTTCCGGCCTGGTCCTTTTGCATGGTCGCGGCAAACTTGAAGCTATGCGCAGGAAAGACGCGATCGTCATGGTCCGCGGTGGTGATGAGGGTCGGCGGATAGTGCGTTCCTGGTTTCAGATTGTGAAGCGGCGAATACTTGTAGATTGCGGCAAATTCTTCTTTGTTCTCCGAAGGTGCTCCGTAGTCTGACTTCCAGGCCCATCCGATGGTGAACTTGTCGAAGCGGAGCATGTCCATCACGCCAACCTGAGCAATCGCTGCGCCGAACAACTCTGGCCGCTGCGTCACACAGGCTCCAACCAGCAGACCGCCATTGCTGCCACCCTCGATGGCGAGCTTTGGAGTCGAAGTGTACTTGTTCTCGATCAGCCACTGCGCCGCGCCGATGAAATCGTCGAAGACGTTCTGCTTCTTCAGCTTTGTTCCGGCCTCGTGCCAGGCCTCGCCATACTCGCCACCGCCACGCAACGTTGCCTGCGCATAGACGCCTCCCATCTCCATCCAGAGAACGTAACTCGGCGCAAACGATGGCTGTAGCGAGATGTTGAAGCCTCCGTACCCGTAGAGGAGCGTTGGATTCTGACCGTCGAGTTTCAGACCCTTCCGGTAAGTCAGGAACATCGGCACCTTAGTGCCGTCCTTGCTGGTGAAGAAGACCTGCTTCGTCTCAAATTCAGACGGGTCGAACTGCAGCTTGGGCTGGCGATACACGGTCGTCTGCATCGACTTCAAATCGAGCCGATAAACCGTTGCGGGCGTTACGAAGTTCGTGAAGGTGAAGAAGGTCTCCGTGTCAGTGCGTTTACCGTCAAAGCCGGTGGCCGTGCCGATCGCAGGAAGTCCATACGTCTTCAGGAGCTTGCCGTCGCGCGCGTGCAACTCGATCAAGCTTTGCGCGTCTGCAAGGTACTGCACGATGAGCGTATCGTTCACCATTGTGACGGCCTCAATCGAGTTCTTTGTCTCCGGGACGATCGTCTTCCAGGCGCTGCGCTCAGGATGGGCCAGGTCCACGGCGATCACCTTGCTGTTGGGCGCATCAAGCGTGGTCTTGAACCAGAAGGAGCTGCCGTCGTTCGCGATTGGTGTAAATGCGGCTTCTTCGGTCGTGACCAGCTTGATCAATGGTGCATCCGGATGCTCGAGGTCCTTAATGGTGACCTGATTGTTCGGGCTCGTGCCGCGGTTCATCGAGATAATGAGATACCGCCCATCATCAGTGACGCTTCCGCCGACGTTCAGTTCCTTATCGTCCGGCCGCTCGAAGACCAGAGGGTCCTGCAACTGCGGCGTTCCCAGCTTGTGGAAGTAAATCTTGTGAAAGTAGTTGGCCGTTTTGAGAGAACTCTCTTTGCTGATCTTGTCGGGCCGCTCATAAGCCTCGTAGAAGAAACCCGAGTTGTCCTTGACCCAGCTTGCACCAGAGAACTTTGACCACTCAACCTTGTCCGGGAGGTCTTTCCCTGTCGTTATATCTCGCACGTGCCAGGTCACCCAGTCGGATCCCGCATCGGCGAGCGCGTACGCCATTCGCGCGCCATCCTCCGTTATGCCCATGCCATTCAGGGCAACGGTGCCATCTTTCGAAAGCGTGTTCGGATCGATCAGCACCTTGGGCTCGCCCGACATACCCTCCTGCCAGTAGAAGACAGCCTGGTTCTGCAGGCCGGTGTTGTGGCTGTAGAAGTACCGCTGTCCTTGCTTAGTCGGTGCGGAATAGCGTTCGTAGTTCGTCAGCGTCATCAGTCGCGATTTGATGGCATCTCTGCCGGGAATGGGATCGAGGTAACTGCGCGTGAGCGTGTTCTCAGCGTCCACCCACTGCTTGACCTCTGCCGAGTCGACGTTTTCCATCCAGCGGTACAAGTCAGCCACTTTCGTGCCGAAGTAGTCGTCGACCTGGTCGACTGTGTGCGGCACCGGGTAGGCGAGTTGTTGACCGCTTGCAACAGACGCGGACACAAAAGCAGCAGCGAGTACGGACTTCATAATCTTCATTTTAGGAGTCTCCGCACTGACCTCCTAATTATAGAGAGCTATCTTCCGGCTAACTCTGGTCAAGGCGTGCCCTCCCCTCTGCACTCGCTCGTCTTTGCCAGAGTGCCGATTGCGTTTGCGGCAATGGCCGGCAGCCGGTTCGCAGCGTCCTGAACTTGCGCCTTACTCATGACTGCAACCCACCTGCAACCAACCATAGCCAGACAGAGAGACCTTCGCCTGATCGTGAAAACCAATTTTCTTTGAACACCCAGTCACACACAACGTGCAGTCAGGCGGGAGTGCAAGATGCCTTATGATGGGGCAGCGCTCCTTCCAAAGGAAAGGCTTTCAATGTCCCAGCCGGCAATATCTTCCAAAACCGCTATTTCGACCACCGACGCTCCCGCTGCGATTGGACCGTACTCGCAGGCCGTGCGTGTCGGCGACACGCTTTTCGCCTCCGGCCAGATCCCTATCGATCCGAAGACAGGAAATCTGGTTCCGGGCGGCATAACGGAGCAGACCACACAGGTCATGGAGAACATCAGAGCTGTCCTGGCAAAGGCCGGCGTTGACATGGTTCATGTGGTGAAGACGACGGTCTTCCTGAAGAACATGAATGACTTCGCCGCTATGAATGCCGTCTACGCGAAGTACCTTGCGCCGACGGGAGCCGTGCCGCCCGCCCGCTCCACGGTGGAAGTAGCGCGACTGCCGAAGGACGCGCTTGTTGAGGTGGAAGTGCTGGCCCAGGAGGGGTGAGGCGGTTCTGATGCATGCCAGAATCGCTCCTTGTGACGGACGCGTCTAACATGTGAGGAGATTTGAAATGGCCGAGACAGCTGAAACGACAAAACGCGAAAAGGTTCACAAGACGGAGGCAGAGTGGCGCGAGTTGCTGACTCCTGAGCAGTTCCACGTGATGCGGCAGAAGGGGACGGAACGTGCGTTTTCAGGCGCGCTGGTAAACAACCATGCCGACGGCATCTATCGCTGCGGCGCCTGCAACGCTCCGCTGTTCAAGTCAGAGACGAAGTTTGAGTCCGGAAGTGGCTGGCCAAGCTTCTGGCTGCCGGTGAGCTCCGACGCAATCGAAGCGCACGAAGACAACAGCTATGGCATGCGCCGCGTGGAGGTCGACTGCGCCACCTGCGGCTCCCACCTCGGCCACGTCTTTCCCGACGGCCCTAAACCGACCGGCTTGCGCTACTGTATCAACAGCGCTTCCCTGGCTTTTGAAGGCAATTGATCGAAGGCCTACACCTTCTCGAACGTGGCGATTAATGCCGCACCGGTTTTCTGAGGTCGGAGATCGATACAACACGAAAGGCCCCGGACGCCTAATGGCGCGACCGGGGCGATTTATTTCTGCAGAATAGTCAGATTAGCCTTTTACGACTTTGCCGGTCTTAATGCAGCTGGTGCAGACGCGCATGCGTTTGCTGACGCCATTCGTCGTCGCCTTGACCGGCTGCAGATTGACGTTCCAGCGACGGCGGGTCGTATTATGTGCGTGCGAGATGTTGTTGCCAAACTGCGGGCCTTTGCCGCAGAGATCACATTTTTGTGCCATAAACTTGCTCCAGATTTCTTATTACGATCGCATCGCCGCGCGGGGATCCCGTTGAACTGAGGACAGGACCGTCAAACGGCGGAAGTCGGGACCGAGAAGTCTGGTGATGCGCACCAGACTTCTCACCAATCACTTGATTATATAACGGTCACCTGCACAGAAGGAAGCTTGCCGTGTCACTTTGGAAGCACCTGGAGCAGCTTGCTTCCGTTCCAAACATTATCGGAAGTGCACGACCGACGATCTAGAGCTGTTTCGAGGTCTCAGGGGAAGGGTTCGTCGGCTCCTCCAACTTCTCAGAGCCAAATGAGCGGTCAATCCAAAAAGAAGCAGCTAGAATCGTGGCGTGGCTGCGCAATTCAACTTCGAGGTAGTGGTTGGCTTCGAGAAGGAACGAGCTGACGAGACGCTCCGCTCGGTCCCAGTCGCACCGGGCGTCTTCGCCCTGCGCGGGTTCAAGGAGTCCGACGATCCCTATCTGGCCAGGACAGCCGACCTGCGGCGGAGGATGCGCCGTTTGCTCGATCCACCCGAGTCGCAATCGAGGCGTCTGAATCTGCGCGAGCGGGTGGCGCGCATTGAATACACCGCAACCGGATCGGATTTCGAAGCGTCGCTGGTGCTGTACGAGGCTGCCGCTGCGCTCTTTGGCCTGGCAGAGGCAAGGCGACGATTGAAGCTGCGCACGCCGTTCTTTCTTCGTTTCACGGCTGAGAAGGCTCATCCGCGGGTCTATTCCACCAACCGGTTGAGCAGGCGCGGTATGGCGCAGATGTACGGACCGTTTCCTTCCCGGGCGGCTGCAGAGCGGTACTGCGACGCCGTGCTGGACCTGTTCAAGCTGCGCCGATGCTATGAAGATCTCGCGCCGCATCCGGAACATCCGGGATGCGTGTACCAGGAGATGAAGAAGTGCCTCGCGCCGTGCAACATCGCCTGCACAGCAGACGAGTACAAAGCGGAGGCCCACGCAGTCGAAGCATTCTTCGCGTCAGGGGGCGAGAGCATGCTCGCCGCCGTCGCAGCCGAGCGCGAGGCCGCCGCGGAGGCCATGGAGTTTGAGCAGGCGGCAGCCCTCCACGAGCGCTACCAGAAGGTGAAAGCCGCGGCGGCGCTTGCGGACGAGCTGGTGAGACCGGTGCCGAAGCTGCGCGCTGTGATTGTGCAAAAGGCAGTTCGCAAGAGCGAGGATGGTCTTGCTGCGGAGTCGCAGGAAGCAGCGGTCTTTATGCTCGACCGAGGACGCCTAGTTGGGCCGGAGCGGCTTTCGACGTTAGGCGTGCGGGCGGTGAAAGAGCAGACGAGCGTAGGCAGCTCGCTCTTCGCGCAGCCGCTGATGTTGCAGGCGGTGCCGCTGGGCGGCTCGCCGGTGGAAGCTGCGGGAAGTCCTGAGATGCGTGCGGGCGAGGTGCTTTCACGGCTCGCAACGGGCGGCGAGACGACCGTCGATGTGGACTTGATCAGCGACCATCTCTCGCTGCTGCGGCGGTGGTATTACCGGCCGGAGAAGCAACGCGCAGGCGAAGTCTTTTTCCCCAATCCGGATGGTTCATGGCCAGTGCGAAGGATTTTGCGCGGTGCGGCCAGGATGGTGCTGGGCGATCCTGCTCCGATGGCTGAGACCGACCGCGAGACCGCGGCGAAGATGACGGCGGCTGCGAAGGTGAAGGTGCTGCACGAGGGCAGGCCGGATGTCCAGCGAGTGGTCCCCTTGGCCGAGAAAGCTGTTGTAGCGGAAGCCGCGGCCACGTTCACCAGCCGGCGTTCGAGATAGCCGTTTACAGACCATCGATCGCCCATCTATCGGCCGGCGTACAGCTGGAATGGTGCCCAGTAGAACGGCTTGTGAAACTTGCTGGTGGAGTGCACCAGCGAGAGCTTTGCGGCCCTGAGTGCGTCCGCAGGCTGCTGCCCTTGCTCCAGACCGCCGTACAGCTGGTCCATCAACTGCGGCGTCGAGGCGTCGTTGACCTCCCACAGCGCGCCAATGGCATTGTGGGCACCGGCGCGGAGGAACGCCCACGACAGCCCGACTAAGCCCTCACCCGCTACGGTCTGGGTGCCAACGCTGTTGCAGGCAGAGATTGTTACCAGGCGAGCACCGATCGGGTGTCGGAGTATGTCCCGCGCATAGAGTTTGAATGAGTCTTCCGCACCATCGCTCCGCGACAGAATCACGGCCGAATCGAGGGCGTCGATGCGGCTGGCGGTACCGTGCGACGCAAAGTGTATGTACGAAAACTGCTCCGGTTTGCTGTCCAGGTAGGCCTTCGGCGTGGCCCTCTCCCGAGTAAAGATCGCTTCCTGTGTGAGCGGCAGCCGCGCCTTGATTCTTTCCACTTCGAGCGCAGCCATTGGTAGATCGGGATAGGCGGAGCTCGGAGAGATAGAATCGCCAAAGAGCAGCAGTTTGTTCTCCACTCTTGGTGCGGGCCTCGCGAGGGCGAACATGCGGATCGAAGGTGCTGACAGAATGGTCGCATCCTCGATCCAGTAGTGCGGAGTTGAAGACCCGACGACCAGTGTTTCGAAGTTCATCTGGCTCAGTCCACCGTCAGTAAAAAGCACCACCGGCTGGGCGGGCTGCAACTGGTTTTCCGCCGGCGCAACGAGGATTTCATAAAGCATCTTCGCATCCTTGTTGCCGTCCCTCAATGGGTCTTTGAGCGCGAGCAGCGCCTGCCGGTAGCGCTCCACACGTGGAACGATCTCGCCTTTCGGAGGCAGCCGTATGAAGACGGCCTTCTTTCCGCTAACTGCCCACAGGTACGATTCGCGCGCGCCCAGCCAATAGAAGAGCAGCGTTGCGTTGGCGCGGCGGGCGATCTCCACCGCCTGGAATGGGCGCGGCTTGATCGATGTGGCACCAGGAACGCCCTCAAGGCCCTGCTGAAGAGTCCGGGCACGGCTCCAGTCTGCAGCCTCCAATGCTTCATCGGTCCTACCCTGGCTAACGAGGAAGTGGATGTAGTCGTCGTAGATGCGTGCAGCGTTCGCGAGAAAGGTCAGCTGCGTGACCTCCTGCTTGAGGTCGCTGCGCGCGCCTTCGACCAACGCCAATGCGGCTTTGTAGGCAAGCCCGGCGCGATCGGCATCGCCCTGCGCCTCGTACATGTTTGCCAGCGCCCGCTGCGCCTCCCACTTCATCGAGGTCTGGCTGTCGGCGGAGTCAGCGACATCCTGGAGCAGGGTTCCGGCACGAGTCCAATCATGCCGCAGAGCAGCAGCCTCTCCCGCGTACAGGTCGGTGTTGAGTATGTCCAACCGGCTTCCTGTCTCCTGCAGCAGGGATCGCGCTTGACTCGCATAGCGGTCTGCCTCTTCAGGCCGGCCAGAGCCGATGTAAAATCTGGCGAGGTCCATGGAAGCATTGATTACATCGGGCTTCTTTCCAATCTGCTCCGCCAGTTGGATTGCTTCAAGGTCTGACGCCTCAGCTAAGTTGAGCTCGCCCAATCCCTCGTGGATCAGTGCCCTGATGGTGAGTAGCTGAACCTGTACGCCTTGATTGCCGGTACGCGCCGCGTCCCGTTCGCCATTCTTGACAATCTGGAAGGCCTTCTCCAAATTGCCCAGGCTGTACTGTTCCCATGCGAGCCCGACGAGCACGCGCTGTGTCGCGATGATCAAGCCGTTCTTCTCTGCGACCTCGTAGGCTTGTTGGTAAAGCTCCAGGGCCTCATTATGGTTTTCAGCCTGCGCAGCGACCCGCGCGAGTGTGTTAAGCGATGAGGCCTGCAGGATCGGGTTATTTGTGGATTGCGCGAACTCCAAGCTGGCGGAGAGAAACTCCTTCGCAAGATCGCCGCGACCTCGTTCAAGCTCAAGCGTTCCATGTACGTACAACACTTCACCACACTGAAGCGAGTGGGTGGTGGAGCAAAGTTTGTCGGCTTCGATCAGGTGCTTTTCGGCCTCGGCGTAGCGTTGAAGCTGAGTCAGCGAGAAGGCTTCAAAAGAAAGCTTTTCGATGGCATCGTCGGGGTTACTCGACGTTAATGTACTGTGGGCAAGAAGACTGAGAACATCTTCATGGAGACCGCGCCAGCGCATCGCCGTTGCTTCGAGAAATCGGAACTTTCGCGCCGTTGTCGGATCAGAAAACTCAAACCGATGGTAGCCTCGGTCGGCTTCTTCCTGCGCGTCTCTTAACAACCCGCGGAGAAAAGTTTGGCGAGCGTGTTCATAAAGAGATGGGGCGCTCACGCAAACGTCTTCGAGAGTTCCTGCAGCCGGCAAGAGCACTATCCAGATGAGTAGATGATGCCAGGCTTGTCTCTTTCTCCGAAATGAACTGCGCGCTCGAGAATAAGTCGGCTTATCCGCCGCCGGAGCCGTTCGTTTTGGAGGTTGCAATATGAGCGTTTCCATCGGCCAGGCATCCTAGTTTCACTTCAAGCATGGTGAGTTCAAAGGTAGTGGAGCGCGGCTTCCCGTCGTGGTAATGACCCGGAGCCAGCTTTACCGTCGCCAGCGCGATTTCGCCGAAGTTGGGAACGTGCGCGACATGCCCGTAGACCGTGCCGGGGAACCTTCCGGAGAGCTTGTTGACAAGCGAGAACTCAAGGACCTCACCCTCATCCGTCGTGAAAGGTTCGCCGGAGTATCGTTGACCGATATGCGGGGGAAGCCCGCCGGTCGCGCGTAACCGCTCACATTGGGCAGAGACCCGGCCCCTGAACTCGGAATCATGATGGTAGTGAACATCATTCACTGGTCTGCCGCCGACGAACGACAGGTCCAGGTCGATCTCGACTGGAAAGCCTGCGATTCGCAGGTTTTCGTATCGAGTTCCTAGAAAAGAGACAGACGGCGTGTAGCCGTCGTCGTAGTGAACGGTTGAGACCTGGGACACGATACGGTCCGCAGTGACTACTTCAAGGATGTTAAGACCTTCCACGACCGAGGTCGCAAGCGTCGCCCAGCCGTGTCCCGGTTTCGGATCAGGTCGGCCCGAGACCTGCGTCTGTGAGGACTTGAAGGAAAAGATCCGCTCCAGCCGAAAATCGACTGAATCCTGCGAAAGATATCCGCCCTCAGGCTTGAGCTTCACGAACGAATGGGGCGGAATTATTTGCGGCAACGGCGAGATCAACTCGCCGTGAAATGCCGTAGCTTCCGCGTGGAACAAGTGCTGACGTTGGATCACAATGCTCCCTCTTGTGCGTAGTTGTCAGTAGGACAGAATGATACCGCTACTTCTTGATCTCAAGGTCAAATATCTGTTGTTCTAACGGAACAACCTCGCTGCTGGATGTAACTCCGCCGATAGCCAGCCGATAGGTGTCCTGCTTGACGCCGCCGGGCAGCCAGATTGAAACAGTGTCGTCGAGACTTTCAGTCTTCGGCGCGGTATGCGTCCAGATCAGCTTGTTGCTGGAGTCGTAGAAATCGAATTTGTATGAGGCATAATTCACATTTGCCGGAAGCTCTATGGCCAGGTGGGTGCCTAGCATGCGGTCGGCAGCGACCACAGGATGAGCGGCGCGAGTGCCCTCGTGCAGCACAGTAGGCGGCGGCAGCACCTGCGGCTCGAGCGCTGCAACCTCGAGCGCCGGGACCGTGACCAGGTTCTGGTAGCCGATGATCGCCAGAAGGCTGGCAAAGACCGGGACTGCGATCGCCGGGCGCAGCCAGGAAAACCACTCGCGCTTCGTCTTCCTGGACGCGGCCGTGACGCGCCGGTCCGGCATCGTTGCCTCCGGCTCCGGAGCCATAGCCGGCAGCAGTTCCTTCGCCTGGCCAATGAATGCAGCTCCGAGGCGCACATCGAGCGCACACTCCGTACACCCAAAGAAATGTTCCTCATAGGCGTCGCGCAGCTCCGGCGATAGTTCGTCCAGCAGATATTTCTCCGATGCCATCATCTCTATCGCATCCTGGTGCTCCATAGGTTCACTAACCTCTCCGCTCCAATTGAATGAGCTTCTAGATATTCCAATCACGAGACTCATGCTTCCCTCGGCGCCGGCACGAACGGATTCTGGTTTCCGTTTCTCTTCAGGAATGCAGCTTTCAGATCATGCTTGGCCCGGTAAAGCAGAACTCTAAGGTAGCCGCGGTCTACACCAAACTCTTTGCAGACGTCGGTGCGGTCGCGCTCTTCGATAAACACGGCGATCAGGATGGCCCGATCTTTGCTGTCGAGGCCTTCAAGCACCTTGAGGACGAGCTCGCGGCGTTCTTTTTCTTCAAGAACTTCCAGCACACTGCGGCCGCGGGCCGGAAGTTCGGGCGCGCCTTCTTCATCGAGCGAGTCGGTGCGGCCCGCGCGGCGGTACTGCTCGAAAAGCACATTGTTGCAAACGGTGACCACGAAAGGACCAAGGCGTTCCGGATCTCGCAATGCGCCCTCTTTTTCGATCGTTTTCAGAACGCGAAAGAAGGTCTCCTGGCGCACATCTTCGATCTCCTGCGGCGAGCGAAGGCGAGAGCGTAGTTTGATCTGCAGCAGGTCACTGAAGTAGCCGACAAAATGTTCCTGGGTCGCAGGGTCACCTGCGCGCAGGCTCTCAACATACGCCGCATCGAACGCGTGGAATTGCACTACCGGTCCCATCCTTCTGAGTGGCCTAAAGGATAGCACTGAGCCAGATTGGCGCTGCGAAGAACGGCTGTCTCCCCCAGCAGGAGCAGGAACCCGCCACGGAGGAAGCGATTGACGGCGTACGTCAGGAAGCTGCGGCGCTGAACTCACAGGCTTGACCTCATTGCAGCGGGATCACCAGAGATGGCTAATTCGATTGCATGTTTTCGACTGCAAGACACGAAAGACCTCCGTTTCCAGCTTCTGTGAAGCCGGCCTCCGGCTTCAGTTTGCCCATGCACCGCGAGACTCCGGAGATCAGCAGCCAGTTCAGCAGAACTCCGCTCAAGCCGCAGACCAACCAGAGCGTTGCTTGCGCGGACATCCACAGACCGAGCAGGCACAGCAGGTGCGCACCCTTACCAAGAAAATCCTCCGGCCTGCTCCCAAGAAGGCCGGAGGGGCGGCCATAGCCTCGACATCGTGGACGAGCCGCGTAACTGTCCAAACCGCGGGGCTTGCCACAACCAATTTCGAATTCGCTTCGTAACGTCTCATCCGGCCTGCGCCTATCTCTTCCGCGAAGTTGCACCGGGTACCGATTGCGCAGGACCAGGTGAATGTTGGATAGTGTGGCTGGTTGGGCAAGCGTTACAACCGGAGAGGTTCTTTGTCCCTGATTGCGGATCGGGCGCGGGCGCGAAGGCGCGATCCGCCCTCAGCCGAGCTTGAGCGTCTGCATTGCCGTTTTCGCCGCGAGATGTCCGCACATACCGTGAACGCCTCCGCCGGGCGGCGTTGACGAGGAGCAGAGAAAAACCTTCTGCAGCGCGGTGCGGTAGAGCGATGGCGTCGGTCGAAACACCATCTGTCCCGGAGTCATCGCGCCGCCTGAAAGATCGCCACCGATCAGGTTTGCGTTCCAGGCTTCAAACTGCGCCGGAGAGGTAAGCCTGCGGGCGAGAATGCAATCGCGAAAACCGGGGGCGAAGCGCTCCACCTGCGCCTCAATCGCGTCGAGGGCTGATGCGGTTGAGCCGTGGCGAACATGGCAGTATCCCCAGGCCGTGTGCTTGCCGACCGGGGCGCGAGAAAAGTCGAAGAGACTCGGTTGGACCAGCAGGACGAAGGGGTTACGTACAGGCTCGTCCAAAGCGCCCGGCTTCCAGGGCGCGGCCTCTGAGGCGATCATCTCCTCAAGCGACCCGCCAACATGAACTGTAGCGGCACGCATGCAGTCTTTTGCTGTCCACGGAATGGGCTCGCTAAGCGCCCAGTCCACTTTGTACGCACCAGGGCCATACTTGTAGCCGGTGAGTTGCCGGTCAAACGCTGCCGGCATCCGTTCGCCGGCGATCTTATGAAGCTGACGCGGCGAGATGTCGCAGAGGATCGCATCTGAGCCATCCACTTCCGCGAGGCTGGTAACGGTGTGATTCAACAAGATCGTTCCGCCCAGGATCTCAAGGTGCCGCACGAGAGCGTCTGCGAGCGACTGTGCACCGCCTTCCGCGATCGGCCATCCGGTTGTGTGTCCAGCGGCAGCCAGAACCAGGCCCACGGCCGAGGAGACGGTATGCGTAAGGGGAAGGACAGAATGCGCCGCCATCCCGGCAAAGAGCGCACGCGCCCGTTCGCCTTTGAAGGCGCTACGCGCAAGCGTCGCCGCCGGAAGCATGGCATAGATGCCGAAGCGCGCCAGCAGCAACGGACTGCGTGGGAGATGGACGAGCGGGCCAAGGATCTCACGGCAGAGGCTGGGCCAGTCGTCAACAAAGGGCTTGAGCAGGCTGCGGTATGCGGCGGCATCGTTCGACCCGCCCAGGTTCGCAGCAGTCGCCAGTAGATCGTGCTCAAGCATCACGGCAGTCCCATCGGCGAGCGGATGAGCCAGCGGCGCGGGCGGCTCAATCCAGCGGAGACCATGACGCGCCAGCGGAAGACTGTTGAAGAAGGGCGAACCCGCACCCATAGGGTAGACAGAGGAACCTAAATCGTGCTGAAACCCCGGAAGAGTGATCTCTGCGGTACGAGCGGCTCCTCCGGCAGAATCTCCGGCCTCTACCACGGTCGTGGCGATTCCAGCCGCCTGCAGCGTGATCGCAGCGCTGAGGCCGTTTGGTCCTGCACCGATGATAGTCGCGGTTGGCATCAGCGCATCTCGAAGGAACGCGCGCCGATATTGCCACAAAAACGAAGCTCTCCTGCGGGCATGACAAGCAAGCGGAGTTCCCTCTAAAGTCGAGCATAGCTCACGTTGGGATCGTTCAAAGGTCCGATGGGGTTAGTGTTTGTCTCGTGACAGTTCGAGCGCCTGGTCGAGTGTCGTGCCATGGGGGACCGGACTGTAGTCGGTCTGAACCTCATCCTGCTGCTGGCCGATGCTCTTGAAGAGGAGCGCCTTGCCATCGATGTGGACGTGGGTCTCGGTGATCTGCCAGAGTCCAGGCGCAAGCTGGCGACGCTCCACGCGAAAGGTGCCGCCCTGCTTCAGCCGCCCGAAGATGCCGTAGCCGAAGGTCACATCTTCGGTAAGGCGTCCCGTGAGGGTTTGGATGCGGTACTGGGTCTTTTCAACGACGATGCTGCCGTTCATGGCGGCGAGCACACGGCTTTGCAGGCTGGGCGGATGGAAGTCTGAACGGGGCTCGAAGTGCAAGGTGACGGTCGCCGGCGTTTCACTTTCAATCCTCCAGCTAAACGCGTCGGGCAGCATCGTCAGCAGCTCGCGGGCGCTCTTGTCGTCCTGCTCGCCGTCCCTCCGCTGCCGGGCAAGTCGCGAAGGATCGTGGATGAAGCGCTCCAAACGGTCCTGCTCCTGCTGGGCCTCGTCGGGACTTAGCGGCTTGCCGCCGCGCGCGATCAGCCGCTTTACAGATCCACTGTCGGTCTGCACCACAATGGATACGCTGTCATTCAATTCCTTCTGTTCATCGCGATAGCGCCAGCGTGAATGATCGTTATCGGTCGCGTACAGCTCCGCCGCGACGGCTTTTCGAACCAGCGCTACGGCATCGCTGGGAGGCGACGCGGCGCAGAACAAGGGCAAGACAAGGAAGACAACTGCAAGAAGCGATGCTGAATACGTGCGCCGGCGCGACGGTTTCATGTTGCTTTCGACTATATCGCCCTGTATAGGAAAGCGCCCCGACGAGCAGACGAAGCGCTAGAATGGGCGCATGGAACCAACAGAGATTCAAGAGTTTTCAAACCAGATGAAGGAGGCTGGTGAATCCAGCCTGAAGAACATCTCGCTTGCCATCAGCATCCTTGCGGTCCTCGTCGCGATGGTCACCGTGCTGAGCCATCGCAGCCATACCGAGGCTGTGCTGGAGCAATCCCGCGCCAATGATCAATGGGAGGAGTATCAGTCGCGCAAACTGCGCGCCGAGAACCTCAGCGTCACGGTGGACCTGCTGACCTTGCAGCCAGTCAACGATGCGACCGCCAGTAAGAAAAAGGTTGACGATTACACCGCGAAGGTCAAGAAATGGACGGCACAACTCGATGAGGACCAGAGCAAGGCCCACGAGCTTGAGGACGAGGTGCAGAAGGCGGAGCGGAAGGCGTCGCGCTTCGATCTTGGCGAGGCGTTGTTGCAGATCGCCGTCGTGCTGTCGTCGATTACGCTGCTGACCCGCAAGTCTGGCTACTTTTTCTTCGGATTGGCCCTGGGAGTTGCCGGGCTGATTACTGCAATCACGGGCCTGCTGGTGCATTGAGGCGCTATTCACCGGGTTTGGTCAGTACGCCCAGGTCCACCATTCCATTGACAAAATACTGCATCGCCAGGGCTACGAGCAGAAGTCCCATGATGCGGACCAGGATGCGAACTCCCGTATCGCCCAGGATGCTCGAGACTTTGTCGGAGTTCCCGAGAACGAGAAAGCAGATCGCCGCAGTGACGAAGATCGCGGCCAGAATCGCAACCATACGCCAGGGATGGTCTTCGACCTGTCCAACCAGCACCATGACCGCGGCTATAGAGCCAGGGCCGGCCAGCATCGGGATGCCCAGAGGCACGATACCGGCGTCATCTTTTGTCTCGGCATCTTCACGCTCGCCCGAAGATTCCTGCGTCGCCGAGCGCTTCGCTTGAAGCATGTCCAGGCCGATCAGCAAAAGGATTACGCCGCCGGCAAGCTCAAACGCAGGCAGGGTGATACCGAACATCTTGAAGATGTACTGTCCTGCCACGGCAAAGGCTGAGAGGACCACCCATGCCGTGAGTGAGGCCTTTCGTGCCATCGTGCGGCGCCGCGCCTTGTCGGCGCCCGCGGTGACAGCCAGAAACGTGGGCAGCGCGGCAAACGGGTCGACCAGAAAAAAGATCGAGCTGAGCGCGAGCAGCGAGAAGCGAACATACACGGAGTGCTGCAACCCCGCGAGGGAGACGCTTGCTGGATCAAACATGGGTTCCTTTGTAAGGCGGGATGGGGCTGGGCCGCAGCCGGTAGCCTGCTGAAGCGAATGGCAGACGCCGTTCTACAGGTGGTGCTTGCCCGCCGCTTCTACCGCGGAGCTGTTGGTAAGGCAGCTATCGAGTTGTTAGATGATACGGCCGGGTGTTTCGACCCAGGCGCACGAGTCCTTCTGCACCTCCAGTCTACCGCGACCGGAGAAGTTCTTTCGCCATAACGGAGAGGCGCACGCGTCTCCAGGTAACGTTTGCAGCGTCTCCTGGAGCCTATAATTGAAGATCTGAGACGTTGACAACGAGGAGTACACCATGCCCTTAGAAGCGACCAGCTACATCTGGCACAACGGCGAACTGATCCCGTGGAACAAAGCGACGACCCATGTGATGAGCCACGTCGTCCACTATGGGTCCTCGGTGTTTGAGGGCATTCGCTGTTATGCACAGCCAAACGGCAACGGTGTCTTCCGTCTGCCTGAACACATGCAGCGGCTATGCGACTCGGCAAGAATCTACCGCATGCCTCTGCCGTACACCGCAGAGCAGCTGGTTGCGGCTGTGGTCGACGTAATCGAGGCCAACGGGGTCGCTCCCTGCTACATTCGGCCATTCGCGTTTCGAGGATACGGCGAGATCGGCGTAAACCCGTTGAAGTCGCCAGTAGAGGTTTACGTGGCGAACTTCCCCTGGGGCAAGTATGTTCCGGGCAATCACGGGGCGGACGTCTGTGTCTCCAGTTGGAGCAGGCTGGCACCGAACACGATGCCGTCGTTGGCGAAGGCCGGCGCGAACTACATGAACTCGCAGTTGATCCGTATGGAAGCCGAGATCAACGGCTACGACGAGGGTATTGCCCTTGATGTGAACGGCTACCTCTCAGAGGGTTCAGGCGAGAACCTGTTTCTGGTGCGCGGCGACGTGCTGTATACCACTCCGCTCGCAAACTCAGTGCTGAACGGCATCACACGCAGCTCCGTGCTGCAGCTTGCGAAGCAGCTTGGCATCACTGTGGTGGAACAGGCGCTGCCGCGAGAGATGCTCTACATCTGCGACGAGGCTTTCTTCACCGGAACGGCTGCGGAGGTGACGCATCTTCGGTCGGTCGACCGGATCCTCGTGGGGGACGGCACGATGGGACCGATCACTTCGGCGATCCACAAGGCCTTCTTCGAAATCGTAAACGGAGTAGTGCCTGACCGTTTCAACTGGCTCACGCCGGTGAATGTCAAGGTAGCGGAGACAGTGTTCGCATAGCGAAGCCTCAGGCAACACGAATCAGGTTGAGAACAGTGATGTCATCGTCCTGGCCGAACTCTTTTGCAGATCGCGCAATCTCTTCGGCAGATTGCCTGGCTAAGTCTGCGGTCCGGGCAAAGCCAAACAGCTCCCCGTTGTTGCTGCGGGCCTCAACCACACCGTCGGTAAGCAGTGTAAGTCGGCTGTTTAGTCCCAAACGATACGATTGCTGCGCGTACCTGATGTGTTGCACAAGTCCAAGAGGCAAGTCGCAGTCCTGGAACAGCTCTTCGCCGTCAAGATAAGGCGGTAAGTGACCAGCGTTTGCGACGGTAAGGGTTCCGTCCGGGTCCGCTCGCAGAACAACACAGGTAGTGAAGCCGCCGCTTTCACGGCTGGTCAGGCACTGGTTCATCAGCGACAGGATCTCTGCCGGCTCCCGGTTGTACATCACGACAGCGCGAAATGTACCCACCAGCAGCGCAACCGTCATCGCTGCCGGAAGGCCTTTGCCGCTGACATCGCCAATGGCAACAAGCACGGACAAGTCTGGCTGGGGCACGATTTGAAAGAAATCTCCGCCCACCTCGCCAAATGGTAGATAGATCGACTGGATCTCAAAGCCGGGAACAACCGGAGTTTCCTCCGGAAGCAGCACATGCTGCACGATCCGGGCGGCGTCGCGTTCCCTTTGATGGTCCTCCTCACGCGCCGCAGTGCGAACAAAGCGTCGGATAAGGATTGCAAGCATCGTTGTAAGAAAGAGTGCGTCGACGACATCGTAGTAGGAGAATGAAAATGGGCTTGCTGCTATCTCATCCAGCCGGGCGAGAACGGCCGGGGTCCAGGAGAAGCCGTAGAAGCCCCAATAGGCGATGAAGTAGAGAATCGGGGTCGTTTGTATGAGGATTACTGGCACCAGCAGCAGACGGGCGTCCTCCCGACCTTCGCGAGCACGCTGGAAGAGAAGCGTCAAGATCCAGACCGACGGTGCGGCCTGCAGGGCACTGATAAGCCCCGTCCAGGCGATGATGGGGACGGCGGCCAGTCTCGCTGGGAAGTAGGCCGGAAAGAAGAGCGGGTAGTCGGCGACAGCGATGAGTGATGCAGTTGCGACGGCAAACCAGAACAGCCATCCCTGCTTGCCCTTCAGAAAGAAAAAGTAGAAGAAGAGCTGAACGAGCCTGGTTAGCGAGGAAAGCAGTTGCAGGACAACATAGTACGTAGCGATCTCAACAAGATGGGAGCGCGGCCAGATCCCCCAGGTTCGGCTAAACGCTTGGATCACCAGCATGATCCCAAACCAGAGATTCGCATACTCGCTTGGGCGCAGGAAGAACAGAACCAGTGCCGCGATGCCAAACAGAAGTTCGACGATCAGAAGAATGGTCGTGCTGACCTGGCTCCAGGCTGCCCCGTCTGCTTCGCTGGCGCGCTTGCGTTCAAGCAAATGGGTGTTGCCCATCATGATTCCGTCCGGAAGGGCGAACTTATAGAAGTAGTTCCACTGCGGCCATCGCCAGACCCGCAAAGCAATCACCATGGATCGTGGCGATGAAGATTGCGGAAGTGAAAAGGTGCGCGGATAATTCGTCGCCGTACTCGGGCTGGGTGGCATCGCCCCCGAGCCTCCAACCAGTTTGCCGTCAGCATAAAGCTGGTAGTTGACGAAAACCGACGGCATAAAGACGGAGAGGTCTGACTTGCCTGGGGCAAGTTTTATTTGCGCCCGGAACCATGCTGGTCCGGCAAAGGCAGCCTGCGGATCCTCTGTCCAGTTCCTGCCTGCATGCACAATCTGCCATCTGCTGTCGTCGAACGAGGACGCTGCCCAGCCTTTGGTTCCGTCAGGATCGTCCCCGCGCTGAAACCGCCAGGCGCCGTCTAGCGCGATGACTGGCAGCCGGTCGCGGTCGAAGTCATACGTTGCGGCGTACAAAGTGGCCGGATCGCCGAACCCACGCTGCGCCCGGCAGGAGATTGAGGCGAAAAAGATGACGAGGCAGGCAAAGGGCCTGAAAAGCACACTTCGCGGCTGGCAGCGACGGCGTATCAGATAGCTCTCTCCCGTTCGATAACGGGATGATAGCAGTCTCGATCGCCGAATCTAA
>CAZZYQ010000036.1:0-41416 GCA_964658395.1 uncultured Granulicella sp. | reverse complement strand
ATCACCGGCAACAGGCTCTTCAATCGCGTTTACGACCTCGACCTTGCTCGCCGGAGCCGCGGGCTTGATCCCGCCCATGCCCGAACCCAGACCGCCAATTTCGCCGATCGCCACGAAGCCACCCGGCATCTCGGGCTCCTTCAGGATTTCCTTGCGATAGAGCTTGGCCATGCGGGAGTTCTCGGCCTCCTGCTTCAGCTTGGCATCGCGAGCGCGGATCTTCTCTTCGCGGGCGTTCTTGGCGATGCCACTCTTGTCGAACGTATCGTTGGCCGCCGCATTGACGTGCGAGTCGTTGAGTACGAGGTCGTACTTCGCTTCCTTCTCGAGACCGACCTTCTTACCGCCGGCGAAGATCTCGTGACGGCCATGCTCCTCGTACCACTTGGTGAGCGTGGAGGTCATGTGCATCTTCTCGATGATGTTGCGCCAGCCTACACCGGTGTTATATGCGCAGAAGCTGATCTCACCTTCCTGCGTGGCGTACGGGATGATGCACTGTTCGGTGCGTCGGAAGTCGTAGTTGAAGAGGTCCTGGAACCACATTCCCGCAATGAATAGGAAGTTCCAGCGATCGGCCCGGCGCATGTTGATGTCTTCCATGGTGCGGTCGGCGGTGACCTTGCCGTAGTTCTTGCCCGTCGCGCCAAAGCATTTGTCGAACTTCTGCAGGAGGTCCTTGATCTTGAAGTGGGTCGGTGCCTTTACCGGCTCGTAGTTGCGGAGCAGGGCAAGCGATACGCCGATGATGGAGAGCCACTTGCCGCGCGCGGCGTCGTTGATGCGGGCGACGTCCTTGGCGAGGCGATCGGCGTTGAGGAACGCGGTGACCGGAACGGCTTCCTTGGTCTCCTTGTCGATCATCAGCGCCATGCCGATACCGCAGTTCGGATGGCAGCCGCAGGAGAGCTGGCCCCAGTCGCGGTTCGGTCCGTGGACGAGGTCGGCCCAATCGGAGAAGGTCGACATGAAGGAGATGGGGAACCAGTCGCGGACGGGCTCGCCAAGGCCGGTCTGGTTCTTCACATCATGCGCCATGTGCGAGAGCGTGTAGCGCTGTGCCTTGCGGCGCTCGTCGGAGATGTCTTCGTCGCGGCCGGTGAAGCTGACCGGCTGGAAGCTGAGGAAGTTGATCTTCTTCGGGTTGTCGAGCGCGAAGTTGATGATGTTGCCAACCTGTTCGTTGTTGATGCCGTTGATGATCGTCGTTACGGGAACGATGTCGACGCCGGCTTCGTGCAGGTTGTGGATGGCCTGGAGCTTCACGTCGAACGCGTTGCCGACCTTGCGGTGCGAGTTGGCAGCGTTGCCGATGCCGTCGAACTGCAGGTAAGCGTAGCGGAGACCGGCTTCAGCGGCAGCCTTCGAAAACTCCTTCGACTTCGCGAACTCGATGCCGTTGGTTGCGGCCTGGACGGAGGTGTAACCTACCTTGCGGGCGTAGGCGACGGCGTCGAGGAAGTAGGGGCTGAGCGTCGGCTCGCCGCCCGAGAACTGCACTGACATCTGGCGTTTGGGCTTGATGGTGACCGCGTTGTCGAGCATGGTCTTGATCTCGTCCCACGTCAGTTCGTGGACGAATCCGACCTGGTTGGCGTCCATAAAGCAGGGGTCGCACATCATGTTGCAGCGATTGGTCAGGTCGATGGTCAGCACTGACCCACGACCGTGGGTCACAGTGGATGTCCCGTGGTTGTGCAGCTTCTCGTCGTTGTGCGCCTTGATGTCGCGGCCAGGGAAGACCTCTTCGAGGTGCTTGAAGAAGGCGGGGTCAATGGACATGACATCTTCAAAGTGGCCGTGGATCGGGCAGTCCTTGACCATCAGGATCTCGCCGTCGCGCTCGATGATCTGGGCCTTGATCTCGCCGACCTTCTCATTGAGCAGGATCTCGTGGGGCAGCTTGCCGTCGACGATCTGCTGGCGGATCTCGGGGATGCACTTGGGGCAGAGCGAGTCAGTCGTGCGCGGCCAGCCGAGGGGCGGTTTTTCCTTCTGGTAGCTCTTGAGGAGGGGCTTATCACTCCACTTGGGGGTAAAGCTTGCGTTGGGGCTGATCGAGTTGAGCTTGTTGAAGACCGCCCAACCACCCTTTGCGCCCAGAACAAGGGCCTTTTCCATCAACTTTGCTGACTTCGCCATGTTTATTTCTGTCTCCGTGTTGCAGTCAACTGCGCCGTGTCCGATTCGCTACCGCTGATGCCTTAGATCCTAGGTGAATAGATCGGTAGATGCCTGATTGAGATTATCCGACCAGTTCTCCTCAAACGAGTGGATAGTCTGGTTCGGTCTACCTCTATCTCGATGCTGCTCTGTCAGATGAGGCAGTTCTAATCTTCACCAGACTAAGCGGCCAGACGCACCACCGAAAGCGATTTGAGCCGAATGGCGAGATGCTGCATTAAGCGGTGATGGACGCAGGGTGGACGGCAGGCTATTTGGGTCCTGGGTCAAGTTGTTGAGCTTTCGGCATTGACAAATGAGGTCACTCGATTCAAGATTGGCCCAACTTTTCAGACCGCTTCTTCGATGCCTTCATCGCGAACATCTACGAGACTCCCAAGCACTTCTCTATCGCCAACAAGGCTAATGCGACGGTCGAGCCTGGCGGACAGATAATCGATGACATTGCTGTGACCAATACCGGCCTGACCAAAGCGAGCGGTGTCGTGACGATCGCTTCGGTGCGGGAATTGATACATCGCTGCAATAGCACTTGCGCAATTAGTTCAGACAGAGGCCACGCAACATTTGTTGTTTCCGACCTTCCCCCTGGAAGTATTGATCTGGTCAGGATTTGTGCAAGTGCCGTCACGTCTGCGGGCGACTACAACCTGGTGACGAATACGGCCACAATCACCTCCGAAGCGCCCCCTCATGAAGTCGATTCAGCCACCGCAACAACCACGGTGCGCGAGCAGGCCGCGTTGTACGTGCGATCGAATCTGGTCGACAGCACGAGCGGCTTGTTGCACTATGTGCACACCGTGACCAACCAGGGTGGAGACAGCGCCCATGCGGTGCTGCTGCTCGATCCTCTGCCGGCCCATACTTCGTTTGTAAGCGCATCGACGACCCTGGGCACATGCAGCTTTCATCCGACAATCGGACTGAATGGCGCAGTGCGATGCCCGCTCAACAACCCGGTCGCAGGCACGAGTGTGCAGGTTGATGTTGTGCTGCAGGCTTCAACCGAAGCGTGCCCCAGCGTGACGAACACCGTAACCGTGACAAGCATTAACTTATACGAAAACACAGGGCAGAATGTGGTGACCGTTACAAGCGAACTGCCGGCGAGCATTTGCGGTACACAATCTATATCGAAGACCAGGTGACAAGGAGGTAGTGGGCTCGAACGTGTCGGCGCGTGCCGACGCTGATCTCTGAGGCTGCCGCGGGCCGGAAATCCTCGGATTAGAGCGCACGTCTCGCAGCGCTAAGAGGAAGAGCAGAGACGCAGCCGGCATATGGGCAAACCCATTGCTGAACGCAGGGGGCAGCCGGGAGCCATGCGCACGAGTCAGCCTCTAATTACCATCTTCTCCAACGTGGGATGCGGAGAATGTGGAGCCGATGAGCGGAGTTGAACCGCTGACCTACTGATTACGAATCAGTTGCTCTACCAACTGAGCTACATCGGCCCGATCTGATCCAGTCTACCGCAAGACGGCAAAGCTGATTAGAACAGGCAAGGAAAGGCCGGAGATAGGAGGGCTGCGTCTTCAAGAACAGGAAGAGGCCGCCCGGCAACAGGGCAGCCTCTTCACTAGGGAGAACAGTTCCAACGGAGGCAAAGCCATCAGAACTTTCTGGCTGCATACTAAGTTTTGAGAAATGCGGTGTCAAGGTGAAAAGAGGCTAGCCGTAAGTAGTGAGCAGTCAGTCATTTGCAGCTTTGACGCTGTGCGGAATGATTCGCCTTGTGTTCGCTATAGATGCTGGGACTTTGCGTACAAGGCGAGAAGAATGAGTTCGTTAGCTGAATACCTGCACCCTTGGTGGTGCAAGGAGGTTCCTGGCCCGCGGGAGCCTAGGAGAAGGTGGCATCGTTGCTACGTTCTTCACCTCAACTCTCCAACTGCGGCTTCGAGCCGCGCAAGCGCGAAAGAATCACGGACATTCTGATCGAAGCAGGAAAGTGCATCATGCTGTTCAGAAATCCCTGGAATGTATCCTCTGCGATCTTGAGCGATGCGGGAAGCACGTAGAGGTTCATGATCACTTCCGAGACAAGCAGGGATGTAGCAGCACCATACAGACCGTATCGTCGGGCGAGAATGTAGCACAAGAGGCAGGTCATCGTTGTCGCGAAGAGGTAGACGGCGGCGAGCTTCTGATGCCGGTTGATTGCCGTCATGAGAGTTGAGCTCGTAGACCATAGAGAGTAGAAGACGACCACCAGCAGAAGAACGCTTAGCAGCGTCCTGCTTGGCGGAACATGCCCCCCAGTCCAATGGCTGAGGAACCATGGACCCACAGTCATCATTCCTGCGACGACGAACACAGCCAGGATGAGGGCCATCTGGCAAGCGCGGCGGTGCAAGGTCCGGGTCAGTTCGGCGTTTTTCTGACCGAATGCCATGGACATCTCCGGCCAGAATGCGTTGTTCACCATCTGGACCATCTGGAGCGCTACCCGCGAGACCGTCCGGGCGGTGCCGAAGACGACGACCTCGCTTGGCCCGAGAGCATATCCGACGGCGATGAGCGTGCCTTGCAGGTTGAGCGCGTTGCCAATCGGGAATCCCATGAAGGCGAAGGCCGGACCGCTCAGCTTCTTGATCTCGGCAAAGCTGGCGTGCGTCCAGCCGTATTTGATCCAAGGAATGTCACGCCGGACGAGAAGACAAAGCGTGAGGGTTCCGAGAATGTTTGCGCCGGCGAAGACAAGTGCTGTAACGCGCGCCCCACCACCCGCCATGACCGGGACAATCATGCAGGCAAACGCAGCCAGCGTCATAACGCTCTTGATGAACGAGCCATAGGGATATCTCCCGATACACCGGTAGGCTGACTGAAGCAGTTGCTCCAGCTGACCCATCAGTACCGAACATCCTAGATAGAAGATGATCCATTTGGTGTCCGCTTCGCCGATCGCGGTCAGTTTGAGCTCTTGAGCGACGGGAAGCAGGTAGAGCGCACCGGAAAGCAGCAGGATTGTGGTGCCACAGACGATGCCAATGAGCCACCAGCAGCTTTGAAAGACACGAAGGGCGCTGTCGCGGTCTTCCGCTGCCATAAGCATGGTCATCTCGTTGCCTGCGACGTTGCCAAAGCCGATATTGCTAAAGCTAAGGTATGCAGGAATGGACGTGACGATCATCCATTCGCCATAGAGCGGCACACTCCAGAAGTGAAGAAAGACGGGAACCTGGATAAGCTGGATGATCGTTCCTGCAAGTTTGCTGACCCAGCCGGACAGGAATCCGAGCGCGATGCGCTTCTTTGTACTGCTTTGCATGGATGGAGTCGCTCATCTCCCGTTCTTACGGGACCCAGTTGGATCAAGACTAACAAACCATTCGGCGCCTCTATCCTGCCGGATCCAAGAGCCTCGATTGCGTCTGGCCAAAGACCCTGCGATACTTGAATGTGCCTATCCTGCACAAATCTTCCATACAAATTGAGAGGCTGCGAACATGTCTGCAAAGTACATCTTTGTAACCGGCGGAGTTGTGTCTTCACTGGGTAAAGGACTGGCGGCGGCCTCTATCGGGTGCTTGCTGGAGGCCCGCGGCATCAAGGTCAACCTGATGAAGTTCGATCCGTACCTGAACGTCGATCCAGGCACCATGTCCCCGTTCCAGCACGGGGAGGTCTTTGTCACCGATGATGGTGCGGAGACAGACCTTGATCTTGGGCATTACGAGCGCTTCACCCATGCAAAGCTGACGCGCGACAACAACCTTACGACAGGGCGGATCTACGAGCAGATCATAACCAAGGAACGCCGCGGCGACTATCTTGGCAAAACCGTTCAAGTTATCCCGCACGTCACGAACGAGATCAAGAATGCAATGCGGAAGATCGGCACGGACTGCGAGGTCGCCATTGTAGAGATCGGCGGCACTGTCGGCGACATTGAGTCGCTTCCCTTCCTTGAAGCAATCAGGCAGATGCGACAGGACCTAGGCCGCGAGAATACATGCTTCGTGCACGTCACGCTTATTCCATGGATTGCCGCGGCGCAGGAGTTGAAGACGAAGCCGACGCAACACTCAGTCAAGGAGATGCTGAGCATCGGGATACAGCCGGACATCCTGCTCTGCCGATCGGACCGGGCAGTGCCGCGCGAGATGCGGGCAAAGATCGCGCTGTTCTGCAACGTCGAAGAGTCCGCCGTGATCGCAGCCCGGGATGTAGGCAGCATCTACGAAGTTCCGCTGACGTTTGCCAATGAGCATGTCGACACTTTAGCTCTCAAGTACCTCAAAGTAGAGGCGAAGGAGCCTGATCTGAGCAAGTGGAGAGACCTCGTTCATCGTGCCTATCATCCAGCGGACGAAGTCTCGATCGCTATCGTGGGCAAGTACGTCGAGTATGAGGACAGCTACAAGTCACTTAAAGAGGCGCTCGTCCATGGCGCCCTGGCACACAACTTGAAGCTATGCGTGACTTGGATCGAGGCTGAAGGCCTTGAGACGAAAAATCCTGACGGAAAGCCCAATCGCGCGTACGAAGAGCAGCTGGCAGGCTTTGACGGCATTCTGGTTCCCGGCGGTTTTGGCAAGCGCGGCATTGAGGGTATGTTGAACGCGATCCGGTATGCGCGAGAGAGCAACGTTCCCTACTTCGGGATATGTCTCGGTATGCAGACCGCGTGCATTGAGTACGCGCGGAATGTTTGCGGACTGAACCAGGCTAATTCGGGGGAGTTTGATCCTGCAACTCCGCACCGCATCATCTATAAGCTGCGCGAACTTACAGGTGTGGAGGAGATGGGCGGAACGATGCGTCTGGGCGCATGGACGTGCGTGATGGAGACAGACTCACTTGCAGCCAGAGCCTACGGCACCAGCGAGATCTCTGAGCGTCATCGGCACCGCTACGAATTCAACCGGGAGTATGAGGCCCTACTCACCGGTGCCGGACTCCGGCTTACTGGAACTACACCGGATGCAACCTACGTCGAGATTGTCGAGATTCCTGGCCACCCTTTCTTCCTGGGCTGCCAGTTTCATCCTGAGTTCAAGTCCAAGCCGCTCGAGCCGCATCCATTGTTCCGCGAGTTCGTTGCGGCGAGCCATCGCAATCGTCGCACGTTGATTACGCGGGGCGAGACGCCGCACGCGGCGGTGCCGGCGGCGAAGGCTTAGCTGACTTCAGGCGTCTGCCAACATCTCGACCTTAGACGCAAATGAAGTAGCAGCCGCCGGAGGAATGCTCGACGGCGGCAAACTACGTCGTGACGCTGCGTAAGACGCCCACTTTCGCTCGCGCTTTCAGAGATTTATCAAAAGGTAATCAAGTCCAGGATCCAGCCGCCGCAAAAGCGGCCAGATAAGAGTCTGCCCACTCCTTGGGTGCGGCAAGGTCATCACGCCGAGCATACCGTCGAAACTCGAGATCGAGCGCTACAGGCTCAGCTATAGAGACGCCTCCACCCTCATCCATCCCTTTGTCCTATGCTGCTCAGGCCTGCAGTTGGTTACGATCTTCATTCTTTCTTACGAATTCATTTGTTAGAAGGCGCAAGAACCCATCTGAGTGAACCGACAAGAGGCCAACCCTGTATCGGGCGATAGCGATCTGTACCACTCCCATGCGATTGCGTGATGTACGTGCGCCCGCACTGTCAAGGCGACCCAAACGTTGATATCAGGGAAACCAATGTGTTCGTAATCCTCACGTTGTCGAGTTGCAGTGAGCCAGGCCCTCCGCCGTTCAGGATCGGACTTTTGGCCGCCGTGAAGGTCGTCCTGCAGGTTCTTTCTCCAGCACCGAGTCTGCTCCTCGAAGCAGGAGCTGTATCACAGTCTCTCCCTTCGCCTCGGCTGCCTCGGTTCGCGTAAGCTATCCCTATGTCACAACTATGACGACCCAATATACTTCCGGCCGCAGTTCCTCGGGCAGCTTCTTCGGGTTTTTGTTGGCGCTTGTATTAGGGGCCACCGCGCTGGCCCTGTTTCTGCGTCATGCGGCAGACGGGCCCATGGCAAGAATCGCTAATCTTATAGCCGGACGGTCTGCGACGTCGATCGATACCTCTGTTCCAGCGGTCGTCGAGAAGATACAACATCTTAGCCGCCTGGAGACAGTTGTTTATTCAATCGACACCGTCGTTGAAGGGAATAAGACAAGTCCGGTTTTGCCGGACGTGCTCGCCGGAGACAAGATCCTGTTGATTGTTCATGGGCAGTCCATAGCTGGTGTCGATCTCGCCCAGCTAAGGTCTGAGGACGTAAAGATCGACGCACAGAGCATCCGGGTGAATCTGCCCGCCTCCCAGCTCTTTGTCACCAGCCTGGACAACGAACATACCCGCGTATACTCCCGGACGACCGGCCTGCTTGTTCCCGCCGACCAGAATCTGGAATCGGACGCCCGTGCCAAAGCCCAGCAGCAGCTGCAGCAGGCAGCCTTGTCTGACGGCATCCTCGACGCGGCACGGAAGAACGCGCGCTCGACGGTTACTGCTCTGCTGTATTCGTTTGGATTCCAGCACGTTGAGGTCGATTGATGACCCACTTAGGTCATTGCCTCAATCCGCCCGCCCTGCTATTGGTCATGTGTAACGACCGGATGGAGAGCGACACCATCTCTTAAACTCAGGGGTATTCGATTCGGGAACAGACCGTTCCTGTTGTGAACACCGGCCCGGTTGAAGTAACAAGTCACTATAAACTCTCAACGAGAATCAGCTATGATCCATGCCATGAGGTTCCGCCGTCTACTTCGCCGAGAGTCCCGACTGATTCCGAAGACGCTGCCGCTGCCGTTCGAAAAGGAGTCCACCTTATTCAAGACGGTTGGCTGGGTCTCAGCCGGACTGGGCGCGGTCGCATTGGGCCTGGTAGTGGGCAACGAGATTCGGCAGCGCTACAAGTTCAATCGGCGTACTCCGTATGACGCATACGGTCACTCGGGTGACGAGTCGCGCGATATGGATTTTGGCCTGGGAATCTGATTACCCGGCGGAGCATCAGAAGCTTGTGACCTTACAAGCCTCCTTACGTGCATCTGGAAACGCAAGCCCCCTTGACCTCTTCGCCGCAGCGGAGGATCAATGCTCTTGAACTTGCTCCTTTCCTTCTTAATTGACACGCCCGCAGATCTGCATCTTCGCCACCGCTGGTTCGTCGCGGTCTTCTTCCTCTGCGCTGCGATTGTTCTTTCCAATGCGGTTCACTACGTGGTGTTCCGCGTCCTGCGTCACCGGGAAGCGCAGTCTTCCGTGTCGCTTGGATGGGGGCTGCAACGCTACCTCGGGCATCCTGCCCGTGCTGTCTTTGTGCTTACGTGCCTTCTGGCAGTATTACCATCGCTCCCGGAACTCCCCTTCAATCTTGCGGCGATTTTTCGCCAAGGTCTGATCATGGGGATCGTGCTGGCGCTCGGCTGGCTTGCAGTTGGCCTCGTGTACGTGCTTCAGGCAGCTACCCTCAGGCGTTACGACCTGAACGCGGAAGACAACATCCGCGCCAGACGAGTGCATACTCAGCTTCAACTGATCCGGCGGCTGGTGATCGGATTCATCGTGATTCTAGATGCGGGAGCCCTGCTGTGGAGCTTCGACAACCCCCGCATCTGGCACTACGGCTCTGGCCTGCTCGCCTCGGCTGGGGTCGCTTCGCTGGTCCTTGCCACCGCGGCCAAATCTACCGCCTCGAACATTCTTGCAGGTCTGCAAATTGCCTTCTCGGAGCCAATTCGGATCGATGACGTCGTTGTGGTGCAGGGCGAGTGGGGCCGCATCGAGGAGATCACAACGTCCTATGTCGTCATCAAAATTTGGGACCTGCGCCGCCTGATCGTTCCGCTGAGCTACTTCATCGAGAACTCCTTTCAGAACTGGAGCCGCGAATCGACAGACATACTGGGCACTGCCTTCCTCTATGTCGACTACTCAGTGCCCGTGGAGGAAGTTCGCGCCGAACTCGAACGAATCGTGCATCCCCACCCGCTGTGGGACAAGAAGGTGTGCGGTTTGCAGGTGACAAATCTAAGCGAGAGAACAATGGAACTACGCTGCTTGATGAGCAGTCACAATTCCAGTTCCAACTTCGATCTCCGCTGTGATGTCCGCGAGAAGATGATGGCGTTCCTTCGCGACAAATATCCCGAGGCCTTCCCCACTACGCGGTTTGCAGCCCTGCCTTCGCAGGGTGCGCCAATGGATCGCACGGCCGAGTAGGTTGATATGCCAGCCGTCAGCAGCGGTTGGGCGTTACTCTCTCCGATCGGCTCGGGCGCAGTACGCTGTTGGTCATCAGCTTGGTCCGCCCGGCAACGGGAGCCGAGCGCTTATGGAAGAGTACGGAGCAAGGGGTCAGCGCGCCTGAACATGTGCTCAGCGGGCTGTGACGGCGCGCCGCGCGAATCTATTCACCAGCAGGACCAGGCAAGCGCCTGTTGCGCACGCGACACTCAGCAGTCCGGTACCGACCCGTGTACCGCCCGTATGTGTGATGGACCAGCCCATCCAGATGGGTCCAACAAAGCCACCTGCGATGGCGCACATGTTTGCGGCCGCGATACCGATTGCAGCCGATGGTCCATCGAGAAAGGTCGTCAACAAGCTGAGCGAAGGCCCCTGGACAGCGTAGTAGCTTATGGTCGCCACTGCCAACGACACCACAACCATCCACGGCGTGCGGGAGATGCCGCTTATCGCGAACGCCACCGCGGTAACAAACGTCAAGGCAACGACATAAGGCACCTTCACGCGCTGACGATCGGAGTGCCAGCTGACGATGAGCATTGCGCCGGCGCCAGCTACAGATACTGCCGCAATCAGTCCACCTACCTGGTCAACGCTCCACCCGGTGGCATCCAGATAGATCTTCGGGGCGGAGAAGGCAAAGGCGTAGAACGATCCGAGCGCGAGGAAATAGAAGACCCCTATGAGTAGAACCTTCGGGTCTTTCAGCACTCTCAAGGCTCCTCCGCCGTGGCCCGCATGGCCGCCAACGTTTACCATCTGCTCGGCATCTTCGCGGAGCCGCTCAGCTACCCAGGCACGTTCTTCGATCCGCATCCACTTCGCCGAAGCCGGATTGTCCGGGAGGATGAACCAAACGACGGCGCTGAGGGCGATGGCAGGCGCCGCCTCCACCAGGAACAGCCATTGCCATCCTTTCAGGCCCAGCTTGCCATTGAGTTCGAGCAGTGATCCGGCGATGAGGCCCATCAAGGCGTTGCTGAGCGGAAATGCGATATAGAACCGGCTGATCGCTCTGGCGCGCGTCTGCTGAGGGAACCACAAAGAAAGGTAGTAGAGCACCCCGGGAAAGAAGCCCGCCTCTGCCATCCCAAGGAGAAAACGGAGCGTGTAGAACGACGCGGGAGAGTGTACAAGGACCATTGCGGCCGCGATCATTCCCCAGGTCAGCATGATGCGGGCGATCCAGCGACGCGCACCAAACCTCAGCATCAGAAAATTCGACGGAAGTTCACATAGCGCATAACTGAGGAAGAACACGCCTGCTCCGAAGCCATACACACCCGCGTTGAAGCCAAGATCGTGGTTCATCTGTATGGCGGCGAAACTGACATTCGCGCGATCCATATACGCCACCATGTAGCAGACCGAGAGCAGAGGGATCAGCCGCCAAGTTGCTTTGCGGAGGGTGCGCCTCCCCACGGCCTCTTGATCGAGGATTGGTACTTCCACCGCACCGTGCGATTCTGGTGGCGACAAGCAAACTCCTCACATCAGCGTTCAGCGCAAAGGAAGGTGCAGCAATGGTATGCACTCATCCTAACTGTGGGTTATTCTTTCCGCACAAGCGAACTGTTGTTTCGAGGCTCGATCCGCTTCCTAAGATATGCTGTCAGAGAATCCGATGATCGGGTTTGTTCCCACCCGCGACGCCGACCGCGCCCGCAGCTTCTACCAAGCCGTACTCGGCCTTACGTTCGTCGGCGACGACGGATTCGCTCTCGTTTTCAGATCCGGCGCGAACATGATCCGCATCGCAAGGGTGCAAGACCTGGCACCTGCGCGGTACACCATCCTTGGATGGGAGGTCAGGGACCTTGCCGCCGAGGTGTCAGCGCTTGCCGCAAAGGGCCTGGTCTTTGCCCGCTACCCGTTCTTGCCCGCAGACCAGGTCGATGAACATGGTATCTGGAGTGCGCCAGGAGGTGACAAGGTGGCCTGGTTTGAAGACCCCGATGGCAATACGCTTTCCTTGTCGCAACATCGTCCCAGGTAGCACCTAGTCGAATTTTGGCAGTTTTCGCAGGTCTGCTTCAGGAACAAGCTCGAGCGCACCGCCTGCTTTCACCCATGCCTTCATGCCGCCTTCGATCACCTGAGTGCGGCAGTTCTCAAGGCCAAGGCTGTAGGCCACGCGAACGCTTGTGGTGTCGCGAATGCAGCTGCAATAAAGATAAATTTCGCACTCAGGGGCCATGAACTCGCGAAGCGCGACCAGTTCTTCTTTCAGGCGATGCGGCTCAACGCGGATCGAGTTCTTGATCCGGTACATACCAGGATCGTAGTAGCCGTGACTGCGAACGTCGGCAATGACGACAAGCTTGTCCGGCGTAAGGTCCTGGAGCCGCTCATGAAGGCTGGCCGCGCTGATCTTCTCGATCTGCTTGTAGCGGCGAGACCGCAGCGTAAGCACCAGCAACGCCGCAGCGTATACGGCAGCGATCAGCAGAACGGCCGCCAGCACGGTGTGGCTCGCGCGTCCCATCCAGGCCACGATCTTCACGATGAAACGGCTGAAGAGGTATCCGTTCGCGGTCCATGCGAAACAGTAGGCCAGCGTTCCCAGTGCATCCATCTTGAGAAACTTCCAGAGGCGCATGTTCAGACTTCCGGCGATCGGCCCCGCCATCGCTCCAAGCCCGGGGACAAACTTGGCAAAGAGAAGTGTGTTCGGGCCGCGCTTATAAAAGTAGTCCGCGGTAGAGAAGATGCATGCTTCCGGATCGAGCGAGACGCGGCAGAGCGAGGAGAGAAGCCACCACCCGGTGAAGCGGCCCCCGAAAAAGAGCAACAGATCGCCCGAAACGGAAGCGCACCAAGCCAGCAACAAAATGGCTCCGAAGCTGACCACTCCCGTGCGAGCGGCAGCGCCGACGGCAAGCAGCACAGCCGAGGCCGGCAACGGCAAGCCGAGCGCCGTGAAGAAGAGGACGGACACTGTAACGAGATAGCCGTGCTGGCTGATCAGTCCGAGCAGGTCCATGAATCTTCCATCCTGAGGCTTGGCATTTTGACTGTATCGGCAGGCGATCGGTGACTGACAAGCACTTGGATGCACAATATCGTCAGATTAGCGACACACGACGGTTGATCCCGGTCGAATGTCGCTGGCGTACTTTCTTCTCGATAGGTTAGAACTCCAGCTTGATTCCAAGCTGGACCTGTCGCTCGCGGGAGTTGCTTGTGCTCGCCGCGGTGAACGCTCCAAACGGCTGGGTATTTAGACCCTCAGAGGCGATCGTCTTCGCATCCTGAAAGATCAGCGGGGTCACTCCGCCGACCGCGTCTCCCTCGAGATAAGCTCGGGTAGTGGTACTCGAGTAGTTCACCTTGTTTGGAAGATTGAAGATGTCCGCCGAGGCTTTCAGGTTGACCCGCTCGCTCAGACGAACAGTCCGGCCTACGCGGAGATCGAGATGCACCGTGTCCGGCAGGCGCAGTGTGTTGCGACCGACGGTGGGAAGATAAACCGCTCCGCCCGAGCCATTGATGCTGGTATGGCCGCCTGTCAGACGGGTGCCGCCGAAGATCTCGTAGCTGTATGGCCGTCCGCTGGACACGACAAGCAATGGTGCCACCTGCCAGTCCCCGGCCGTTCGCTGCAGCCACGTGCGACTGAGGTGTGGGGTTGGTTCGAAGACAGCACTTGCCGTTACTTTGTGGGAGAAGTTGAGCGTGGACAGACCCTTGTCGTACCCATTCACGTAGGGGTCAAACTGCCCGTTCGTCTCGGGTACGGCGCTGTTGTCCTGACCATAGTCGATCGCCTTCGACCAGGTCCATGCTGCACGGAACTCAATGCCTTTGCGGCTTCGTCTCTGTGCGGCGAGAACAAGTGCGTTATACGTCCCGTTTGCACTGGAGATGATATCGGTCACCGGCCCGTACTCAGAGCTGAGACGATCTGTGTAGAAAGGAACGACAAAGGTATCGCCACTGCGCACGCCAGCAATACCCGAGCCGCGAGTTGGGCCGCCCTGGAGCTGAAACTGACGCGAAGCCGTCGATGGGGCGATGTTGATGTCAACGGAGTCTGGAAGCTGCCGGTCAAGGTTCATCACGTACGACGCAGTGAACGCGACGCCGCGAATGTTTCGCTCCAACTCGAAGGTCCCCTGCTGCACCATCGGCAGCCGAAAGCGCCGGTCAAACAGGGACGCCGAGGTCGTTGCGCTGACCGCCGCAGGCGGGCTCGCGACGTAGGCGCATCCGTACCCGAATCCCTGATTGGCAACCTGCGGACACCCGGTTACCGTGGCGGGCGTGATCCGAACATGCCTGGTTGAACTTGGCAGCGCCGTGTTGATGAGTGCACTTCGAATCGTTGCTCCCGGAAGCCTGCCGAAGTACACACCGTAGCCCAGGCGGACCGTACCCTTTCCGCTGCCGAATGGTTGCCAGGCCAAACCCGCCCGCGGTCCCGCGTTGTTCGTGTCCCGGGGAAAGGCGCTGGTGCTTCCTCTGCTTGCAAAAGCAATGTCTAGGGCAGAGTTCGGCTGCTGCGGTGTGGGTTGGGTCTGGTATTCATAGCGAACCCCCGCGCTGAGGTGCAGACCAGGCCGGACACGCCACTCGTCCTGCAGGAACGCCGCCCACTCGCGCGTGTGGAAGCGAAGGTCCTGCTCGCCAAAGCTTTGCGTATACGTTCGAAAGCAGAAGAGATGGTCTCTTGCATTGATTGAAGGGCAGGCTCCGTTCGGATACGCGTTCGCGCTGAAGGTGTAGTCAGTGATCCAGTCCACCAGGCCACCCGCTTTCCCTCCGGTTGCGCCGCTGTCATAGAGGAACGTTCCTACCTCATTCGTCAAGGAGTCGACGTGATCATGGACCTGGCTCAGATCGGCCCCGAACTGAACAAGGTGCCGTCCGCGAACCCACTGCAGCAGCTCGGCGACTTGAAAACGATGTTCATCCGGGTACGCCTTGCGTCCGAGAGACGCGGGCGTACCGAATACGAATCCGTTTGGGCCGATTGATACCTCCGGGCTGAAGCCACCTATGCCAATCGCCGGCTCCTGCGCCAGAGGTAGCTGCGGCGTCTCGTATTCAATGTCCCGGCCGTAGGCTACGCGCACCTCGTTACTAAGATGGCTGCTCCACAGATCGACCCAACGAACGATCCCGGCGTCAACTTTGCCCAGCGCGTTTCCGATGCTTGCCAATCCACGGTCGACCACCGGTTCGGAGCGAACACCCGCCGGAAGATTCCAGCGGACGTGGTTCTCCTGCATGCTGAGCCGGTTCTTTTTCGAAAGCTGCCAATCGAGCTTCCCGAAAGCAATCTGCTGGTCGGCCTTCCGATCTACAGTGCCCGAGAGGCTGTTGAGATAGTTCAACGCGGCTGTGGTCTTTGCAACCGAGACCCCGCGATTGCCAAGAAGTGCCTGCTGTGTGGCTGTGAGAGCGTAGAAGGCGGCGTAGCCCGGCGATGAGATTGCGGGAAAGTCCCGCCTTTGTGCGTCCAGCGCGACGAAGTAGAAGAGCTTCGCATCGTGAGCTGGCTTACGCCGCGGTCCTGGAACAGGACCGCCAAGGCTTCCGCCGAACTGCTGTCTGAAATCTCGCGGCTTGACCAAGGCAGTCGAAGTAACACCATCTGAATACGTCGTCTGGGTGGAGAATGGGTTGGTCGAGCCCCACGCGCTATCTCGTGCGAGATAGAAGAGGCTGCCCTTCATCGTGTTGGTGCCGCCCTTCGAAATGGTTGTTACTACCCCCCCGGCAGCATGGCCATCGAGCGCGGAGTAGGTTCCTGTGTGAACGCGGAACTCCTGTACGGCCGCCTGCGAGAAGATGTAAGCCGCGCCGGCGTGGCGACCGCGCATGGACCGGGCGCCATCCCCCCCCACCCCGGTCGAACTTCCGGAGTCCTGATCCACCTCTGACTCATGTCCTATCCGAAGGCCGGAGCCCTGGGCGACCGAACCAAAGCTCTGGTCGCCAGAAGCCCCATCGATCTCGCTGCTGTTCTGCGTGGTGGCGATACCGCGAAAGCTGATAGTGGATTCGCCGTCTGCGGCTGAGCCCCCGCTGGTGCCGGGAAGAAGGAGGGCGAAGCTCTGCCAGCGGCGCCCTTCGATCGGCAAGACCTCTACCTGCTCCACGGTTGCAGTCTGCTGCGATGCTGAGGAGCTTGGCGGCCCTCCCGGAAAGGTCTCCTCGACGCTTGGTGCAAGATTGATCGGCGCAGGATCCACGTTGATGAGAGTCAACACCTGTGCCAGGGTCAGCCGGCGATCCATGGTGCTCACCAGGCCAAGGGTCACGGTAACGTCCTGCGTGATCGTGTCGAATCCTGCCGCCAACACGGACAGGCGGTACGAACCGGGCACCAGCTTGGGCAAGAAGAACCGGCCATCAGCTTGCGTGAATACTTCCCGCGAGACACCCAGATCGGCGTTCTCCACCTTTATGGCGGCTCGAAAGATAGAGTCGCCCCGTGGGTCGGTGATGCGGCCTGCGATCGCTCCATCGACGGCGCTTTGTGCCCAAAGCCCGGGTGCGAGGAGAAGAAAACCTACTCGGAAGGAAAGACTCAACCACAGCAGCAGCCTGCGGCGGCTCGGCCCTGTTTGCATAGCGCTCTCCAAGACAGCTCGGCGATACGAGGGAGTTGGAACGAGTCTGCTGCTGCCTTCTCAGTCCGGACGAAGCATCGCTCGCGGCAGTGCAAATGCGGGAGTGGTCGAAGAGTAGCGCTTTTTCGGCTGATTGGGAAGGGGAAACGTGGAGTCTCAGTCGCTGCCATCAAACAGTGGAGGCCACGGCCTGGGCCGTGACCTCCCGTCTTCCGTGTTACGGCTGCAACTAGAAGACAAACCGGAGTGAAAGCTGGGACTGGAGCGGATCGCCGACGCCGAGGCGAAGAAAGCCGTCGAAGTTGAAGAGTTGCGGCGTGCTGAGCGTGTTGATGTTGTTCTTGTTGTTGAAGGCGTTGAAGACCTCAGCCCGTGGCTCGAGAGCGAACTTACCATCGTGAAAGTGGAAGGGGCGCGCGAGGCCAAAGTCCGTGACGAAGAAAGCATTGTCCTTGCGCTGATTGTTCCGCCCGCAGTCCACGCCATTGACGAAGCGGGTAGCGTTTGCATCGCAGATCGCGCCTCTGCCGGGCCCGTCGGTGATGGGCGAAGCGGAGTGCGACTGGATCCGGAGATTTGCCTTGATGCCAAAAGGAAGATCGGCGAGACCAAACGCATTGAACTTGTGCCGCTCATCGCGATCGGAGTAGGAGTACTCCGCCCCCAGATCATAGAGGTTCGCATAGCGGAAGGTGAAGGGGTCGCGTTCGTTGGAGTCGTCGTCTCGATCGACGGACAGGGTGTACTGCGCCTGGAACTGGAAGTGGTTGGTCATGCGCTTGCGAACGCCGAATGTGACGCCGCGGTAGAGTGATTTGGCGTTGCTGATCGTGTCAGTGATGGCCCCCAGATTGGGGAACGGAGCATCTCCAGCGTAGGAAACCGTGTCCGCATTGACCGCTGGTACGACGGTTGGGCCAACATTAGGGTTGGTGAAACGAGTGAGATAGACCCCCTTCGAGTCGGTGAAGTCGACGAACGCCACGTAATCATTGCCCACCTGCTGCTCGAATCCGATGTTGTAGGTGTAGACGCGCGGGTTGTGGTAGTTCTTGTCGAAGACCGTGATGCCGGCACCCGGACAGCCAGTCGCCGGGCATGGCGCAAGCGGTGACGGAGTCAGCTGGTAGGTTGGGTTTGCAGGAAGCGAGAACTGGGTGATGCTCTGCTGCTGCACGCCGTTGGTGGTGATGGCACCCACCTGGGTAAGCATGTTCTGGCGGGCGTTGAAGATGCCAGCGCTGCCGCGCAGGAGACTCTTCCCGTTTCCGAAGATGTTGTAAGCGAAGCCGAAGCGGGGCTGGAACTCCTTTGTCTGGTTCGGCAGATATCCATTGGACGGAAAGGCGGGATCGGACAGGTACGGCCCGTACAGAGCGGCGGACGGAGTGATCGTCATCTTTGGGAAGAACTGCGCCTCCCAGCGGAGACCGTAGTTCAGGGTCAGGCGAGAGGTTGCCGTCCAAGTGTCCTGTGCGTAGATCGCTGGTTCCTTGTTGCTGATGTTGGAGTAGCCGGCCTGTTGGACGGTCTGTCCCGCCTGGGTCGCGGCGTCTTGCAGATAGAGCAGGAGCGGGCTGCCGGTGTTTGTCGTACCCTCGGGGCAGGCGACGGTAGAAACGTACGAACCATCTGAGCATCCGCTCACTCCAGGGCCGTACCCCTCACCTGTCGATGCCGCGGAAGCGTAGTGCAGGAAGCCGCTGGTGCTGCCAAAGAGAAAGCGACCAAGAGCGAATCCGTCGAAGACCTGGACGTTGTGGCTGTACAAGAACTCGCCACCAAATTTGAAGGCATGCTTTCCCTTCACGAGCGAAAAATTGTCTTTGAGATCGACGTGGTAGAAGGTCTCGCTGGCGCCAGGACCAAGGAAGAAGGGCTGACCAAAACGGAACGATGGAGCGAAGCCAATGCCGGTGTCAGGAACGGCCGCAGGATCGATCGCCGCGCGGGGCCGCGTCTCATGACCAAAGGTAACGTGGCCCTCGTTGAGCATGCGGTCGTTGAGAGTTGAGATCAGATTGCCGTTCAGAGTCTGAACGTGAGACGCCCCTTCTACTCCATTTGCGGTGGTCCCGTAGGTCGCTACGTCGAAGGTCTGGTTTGGATTGTTCGAGTAGTCAAAGTTATACGAGGCATAGACAAGGTTCTTCGGATTGATGTTGTAATCGCCGCGGCCGAAGAAGGCTGCGTTGTGCACCACATGATCAACCGGTGCGCCTTCGTTCTCGTTGAAGTTGGTCTTGTAGAAATTGATGAGCGCCAGGCGCTGGCAATCTCCATTTGCATCGACGGCACTGTCGAGCGCAGGTGTGCCGAAAGCGGGTGCCGCAACCGGGCACGGCGCTCCGCCAAGGGTACTGGCGTTGTACTTGCTCAGGTTCGGACGGAGCAGGTTCTCATCGATACCTTCCCCAGCGCCGAAGTAGAAGAGTTTGTCCCGGATAATGGCACCGCCCGCGCTGCCGCCGAACTGCTCGCGATGAAAATCAGTCAGCGGATTGCCGTCGGATGTGTCGGCGGCGAGCGCAGCGAGACGCTGATAGTGGAAGAGACTGCCGTGAAAACTGTTGGTTCCCGATTTGGTGATGACGTTGACGACACCGCCGCCCGTCCGTCCGAACTCGGCGTTCGCCCCGCTGGCCACGATCTGAAATTCCTTCACGGCTTCAAGCGTGATATCCACCGCGGCGCGCTGACCACCGGACTGCTCCCCGAAGAAACCGTTGTTGTAGTCGCCTCCATCGAGCGAGATGTTGTTGAAGATGCCGCGCTGGCCGTTGATGTTGATCTCGTCGCCGTCAGGCCCCTGCGAGATGCTTACACCGGGCGTAAGGGTGAGCAGATCTTCGAACTTGCGGCCGAGCACCGGAGTTGTCGCAATGGTCGCTTCGTTGAGCGTGGTGGCTGAAGACGCAGTGACAACGTCCACCAGCGGCGCGGAGGTGATGGTGATCGATTCGTTTCCACTGGCGATCTGCAGGCTGATCTTGAGCGACGTGGTACGGCCAACCGTGAGCGAGAGGTTCTCCTGAATGGTCGTAGCGAACCCGGACTTCGAGACTTTCACCACGTAACTGCCCGGCTTGAGCGACAGGAAGGCAAAATGTCCGGAGCCATCGGTAGTTGTTGCATTCGTGGTGCCGGTGTCCACCTCGTCGGCCTCTACGCTGGCATCGGGGACGACCGCTCCTTTAGCGTCCATGACCTCGCCCTGAATGCTGCCGTTGGTTGCTTGTACTTGAGCGTGAAGCAACGCCGGGGCCAGTCCTGAGATCAAGACGGAGACACAATAGATGCTATTGCGGAGAGTATTCACGATCGCTCCTTAGCTATGTAGGGAAACTCTGAGACCAGGAGGTTGTTCCCTGGCAGCGGAACGAGATTCTTCTTTCGAAAGAATCTGTTGACCATAGACGCATGCCGCAGCGGCAGCGGAGACACTGTTGAAACAGGGAAATGGATTGGGCTTTCACAGACCATACCACGATGCAGGAGAGTTGCAACACCAAAACGCGTTGCCGGAGAGACGAACCTCCTCATTCCTGTACGACTTTCGCCAGACTGATTAATCAGGAGAGAATAGAGGTGCAATGTTTATCGATGAAGCGCGAATCCGCATAAAAGCGGGCGACGGCGGCAATGGATGCATGGCCTTCCGCCGCGAAAAGTTTGTGCCCAAGGGCGGCCCTTCGGGCGGCGACGGCGGTCACGGCGGCGATATCCTGATGTCGTCTTCGCTGAGCCACAACACCCTCGTCCATTTCCGTTTCAACCCGGAGCACAAGGCCCAACGCGGCGGTCACGGGCTCGGTTCGAACTGCTCCGGTTACGCGGGCGAGCACACAACGCTTAAAGTGCCAGTGGGAACGCTGCTCTACGATGATGACACCGGCGAACTGGTCCACGATTTCGCGCGGCCAAACGAAACGATTGTCATTGCCCGGGGCGGCCGGGGAGGTCGTGGCAACCAGCACTTCGCCACCAGCACCCACCAGGCACCGCGTGAGCACGAACTTGGCCGCGCCGGTGAGGAGCGCAACTATCGGCTGGAGCTTCGCCTGCTGGCTGATGCCGGGCTGGTCGGCTACCCCAACGTGGGTAAGTCGACACTGATCTCCCGGATCTCGGCAGCCAAGCCAAAGGTCGCCGATTATGCTTTCACGACGCTTGAGCCGAACCTCGGCGTGGTTAAGGTAGGTGAGTGGCCGCATGAGCTTTCCTTTACAGTGGCCGACTTACCCGGGCTGATCGAGGGAGCGCACCTCGGAGCGGGTTTGGGCATCCAGTTCTTAAAGCACATTGAACGCACCTCGGTCATCGTGCATCTTGTCGATGTTTCAGACGGCTCCGGTCGGCCTGATCCCGTCGCAGATTTCAAGACCATCACCGAGGAGTTGAAGAGCTTCGATCCCGCACTGGCCGCCAAACCGACCATCCTTGTCGCCGCCAAAGCAGATGTTGCGAATCCCGACAAGTTGAAAAAGCTGGCGGCAATGGCAAAGCGTCGAAAGCTAACGTTCTATACGATTTCCGCTGTGACTGGCGAGGGTATTGAGCCGCTGAAGTACGCGCTCGCAGACTTTGTTGCGATGCACCGTCCTATTCCGGTCGAGTTAGAGCCGGTTGCTGAGGTTAAGCTCAAGCCGAGTTATCCGCCGCCGCCTAATTTCGCGAAGGGGCGCGCTTAGCAGGTCCTGAACACAGAGCACCAAGACGCCACATAGTGTTGAAACCGATGCGTATAGCTTTGTTCGGCGGCACGTTCGATCCACCCCACCTTGGCCACCTGGCGGTAGCCGAAGCGGCAGTCTTAGACTTCAAGCTTGATTGCATTCTATTTGCGCCAACAGGTGTACAACCCCTGAAGCTGCAAGCTAACACAACTCCGTTTGCCGACCGTTTAGAAATGGTCAAGGCAATGTGCCAGCCATTTGATCGGTTCCTGGCCTCGGATGTCGACGCTCCCCGCAGCGATGGTCTTCCCAACTACACGGTCGACACTCTTTTGCGTTTGCGAGCTTCATACCCAACCGACCAGCTCTACAACATCGTGGGCGCTGACTCCTTCCTGAGTTTGGGGGAATGGAAAGATCCCGAGAGGCTGCTCGAACTTGCTGAATGGATCGTCGCAAGCAGACCCGGGTATGACCTGGTTAGAGGAATGGCTATCCATGGTCGGCAGCTTTCGACCGACCAGATGAGCCGGGTTCATCTCCTGTCAGACGTTCACGTTAATGTCTCCGCTACCGAGTTGCGAGAACGCCTCAGCCGTGGTGAAGATTGCAGCCAACTGATTGATGAACGCACCGCCGCATACATAAGAACCCACCGTCTATATAGGCGTAATGCTACTTGCGCGCAAAAATAAACACGCCTTGCCAACGGCAGGGCGTGTTTACAAAACTTAGGATGGTCTGATCTAAGAAGCTGCAGTTCGATCAGAAGTCATACCGCAGGCTAAGCTGCGTCACCCGGTGACCGCCGTTATCTCCATAGGTGTTGATCGACTGACCGAATTGAGCAGTGTTGTTGAGATCGGCGATTGGGTTTTCGAAGTTTGGATGGTTGAAGAGATCGAAGAAGCTGGCTGCGAACGTCACTTTCTGGGCCTCGGTAATGTAGAAGTGCTTTTGAATGCCAAGATCAACGTTGTAGAAGGATGGTCCGTAGAAAGCGTTCCTCTGCATAGGCGGCTCGCACCATAGCCCCTGGTTCACGTTCGCAGGGCAGATGTAAGGTACAAGGGTGTTCGGCTTGATGTACCCGGTCGCCGGGCTCACGCTGTGGTTGATCGCGCTCTTTATGGTTACGTTCGGAGCAAGAACTGGACGGTCCACGAAGCGTCCATCTTTGATTGGGTTATACGAGCTGCTCGTATCGACAGCTGTGAAGGGTGTTCCGCTGCGAAGCGTGATGATTGGCGAGACGGCCCAGCCACCGAGCAGCAAATTACGACGTCTATACTGTTCTTCGTAATTCAGCGTAATGGTTGCTAAGTGCTTGACGTCGAAGTCCGCGGGACCGTAATCGTATGCAGGGTCAGTCGGATTCGTGATACCGGTTCCCGCCGTTTTGACCGTGAATACATCGCTCGTCACGTCGAAAGCTCGGCTGTAGGTGTAGTTGGCCAGGAACATAAAGCCGTTCGAATAGCCCTTGCGGATACTGGTTTGTAGGCCGTTGTAGTTCGATCCGAAGCCATTACTCCTGAAGTTGTCGGAATTGAACAACAGGTTGGGCCGGGCAGCACTGAACGCGGCTGTGTAACCCGCGGCTTTACACGCAGCGGTCAATGTTGAACAAGCGGTGCGACCTGCGAAGTTGTTGGCGTCCCGCAAACCTACCAGTTTGCGTCCGAAGGTGCCGATGTAATTCGTTTCAAAAACGTAACCTTTAGCAAGCTCGTATTCGAAACCGAAATTAGCCTGTTCATAGTACGCAGTGACGAGCCTTTGATCGATGTGGCGGGGTACAGGTTTCCCCCCGTAAGCGGCGAAGAGGGAGTTCGCATCGAAGGGGATGTCTGTAAGCGCGGGCTGCTCGAGTGGACCTGCAACGACTCCATTGACCAGGGCACCGATGGTGTTATCTGAGAAATGCGGCGTATTAAAACGAATATTTTCGTAGACGTTGTTGTAGAGCCGATCGAAGCCAATGCCAAAGCCTCCCCGGATCGCCAGTTTACCATCGCCTCTCGGGTCAACCGAGAAGCCTACGCGAGGAGCGAAGTTGTTCGTATCCTTGTTCCAGATGTTGCTGTCTTTCTGGATGAAGGTGGCATGCTGGATTGCCCCCGTGAAACTATCAGTTGGCAAGAAGGGGTTGCCATTAGGGGTTGGAGCGGCAAAAGCTCCGAAGTAAACATTCGAGTCGATACCAGAGCGGAAGTTATGCGGCGGTCCAAAATACTCCCATCTGAGACCAAGGTTCAACGTCAGGTTCTTGCTTGCTTTATAGTCGTCTTGAAAATAGGCAGCGAACTCATTCGCCCTGTATCCGCGATAAACGTCCGGTGCAGCATTGGTTGTACTGTCCACCGATGCACTTGCCAGATAAAAAGAGCCGTAGGTTGGGCCGCCGGAGATGGCACGATCAGCTTGATCGTCAAAGGTTTCATCGGTAAGCAGCGTCTCCGTGTCCCAGGGATCGAGCGAGCCCTTGACGTCGTTGTAGAAGCTGGAGCCGTTCCTGGTGCGCACAAACCTAAAGCCCGCCTTCAACGTCTGTTTTGCCAGGTTCTTGGTAATGGAATCTTCGTACAAGAACTCGTTATCCGTAAAGAACTGCGGAAGAGCGGCGCTCGAGCCAAAGCCCGCCGCCAAAGGGTCGTTTGCGGTCACGATCGACGGCACGCCGTCGGTCCCGGGAGCGGTGAAGTTCGAAACATGCCTCGTGTAACCGGCGCGGAACACATTCAATAACGTAGGCGAGAAGGTATGGGTTTCATTGATTGTGAACAGCTGCGAGCCACCAACCTGTGCCTCATCCGGGCCGAAAGTCGTCCCACCGGCACCGTAAGGAGTTACCGAGGTCTCAAAGTCAACAAGGTAGGAGGCACCTAGCTGATCTTTGTTTCCTATCTTGTGGTCGAGCTTGAACGTTCCGCGCTCCTGGTTGGTTTGAATCTTCTGCGTCACAGTCGTGAGACCGTACACGGGCACCGGATAGGTGACCACGCCTCCCGTATAGAGGCCAGCTGCCACATTCGTTGTGCCCGCGGTGACTCCTGCTGCAACAACTGGGAAAGCATGCGGCTCTGCAGCCTGCAACTGCTTGAAGACTGGACCCAGGTGGGAAGACAGGTTGAAGGCACCTGGGCACGCTCCAACACCGCTAGCAATGCAGACACCAGCTGGATCCGTCTCCTGAAACGTCTCGAAGGCACCGCTGTCGACGAAGTTGAGAAAGTCCTGAGTTGTAGCGGTCCCAGTAAGCGGGAAACCTTGGCGGAGCCGGTGAAGCTCAACTGTGGCGAAGAAAAACGTCTTATCGCGGTAGATGGGACCGCCAATTGATCCACCAAACTGGTTTCGAATGAGGCTGTCTTTGACACCGGCATGGTTGGAGAACCAGTCATTCGCCGCGAGTGCCTGCACACGGTTGTACTCGAACAGAGAGCCGTGGAAGTGGTTCGTACCGCTCTTTAGAGAAGTGTCTGTGGAGAAACCTCCGGCCCGCCCATACTCAGCGGACGGGTTATGCGTAATCACACGATACTCTTGTATCGCGTCCGGCGAGATCGTCGTGACAGCACCGCCTGTTCCGAACGTGGTGCCCGCGCCACCCTGCCCCTGATCGTTGTTGTCCATACCTTCGACCAGGAAATTACCCGCGCCAGCCCTTGCTCCGCTTACTGCTGCTCCGCGACCCGAGAAACCGGGAGACGCCCCTGCGACGAGCGCGATAAAGGCATTTTGAGTCCGGAGTTCCAGAGGAGAGTTTTGCCACACCGTTGAGTCGATCAGCTGGGACACGGCCGACGTTTCTGTCTGGACCTGCTCTACATTTGCACCAGTTACCTCAACCGTCTGCTCGCTGGAGCCAACGGTCAGCGTCACGTTCTGTGAAATCGTGGTTCCTACACTGGTACTGATGTCAGACACTTTCGCCCCTTGAAACCCTGGTGCCGAAACCACAAGCGTGTACCCGCCACCGATGGGGAGTGCTGTGAACTCGTAGTATCCCGAGGCGTTGGTGGTGGTAATTCGCCGCTCGCCGTTTGTGCCAGTAAGTGCGACGCTCGCACTTGGAATAACCGCGTGGGAGGGGTCAGATACAACGCCTGAGAGTGCCCCAAAGCCCGCCTGAGCGAAGGACGAAGCTGCTGTAACCAGGCTTAGAAGAACTACAAGGATGGCTTTCTTCATTCCGCTTATCTCTCCTGAAGAGTCTCTTAGTTGCGAAGGCTCGGTTGCTCAACGAATCGCTTGAATATCGATGCCATGTCTACGTTGCAATTGTCGGGCCAAACCATTTTGAAGACTTCAATGCTCCCATACGTATCCGCGGCTAACGGGATAGCTCTAGGCCCGGTGTCTCACCGCGAAGATACAGGATTCCAGCATGGACCTACCATTTTCCATAGGTAAACCATTAGGGCATGACGCCAGCGTGGGGTTAGCGAAGGCGCATCAATGCGCTGCGAAAGACTTCTTCGAAGCTGTTACAGTCCGAGGGGTTGAGTTCTGTCGCTTGTTCGACGGCTTTCTGCGCGGCCGCGCGCTGGTAGCCGAGGTTGATGAGCGCCGAGATCGCGTCCCTCCCAGGCGAAGGGGAGTGCATAGTAGGATCGGCAGGATCGGGCCGTGCTAAGCCCTCCAGTTTGTCCTTTAGTTCCATGACAACCCGTTCCGCTGTCTTCTTTCCAATACCTGGAATCCTGGTGAGAGTGGCATGGTCCGCAGAGCGGATTGCGGCGACGAGAAGGTCTGCAGAGATGCCGCTTAAGACTGTAATCGCCAGCTTGGGGCCGATACCTGAGATGGTCAACAGCTTCTCGAAGAGACGTTTTTCCTGTAATTCAGCAAAGCCAAAGAGGGAGATCTGGTCCTCGCGCACATGGGTGTAGATGTGCAGCGCAACCTCTGTGGCAGGGGATGGGAGAGCCGAATAGGTCGACACAGAGATGGCGACCTCGTAGCCTACCCCGGCACACTCAACGACGATCTGGTTCGGTGATTTGTTGAGCAGAAGCCCGCGCAGGTGAGCAATCATGATGGTGATTCTATCCGCGGAGCAGCTCATCCGCTGCGTCGTAAAGGCCGTCTCAAGCTTGTTGAACGCCGCGTAGGTGCGCGAGATACCCTTAGAGGCGCAAGCCGCCCAATAGCGCTGCACCTACGGCACAGCGGAGGTGTGCCGTAGGTGGGTTGCAGCCATTGGTGCAGCGTAGTTAGTGACAAGGGGGCTAGAAGGTAAACGCGAGGGACATCTGGATCTGGCGCGCACTGCCGATCGTGTGAGTGACGATCCCGAGTCCCGAGGGGCAGCTATAGAAGCTGTCGGGTACAGTCCCCGCACCGGAGGCGTTGCATGTCCCTGGCAGCACTGCCTGGCCCGCTGCGGGGAAGGCGTTGTACTCAGCGTTTTGCGCAACCTCATTACCCGGTACGTCGAAGCTGCTGGTATTGGTGAGGTTGTACACGTCGAAGGTGTACTTCAAGGCGTAGCGCTCGCCCAAGCTGGTGTTCTTGATCAGAGAGGCGTCGGCCCGCTTCTGAAATGCCTGGCGGAAGATATTGCGCTGCCCGCTGGTGAACCCCGTCTCATAGGGATCGTTCGCCGGAATGGCACCATTCATCGAACCGGGCGCAAGGATAGGCAGAGTGAAGCACGATGGGTTGAGCGCGGTCTGCCCGGTCGCCACAAAGAAGGCCCCGGAGTGCCCGGTCTTGGCGGTCTTTGCGGTGCAGCCGGGCGCGAGAGGCACGATTGGGTTTGTGATGCCGTTCGAGGTGCTGTAGTAGATGCTGCCAATCGCGCCGGAGAAGTCAATGACGCTGTACGGCTGGCCGCTCTGCAGCACCGTCAATCCGACCAGGGACCAGCCATTGGTGAACTTGCCGGCGAGGCTGTCCTTGGCAGAGACATCGGGTAGACGGTAGACATAATTGAAGTTGATGACGTGGGTACGGTCGAAGTCTGCGGAGCCGTACCCGTCGCGCAGGTTGAGAGGATTGTTGCCGTTATAGAAGAGGCCGAGACCGCTTTGCTCGTCGAGCGCATGCGAGTACGTGTATGAGGCCGCGATCTGAAGTCCATGGCTCATCCGCTTCTCTACGTGGGCCGTGAGTGCGTTGTACGCGTCGATGCCTGCTGCTTTGTAGTCGATCGATTCCGCCGCATAGCCGATGTACGGAACGCGAAGGTCGACGTTGCCGCCTTCATAATTTCCCTGCCAGAACGAGTTGTCCGGCAAGGTCCCGCCAACGTAGTAGCCGTAGGTGTAGTTCTGCTGGAAGTTGCCGCCTTTGAGGGTGGGGCTTGAGGGCGAAGCGATTACGGGCTGGTTGAATGGCACCGGGATGACCTGGTGACGTCCAATGTTGCCGACATATCCGAGCTCAATCGCCAGGTTGTTGCGCGGCTGCCACTGTATGTCAAAGGTGTAGTTATAGGTGTAGGGCAGCTTGTTTTTCCGATCGTACACGCCGAGCGAGACAGGTTGACCGTTGTTGATCACGCCGGCCCCGCCGAAGTTATAGGCCTCGATGCTGGCAGCGTTGGGCAGATACTTGCTGAGGTCGGACGACTTCGGGCTTGAAGGCGCGGCGATCGGGACCGAGCCATAGGGATTGTTCAGGTTTCCGGCCACGGGGTCCGTCGGCAGGCTGACAGGCTGAGAGAGAAACGTTCCGTTGTTGATCCCATCGGCGATCCCTCCACCGCCGCAGGTAGGAATGAAGAAGTTATAGAGCGACTGGTTCGTCCCGGCGGGGCAGGTCTGCGTGTTGACGAAGGGCAGTTGCTGGTTGACGCCGAACGGACCGCCGGTCACCGTTCCGATCGCGTACCCGGGAGAGAAGTAGCTGAACAGTTCTCCGCGATCGTAGTACATCCCGAACCCAGACCGCACCACGACCTTTTCGTGGAACATGGCCGGCTCCCAGGCCAGGCCCACGCGCGGCCCCACGCCCCACTGCCGCCCGGTCAGCGTGGTGTCGCTCACGCCCTTGCTTCCATTCGCGTTGTTTCCGGCGATGATGAATCCTGGATTGTCAATGGAATCAGCGACAACGTTGTAGCTGTAAAGGGTCGGATCGAAGTTGAAGATTCGACCTTCCTTTTCGGTCAGGCCCCCGTCCCAGTCGTACCGCAATCCCGCCGTCAGGGAGAGATTAGGACGAACCTGAAACTTGTCCTGCACGTAGGTTCCAAGCTGGTTCGCGCGGTAGTACCGGCTGGCGTTGCCGCGCAGGAACGAACTGACATAGAAGGAGGTAGAGGCGCTGCCGGGGGTCACGTAGCCTTCGGTAAACGCACTGAAGTCGTCGGAGGCAATGGTGCCGGCGTCGGTGCGTTTATCGATGGTGTTCAACTGGGTGTAAGTGTAGCTGGTCCCGAAGCTGACTGTATGCCGGCCCAGAACCAGGATGCCATTTCCGGAGGGAGCGATGCGGTTCTGGAAGACCCCGGTGTTCGACGCCTGGCCTTCGGCGTTTGGCCCTATGTTCAGGATTCCGTTCTGCACTCCGCTGGGAACGCCCGCTGCATATCCCGCGCCACCGAGCACGTTGATGATGGACACGCCGGGAAAATAGTTCGATCCGAAGGTGTTGAAGGATGCTGTCCCGTACGCCCCGCCGGGAACTGCGTTCGGGCCAAACGGCTGCTCATTGTTCGCGTAGTTCTTCTCGCGGAGAAAGCCAATCGTCTCCGTCGTGGTGAAGTTGGGCCGGACCTGGTAGGTATTGATCAATGAGAACACCTGCGCGCCGGAGTCGAGATGCTCCGTGAAGCCGGGGACGCTTGAGTAGGAGTAGGGCGAGGTGGTTGGATCGTGCTGGTAGTAATACTTCAGCGAGACCGTGTCCTTGGTGGTTGCGTTGTAATCGAGGTCGGCGACGGCGAGGTCCGCTTTAAACCTGCCCGTTCCGGGAAGAAAAGCGTCGTATCCCTGCGCGGGGCCAAGGGTCGCTGAACTGCTGTCGTTGGGGACCAGCCACTTTCCCGGCTCGCCTGGAAGCGCGGGAGCGTTGAACAGTTGCAGCGCTGTGGTGCTGATCTGCGAGGGATCAAACGGCTGTGCCGTAAAGGTCGCCTTGTTGTACCCGATCGGGTTTTCACCGGTGAAGTTCGTGTTGTCGAAGTTTGCGAAACCGGCTGCGTTGCGATTCGTGTCGGAGAGGCCCACGGGAACGTTCAGGAAGCCATCGCCAATCTCCTGGTCCGATACCTGCAGGTGCTGGTAGGAGATGAACCCGAACAGCTTGTCCTTGATGATCGGGCCGCCAAAAGTGCCCCCAACAAGGTACCGGTGCAGCTCGGGGTTCTTTTTGTCGGCGGGAACTTCCTGATCCTGCTTGAAGAAGAACGGAGCGGCGTTGATCCAGTTTGTTCCGCGCCGGCCATAGAGCGACGCATGGTACTGGTTCGTACCGGTCGCGGTGGCGATGTCGATGTGCGCGCCTGAGGTCGATCCCTGCTGCGCGTCGTAGAGCGAGGCGTTGACTCGGACCTCCTGGATCGTCTCCGGGGCCGGTGTAGGGATCGCGTTCCCGATGGTCAGGTAGATGGAGGCGGTTGAGTTGATCACACCGCCCCCGCTGCTTCCTGACGACCCGGTGCTGTTGATGACTCGGGCTGAACCAACCTGGGAGGTCGATTTGCCGTTGAAGAGATTGCTTGCGTCGACCCCGTTGATGACAAAGCTGTTGGACGTATCGCGCTGGCCATTTGCCCAGATCGGGGCGTTTCCCAGCCCTGAGTTCGCCCCAGACCCACCCGGCAACTCTGAATTAACGCCCGGCGCCAGAATGGCGACACCCGTAAAGCTGCCCGTGGGCAGCGGTATCGACTCGATCTGGGCTTTATCGAGGACGTAGCCATTGGTTGTATCCACGGCATTCATCAGCGGCACGGCATCCACACTCACCGACTGGTCGATAGAGCCTACGGGGAGACTTGCGTTGATTGTCGCCGTTCGGTCGCCCTGAATCTGAATGTTGGGGAAGTTCGCCTTCTGGAACCCGTCATGCGAGAAAGTGATGGTGTAGGTCCCGATGGGAAGGTCTTGAAACGCGTACGTGCCGTTGTTATCTGACGTCTGGACACGCTTGAGTCCGGTCTGGTTTCCGGTTGCAGTGACCGTCGTACCCGGCAGGATAGCGCCGCCCGCATCCGTAACTACGCCCGTTATCCCGCCAAGCGTCTGCTGTCCGAAGATCATTACACTGCTCAGCAGGAGAGGAACAAGAAAGAGGCTCGAAACGAGTGTGCGGGTTCGCTTGGACACTGGCATGTCTCCCTAGTTTTGAATTGCGGGTCCTGAATCGATTCGTGTCGCTTGTAACGGCTTGAAGTCTCTCCCTGAGAGACAGGTGTCCAGGGCTGGGCACTAGCTGAAGGCTCAACGGACGGCATCTGCTGCAACGGCGTGGGTGCAGGAGAAAGTTTGAATTGTTCTGGCTCACCACTGACAATAAATGATTCTGTTTCGCTTGGCGAGAGAATTTGCTCCGATCCGCTGGGCATCGACACGAGTATGAGTGGACGTTGACCCGCGCCGGCGCGAACTGCTAAGGTTCCTGTAGTTGGCGATGGGGTTCCGCCAGAACCGCCTGCTCCTGTTGCAGCGCTGATGACTCCTACGATCTGTAGGAGGCCCGTTGCTTCGACCATCAGCTTCTCGCACATACTCCGCTGCGCTTGCCCGGCTGCCCGGACCTGCACTTGCCCTCTTCCATTTTCTTTGCTGGATTCCCGTTGCCGGTGTCGTTGGGATAATGGCGGGGACCGCCTCGGCGCTGCTGCTCGTATCCCTCGACTGGGCCACTAAACTCCGCGAAAGCCATCTCTGGATTGTGGCGCTTCTGCCAGTTGCTGGTGTCGCGGTCGGCCTTCTCTACCGCTATCTAGGCAGCAAGGTTGAGGGAGGCAACAACCTCATCCTCGAAGAGCTACACACCGAGGTGCATGATCCCAGCGCGGTCATCCCTCTGAGAATGACGCCGCTGATCCTGATCGGCACTGTGGTCACTCACCTCTTCGGGGGTTCGGCCGGGCGGGAAGGCACCGCCATCCAAACGGGAGCGTCGCTCGCGGACCAGATATGCCGTCCGCTTCGCATGAGCCGGGCGCAGCGCCGCATCGTCCTCATGATGGGCATCAGCGCTGGCTTCGCCTCGGTCTTCGGAACTCCTCTCGCCGGGACTGTCTTTGGATTGGAAGTGCTTACCGTGGGGTCGCTTACCTATGAAGCGATCGCACCGTGTACCGTCGCTGCTTTTATCGGGGAGATGGTGACGACCGCCTGGGGCGTTCATCACACCGTCTACACCGTCAATTCGGTGCCTGAGATGAACTTGACGCGATTTTTCTTGGCGATTGCAGCTGGGGCGGCATTTGGCGTTATGGCGAAGGCCTTCGCAGAGCTTACCCACGCCATCAAGCACCTGGCGGAGGAGCATATAGCCTGGCCACCCCTTCGACCGTTCGTCGGTGGAGCGATTGTGGCCGCCGTTGTCCTTTCCCTGGGCACCGCACATACCAGCCGCTATCTCGGCCTCGGTATCGCTGAGATTGTGGCGGCATTTCACCAGCCGCTGCCTGTTTACGATTTTGGTGTCAAGACGCTGTTCACGTCCCTGACACTGGGGATGGGATTCAAGGGAGGCGAAGTTACTCCCCTCTTCTTTATCGGAGCGACCATGGGCAACGCGCTCGCACATATTCTTCCGCTGCCGCCGAGCCTTCTTGCAGGGATGGGCTTTGTGGCCGTCTTTGCGGGTGCAGCAAACACTCCGATTGCCTCAACCCTGATGGCGATGGAGCTGTTTGGTGCTGAAGCAGGCCCTTTTGCAGGCATAGCGTGCATCGTGAGCTATCTGTTCTCCGGGCATAGGGGGATCTACACGTCGCAGCGCACCGCGCACCGAAAGCACACCAGCTTTGCGAATGAAGATGGAACGGTTCTGGCCCCGGCTGCGGAAGACCAGCACGCCTAATCCACATCAAGGTTCGTGTCGAGATCGACCACGAGAGCTTGTCCGTCTACCAGCATCGAGTGCAACTTGAGCAGATTGAGCTTGAGGGAATATCCCGTGGTCTCGCTCGACTTGCTGAGCAGTTGACGAATCAGCATGGCGGCGTTCAGCTTCATCTGCTGCGGCAGCTTGCGGCTGAGGAACGGTACCAGCAGGAAGTTCAACTCCTTTGAATCGCTGAGTTTCTCAAGCCTGGCGTCACGAAAGCCGATCGACTCTTGCTCCGCTTCGGGGACGAAGGAGACGTCCACTTCCGTGGCAAGCGATATGCCCAGGCAGCTTCCGCGCATCGTCGTTCCCAACTTCGACTTTGTACGAACGTGGACAAGAATACGGTCCTGAACGAAGGAGACATGCGGGTCTTCCGCGTAGACAAAACAAGGAGTTCCGGCGTTACCTCGCAGATAATATCGCCCGTCCGGCGAGTTGAAGAGCTGCGCCTTGAGCGTGCGTTCCAGAGCTTTCGACGAGACCTTTACTTCCGTTGCCGCAGCTGGAAGCGTGAACGCGGAAGCAACGATCATCGCGAGAAGTATGGACGCAGATGTCTTCATACCTGGAGTGAGGAGATGCGTTGGCTTGCGTTGTGGGGATGACCCCGCCGCCATTCGACGGGGCCGCACCGAGGGCTACTGACCGGCACCTTGACTTGCGCCCTGCGCCCCAAGCCAATGTTGAAGGTTTGCCGATTGTGCCTGGCGAAGTTCCACGCAGTTGTCGATCGTCTCCCCGGCGATCTTCAGCGCCCGCTCGGACGCTTTGACAGGATGCGCGGCAAAAAACTTCATGACCTCATCGTGCTTTTGGGGCGAACAGAAATTTCCGGTCGACGCAACGATCGACGCACCCGAGAAGGTGGTCAGCTGTGCCTGGATCTTGTCCCAGTTCTTCTGGAGATACTGCCAGGTTTGCTCGCGAGTTTCAGGGTTCCTCATCAGGATGGCAATCAGAGCGAAGCTGTCCTGATTCCTGATCTTACCCGCGGCCACGGAGTCGAGCGTGCGGTTCACCAGCGTAGGGTCACTGAACGCAGCCGTCAGAAAGAGCGCCCGGGTGTGGACTGCAGGATCTGAGGACGAGTTACTGAGAGCGAGGAGTTGATCGTAAAGTGCGGCATCACCATTGGCAGCCGCGATCTCAGCGGCCGCGTGGGCCTGGGCCGGATCGACAGAAGTCTGGTCCGCGATGTACCGGTCCGTGATCTGCCGTGCTTCGGCAAGGATTGTTGGCTCTTTTGCCTCTCCGAGCACTTCAAAGAGGAGAGCGCGAAGCTCTTTCTTGTCGTCCGGCTCAGAAGCTGTGGAACTGCCTAAGGACGTGTACACAGGGAAAAACTCCTTGCGGACCCAAGAGCGCAACTCGCTCGTTTGAGCACCGGACGCAATACGGGTTTGTATCGCGGTGATCTTGTTCAGCGCGCTTCCAAGAACAACCGCGTTCGGATCAGTGTGCACAGCACTCACCAGATCGAGGTAGTCACCGACGGTCGCATGACCGGAGCGCATCATGGCCCATTGATCGCCGATCAGCTTGATGCGCTCCTCTGGAGTGAGCGCAGTCTCGGCGTGGGCGACAATGTTCTGATAGACGGCGTTTGGATAGAGGCTGCGGAAGTAACCCTTTCCACCCGCATCCGCGAAGAGAAAGTTGGAGGAATTCGGCACCTTCAACATTTCTCTTGGCGAGGAGATGAGCTCGCAGGCGGGTGCTCCGTCCGTCTTCAAACAGATGGGCAGAGTCCAGACCTGGGGTGCACTCGCCGCAGGAGCAGAGCTGAGGAAGAAGCGGCTTTGCGCAATCTGTACCGAGTCGCTTCCTGCCTCGCTTCCGCTAAAGGTCAGCAATGGGACGCCTGGTTGAGAGATCAGAGCCGACATGATCTTGTCGACTGGCTTCTGGCTGGTTGCAGTCTGTGCGTTCCAGAAGTCTTCTGCAGTCGCATTCCCATAAAGGTGTGCGGCGAGATAGTTACGGACGCCGCGGCGGAACAGTTCCGGTCCGAGATAGTTTTCGACCATTGCAAGCACGGCCCCGCCTTTGCCGTAGGAGATGCCGTCGAACATCTCGTTGATCTCGGCTGGGGTGTCGGCCTTCGCGCGAATGGCGTGCGTCGTTGGCTGCGAATCAAGGTTGAGCGTGCCGTCAAGCCCTGCGGCATCGTCTTGCGAGTAGTGCCATTCAGGATGCCACACGGCAATGGGCTTGGTCTCCATCCAGGTCGCGAACCCTTCGTTGAGCCAGATGTTGTCCCACCACTGCATCGTTACCATGTCGCCGAACCACTGGTGCGCCATCTCGTGCGCAACTACGCTGGCAACCGCTTTCCTTTGGGTGAGAGTAGCTGTCTTTTCGTCGATCAGGAAGTCTGTCTCGCGATAAGTGATGGCGCCGAAGTTCTCCATCGCGCCTGCCTCGAAATCCGGGATGCCGATCATGTCCAGTTTTGGCATGGGGTACTTAATGCCGAAATAATTGTTGTAGTAATGCAGGATGTACTCCGCTGCACGGAGCGCGAACTTGCCTTTCTGAGCCTGTCCGGGGGTGGCGCAGGCGCGTATCGGCGTACCGTCGCTTGAGCCTGAGACACATTCGAAGTCGCCAACCAGGAAGGCGACAAGGTATGTAGACATCTTTGGGGTGGTCGCGAACGAGACTGTATGCCGACCGTTTACAGCAGGCTTGTCCCCGATCATGTTGGTGTTGGAGATGACTGTGTCGCCCGCGTCTACAGTCAACGCTATGTCGAAGGTGGCCTTGAAGGCCGGCTCATCGAAGCTGGGGAAAGCGCGACGGGCATCAGTCGACTCGAACTGGGTAACAGCGTAGCTCCGCTGTGCTGTCTTCGAAAGATAGAAGCCGCGCAATTCGTTGTTTAGGATGCCGGTGTACTTGATCGCCAGCTTTATCTTTCCAGCCGGGAGAACGGAGGGAAAGGTAAACGTCGCCTGCTCCTTCTCAGGCTCGAGCGTGACTGAAGCCGGTAGCGGCGCTTTCGCCCCTTGAGAGGTTGCGGCTACGGAGACGAACTTGATCTCGGCGGAGTTCAGGGTGATCGTCTTCGCAGGTACGAAGAGCGTTACATCGATCAGCTCGTCTCCGGTGAAGGTCGCGTTTTTGAGATCAGGCGACAGCAAAAGCGAGTAGTTGTTTGGCAAAGCGGTATTCGGCAGACGCTGGGCATTCGCAGCGACAGATAGCGTAAGTAGAAAAATGACGGAGAAGAATGCAAGACGGCGCAAAGTGCGGAATGCGTATTTCGACATCGAACGACCTTTGAAAGCGGGAGGTTGGACTTGCAGGATTGAAGAAGTTCTAGCTCAAGAATACGCTGTTTCCGGTTCCATATAGCTCTGCAGGCGAGATCGAAGCGCAGACGTGAAGATCACCTTTTCGAACGATGTGCCGCTTTGTGTGTCGATGCACTGGCACAGTGCGGTCAGCTGCGCCAATGCAACGTGACCGGGCCGCTTAACGGATGTTCGCCGCTTCCTTTTAGCCTTGCCTGCTTCAGGGCGAAGTACCACTTGGCCGGCTTGTCGGCGTCGTCGATCAGCATCAAGCCTGGGTTGTACCTTAAACCTTGCGCCTGCTCGATCATCGTTTCCTGGTCCTGCCGGACGAACCGCGCACCGAAGAACGTGGCGATGGAAGTGACGAACGGCACACGGTAGAAGACGTTCCAGGCGGCGGCAACGTCGATGCGGCAGGTTGCGGGCGTGACCGGCGTTACGGTGGTGAGACTTGAGAACCACTTTTCTCCGCACCGGATGGTCTCGTAACGGCGATTGGGCAAGACGAAGTCAATGGTGGTGGTGATCGGCTCTCCGTAGACGCCGAGAAGCTTGTAGGGGGCACTGTTGCCGGATGGTGCGTGCGCGGACATGCGGAATCCGTCAGGGATGGGTTCGAAGTGCTTCACTTTTTCGTGGATGCTCGCCTGCGACCGCCACCACCAGGCGTGATGCACAAACGGTCCGTGAGCAGGATCCATGAGGCCGATGATTCCGTGGTCGACATTACAGGGAAGGTCAGCGACCAGGTGTGCGCTCCTGAACTTCCCGGAAAACTTTGGAAGCTTGGGGACAGGCGGCAACTCGTTCTGTACGCGGCCGGTACCAACGGCAGGCAGGTAGACCCAGGCGTAGCCATCCTGCTCTACACAGGGGTAGGACGTGGCATAGATCTTTCCGGCATCGAGGGTGTCGCGCTTCGTCAGGGACGGTATCTCTTTGCATTGCCCGGAGCATGGCTCAAAGCGCCAGCCGTGATATTTACAGGCCACGGTCTCGCCATCGAAACGCCCGGCAGAGAGTGGGATTCCGCGATGCGGACAGAGGTCTTTCATAGCGAAGACGGTGCCATCCCGCTTCTTTCCAAGCAACAGAGGAATGCCGAGGAGCATTGCGGTGGTCGTCCTGCCGCTATGAAGCGTATCGCTGCGCAGTGCGGGATACCAGTCGCCGAAGATCAGTTCCGTTGCCGGACCTGCGCCGGGTGGGATCGAACTCCGCATTACTTCGGCCATTCAGTCTCCTGCTGCGACAGCTTGTGCAGCACACCGTTCCGCAAGCGGAATCTCTCATTCCTCCAGACGACCGTGTCGTCCGCAAAGCTCCACATCCACACAATCAGGGCCGCAAAGTCTCGCAACGGAAGCAGCCAGAGATCGCGCAGCACCTGCCGGTCGCGCAGAAGGCCTACCCCAACAGACAATGCCAGCGAGACGCGCGCCAGCAGTACGATGCTAAAAAGCGTAAAGCTCCACAAAGCGAAGCCGCTGGCGACTGCGGTCATCATCGCCCAGGGCAAGGAGTAGGTCACGCACAATCCAAGATAGCCCGCTTGGCGAGAGTCGCGCATGGATCGCGCCCAACGGATCTGGTGGTCCCAGAAGGCGCGAAAGTCGTACGCAGGGACAGTCGTCTCGACGACCTCACCGCACAACTCGACGCGATAGCCCGCTGCGGCAATCCTGTGCCCCAGTTCATAGTCGTCGGCGAGGTACTCGGTCAGCGTCTCGAGGCCGCCGATGCGGGCAATCGCGGTTTTCGTTGTAGCGAGTGTTGATCCCAAGCCGAAACGAATGCCGCCCTCGAGCCGTCGCGCTGTCAACACCCCGGGCATAAAGTCGGTGGAAATTCCGAGCGCCTCCAACTTTGCCCAGATTGTAGCGCCCTTCTCTAGAGTGATCCCACGATACGGTGCTGTGACCAGGCCCACGTCTGGATTGCCAAACCCGCGCATGATGTTGGTCAGATAGTTCGGCGAAACACTGATGTCGCCGTCATTGATCACCACATGCTCGTATCGCGCCGCGCGCAGCATCTGGACGAGATTGCTTACCTTGCCGGAGGTACCAAGCCGCTGCGGGCACTCGACCACACACATTGGAAGCGCCGGATACTCCGATTGCAGCCGGACAATCTCGGCGACTGCGAGATCGTCCATGGAACTTACTCCAAAGACGATCTCGTACCCGCCTGCATAACTCTGCCGGCAGTGGCTGCGTAGTGCTTCGAACATGCGCGGGTCAGTACCCTTCATTGGCTTCAGGATAGTCACATCCGGGCTAGAGACCTCTTCTGTCTGGGCGCGCTGAAGGCCGCGCATGAAATGTCGCGCACTCCACAACGCCAGCAGCATGTAGGCGAGTCCTGCGACCGTAAAGAGCGCGAATACAACTTCAAGGGCAATGGAGAGCGCAGACAAGGAAGTTCAGGCCTACTTCTGCTTCGTCTCGATTACAGCCATCCGCTCGTGCAGCGGGATCAGCGCCTCATAGATCTCTTTCCTAAGACCGATCATCTCGGCACGCAGAGCGATCATGTCCGACCTGATCTCGGCACGCAGACCACTGATCTCTCCCTTTACCTCGGACCTGAGAGCGCTCATGTCGGACTTGTTTGATAGCCAAGCCAAAACTACAAGAAGCGAGGGAATTCCGATGCTGAGATAAAGCTGCGTGTTGTTCATCTCTCCCCTTCCGCAACCATCCGTCAGGCTGACGCTTCCCTGAACTGGAGTATATAGAAAACGTCCTATTCGTACCGGAGCGCTTCGATCGGGTTCAGGTTGGCGGCCTTCCAGGCCGGATAGATTCCGAAGATCAGCCCGATCGCGCAGGAGCTGAGAAACGCCGCGGCGACCCACAGCGTGGAAAGCTCGGAGGGCAGAAGGAACTTCAGGCACAGCGCGATCACGGCGCCAATGGCAAGGCCGATGATTCCGCCAACGGCGCACAGGGTCATCGCCTCGAGCGTGAACTGCGTCAGGATCGTCTGCTTGGTCGCGCCGATAGCTTTTCGTACGCCGATCTCACGCGTTCGCTCGGTCACGCTGACCAGCATGATGTTCATAACGCCGACGCCGCCTACCAGCAGCGCCACGCTCGAAAGTGCAAAGAGCAGCAGGAACAGGCCACCGGTAATCTGGTTCCAAAGCCGGGTGAGCGAATCGGTTCCGAAGATGGCAAAGTTGTCGGGCGCTTCATTTGCCACCTTCCTGCGGCGGCGCAGGAGTTCAGTCAACTCATCTTCGACCAGCGGCCGGTTCTTGGGATCGTCGTATTTAAGCGTGATCCAGTAATCCAACTGCTCTGGATGAATACGGTGAAACGTCGTGATCGGGAAGAATGCTTTGTTGTCTTGCGGATTCTTGCCGCCTCCAAAGGCCTGTTTCTGCCTCTCCAGCACGCCAACGACGGTAAAGAGGATGCCGCTTACCTCGACCTCTTGCCCGACGGCGCTTCTTCCTTCGAAGAGTTCGTCCGCAGTATCACTGCCGAGCACAGTCACGTTTGCGGCGCGTTCCTGGTCGCTTTCGGTGAAGAACCGGCCTTCACGCATATCCAGTTCGCTCACCTTGGTCGCGTCTGGGGTGTCGCCTTCGAGAATTGTGTTTTGCATCTTCTTGGTGCCCGCTTTGATGGCGGTCGTCCCGCCGCGGCCGGGCGACGAGTTGTCAACATACTGCAAAGCCGGAGAGACCGCGACCACATGCGGCAGACTCCGCATCGCCATCGCATCGTCGTAGGTCATCTGCTTGCGCGTAAGCATCTCCGTCGTGGGTCGCTGGCCGAAGACGGGAAAGCGGAAGACGAAGAGCACATTCGATCCGAGCGATTGGACCAGGTCCGCAACGCTGTTATTCAACCCGGTCACGACCGAAGAGATGATAATCACCGTCATAACGCCGATGACGATGCCCAGAATGGTCAAGCCGCTGCGCAGCTTGTTGGTCCGCAGCGTTTCGAGCGCCATCTTGACTGTTTCATTGACATCACCGATCCGCATAGCTCTAGCCTCCTACTTCAACCTGCCGAGTCAATCAGCCCTCAAGGCGACGATTGGGTCGAGCATGGCCGCTTTTCGTGCGGGATAGACGCCGAAGAATATCCCGGTAGAAGTTGCCATCAGCAGGCCTACAAATACGCTCCACAGGGCGATGGTAGACGGGAACCCAGCGATGAGCGTGATGATCTGCGCCACCACGATGCCGCCAAACACGCCGAAGGCGCCCCCCACCAGGGCCATCGTCGCAGACTCGATGAGGAACTGCAGCATGATGTCCCGGGGTCTCGCTCCCAGCGCTTTGCGAATGCCGATCTCCCGCGTCCGCTCGGTTACGCTGACCAGCATGATGTTCATGATGACGATGCCGCCGACTACGAGCGATATCAAGGCGATCGCTCCAGCGACTGCGCCGAACGACTTGGTGACCGTACTGAAGAAGCCGACCAGCGTGTTGTTCGTGTCCAGTTCGAAAGAGTCCGGTGTACCGGGTAGATCGTGCCGTCTGGCCCTCACCAGCACGCGGACTTCATCGGCCGCAGCTTCAAGCCGGGGGCCGGCCTCACCCGCCTTGATATAGATCGTCAAACTCTTCGATGTGCCGTAGCTTTTTTGGTATGCCGTCAGCGGAACGGCGACCCAGTTGTCCTGACTTGCGCCAAAGGTGCTGCCCTGCTTCTCGCTGATTCCGATCACGGTGTACGGAGTGCCATCCACACGCAACTCCTGGCCGAGCGGGTCCACTCCGGCGAAAAGATGGTCTTGGATGTCGGTGCCGATGATGGCGACGCGGGAGGCATGCTCCTCGTCCGACTCCGTAAAGCCTCTTCCCTGCACGATGTTCAGGTTCTGGAGCGACGGCATCTGCCAGGTGTAGCCGCGAATGCTGGAATCGGTCACGGACTCGGTGCCGCGGACTATCTTTCCCGTGGTCGCCTGTTGCGCCCCGATCCCCACGCACCGCTTGCAGTTGTCTGCGATGTACTGGTAGTCGGGCAGGAGGATGTTCTTGCGCTTCTGAAAACGCTCATAGTCTTCCGAAGAGGTGATGAAGGCAGGCATTCGCGAGACGGTGAACACGTCCGCGCCGTAGCTTGAGAACTTCGTAGCAACGTAAGTGTTCGCGCCGTTGACCAGGGTAACCACAGCGATCACACTTGCCACGCCGATAACCACGCCAAGCAGAGTAAGGACGGAGCGAAGCTTGTTCGCCCAGAGGGACTGCAGCGCGATCTTCACAGCTTCATTGAGTTCCATCGTGCAGCCTGTCCGCAGATGATCTGAATGTATCAGGATACTCCTGGAAGCTCGAAAGTGTTCCTTTCCCGATCGATGGAATCGTCTGCGTTAGACTTGAAGAGCAGGCGGCTGGGCGATCGCTGCCGTTCGCGCCGCTGGCGTCGAATGGGGGAGGAAAGTCCGAACTCCGCAGGGCAGTGTGCCGGATAACGTCCGGGACGG
>CAZZYQ010000035.1:0-42290 GCA_964658395.1 uncultured Granulicella sp. | reverse complement strand
TTCTTCGCTACTTTGTTGGCTACTTTCTTTGCGGACTTGCCTTGAACGCCGGCGACCGCTTTCTTTGCCCCTTCTGCGGGAGCTGATTTTTTTGCGCTCTTCGAAGGAGTTTTCTTGGACGCAGTGCCGGCGGCGGTATTGGGTGAGACGGTCTTTTTAGCAGGAGGAGACTTCTTCGATGCACGCGGCGCGATCGGCGCCGGCACGAAGGGAGCTGCAACTGAAGGCTCCGGTTCTTTCGCCATGCTTGTCGGAGGATCGTAGCCGCCGACGGGAGAAGGCGGACCGGAGGGAAGGTCGGCCTCTTCCTTATGGGTCGACTTTACCAGCAGTTCGTCTGCATCATCGTCATTGTCTTCGTGGTCATCGTCTTCCGACGTAAGCGTGACCTCGTCCTCACCGTCATCATCTTCATCGAGTGCGGATTCATCCTCTTCATCCACTTCGTCGAGATCTTCGTAGTTGTCTTCGTCGCCAGCCGCCGCATACAACGCTTTTGTCTCGTCGAGACTTCCAGGTTCTGTGAATGCATCGCTCTTCATTGCTTTCTCCCTTGTGGCTTATTCCGCATTCGCTGCGCTTCATCATCAAGTGAAGTCGTTCAAGATGAGAAGAGCGCAGACACAACAGAACATCGCGACGAGATTCTAGCAACAGAATGCAACGCATCGCTATTGATGGCAAGGAATCTTTTAGTGGAGGTAGCTTATCGTGCAGCCTTCACAGTTCGACGCGCGGATCGGCTATGCGTTTTTGCGGGGGACTTTGGTGCCGATGCCTTCGCTGCTCTGCCGGTGGAACGGTGCGCCGCCTTCGATGAAGTCCGCGCGGAGACCCTGCCGTGCTGTGTTGCAGAAGCGCGCGAACGGCCACGCTTACCCCGTGCACGCGCAGAGGGCGCAAGCCGCACCGGCTCCGACACCAGCAGCATATGCCCTGCGCCTAGACCGTTCGACGAGAGATGGTTCCAACGGCGAAGATCTTCGACCGAGACGCTGAAGCGGTCTGCAATCGTGACGAGCGTATCGCCCCGTTTCGATCGGTAGCGCTGTTGATGCGTCCCGCTCGCAGCAACGTTCGTGACCGGCACTACGAGTTCATCGCCAGTGTTAACTGATTCGCCCACGGTGATACCGTTCGTCTCTGCTATCTCGGCTGTACGCGAATGCAGCGCGGTTGCGATGCTGTCAAGCGACTCGCCGGGCTTCACGGTGTGGAAGCGCCATGATGCTCTCTTGTCTTCCGGGATCAACTTCAATCGATCGAGGAAGACGTCCTTCGTTCCCACTGGGATGTGAAGATCGAAGGGCATGTCTGAAGGCGTTTGCATGCGCAAGAGGCTGGGGTTCAATGCCACAATCTCTTGCAGGGGCGCATCCGTAACATCGGCCACGAGCCGCAGGTCGATCGCATACTCTACCTGCACCGTGTCCGCGACCACAGGAGCTTCGGGCACGAGCCTGTCCAGACCATACTTCTCAGGATTTTTTGCCATAATGATGGCGGCAATGATGCCGGGCACATAGTTCTTGGTTGCAGTGGGAAGTGCGTTTCTGCGATAGAGTTCCCAGAAGTCGGCGTAACCAGTACGCATGACGGCGCGCTGCACGTTGCCAGGACCCCAGTTGTATGCCGCCATCGCAAGGTACCAGTCGCCGAACTGGTTGTAGAGGGCCTTCATGTACTTCGCGTACGCCACTGACGACTTCTCCGGGTCGAAGCGCTCATCAAACCAACCGTTGCGGGTCAAGCCATAGGCCCCTTGGAAGGGCATGAACTGCCACATGCCGCCCGCGCCAGACTTCGCATTGACGACCTGCAACTGAAAGCCCGATTCTGCGACGGCGAGGTAGATCAGGTCCTGTGGCACGCCCTCCGCCTTGAGGTCCTGTGCAATCATGTCCTTGTATTTGCCTGCACGCTCGAGCGAGCGAAGCAGATGCGCGTGTCCCTCCCGCGAGTTGGTGAAGTAGCTGATGAAACCAGCGACATAGTCGTTAACCACGAGGGGAAAGTCAGACTTAGTCGTCTTCAACTCGGCGGTCAACTTCGCAGTCAGCTCAGGATTTGGCGGGAAGGTCACCTCGTCTGCCGCTTCAAGGGGTGCGGCCTCGATGGCTGGCGACAGGCCATTGCCCTGCTTCAGCGCATCCATCTCGAGTGCATTGACGGCGTTCAGCAGGTGGTCGAATTCGTCTGCAAGCTGGGGGTCGCCCTTCAGGTCCATGCCGCTGGTGAGCATAGTGTCGACGGCGAGATCGAAGTCTGCCCGTGCCGCGTCCAGACGCCCGGCGCGATAGTTGTCCACGCCGCTGCGGTAGTTCTTCTCCACCTGATTGATGAGCAACTGCGCCTTGTACGCACTTGCGGCGGTGTCGTTGGACTGCGCGGTGGAGGAAGGTGCTCCCTGCCTGATGGCTGTGCCCGATGAGGCTTGTTGCGTGGTTAGGGCCGGCGCACTCGCCTGTGCAGGCGCTGATTTGCCCGGGTCCTGTTGCGGACATCCGGCGAGCAGCACAAGCGCTGCACAGGCAGAGAGCAAGCTGCATCGTTGTCCCAAATTCGCTAAATGCATCCGCACCTTGAATCCCCGCTTAGTTATGAGACGGGCGAACGAACGATCCGTGCCGAGCTCCTCGCGCTGCCTCACCAAAACTCTCAACAGGCCCAGCCCATCGTTGAGTCGAGTCCGGCGGGTTCTCTCGCACATCATTTCGCGTGCTCCCGAAGAAGCCGTCCTTCATGGTCTTAGGAACTTCTCTGCACGGGTACGACAACGGGCGAGCCACCCGAACGGCAATCTAGAACGTTGTGCTTACGCTCAGTCGGATCGTCTTACGTGGCTCCCTCAACTGGTAATCCGCTCCATAGAACTGCAACGCCTGCTGATAGCTGTACAAACCTGCGCCCGAGTTCGGGAAGAAGCTGCGGAAGGTGTCGTTGTCGACCGCGAGGCGCTGCGGGATGTTCTCGTACAAGCGGAGCGGGTTGTACGCGTAGTACAGCCGGAACGGAGCATTGACGATGGGAAGCACGACCTGCAGCTCGGCGCCATTCGACATTCTCGGCACGAAGTTGGTGTGCGGTACCGTCCTCAGCTCAGGCAAAGTGGGAAAGGAGACGGCCTTGCCGCCGAAGCAGGCACCGTTGACGAACTCCGGGCACCCATACAACGGACTCGTGATGGCCGTTGCTCCGGCATAGCTCTCACGCAGCTGGCTCGAACGTATATCGCCGATCAGGCCGAAGTCGGTGAAGAATGCGAAGGTGACCTGGTTGGCAATTGGGATCCTGTACTCGAGGTTTGAGGTGAGGCTGGTGTCGCCGCCGATGGCGACGAGCCGATAGATTGGCAGCGGGATTTGGATGTTCCCCAGCACTGGGTTGGTTGGGTCGCGCGGGACCGTGCTTCCATCCGGGTTGGTGAGGTTGAACTGGACGCGGTTCGGGATAAAAGTATACGGGGACGCGGCGCGTATATCGAAGCCGCGGATATCGTTTTCGCCGCCGCCATAGACACGGTTGAAGGGCGGAGCCACCTCGCCGCCAAAGCCAGTCACGTAGGAGAGCTGTACGCGATACCCCAGAACGTTGTGCCCTTCGCGATTGATGCGGAGACCCTTCATAGGGAAGAACTGGCGATAGCTGGCGACCGGCTGGACGTACTTCACGTTTCCGCCCGCGCCTGCAACCTGCACGGCGAGGTTGAAGTCCTTGCCGTTGTGCGGCCCCACAGCGCGGTCAAGCGTCGAGAAGGTAAAGCTGGGGGAGATCACGGAGGTGATGATTCCGCCAAGCTGATTCTGCCCCTGGATGCCAGAGCGGAATGCCAGCGACTGGAAGACATTCCGCGTATTGTCGTTGAACGTGGTGATCGTGGAGCGGGACAGAGAGTAGGAGACGCCGATGCGGGCGACACCCGAGCGGCTGAAAAGGTGGCGCAGCGGCTCACTCGCCGAAAGCGTCAAACCCGTTTGCGATTGGTTGTAGTTCTGCAGCTGCGACTGCTGCGCGGCGCTCAGGTTCGCGGATTGGCCGGTCGCCGCATAGCTCTTGGCCGGGTTATAGTCGCGCTTGCTCGAGAACACCTGGATGCCAACCGAGATCGGCTTGTTGCGCAGGTACGGCTCAGTGAAACCGAGACTGAGGGTGCGGGAAAGATCGCCGATGTTCGCGTTGACCGAGAGTGTTTCACCCAGGCCAAGGAAGTTGTTGGTCTGGTAGTTCAGGCCGACAAAGCTGCCGGAGAGTCCGCTCACGCCGCCATTGAGACCGATGGAGTTCTTGCCCTTCTCCTTGAGCTTGAGGAGAAGATCGACGGTGCCCTCGTCGGCATTCTGGCGGCTCTCGGAGTCCTGGTCCGCCTTCAGCACCTCGAAGTAGTTCAGTTGGTTCAACCGCAGGATTGAGAGCTCCCACAGGCGGTTGTTGTACAACTGCCCTTCTTCAAGCAGCAACTCCCGTCGTATGACCTTGTCGCGCGTGATGGTATTGCCGGTGAACTCGATGCGAGAAACGTAGAAGGGCTTGCCCTCGTCGATATCGATGTCCAGATAGATCAGCTTCTTCGCTTCATCGATACGCGGCGTCGGCGTGCCTACGAAGTTGATAAAGCCCTGCTCGCCATAAGCTTTACGAAGCTGTTCCAGCCCTTTGCCGAAGAGCGAGGCGTTGAAGTAGTCGCCGTCTTTCAAGGCAAACTGGGCACGCAGTGCCCTGGTGTTTGTGATGCTCTTGTTGCCGGTGAAGGTAATACCGCCGAGCCTGTATCGCTCGCCCTCTTCGATCGGGATAAGAATGTCGATCCGCTTGCCGGTGGAAGGTCGCAACGTGAAGAAGTTCAGTCCACCCGCGTCCCGGACGTGGGTCTGGGGCTCACCCGGCTGCGCCTTGAAGTAACCGCGGTCGCGGTATGCAAAGCGGACACGCTCAGTATCTTCGTCGAGCTTGCTCGCGTCGAAGGTCCTGGCAAACAAATTCTCCAGGATGATCGAATGCGGAATGCCGATGGGCTTCAGGTTCTTCATCGAGTTTCGCAGGGTGCGGTCGTTGATGTTGTTGTTGCCCTGGAAAGCGATCTTGCCAACTTTGACGGTTGGCCCTTCCTTGATGGTGAAGGTAAGTGCGACCGAGGCTGGCGGAATGTCTTTCACCTCGGTCTTGATCGTGGCAAATTGATGGCCGTGCTCGGCAAGCAGGTCCTTCAGCACATTCTCCGCACGCTTGATGCGGGTTGGATCGTACTGGCTTTCCACAGTCAGGCCTACTTTGGCCTTCTTGTTGCGCTCCTGGATGTCTGAGAGCGAGACGGCATTGTTGCCCTTGTAGTTGATCTCGCGGATCGTGGGCTTCTCTCTGACATAGATCACAAGCTGAACGCACTTGTCTGTATCCACCCGCTCGATGCGCACGTTTTCGAAGTAGCCGGTGTTCCAGAGCGAGTTGAAGTCGCGCTCGACGGTGGCCGCGTCGTAGGCATCACCCTGCCGGCTGAAGAGCCTGGCCAGTACAGATTCTTTTGGAATGCGCCGATTGCCGATGACTTGAGGCTGGCAAAGTGTCTGCGGCGTCTCCGGCGCCGGGCTGGCAAAGACGCTGCCAGCAGGTCTCCCACCCACTTGGCCGGTAGTCTGGCCTGAAATCTGGGCCGAGCCTGCGGGTACGGCGAAGGCGGCGGCTACCGCAAATGCCGCCATTGCGCCGATGGCGGGACGTGCTGTCGTGCGGGCTATGCTGAAGCGCCTGCTCAACGCTTCGGTCCGACTCGTCAGGCTTGCCGGGATCGTCAGGGAGCTTCCGCTCTCTCGCTTTACGGTAAAAATACGCACACCCTCACTGCTATAAAATCGCGCCCGAACGAATCCCCGGGGAAGTCTCGATTATACCCGTGGCAGGCAGCGAGTACAGGAGCGTACTGGGCTTCCTCAGCGCTTCCGTCCTCTCCGGCTGCTACCAAAACTACACAGGCGTTCAGCCTTTGTGTGACGAAGCGCGGCCGCGAATGTTCCATCCTGTGCTTGCCGATCGTGCAGATTGCACCGCAGCATGACGGAGAGCTCCGCAACACGAAACGATAATCCGAGAGGGACGTTGTTCTAAGGCGCTGTTCCGTGAGGATCGTGCTCGGTCCAAGGCACCTTCGGTAGCCAACTGGATCCGGTTTCATAAACCGCGTTCGCCTTGTGGGCACACGTGTGTAAGGCGACACGATGCCGCGGCCTTTTGTCGCTCCGCCCTACCAAGAGAGGCGGCATATCTAAAGCAGGTGGCGCAGCAGGTGGCGCCGGGATACGCGATCGTCGGAGTGATTGAGGGCGCTTCAGAGGTGCCGACCTCGCTTATGCAAAGGCCAGGTCTCTACTCCGAAGTGAAGGTAGAAGCAGGCAGACCGGCCGAGTTGTACAGGTTTGCGGGCGTGACGTTCTGCCAGCCGTAGCGAACATAGACCGGTTCGGCTACCTGGGAGCTGGAAACAACTACGGTCCCGGCGTCGACCGATGCATCGGCGGGGACAAAGTTTCTATCCTTTCCCGCGACCTCAAAACCGAGCAGCTTGTCTCCCTTGGCATGGAGCGCGGAGCCGGCATGATCGAAATAGACGCGCAGCTTTGCATCTTCGCGCGTCACCTGCCGGAAGAGCGGCCCAGAATACTCCACTGGCCTGCCCGGCTCAGGATAGGCGAGCGCTTCGGCGGCGAGGGCGAGACGGGCACCGACCGTCTGCTTGTCAGGAGGATGCACGTTGTCGGGCTTTCCGATATCGAGCGAGACCGCCATCGCGGTGTTTGCGACGGAAAGCGTCCGTCGCTGCTGGTCGCGGAGAACGCCCCAGTGTTCCGGCGGCGAGTCGAAGCTTGAGATCTGGACGAAGAGAAAGGGGAAGCTTCCCTGCTGCCACTGGTGGCGCCAGTCTTCGATCATGGTTGCAAAGAGCTTGTTATACAGCGGGGCGCGTTCCGGATTGCTGTTGGTTTCGCCCTGGTACCAGATGACGCCCTTGATGGTGTAAGGGGTCGCCGGGGCGATCATGCCGTTATACAGCGCCGCCGGCCGCCAGGACGCGGCAAACGGATGCCAGTTGTGTTTTGGCTTCGGCTGGTGGGCGGCCTCGGCCGCCGCGTCTTCGCGCTTCTCTGCGGCCTGAACTGCTTCGAGGCGCGTCTGCTGGTCGGCGAACTTCGCCCAGGAGGCAAACGCGGGCATCAGCGAGGCGTCTGCAGAGAGCGCGTCGAGACTGGTCCAGGCCTCAACCGGCGTTCCGCCCCAGGTTGAGTCGATCAGGCCGATTGGAACGTGCTCCTTCTGCTGGATATCACGACCGAAGAAGAAGGCGACGGCAGAGAAGTTGGTAGCGGTCTCGGGCGTGCACTTTGTCCAGGAGCCTGCAAGATCGTCGAGCGGCGCGTCCGAAGTCTTGTGGTCGACCAGGAGCAGGCGAATCTGCGGCAGGTTGGCCGCGGCGATCTCAGCGGCGGAGTTCTTGACGGGGGTGTCCGGTCCGAATCCCTTAAGGGGCATCTCCATGTTCGATTGGCCGGAGGCAAACCAGACATCGCCTACCAGCATGTCGGAGTAGACGATTGGCGCGCCGCTTTCTCCGTGCACGCTCAGCGTGAAGGGGCCGCCGGCAGCCTCGGGCGCCAGCCAAAGGCTCCATTCACCATAGTCATTTGCGGAGATGGTGCGCTTCTGCGCGTGAAACTGGACCTCGATAAGCTCGCCGGGCGCAGACCAGCCCCAGATGTGGATGGGAGCCTCGCGCTGGAGGACGGCGTGGTCACTGAGCAGGTGCGGCAGCCTTACTTCAGCTTGAAGTATGGACGCGGCGAAAGAGAGCGCAAAGGTGCTCTGCAGGAACAGGCGGAGAAAGTTGACGGTACGCATCGGCTTCGACTGTACTTTGGGGCGCGATGTTCTCGCAAGCGGAGAAGCCGATGCTCTGCAGAAGGCGCGGCCTGGTGAGAACCTCGGAGCCGCGGTCATCCTCTCGTCCTCTTATCCTTCATTGCGTATTTGTCTCCCGTGCACTCTTCCGACTGCACTCTCGCGGCCAGTGCGAGGCTATCTGGTCTCAATCACCCACCGTGAACACCACCAAGCCTCGTGCGGGAACCGTCACCGTTATTCGTCCATCTTTGATCGGTAGATGTTCCGGTGGTGAGGCCGCACCGGCCTTTCGCAGCTCCGCAATCTGCTCTCGCGAAGGTGTGCCGGGCCGCCCCATTGCGTCGAACGCTGGCACGGGATTGCCATGGCTCCCATCCACTCGCCACATCGTAACGGTGCTCGCCGAAGGCATGTTCTTCAGGTCAACCGTAAACGTCTTCTCCCCACCTGGTTCCGCAGGCTCTGGCTTATACACGGCTCCTTCGCCGACCGGCGGCGTGTAGTTCCACAGCGCGACCGCTAACCCGCCGCTGGCTGTGCGCGTCGCAATGGCTGAATCGCTGGCCAGCGAGATCCGCTGATTACCCAGCCGATGCAGCATCGCGAATGCGTGAAGGGCAGGCTTCGGAATCTCTTGCTCTGCGATCAATCCAAAGCCGCCGTAGAACGGGGTCAGCGGCACTCCCTGCTCCTCGAAGACATCCGCAAACGTCCAGGAGCTCATCGACTGCACCAGACCATCGCACTGGCTGATCGTCGAGGCGATCCAGGGTCCCATGAAGTAGCTGTCGGTCACGTTCGGTTCGTTCGAGTAGCTCGCGTTGTATTCGGAAAAATAGAGCGGCATCTTCGGATACGGCGACGCCGCAATCTCCTGATGTACCTTCTTCACCGCAAGTGGGACCATCTTGTCGCGGGGGATCGCCGCCTTCGTATGCAGCACATTGACATTGTCATCGTTGCCATACACGTGGGTCGAAGCGAAGTCGACGGGCACCTTATTGTCATAACAATGCTTTAAGAACTCGCCTACCCAAGCCGCCTGTGCCGTCGCCGGCCCGCCGACGCGAATGCGGGTATCGACCGCCTTCAACGCACGTGCCGTATGGTCGTACAGCTCCCAGTAGCTGGCCTGCTTGGGGCTCCCTCCCCAGAAATCGAGGTTCGGCTCATTCCACACCTCGAAGTTCCAGTGCGCCACTTCGTCTATCCCGTACCGCGCCACCAGGTGCTTGGCAAAGGCGGCGATCATAGCGTCCCACTGCGCGTAATCCTTCGGCGGCGAAACATTGGGGTGATACCAGAACGGGTGCAGCGCCGCAGGATCGGACGCCAATCCTTTGGGCATGAAGCTGAGTTCTACAAACGGCCGCACATGATGCTCCAGCAGACCGTCGTAGATCTGGTCTACATAGGAGAAGTTATAGATACCCTCCGTCGCGACCTTTGTCGCGGCCAGGCCGGGGTCTTTGTACGTTCGACCGGGATCGTAGATGCCGACTTCATCATGGAAGATTCCATGAAACCGGACCGACTCAAAGCCGGTGGCCTCATGCACTGTATCCAGGTCCTTGCGATACTCCTCCCGCAGGGAAAGAATGGCCCGCCCAGAACCAAATGTCTGCTCCCAGAAGTGCGGAAAGGGCGTTGTGGGTGCCTTGGCATCGATGCTCAGCACAACCGGTTGCGGCGAAGGCTGTTGAGCAAGCAGGCCGAGCCCTGCCAGAGGCAAAGCTGCCAGGCAGACACGTGCGCAAGCGAGTGAACGAGTCAAGATCATTGCTTCTCCATGCAGAAGGAAAGGGTTCCCTACTGCTGGATGCAATTATGAATCAAGTCAGGTCACTTCATCCGGTCGTCGCGCGATCTGTCCATTTCGGCGGCCGGCTCCGTTCAGTGTGGGCCAAGGTTGTACTTGGCCAATACCGAAGCGATATCGAACTTTGTACCGAAGAAGAAGCGTAGATCATCCGGCGCGGCGAATCCGCGATCGAGATGGTCGGCGCCTAGTGTCTTTTGTCCGATGTTTGCGTTGAGCCCTACATAGAAGGCGGTGCGGGGGATCTTGAGCAATCCTTCGATATCGAACCGATAGAGGCGCTTTCTGCTGTCGACCGCACCGCCAGTCAGATTAGGGTATGTAGCGCAGGTGCTGGGCGAGGCGAGCGTCTGCGACCCAGGATGGCAGATGTAACTCTGGAGGCTGCTGTAAGGACCGATAGCAATATCCAGATAGCTGAACGTCTCCGGCGCCTTGCTCTCCGAGCGCGACAGTTCCATATGGCCAACACGTGCGCCGTAGCTCCAGTAGTTGTACACCTGTTCAAAGGTCTGGGTCTGGACGGTTCCGTCAGGCGCAATCGTAATCGCACTGGATGGCCCGGTGACCGTATCGAAGCCAACTTTCGCCAACGGAGCAATAAAGAGGGCATTCGGTCGGTTGTTGTACTCCCACCGAGTGACAAAGAATGGCAGGTAAGCGCCCACCTCCACCTTCGCGGTCTGCGCAGTCGAGATGATGTTTGTCGCTGGATCGCTCGATGTCGTGGCGTCAGGTGTCGCGGCGCTCGCGAGAGCATGTGCGGCAGGTTGCGCTGTTCCCGAAGCCGTGTCATTCGTTGTCCTGGTGTTCTTCGAGGCGATCGTTGTGACCGGAATGGCAGTCAGGCGGGTCTGGAAGTAGGTGTTGAGGCCGGGCCACAGGTGCTGCCATCTACGCGCGTCATACAACTTGCCGCTCTTCCAGTCGTAGCACTGGTCGGCAACATGACTGGTGGAACGCCCATCAACCACATCGCTATGAGGACGGGAGAACACTCGCAGATAGCAACCGGGCAGTGACCAGCTCTTTTCCACACTCAGCGCATAGAACTGGTGGGCCTGGGAGAAGTTCCCCGAACCCGCCGTTCCTGATCCTGTGGTTGAATTTGTGGAGTCGTTGCTGATGAGGATACCGGCGGCGAAGTCGGCGTGGATGCGGCCCCAGTTTAACGGGGACTTTGCCACCCTCACCTTGGTGTGACAGGAGTAGCTCGCTTCCGTTTGGATCGCGGCAGCATGGAACCTCTGGCCGTCTACCAGAGGCGATTTCAACGTCATGCTGAAGTGCCCGTTTTCGTCCACCTGCGCCGTGGTACCCGTGCTTGTCCCTGAACCCTGCACGATCGGCAGAAAGCGGTCCGACTGCTCCTGAGCTTTGTCGCTATTCAGGCACGCCTCCACGAGACCGTCGCTGGAAGATTCGCTCTGGTCTTCGAAACCATCGTCCGAGACCAGGGCAATCGTCACTTTTTTGTCTCTATCGAGAGCTTTCGCCGTTCCGGACACGACGGTCGCGTCGACCGAAACGTCGGACGTAATCAGCGGCTCAAACTTCTGCGACTCGTCGTCTGCTCCAGCCGCAGAGTTCGACCGGGCGCTTTCTGAGCTCTCCGCCGCAGTTCCCGACGGAACGGAAGGCTTAGGTGGATGCGCACTCGCGGCCACGAACTCTATGCGTCCTGCTCCGGCGGAGGCGAGCGGCTTGGAGGCTGGCGAAGCGGGCAGTGGGGGTGGGACAGTTGCGGTTCGAGCCAGTGGCTCGTTGCGGGTCGGCGCAGTCCTCGGCGCGGGTGCCGCGACCGGTAAAGCGGCGGAAGGTCTTCCTGTCCCGATCCGGACGATGTCCGGCCCTTCAATGACTGTGAGGCTGAGGTCGACCGCTACGCTGTCGCCGCTGGTGTCGGAGACAGTGATGCGCAGGGGCGTGCCCTCCACTGCCTCGCGCGGACGGCCGGCGATCGTCATACGCTCGCAGTCCAGATCAAGCCCGGGCGGGAGTTCCGGGGACACCGTACACGAAGCGTCCCCAATATCGACGCCTTTGACACCCAGGATCTTCGTCTCGTAATGCTGGCCGACGTGCCCGATCGGCAGGTCGATCACCTCAGCGACTTTAGCGTTCGGCTTGACCACACCCTTCGCGCCGGCCTGCGCGACGCTCGGCATCGGCGGCATGAGAACCAGGAAGAAAGTCGTGAGGACGGCGAAGCCGCGCTTCACAAAGGCGCGGCTGGATAGCGACAAACGATTCCGCATACGTCTCCAAGGGAGCTGGATGAGTGCAAGGGAGCCCAGGAGCGTCTCAGCCTGACGCTATTTTTGTTTCCGTACTCTACCAGAACCTCAGCCAGATGCAAGAAGAAACATCTCTGCCTGCCCCAAGCGCACTGCCCATCGTTACGCCGCACCGATGGCATCGCTCTCCGCCCTCCGGTTCTCTCCGCCACAACGCGCCACCACTTTTGTGTGATTTATCGCGTCGTTCCAGCCGATAAGCTTGGAGTGCATCTTCGTCTGCTCGTCTTTGCGGCGCGCCACTCCGTCGCGCCGGAACCGCGCTGAAAGAGCTAGTGAGTGCTTGTGGAAGCCTACAGAGTGTCTCTAAGGTCAATAGCTTCTGGTCTTCGCAGCGGGGAAAAGGCGCAATCCTTGGTCGAGTTTGCCCTCACGCTGCCTGCGCTGATGCTCGTCGTCGCCGGCATCATGGTGTTCGGACTCGCCTTCAACAACTACATCATGCTTACCGAGGCCACCGCCATCGGCGCGCGGCAGCTCGCGGTCAGCCGTGGCCAGACGCTCGACCCCTGCCGCACAGTCGCCAACGCCGTCTACGGCGGCGCTCCGCTGCTTACGCCCAGCAGCATGACCTTCCGCATCTCGCTCAACGGCACCGCATACAGCGGCATCACCTGCGTCGGTACGGCCACCAGCGGCGCCCCCGCCAGTATGGTGCTCGGCTCGACCGCCGTGGTCACCGTGACTTACCCCTTCAGCCTGCCCATCTTCCGTAATTTCCTCACTTCCAGCTTTCAGCTCACAGCCCAGAACGCAGAGTTGATGCAATGAAGCTTTGGCGGCATCATCTGCGCCTCTTCTTCCGGCGCGAAGACGCTCAGGCCCTTCCCATCGTCGGCCTGTTCATGGTCGTTCTGCTGGGCATGGCCGGCATGGCCGTGGACGTCGGGCACGCGTATCTCTGCCAGCGCGAACTGCAGGCCTCCTGCGACGCCGCCGCGCTGGCCGGGGCCGCCGTGATCCCCACGTCCACCTCAGCCTCCGCCGTCTACGCCGTCGCCAACAGCTACAGCTCGACCCCGGGGAACAAGAACGTCTACGCCAACATGACGAACATCTCCATGGTCCCCGGCTATCCCGTCCTGAAGTGCCTTTCCACAATGCAGACGCAGGGCATCTCCTGTGTTGGATACCTTCCGTACAACTCCATCCAGGTCAAGCAGCAGGCAGTCATCGCGACATACTTCGCCAAACTGTTCGGCAAACCCACCATGGTCATTGCGGCCAGTTCGACGGCAGCCAAGGGAGGTGGCTCCTCCCGGCCCTACAACATCGCCATCATGCTGGATACGACACTGTCCATGCTCAACTATGACGCCGACTGCGGTGCGACGCAGATGGCTTGTGTCCTCTCCGGCGTTCAAGTGCTGCTGCACTATCTTGACCCTTGCGGCACCAGCCAGGTGACCTGTACCTTTACCGCCGGCAACGCGGCCAACTCCGTCGTACGCGTCGGGTTGTTCACCTTTCCGCAAGTCACGATGTCAACGGTTGGATACGACTCCGACTGTGGCAGTTCCACGCCCACCGCGTATATGTACACCTTCCCGCCTGCCGGGGGAACCAGTTACATCCCGTCTGGCACCACCTACCGGGTCGTAGACTTCCATAGCGACTATCGCGTCTCCGATACTGCCACCACGCTCAATGCCAGTTCCGCTCTGACACTCGCCGCCGGTGGGGTCACCGGGTGCTCCGGCATGGGCGTGCCTTGGAACGCCGGGGTCTTCGGGACCTACTATGCACCCACCATCTATGCGGCGCAGGCAGCTTTGCTCCAAGAGCAGATTGCTAACCCGGGCTCCCAGAACGTGCTGATCATCCTTGGCGACGGTGACGCGAACTCGCCGCATTTCAACCCTGGCAACGGCGCTACAATTTTCGGTCCAGGCTCGACCGCAAGCGGCGCCTATCCTTCCTGGATCGGAGAGTGCGGCCAGGCCATCGACGCTGCGCAGTTCGCGACTGCACAAGGTACCACGGTCTACTCCGTCGCCTACGGCTCGCCGCCTGCAGGATGCATCACGGATATTCTCGGTGGAACCCACCCGAACATCTCCCCTTGCAACGAGATGGCCCTCATCGCCTCCCACTATTGGGACTTCTTCTCCGACTTCAAGCAGACCGGCTCCGCCAGCACCTGCACCGCCGCGCAGACCATGGTCGCCCTGAACGACATCTTCCTGCAGATTGCGGGCGACCTCACTGTCGCCCGCCTGATCCCCGACAACACTACCTAGCTCCAGTTTGCGGAATGGCCGGTTTGATTCCGGGGCGGCGCGGCCAGCGTTTACTTCACCGGGCCGTCGAACCTCAGCCGAAATGCATACGCAGGCTGGTCCGCCGGCTTCGCGGGCAGAGCGATGTGCAGACCGTCCGCTGCCTGGGTAAACTTCAGCGCCGTCTCAGACCCGAGCAGATGCACCTCCTTCACCTTGCCGCCTGCGCTTCCATTCAGTGACTTCACGACCGCCTCGCCGCCCGACGGCCAGCCGAACTCGATCGCGAACAGATCACTTCCCTTCGTCGTAAATCGAAAGTCCTGCGCTGTGTAGGCCAGGGTGTCGGTATCGTGGAATGGGCCGGGCTTCACCTTGGTCGGCCCCTCACCGTAAACCTTCCATGGCCGCGTACCGTAAATGGCGTCGCCGTTTGTCTTCAACCAGGCGCCCACCGAGAGCAGCACCTGCTGTACCTCATCGGGAATCGTGCCGTCGGAGCGGGGACCGATGTTCATCAGCAGGTTGCCGTTCTTGCTGACGACGTCGACCAGTTGGCGCACGATAAAGCTCGGCGTCTTGAACGTGTCATGCTCGATGTATCCCCACGATTCGTTGCTCACCGAGGTATCCGTCTGCCAGTAGGTCGGACGAATGTCCGCCAACTGTCCGCGCTCGATATCGAGCAGGCCGGAGTGTGTCTCCATGTCCTTGTACTTGTAGGTCACGATGCCGACCGGCCCGCGCTTCGACGACTCGTTGTAGTAATAAGCCGCAAACTTGGCCAGGTAAGGCCGCACCGAAGCCTGTCCGATCCACCAGTCGTAATAGATGATGTCGGGATGATACTTGTCGACGATCTCGGCCGATCGCGCAAGCCAGTCCTCTGCATACTTCGGACTGACGTAGGTCCAGTCGTCATAGAGGTCGTTCTCCTCGGGTTCTGACTTGTCCTGGAAACGGACGTGGGCCGGACCATAGAACGCGGCGTACTTTGGATCGTTTACATCCGACGGCTGCTCGCGGCCGCCGCCAAGGAACCAGTCGTGCTCAATGCGGTGCGACGAAGCGCCGAGATGAAGGCCCTGTGCGCGGACCGCCACGGCAAGGTCGCCCCACAGGTCGCGCTTCGGCCCCATCTTCTTCGCAGTCCAGTCGGAAAGATCGCTGTCGTACATCTGAAAGCCGTCGTGATGCTCAAAGACAGGCACAACATACTTTGCTCCTGCATTCTTGAACAGGTTCGCCCAGGCCTCGGGATCGTACTTCTCGGCTTTGAACATGGGGATGAAGTCTTTGTACCCGAACTGGGTCAAAGGGCCGTATTTCTCGACGTGATGCTGGTTAATCTTCGATCCCTTCAGGTACATCTCCCGCGGGTACCACTCGCTGCCGAACGCAGGCACGGAGTAGACGCCCCAGTGGATGAAGATGCCGAACTTCGCGTCCTTGTACCAGTCCGGCACCTCAAACTGCGAGAGTGCGTTCCAGTCGGGGCGGAATTTGCCGTCGTGGCTGCCGCGCTCAACCTCGGCGAGTATCTCCGCCCGCCTGGCATCGTACTTCGAAGTCGCCTTGATCCACACGTCGGCGATCGCCTCGGGATGTTCGGCAGCTGTCGGCGCATTCACGTCAGCCGTCTGCGCCCGGACCGGATGGAACTGCGCTGCACCGAGCAGCACGGATAAAGAGAGACAGAGTTTAAGGGATCGGACCATGAGGAACTATACCTGCCGCGGGCGTGTCCCGAAAGAACATCGCCGGCAGGCGTGTAGAAGAGAGGGCGGAAGCGTGAGCCGCGTACTCCATCGAGACGGCCGATCTTGGCGGCTATCCATGTCGATATGCGTGCAGAGATTCGGGCAGAGATCGAGAGGCGGGGCAACACCTTTACCCGATAAAAGTTGTGAGGCGCGGATTCATCCGTCAGTGGTAGTCTTCTGCAATGCTGCCCCAGGTAACCCTCGCCGATCGGTACGTCGGTCCACTGGAGCAACATCGCATGCGCCCTTCTTCGCTGATGCCGATCGCCCGACGCTTCGAAGATCAACTTGAACTGATTTCCCTTCCCTTCAATCAATAGGACCACCATGCCTGCTAAGATCTCGCCTTCTCTCCGGCTCCTCGCTTTTGTCTTCTGCTTTCTTTCAATGCTGAGCGCAGGGAGCGCGCTGACTGCCCAAAGCCCTGAACCGTCGGCAGGCGTTCGCGCGACACCGGACAGATTGGTGCGTCCTATCGACGAAAACGTCAGGGTAAAGCTGGCAGGAACCGTGCATCCGCTGGCGACAAAGGCGAACGATCGCGGTGCAATTTCAGACGGGCAGAAGCTTGACCGGCTGCAGATCGTATTGAAGCGGAGCGACGCGCAGGAGAGCGAGCTGAAGCAGTTGATCGGCGACATGCACACGCCGGGCAGCGCGAACTATCACAAGTGGCTTACGCCGGATGATTTCGGCAAGCGGTTCGGTCCCTCCGACGCAGATGTGGCGAAGGTGGAAGGCTGGCTCTCGTCGCACGGTTTCAGCATTACGAAGCTGAACCCGGGGCGACAGACGCTGGAAGTTTCGGGCAGCGCGGGCCAGTTCCGGGACACCTTTCATGCGGCCATTCACAGCTACCAGGTAAAAGGCCAGACGCATTTCGCAAACGCCACTGTGCCCGAGATTCCGGAAGCACTGGCACCAGTCTTCGGCGGCTTTGCATCGCTGAACAACTTTCCGGTGAAAAGCTACAGCCACAACCTCGGCAAGGCAAGCTACGACACCGCGACGCACGAGTCGGAGCCGGAGTGGACGCGAGGAAACAGCAGCGGCGTGAACTACGTGATCTCTCCGGCTGATTTCGCCGTCCAATACGATCTGAAGCCGCTCTATACCGCGGGCACAAACGGCGCGGGACAGAGTATCGCGATCGTCAACGAAGCCAACATCAACATCGCGCAGGTAAACAACTTCCGCACCCTCTTTGGATTGCCGGCGAACAATCCACCGCAGATCGTGATTGATGGCAACGACCCCGGAATCGACGGGATCAACAGCCCGTACGGACCGAACTATGCCACGTTTGAGGCCTACCTCGATGTGGAGTGGGCAGGCGCAGTGGCACCGAATGCGCAGATCAATCTGGTCATAGCTGCATCCACCGCGGTGGAAGACGGCCTGGCACTGGCGGCGCAGCGCGCGGTCTACAGCAACATCTCGCCTGTCCTCAGCCTGAGCTTCGGGAACTGCGAGGCCACGCTCGGATCAAACAATGCTTTCTGGTCGGGACTTTGGCAGCAGGCAGCGGCCCAGGGCATAACTGTGGTGGTGTCGAGTGGTGACAGCGGATCGGCGGCCTGCGACGACGACAACACCCAGTCGTTTGCTTACGGCGGGCAAGCTGTCAATGGCATTGCTTCCACCCCATATAACGTCGCAGTCGGTGGCACGGACTTCTACTACAGCAACTATGCTGGTGCCTCAAGCGCGTTGAACGCGCAAATCGCGACCTTCTGGAACGGTACGCCCAGCAACGCGACGCCTTCCGTTTCGCTGTTGCAGCACGTTCCTGAGCAGCCGTGGAACGGCAGCCAATTCGGCCTGAACGCTCTTCCCTATGAGCAGACGATTGCTGGCGGCGGCGGAGGCGCCAGCAACTGTGCCCTTGGCACCGCAGATGCAAGGGGTAATTACACGGCCTGCACCGGCGGGAACCCAAAACCACTTTGGCAAACAGGCACCGGAGTTCCGGCAGACGGCGTGCGCGACATCCCAGACGTCTCCCTGTTCGCTTCCTTAGACTCGAACTTCAGCTACTTTCCGTTGTGCGCCGACGATGGGGACTGCCAGCCAGGTACGAGTTCCGTACAAATCTCCGGGGTTGGCGGCACTTCAGAATCCGCACCATCTTTCGCCGGAATCATGGCGCTGGTGAACCAGAAGTACGGGCGCCAGGGGCAGGCGAACTACGTCCTCTATCCACTCGCCGCGCAGCACCCGGCGGCGTTCTACGACGTTGCCAACGGCAGCAACGCGGTGCCGTGCAACCTGCAGACAGTTCAGAACCAAAATGATGGAACTACCATTGCTCCGGCTGATTGCATCGCCGGCACGCCGGCGGTAACGATCCAGGACGATACCTACGGATCGGTGGCCGAAGGCGAGATCGGTCTTTCGAACACGCCGGCATACAACGCCGGGCCGGGATACGATCTGGCCAGCGGCCTGGGCACGATTGACGCAAACGTGATGGTGTCGAACTGGAACTCGGTCGCGTTCGCGTCCTCCACGACGACCTTAACGCCTTCGGCCACTACCTTTGCGCATGGCACTTCCATCACCCTCAGCGGTGCAGTCGCCCCGCCGGCAGGAGGAGCGACCCCGACCGGTTCGGTTGCGCTGCTTACCGACAGTATCGAGCCCTCGCAGCAGGGGCATTCAAGCTTTGCGCTTGCCAATGGCGCGTTCAGCGGATCGTACAACGCCCTTCCTGGCGGGACGTATAACATCTGGGGCTACTACGGCGGCGATGGGGTAACGGGAGCGAGCACCTCGGCCAAGACACTGGTGACGGTGGCTCCGGAGAACAGCACAACCGGGCTCACAATCTACAGTTCGCTGAGTACAAACACCGGCAACCCACTGCCGGCCTCGGGCGGTGTTGTGACCTACGGCCAGCCGACCGTAGTAAGGGCGATCGCGGCAGGGGTCAACTCAACGGGTAATTCCACTTCCCCCACGGGCAGCGTTGTTATCAGCGACGGTTCCGCTGCGGTAAACACGGCAGTGCTCAACACGGAGGGCGACGCCGAATACAGTCATGCCTTCGCTGTTGGATCTCACTCGATCACCGCGAAGTACTCCGGCGATAACAGCTATAACGCCTCCACCTCGTCGGCCATCAACTTCACCGTCAGCAAAGACACTCCAGACATCTACTACAACATCACCAACCAGACGACCGACAACAACGGCAATACGGTTGTTATCGGAAACCAAGCTACGATCCTGACGGTTGTGGTAGAAAACCACACGGCCGTCGCTCCCGGCGCTACGGCGCCGACAGGCACACTGACGCTGACGGGTGCCCCATCCGGCAATGGCACAGCCACGCTGGGCGCAGCGATCGACGCAAGCACAGGAGCCCCGGACGGAGTGGCGACCTTTACCATCCCTGCGGGTACCTCGGGTACCTATACGCTCAACCTCGCCTATAACGGCGATTCCAACTACACCGCGCAGACAGCATCGATATCAGGCCAGCCCTTCCAGACCTACACGGGCGCCTCAACTTCGACCATCACTGCGTCGGCCGCCGCCAACCAGACCTCGCCCACCGCGAAGATCCTGGTAAACACGGTGGTCACTGGAACACCTGGCGGCCCCGCCCCTACCGGCTCGATCTTTCTTGTGTCCTCGGGAGTGAGCCTGGGTACGGTCAGTCTGCCGACCTCAAGCACGAACAGTGTGACGCTTACTCTTGCCTTCGATAGCCAGAACCTGTTCCAGGGGTTAAACCAGATCACGCTCCAGTACTCTGGCGATAACACCTACTTCCCGTCTTCGACCTCGGTCAACATTACGAACTCGTTGAGCGACTTCCAGATGGTCCCGCTCACGACGATTGTCAACGCACCTTCGGCCACGCCGGCGACGGACACGATCAATCTGACTTCGACCAACAGCTTCGCAGGTACGGTGAGCCTTACGTGCGCGGGCGCAGCGGGCATAACCTGCTCGCTCAGTCCGGCAGCGGCGGTGCTGTCGGCGGGTGGATCGGCTTCGTCCGTGCTGACAATCAACACGTCCGCGGTGACCGCAACGGGAACGTACAACCTGGTGGTGACCGGCAAAGACTCGACCGGCAACTTCATCCACACGAATGGATTGCAGGTCGTGGTGCCCACTGCTGCTGCGCCGGTACCGGGCTTTACCCTGGCGAACTCCGCCGCCATCGCGATTGCGGCACCCGGTCAGTCGGGCACGTCCATCGTGTCGGCCACCCCAACAAACGGCTTCGTTGGGGACGTGGCGCTGAGTTGTGCGGTAACGTCCTCGCCGAGCGGAGCCACTGGAACGCCCACCTGCTCGCTGTCTCCAGCGACGGCCAGCATTACCGGAACGACGGCGGCGATGTCGACCCTGACCGTGAATACAGGCGCGACCACGACGGCAGGAAGCTACACGGTCACAGTCACAGGTACTTCGGGCAGCATCACGCAAACCGCAAGCGTGCCGGTAACGGTAGCGGCAGGACCGGGCTTCGCGGTAACAGGAACGGCACTTGCGAGCACCACCGTAGGTGGAACAGCAACCTCCACAATCTCGGTGACGCCGAGCGGCGGCTTTACGGGCAACGTCGCTCTCACCTGTGCCGTAACCGGGCCTTCCGGCGCAACGGACGCACCTACGTGCTCGTTTGCTTCGGCGACAGAGACTCTAAGCGGCACGGCAGCGGCCACGACGACGCTGAGTGTCGCTACGCTGTCGACGACCAGCCCGGGAACCTACTCGGTGGTGGTGACCGGCACCTCGGGCACCCTTACAGAGAACACCACTCTTCCGCTTACGGTCACGGCTGTGCCCGCGGCGGCCTTCACGTTGAACACGCCCACAGGAATCACTATTGGAATGCAGGGCGGCTCGGGCACTTCGACGATCACGGTCACCCCGACCAACGGCTTTACCGGCGACGTAGCGCTCAGCTGTGCTCTGACGAGCAGTCCTTCTGGAGCATCGGAGGTGCCAACGTGCTCGTTGTCTCCAACTACGGCGACCATACCTGCGGGATCAACTGCGGCTGTGTCGTCGACGCTTACCGTCAACACCACGCCACAGACGACCGCCGGGTTAGCGGTGCCGATAAGGTCGCTCTTCGCGACCGGAGGCGGCATTGCGCTGGCGGCGCTCCTCTTCTTCGGCTTCCCGGCTGGACCGCGAGGAAGGCGGACGAGGAAAGCACTGCGGACGCTTCGGGTACTGTCGCTGGCGGCGGCCTTCGCTCTGCTTGCGGGAGCCGGCATGGGTTGCGGCGGCGGCAAGAGCACGTCGACCGGTCCGGTCGGCGGAACGACCACGGGAGCGTACTCGTTCACGGTGACAGCAACGAGCGGAACGGTCACGCAGACAGCGACCGTCGCCGTGACGGTGAACTAAGGGTGCCGGGAGGGCGCGGTGTTGGCCGCGCCCTCCGGCATAACCCCGCCTAAGAGGGTCCTCAAGAGCATGTTGCCGCGACGGCTAAAGGCCTAAGCGCGTCCGCTCCCGGGGTGACAAGTCTTCAGCGCTGCTCCCCCAGCACGCCTACACTGGCCCGGTCGTCCCCCAGCTTCCCGAGCCAAGCTATGCTTTGCCATCGTATAATCTATCTTTCGTGCCAAACGCTGTCGCGGACCACACGCGCGCGGGCAAGCAACATCGCACCACCCCGGAAGGCCCCATGCCAGAACAGGTAAAGAAACGGCTCGAAGAAGAGATTAAGTTGTTGGAGCACGAGCTCACCACGGAGCTGCCCGCTGAGATCAAGAAGGCGGTTGCGCTCGGCGACCTGAGCGAAAACGCCGAGTACCACATGGCGAAGCAGCGGCAGGTCTTTGTGAACGCCCGGCTCGGGCAGTTGAAGAAGCGTATGGGTGAGCTGGCGATGGTCAACCTCGTTAACATTCCGCACGACAAGGTCGGTTTTGGCGCGACCGTGGTGGTCTTCGATTCGAGCAAGAACGAAGAGCTGACCTACAAGCTGGTGACGAGTGAGGAGTCGGACGTGGCGCAAGGCTTGATCTCGACGACCTCGCCGATCGGCCGCGCGCTGCTGGGCAAGAAGCTCGGCGACGTGGCCACGGTGGTGACGCCAAACGGCAAGCGCGAGCTTGAAGTGCTGAAGTTGACGACGATCCATGACGTGCCCGATGCCGCGTTGGACATTCCATCGGAAGCGGTCAATTAGTCCTTTCTTTGTCATTCCCGAAGGGAATCTGCTTCTCCCATCTCTACAGCACCAAGGAAATTCGCACGCAATGACATGGACAAGCGAATTTGGCCGAGGCAGCGGCTGGCTGCTCGAGAAGATCGTCAACGGTCTCGCGCTGACGCGCATCTCGCCAAACGCCCTCACCTTCATCGGGCTGCTGATCAACGTTGTTGCGGCGCTCTTCTTCGGTTTTGCGCGGGCGCACAACGCCAACTGGATGTTTTTCTACGCCGGGCTGACGATCATCGGCGCAGGCCTGTTCGACATGGTGGATGGTCGCGTCGCACGGCTGACCAACCAGGTGTCGGTGTTTGGCGCGTTCTTCGATTCGGTGATGGACCGCTACTCGGACGTGGCCATCTTCTTCGGCCTGCTGGTCTACTACGCGCGCGGCAACCGGCTCTTCTATGTGGGGCTGGTCGCGTTTGTGATGACGGCCTGCCTGATGGTGAGCTACACGCGCGCGCGTGCTGAAGCGCTGATTGGGAGCTGCAAGGTCGGCTTTATGGAGCGGCCGGAGCGGATCGTCTGCGTCATCCTTGGCGCCCTGTTCAACAAGTGGGGCGTAATGGCTGCGGCACTGTGGGTGCTGGCCTTCTTCTCGACGCTGACCGTGATTCACCGCATCCGGTATACATACCTGGAGACGGAACGGCGGAAGCTGATGCCGGCGGGGAAGTAGGATAGCCCCTTCAGGAGACGACCAATAAGTCCATCCTAGGTGTCCCTCGGTGGCGCACGGCGCGCAAGCGGAAAGCGGCGGCAATGAGAAAATAGAAGGGATGCTCCAACTCTCAGGCGCCGGAAAGCGTTTCGGCCAGAAACTCCTCTTCGAAGACGCGAACTGGCTGATTACGCCAAATGAGCGCACCGGTCTGGTCGGCGGCAACGGCACAGGCAAATCGACGCTGCTGAAGATCATCGCCGGCGTCGAGTCGCTCGATTACGGTACGATTTCGCGCGTCAAAGGGATGACCCTGGGCTACCTGCCGCAGGATGGTCTTGCCATGCGCGGCAAGACCGTCTTCGAGGAGTGTCACTCCGTCTTCGACCATCTGTACGCGTTGGAGCAAGAGTCGATCGAGCTTACAACGGTGCTCTCGGAGAAAGATCCGAAGTCTAAGGAGTATCTTGCCGCGGCGGAGCGGTACTCCGACATCGCCGATCAGCTCCATGTACACGACATCTACACGCTCGACTCCCAGGTAGGTGCGGTCCTGGGCGGTCTCGGCTTCTCGAAGGAGGATTGGGAGCGCAAGACCGAGGAGTTCTCGGGCGGCTGGCAGATGCGCATTGCGCTGGCCAAACTGCTGCTGCAAAAGCCAAGCCTGTTGCTGCTCGACGAACCCACCAACCACCTTGATATCGAGTCGCGAAACTGGCTCGAAAGCTATCTAAACGGGTACGAAAACGCTTTCATCCTGATCTCTCATGATCGCTACTTCCTTGATGTGACGGTGAACAAGACGGTCGAGATTTGGAACAAGCGGATGCAGACCTACCACGGCAACTATGAGAAGTACGTGACCCAGAAGGAAGAGCGGCGGACACAACTGCTCTCCGCGTACAAGAACCAGCGCGACCGCATTGAAGCGCTCGAGGCGTTCATCAACCGCTTCCGCGCGCAAGCGACCAAGGCGAAGCAGGTGCAGTCCCGCATCAAGGAGCTCGAAAAGATCGAGCGCATCGAGGTGCCGGAAGAGGAAGCGACGATCCACTTCACCATTCCACAGCCTCCTGCGTCGGGTCGCACCGTCATTGAGGTTTCAGGGTTGACCAAGATCTACCCCATGCCCGGCGGCAGCGAGAAACGCGTCCTTGAGGACGTAAGCTTCTCGATTGAGCGCGGCGACCGTATCGCCCTCGTGGGAGCGAACGGCGCGGGGAAGTCGACGCTCATCCGTATGCTGGCGCAGCTTGAGCCACCGACGGAGGGTGACATCAAGCTCGGACACAACGTGCTGGCGGATTACTTCGCGCAGGACCAGTACAAGGTGCTGGATCCAGCGGCCCAGATGCTCGACGATATCAGCGGCATTGCACCGAAGGTGCCGCAGACGGAGTTGAGAAGCCTGCTAGGCTGCTTCATGTTCTCCGGCGACGACGTCTTCAAGAAGCTCGGCGTACTTTCGGGTGGCGAACGCAACCGCTACGCCATGGCGAAGATGCTCGTCTCGCCGGCGAACATGCTGCTGCTCGACGAACCAACAAACCACCTCGATCTGCGTGCGAAGGACGTGCTGCTCGACGCCATCCGCAACTTTACCGGGACCGTACTGTTCGTCTCGCACGATCGCTACTTCATCGATGGTCTTGCGACCCGTGTCTTCGAAGTGGAAGACCGCCGAGTGCACATCTACCCGGGCAATTACGAGGACTACCTGTGGCGCAAACAGGGTGGGCCGGAAAAAGTAAGCGTTTCGCTTACAAATGGTATTCAGCGTCCGGTCGCGGTTACAAATACCGCGCCGACCGCGGTTCAGGCTCCCTCCGCGCCTGTAAAGCGTCTGAATCCGATCAAGCTGAAGCAGCTTGAAGATCATCTTGCCGCGGCTGAGCAGGAGATCCCTCGGGTAGAGTCGGCGATTGCCGCGGCAGAAGAGAAACTCGGCGTGTACACCACTGCCGAAGAAGCGCAGCGCACAGCCGCAGAGCTGGACAGGCTTCGCGACCAGCGTTCCACCTTGCTGGCAGAGTGGGAAGACCTGACGCTGGCGCTTGAGGAACAGGCCGCCGCCGTCTAGCATTCAGACAGGATAGCTTTGCACGCAAGCTCCTGATGCGAGGAGTGAGAGGCGCGCCCATCTTCTCCGGGGCTTTGCCGAACGGCTCCCTACTGCGTTGTGCCAGTTAGAAAGATCTGTTCAGGTCTTGTGGCGATCACCCGATAAAGCGCAAACTGGCGCGACGTTTCGCCGCGCAGTTCAAACAGCAGACTGGCACGGTTCGAGGCGTCAGCGTCGACTACGTCGATCAACCGCATCCAGGGTGTGCGATCGAGATGCGTCGCGTCGGTGACGCTCTGCATCGCCGGCTTCAGGTTGCCCAGCGCATCCACCTGCGCGACGATAGTGACGTAGATCAGCGAGGTACCTTCTCCGCTGGTGTGCGCTGTGTACACGTAGGTCGCAGCCCCGCCGTAGCTCAGGGTGTACGCGTTCAACTTCTCGTCCAGCAGTGGCTCGTGCGGCTGCACTGATTCCGGTGTTCTCGCATGACGCAGCCTGCTGTTCGGGCCGGTATGGGTCGTCCCAGACTTCGATGCGGCCGGACTTGTCGGTCTTCCGGGGACGGGATCAGCCGCTTTACCCGCGACTGGATTCGCCGACTTGTAGGCTGCGATCTGCGCGTATGCCAGCGCCTGCATCTTCGCGAGAGTGGAAGTCCGCTCGGCATCGTCTGCCCATGGCCTAGCGAAGTCATGTTCCGGACGGCTCTTGGCGTCCGAAACCGCGACAGCCTGATGCAGATCAGCCGGAATTCCCTTCAACTTGGGCAGGTCGGCTTCGGTCAGCGCCTGCTGGCCCGTGCCATGATGCAACGTGGGCCGATTGGGATCGTCATTGAGAGAGGTAGCCAGGCCAGTGGCACTCGATTGCTCCGCCTCCCGTTTGGCCTTCTTTGCTTCTTCCGGAGAGCGCTTCTTCAGCGTGGGCCGGTCAGGATCGTTGGCCGAATCGGTCACCGGCGAACTCGATGTCTTCGCTTGTGTCTGCGTCTCCGATGCGCTTTGATCGGTGTTCTGACTGTCCGCATTTCCGCCTCCCTGTGCAGCCGGATCGTCAGGCTTCTTGCTCAAGTGGGGCCGGTCGGGATCGTCCGGCGGCGTAGCTGATGAGGCGTTTGCCGTGGCTGGGCTCTTCGCAGGAGCCGCGTCCGTCTTCTGGTCCGTCTTATGGCCGAAGGTCGGGCGGTCAGCCTCCGAATTCGCCGTATCCGGCTTGCTGCTGACGATGGCCGATGGGACCTTTGACTCCTTCAGCGCGACTATCTTCTTTGGCGCGGGCGGCGGAGCGAACGTTCCGTAGCCGAACCACCCCTCGTCATAGTTCTCCGCCACGTTCGCGGATTGCAGATGACTCGCGTACGCCAGACTCAGCGTTCCTTCTGGAACGCCCGCGCGATCGATCTCATAGATGGTCCCTCGATCGAGGGCAAACGGCACGGGTCTTGCCAGGTAGACACCCGCGTCCTGGAGCTCGCCATCGATAAAAAGACTCACCGGGATGAGCCTGTTCGCCGTCGGCTTCGCCCGGTCGCCGACCCACTCGTACACACCGACCGCACGAACAACCTCCTCGGGCTGTGCAACCTTGTGCATCTGCGCGCCTGCCGCAACAACGAAAGAGAAGACTACAGGTGCGCTGAAATAGATTTGTCGCATCTTGCCCACGCTGATTAGACGCGCATCGCGGTCTGCTGTCTCCTGCGGCTTCCGAAACCGACAGCGCTGTCCTTCTTGCTACCATCGACTGGAATGCCGGAACCAATCCTCCAGGTCGCAGATCTTTCCATAGCATTCCCCGGGAACAACGCCGTCTCGAACATCTCTTTCGAAATCTTCCCGGGCGAGACACTCGGCCTCGTAGGCGAATCCGGCTGCGGCAAGTCGGCTACGTCGCTCGCCATTCTGCGGCTCCTGCCCGCCTCCGCGCGGATCAGCGGCACGATCGAATTCAAGGGAACGAACCTGCTCAGCCTTGGCCCGGAGGCGATGCGCCGCCATCGCGGCAGCGACATCGCCATGATCTTCCAGGAGCCTATGACCGCTCTGAACCCGGTGATGCAGGTAGGCAGCCAAGTCGCGGAGGCGGTCGCCGCTCACCATCCGCACGTGGGCCGCAAAGCAACTACGGAGAAGGTAATCGAAGCGATGCACCAGGTCGGCCTCCCGGATGCGGAGCGCCGAATCGGGGATTACCCGCACCAGTTCTCCGGAGGCCAGCGCCAGCGCATCATGATCGCCATGGCAATCATTAACCGGCCTCGCCTGCTGATTGCGGACGAGCCCACGACGGCGCTCGACATTACCGTGCAAGCCCAGATCCTCGCGCTGCTCGGCGAGCTTCGCAAGACGCACGGGCTTGCCATGCTTTTTATCTCGCACGACCTCGCCGTAGTAGGCCAGGTTGCAGACCGCGTCGCGGTCATGCGGCAGGGAAGGATCATCGAGACAGCAGCGGTGCCTGAACTGTTTCTCTCGCCGAAGGACGCCTACACGAGGAAGCTGCTGGCGGCGGCCCCCACCATGCGCACCGACCGGGAACGGCCACTCGCGTCTACATAATCCGGCGGCATCGGCTCCGTAATAGTTGCACATGGAGCAGCTTTCGCCTGCAGAAGATTGTCTATAAGCTAAGAGTTTCGTGCGTAATGCACGGCCCGGTCTATGCGCGCACTTATCCTCTCTGATATTCACGGCAATCTCGAGGCGCTCACCGCCGTTCTTAACGCGGCGGGCACCTACGACCAGCTTTGGAACCTTGGTGATGTGGTTGGATATGGTGGCAGCCCGAACCAGGTCATCGAAGTGGTTCGCCGGGTTGCGACCCTCAATGTTCGTGGAAACCATGACCGCGTCTGTTGCGGGGCGACTTCAGCGCTCGGCTTTAATCCGGTGGCGCGTGCCGCAGCGCTTTGGACTTTGAAGGAGCTCGCTCCCGAAAACCTTCTCTGGCTTCAGGAACTTGCTCAGGGCCCGGTCACACCGGGTGACGCTCTGCTGTACGACTCACCGATCAACTGTGTGCATGGGTCCCCGATAAACGAGGATCAATACATCCTGACCATCCGCGACGCCTGGGTGCCATTGCACCACGGTCTCACCGACCTCATCTTCTTCGGCCATACCCATGTTCAAGGCGGCTTCACACGCGATGGCAAAGCGTGGCAGGAGATCCGCCCCAAGTTCAAATCGCGCAATAAGGCGGAGAGCCTTACCATGACACTTCAGCGTGGAACGCGCCACCTGATCAATCCCGGTTCGGTAGGTCAACCTCGGGACTATGACTGGCGCGCAGCCTATGCCATCTACGAGTCGGAGTCTGCCGAGCTGACCTACCACAGAGTGCCCTACGATCTCACCATGGCGCAGGGAAGAATACTGATGGCCGGACTGCCCGAGCGCCTGGCAGCGCGGCTGCGCGAAGGCCGATAGCTTAGTTGCATCGCAGGGAATGGATGAAGTGACGAATGCCTCTGTTCCATCCGAGACAAAGGTTCATCCGGAGGCCAGAGCTAAACGTTCTAAGCTGCGCCCACGCTCTCTGGCTGTAAAGCGGGATAGTCGGTGTAGCCTTCCCGCTCATGCGTGTAGAACGTAGCCGGATCAGGCTCGTTCAAGGGAGCTCCCAGCGCAAATCGAAGCGGCAGATCGGGATTGGCAATGAACAGCTTGCCGTAGGCGACTGCGTCCGCCTTTCCTTCATCGAGCAGTTTTTGACCGGATTCCCGGTCGAGCCGCTCATTCGCAATCCACACGCCGCCAAACTTCTGCTTCAGCATTGGCCCGATCGAATCTGTACCTTCATACTCCCGTGCTGCAATGAAGGCGATGCCGCGCTTGCCCAACTCGCTGGCAAGATAGCCGAAGGTGGCGGGCAGGTTGGAGTCGGAGATACCGTGAACACCGCTGCGGGGCGCGAGATGCATTCCTACCCGCCCCGGTCCCCAGACCGAGATCGCCGCGTCGGCAACGTCCAGATGCAGCCGCGCGCGATTCTCGATCGATCCACCGTACTCGTCGGTACGGTGGTTTGTGCCGTCCTGGAGGAACTGGTCGAGCAGGTACCCGTTTGCGCCGTGGATCTCAACCCCATCGAACCCCGCGGCCTGGGCGTTTTCCGCACCCCGGCGGAACGCTTCGACGATGCCGGGTATTTCGTTCCGTTCCAGTGCGCGCGGAGTCACGAAGTTCTTCTCCGGTCGGATCAGCGAAACATGGCCCGCCGCCGGGATCGCCGATGGAGCGACAGGGAGCTGGCCGTTGAGGAAACTGGGGTCGGAGATCCGGCCTACATGCCAGATCTGTGCAAAGATGCGACCGCCTGCGTTGTGAACTGCCCGGGTGACCGGCTTCCACGCCTCCGTCTGCTCCTTCGACCAGATGCCCGGCACCTGCGCATACCCTACGCCGAGGGGGTCAACCGGTGTGCCCTCCGAGATGATCAGTCCAGCCGACGCGCGCTGCGCGTAGTACTCCGCAATGATGGGTGTGGCGATATGGTCTACCGTGCCGCGCAGACGGGTGAGGGGAGCCATGATGACGCGGTTCGGGATCAGCAGATCGCCTACTTGAAGAGGGTCTAGGAGGTTCGGGGTACGGTTTGGCATCTGCACATTTGGATGACGGCGACGCCGTTAAGATGCCGCCGCAACGGCGAAATCGATGGGAACACAACAAGTACCAGCAAGGGAGCCCGCGCAGTCTTCGCAAAGCGCTATACTCGTTGCGTCCAGTCAGGTAGAAAGCAGCCTTCGCGCGCTCCGGGTGAGGGACTTGGCTGCAGGGAGAACATCCATGCTGACCATCTTGAAAAGCCGCCTCGCTCTTTCCGCCGCGCTTCTGCTCGTCCCTTCGCTGGCGTTGCGGCCCGCGCTGGCGTCCGCACCGTACGCGGGCGATTTGACCGCTGTAAGTCCCCCTCCAGCCGACACCGTCGCCGTCTCGCAGGTGCGCATCGTCAGGCTGAGCCAAGTGAACGGGAAGGTACTGCTCGACCGCAGAACAGAGCATGGTTTCGAGCCCGCATTTGCCAATCTGCCGATCGCGCAAGGTTCGCGCCTGCAGACGGCGGATGGGCTAGCCGAAGTCGAATTCGAGGACAACAGCTCGCTCCGCGTTGCGCCAAACTCCCAGGTTGACTTTGCCCAACTTGGCCGGGAGGCATCCGGGGCCACTGTCAACGGCATGCTTCTCCAGAAAGGAACGCTTTACCTGAGCTTGACCAAGGCGAAAGGCAACCTCTTCGAGGTCACGGTTGGAAGCAAGACCATCTCCCTGCCGCCCGCGAGCCACATCCGGCTTGATGTCTACCCGGACGGTTCAGAGTTGGCTGTTCTCCATGGCAAGGTCGTCGTCACAGACGCCTCGTCCAAGTCCACGTGGACGGTGGGCACCGAAAAGGCCTTCAAATTTTCTGATACACCCGGAGCACAGCCGGTGCTCGTGGCCGACGATCGCCCAGGACTCTATGATCAGTGGGACAAGAGCCAGGCCGACTACCACAACAACCGGGTTGGCAGCGCCTTCGCAGGAACACCGTACCAATATGGGCTGAACGACCTGAACTACTATGGGGCCTTCAGCAACGTCGCCGGATGCGGCCAAGTGTGGCAGCCATACCTGGCCAGCGCCTCATGGGATCCGTTCAGCACTGGCATATGGGCATGGTATCCAGGCACTGGATACAGCTGGGTGTCTCCGTATCCATGGGGCTGGACGCCGTTTCATTCGGGCAGCTGGATCTCATGCCCCAACGGAGCGGGATGGGGATGGCGGCCGGGCAACAACTGGTCTGGAGTGAACAACGTCCTTGCCCTGCACCCGACGCGCGGGCCGAAGCCACCACTTAGGCCGATTCCAGGCAGGTCCGGGCTGGTGGTCGTCGGTGCAAGCCTGGCCCGTCAGTCTCACGTTGCCAACGGCCAGAACTTTGAATTCGCCAAGGACTCAGCAGGCCTGGGTGTACCGCGAGACCTGCCCGTGAAGCTGCAGAAGATCTCCGCCCAGGTGTCAGCGCGGGGAACGGTGCAGGCACCGGTTCAAGGCATAGCTAACTTCGTAGTACCTGCGTCCGCAGCGCGGACTGGCAATGAGCGGAAAGGCAATGAGACGTCCAGCCTCACGCAGCGTAGTGCCGTCTCGCCTCAGCGCGCCGACGGCAGCTCCCCGAACAGCCAACGCGCAACCAGCCGGCCGTTGGCTCCTGTAGCCTCAGGTTCCGCGACCTCAGGCGGCAGTTACTCTGCACCGCAGCACGCGTCCTCCTCGGTGAGTGCGGGTGCGGCGACTTCGGTGTCCCGGTCTGCAGGCCCAAGTGGTTCGACGGTTCAAGGCGGCGGCAGCAAGGGACACTGACCGGTCTGTCACGAGCCGTAGACACGCGTTTAGAGACCGGCAGCTATGCTGCAGACCGCCTCGCTCTTACAAAGAGCGTTGCGGCAGTTATTTCGTCTTCGTCAGCAACGCAAGAACCTCTTCCGCATGACCCTCCGGCTTTACCTTGGAGTACACATGCAAAAGTCGCTGCCCGCTTCCGGTATCCGGGCTAATGACAAACGTCGTGCGCTCCACACCGGTGACTAGCTTGCCGTACATACTCTTGTTCTTGAGCAGGTCGAAGCGCTTGATGAGCACCATGTCCCGATCGGCAAGCAGCATATACGGCAGATCATACTTCTCCTGAAACTTCTTCTGCGCTTTCACGGTGTCGCGCGAGATGCCCAGCACAACTGCACCAGCCTCCTGCAACTTCTTGAAGGTGTCGCGGAAGCCGCAGGCCTCGATGGTGCAGCCCGGCGTATCTGCACGCGGATAAAAGAAGAGAACCACAGGATGCTCTTTGAACTGGCTGAGCGAGACGGATTCGCCATCCTGGTTCTGAAGCGTGAAATCTTCTACAACGTCGTTCGGCTGCATGAACTCTCCTAAACTCCCGATTGCAACTGTGGTCCACCAAGCGCTGCCACCGTCTTCGCCAGCGACGCCGAGTCGTTGACATGAAACCCCTGTTCGGAGTGCGCAATCTGCCGCAGCAGCCCGGTCAACACCTTTCCCGGACCGATCTCGACAAAGTGGGTCACCTCCTGCTTCAGGAGCAGCTCAATGCATTCGACCCAGCGGACCGGGCCGGTCACCTGCCGCACCAGGCAGTCCCGCGCATCCGAGTCGCGCGTGATCAGCCGCGCATCCACGTTGCACGCGACAGGAAATTCAGGGTCATGGAAGGTCATCCCTTCCAGATCGACCATCAGCGACTGCTGCGCAGGCGCCATCAGCGAGCAATGGAAGGGCGCACTCACCTTCAGCAAGACCGTGCGCTTCGCCCCAGCCTCCTTGCACAGCGCCATCGCCCGCTCGACGGCGCGAACCGACCCTGAGATGACCGTCTGCTCGGGAGAGTTCATGTTGGCTGGTGCCACTACCTGACTGTCCGGCGACTTCGCCTGCGCGATCGGATCGGCGGGATTCATCGGCGGCGGCGCGCTGATCTCGTCCGATGCTCGGGCGCAAAGATCGTTGATGACCGGTGCCGCTAAACCGAGTATGGCAGCCATCGCGCCTTCTCCGGCAGGAACAGCCTGCTGCATGTAGCGGCCGCGTTTGTTAACCGCGCAGACTGCATCGGCGAAGCTGAACGTCCCGGCGGCGACATAGGCGCTGTACTCGCCAAGCGAGTGGCCTGCAGCAAAGGCGGCGCTCAAGCCATGCTCAGCCAGCAACGGCGTCAAGACCCGCTCGGCCGCAATCGACGCTGTGAGGATTGCAGGCTGCGTGTTCTCCGTCAGGTTCAACTCGTCCAACGGCCCCTCGAAACACAGCTTCGAGAGCGAAAAGCCCAGCGCCTCGTCGGCCTCGTCGAATACGGCCTTGGCGGCGGGAAAGTGATCGTACAGGTCGCGGCCCATGCCGACAACCTGCGCCCCCTGGCCAGGAAATAGATACGCCAAACTCATGGTGCTCCGCCCTCAATCCTTCTCGTCATTTCAGCAAAGCCCGGGGGGGGGTTTACCTCTTACCTTCACCACTCAGCCGCGCTACCGTCTCCGATACCGTATGGAGAACTCGTATCCTGCATTCGGAGGAAACAGCCGGGCCACGAGCCGGAGCCGCTCGGCGAGCGCCTGCGGCGCAAGCAGTGGATAGTCGCGCTCTCTCAACTCTGCATAATCAAAGTCAATCGCAAGAGAAAGCTGGTAGATCGCCACTGCATCGGAGAAAGCGGCCTCGAGAAACTCCGTCTTCGCTTTCTCGTCGATTAGTCCCTTTGCGTCGCGCCCGCTGCCTTTGCCGAGCGACAAGGCACGGCTCTCCCAGGCGTCCTGGCTGGTCTCACCGCGCACATCGGCCAGCGCCTGCTTCCAGACCAGGTCTGAAAAGGCGGCGGGAATCCCCACCGCATCCACAAAGGCATGGCCCACGTTGATGAAGAACTCGAAGGACAGCGCAAAGCGATCGGCAAGCAGGCGTGTCGAGATGAATACGCCGTCGATGCCGCCCAGCCGCACATTGCGGTGGCAGATTGCGCGATCGCTCATCTCCGTGCTGTACCGGGTGGCAATAAGCGTATCTTCCTGCCCTGCACTCCCCTCTGGCAACGCCCATGAGATTTGTTCTTCTTCCGACGAGCGCTCCGCCAGCGCGAGCGGAACAAAGTAGTAGGCCTTCTTGCCCAAAGCTCCGGCAATCGATGCCGGGACCGCCTGCACAATCCGGTCAAGGTCCGCCGGCGTAATCTCGTTCTCGCCAAACGACGTGTAATGCACTCCGTTCGACGATTGGCGCAGATCGCTCTGGCGCGCGATCTCTGTTGCCTGCATCAATCCGGCTTGTACGCTTTCAACCATAAGACGATATTCTACCTGCATGGCACTTGGAACGCCCGAAGGTTTGCAGCAGAGCGTGGAAGACGCAGTCGGAGCGAAGCGCCGCTCCGGCAAGGGCATCCTGTTCGGTGTTCCCCTTGGCGATCTCGGTCTTTTTGCGAGTCTCTTGATGGGCACTGCAACCGGTTTCGCCGCCTTCTTCGCCGCCACCTTTCTCGGTATCATCAGCATCCTTATCTACAACTCAGCTACCCATAGCACCGTCGACTTCGCATATAGCTACCTGCGAGTTGGGCTCCCGGTGGGAATAGTCGTCCTCGTCGTGGCACTGGGCTATCTGGGTACCCTCTGGCTCCGGCAGGAGATCAGCCGCTGATAAGGTCTTCGAGCGATCCGCAATTTTCTGGAACCTGCTGGCCGGAGCCGCCACAGACCAGATGCCGGCTTCCGACACGGCAATCACATCTATCTGCTAACGTCTATCTGCCACGGCGCAGGATCACCGGCGAAAACGTGATGATGAAGGCGAGCGCCAGCATCAAGAGTAAGGCGGTCGCGCTATGCGATACCGAGAATAACGACCACGAAACCAGGATCCAGAACGCCATGTTTGCCGAAGCCGCCAGGTAAACCCAGTCCGAGAACCGGTGTTGGTCCTTGAAGAAGTCCATGTTGCGCAGGCTCCGCACCTCTTCGCCAGGGGATGTGGCAAGACGCAAAAGGCAGACGGGTAAGAGGTTCAGGAACAGCACCAGCCCTACCCAAACAACCGGGGCATACACCTGCGGGTAGCGCGGCTGCAGCACCCAGGTAAGCCAGATTGTGAGCAGAATGTTCGCGGTCGCTCCGGCATTCACGATAGCGGGAAAGTGGGCCATATCGCTCAGCCTGTTCATCTCATTCAACTTCTTGTCGGCTGCGTGCATTCGGTGCGGTCTCCTGCCTTTCCCGGTGTGCGAGCAGTCTACAGTGAGTGTATGGATGAGACGAAAGTTGAATCAGTGTGGGACTATCCACGGCCGCCGCGACTCGAGTCCAGCACGAGGCACCTCACGGTCGTGCACGGAGGTATTACCATCGCGGATACATCCCGCTCTCTGCGCATCCTCGAAACCAGTCATCCGCCTGTCTTTTACATCCCGCAGGATGACATCGCGATGGAATACCTGAAGCCTTCCCCACGACGTGGCAGCTTCTGCGAGTTCAAAGGTGTGGCTTCCTATTGGTCGCTAGAAACGAGTGCCGGCCAGAGGATCGAAGATGCGGCATGGAGCTACGCTCAACCTTCTCCGAGTTACCGCGCATTGAAGGACCACCTGGCGTTCTACGCCAGCCGCGTGGACGATTGCACTGTGGACGGCGAGCGAGTGATTGCCCAGCCCGGCGACTTCTACGGCGGTTGGATAACGTCACATGTAAAAGGTCCGTTCAAAGGCGCTCCGGGAACTCTCGGCTGGTAGCCGGTCAGGCGTTCCGTTCCGCCATCGATTCACCGGTTTCGATCTGCGTAGACCTACAGCTTCGAGGCCGCAATATGGGTAAACCCCGGTCAAGTTGCAGCGACGGCGAGACGCGCGCGGTCTAAATTTGTGAGAGAACGCCTGATCAGCTCAGCGCCTGCCGCGACCTCATGAGCATTCGATTGCGGCGCATCAGCAGCACTAACCCGCGCCGGATGTAATGCGCCAGCAGAGGCATCGCAATGGCAGCTAACACTCCCCACACGATCAGCGCATGCCACTCCCACTGCCATATCTCATGAAATAACCGCCATGGATGATGGCTGAGATGCTCGATCTGCTTGCGGTTGAGCGGTAGCCGATGTGTGTGAAAGAGGTGCACGCCTAGTTGCACGAAGGGCACAAACAGCAGCAGGTGGAGCGGCGCGACAACGTGTGTCCCCAACTGCGAGGCAACCTGGTTCAGACCAAAGGCCCAGGCGAGCATCACCACGAGGACAGTAGTGACCCCAACAGAGGGATTTATCCCGACTACCATGCCCAGCGCCAGACTCCAGGCAAGCCGTCGCGGCGTGACGCCACCGCGCAACAATCGCAGCAACGGCCGCAAGACACGGCACCGAAAAAACTCGCGTATACCTTGGGGCACAACCACACCTAGATGGATGTGCTGTACGTTCCCCGTGTTATCTCCCTGCGTGCAGGCTTGTAGAAGAAGAGTTCACGTGGTTGACAAATTCTTAGATGAGAATGATTATTGATCTATCCCATGGATGCGGAACTGATACGACGGCAACTCGACAGCGCAGGTCTAAAGTTTACTCCGCAGCGGTATTCGGTGATCGCCTTCCTGATGGAGAACGCCAGCCATCCCACCGCCTTCGAGATCTTTGAGGGAGTTAACCGCCTCGATCCACAATCCTCGAAAGCAACCGTTTATCGCAACCTCCGCGAACTCGTCGAGGGCGGCTTGGTCCGCGAGGTGGCCGTCGAAGGCCGCTCCGCCCGCTTCGACCTGAAGGGAACGCCCCATCATCATTTCATATGCGACAAGTGCGGCACCGTCGAAAATCTTGACTGGTTCGACGTGCCCAAGCCTTCCCCGGCGACTGTCGGCAGCCGAGCCGTTCGCGAATACGAGATGATCCTTCGCGGACTTTGTGCAGCTTGTGTATCCGGTAGCTCGCCGGCCGCAGCAAATTCCGCTTGACGTTTGTTTCACATAGGCAACCGCGCTAAGTTGTGGGATTTGGTTGAAATGCGGATCGAATCCTTGAACAGAATGCACCAGATCACAGGGCTTGCCCCCGATGGAAACAAGGAGCACACCATGCAAGAATCCATGAAATGTCCGGTACCTCACAGCGGCAATGGCGCCTCCGTCACCTCAACAGAACTCGAATCGCCCAAGCATGGTGCGGTCACCCACACCTCACGCAGGATCGTCTCCAATATGGAGTGGTGGCCCGACCGCCTCGACCTGGCCATCCTGCACCAGAACACCAAGCTGGCCGATCCCATGGAGCCTGACTTCGACTACGCGAAGGAGTTCAACAGCCTCGACCTCGATGCCGTCATCGCCGATCTCCACGCCCTGATGACCGACTCGCAGAGCTGGTGGCCCGCGGACTACGGCCACTACGGCCCGTTTTTCATCCGCATGGCCTGGCACAGCGCCGGAACCTACCGCATTGCGGACGGACGCGGCGGTGCAGGCATGGGCACGCAGCGCTTCGCTCCTCTCAATAGCTGGCCCGACAACGTCTCGCTCGACAAGGCCCGCCGCCTGCTCTGGCCCATCAAGCAGAAGTACGGCAAGAAGATCTCCTGGGCCGACCTGATGATCCTCACCGGCAACGTCGCCCTTGAATCCATGGGCTTCAAGACCTTCGGCTTCGCCGGCGGACGCGCCGATGTCTGGGTGCCGCAGGAAGACATCTTCTGGGGACCGGAGAAGACCTGGCTCGGCAGCGATCGCTATCAGGGCGACCGCGATCTCGACCATCCTCTGGCCGCCGTGCAGATGGGGCTCATCTACGTGAACCCCGAAGGCCCTGATGGCAAGCCCGACCCGGTAGCCTCTGCCCGCGACATTCGCGAGACCTTTGGCCGCATGGCCATGAACGACGAGGAGACCTTCGCGCTGATCGCCGGCGGCCACACCTTCGGCAAAGGCCATGGCGCCCATGACCCCAGCAAGTTCGTCGGTCCCGAGCCAGAGGGCGCGGCAATTGAGTTGCAGGGCTTCGGCTGGAAGAACTCCGCCGGTAAAGGGAACGCAGAAGATACCATCTCCTCCGGTCTGGAGGGTGCGTGGACAACACAGCCCATCAAGTGGGACAGTGAGTATCTGGACAACCTGTACAACTACGAGTGGACGCTCGGCAAGGGGCCTGGAGGCGCTTGGCAGTGGTACGCCAATGACGTTGAGCCGAATATTCCCGATGCGCACATCGCCGGCAAGAAGCACAAGCCGATGATGTTCACCTCCGACCTCGCCCTCCGCTTCGATCCGATCTACGAAAAGATCGGTCGCCGCTTTCAGGCGAATCCTGACCAGTTCGCTGACGCCTTCGCCCGGGCCTGGTTCAAGCTGACCCACCGCGACATGGGTCCCATCGTCCGCTATCTCGGCCCGCTGGTGCCGAAGGAAGTGCTCCTCTGGCAGGATCCCGTTCCCGCCGTCGACCACGAGTTGATCAATGATGCGGACGTTGCCGCGCTGAAGACGAAGATTCTGGCCTCGGCCCTTACCACCTCTCAGCTCGTCTCAACTGCCTGGGCCGCCGCCTCCTCCTTCCGCGGCTCCGACAAGCGCGGAGGCGCAAACGGCGCACGCATCCGGCTTGAGCCGCAGAAGAATTGGGAGGTAAATCAGCCGCTTGTGCTCGCAAAGGTGCTGAGCACCCTTGAAGGCATCCAGAAGGAATTCGCCACAGCGCAGAACGGCAGCGGCAAGCGTGTCTCGCTCGCTGACCTCATCGTCCTTGCCGGCTGCGCCGCCGTTGAAGAAGCAGCGAAGAAGGCCGGGCACGACGTTAAGGTCCCGTTCACTCCGGGCCGCACGGACGCCTCGCAGGAGCTCACCGACGTTCAATCCTTTGCCGCGCTCGAACCCACAGCAGACGGCTTCCGCAACTATCTTCGCCTGGGCCACACCGAGCGCGCGGAAGCATTGCTCGTCGACCGCGCCCAGTTGCTGAAGCTTACCGCGCCCGAGATGGCCGTGCTCGTCGGCGGCCTGCGCGTCCTCGGCGCAAACTATCGGCAGTCCAAGGACGGAGTCTTCACCAGCCAGCCGGGCACGCTGACCAACGACTTCTTCGTCAACCTGCTCGACATGTCTACCGAATGGAAGGCGTCGTCGACCATCGAAGGCTACTTCGAAGGCCTTGACCGGCAGACTGGCGAAGTGAAGTGGACCGGCACCCGCGCCGACCTGGTCTTCGGCTCGAACTCCCAGCTCCGCGCCGTCTCTGAGGTCTACGCCGCAAGCGACTCGAAGGAGAAGTTTGTGCACGACTTCGTAGCCGCCTGGACCAAGGTCATGAACGCAGACCGCTTCGACCTCGATGCCAGCCTGACCGCAGCAGCGTAAGTCGGAGCAACATAACAGTTGCCGGGAAGCTGTCTTTTTCTCTCTGTTTGTCATTCCCGAAAGGGAATCTGCTCTCAGAAAGAGCTGAAGACAGCCGTTTAGCTTAGCTTTATAACAGCGCGGCTTCGATAAGAAGGGATTTGTCCCGGACTTGTCGAGGCTGCGCTGTTTTGATTTGGTGGCTCATCCATATCGTCCCAGGAACGTTGCCATCCTTCGCTGCAGGGAGAGGATATGCTGTTCCCTGCGGCACGGACTCGCATCATCTGAGCTATATCCTATGCATACACACGGAGCCCCCGATGCGAACAACAGTCACCATTGACGACAAGATGATGGCGGATGCCCAGGAATCACGGAAAAGTCGGCCCTGATACGAGCTGGATTGAAGGCTTTGATCGAACGGGAGTGCACGGCGTCTTGCCCGGCTTGGCGGCAGCGACCCCAATGCGACCTTGGGCCCGCGCAGGCGAACCGCGTAATGGTTCTGGCGGACAGCTCGGTGTGGATCGACCATCTGCGATTTGCGGAGCCGCACCTGGAGCGGCTGCTGCTGACGGGCGAGGTGCTAGGACACCCCTCGGTAATCGGCGAAGTCGCAAAGGGCAGTCTCCAGAGCCGGTTGCAGGTACTGAAGGAACTCGACCGGCTGCCCATGGCGTTCGTAGGCAGCGACGAAGAGGTGCGTCGTTTTGTTGAGACGTACAAGCTGTTTGGGCGGGGTGTCGGGTATGTCGATGCTCATCTGCTGGCCGCCGTGCAACTGACCCCGGAGACGGTATTGTGGACCCGCGACAAGCGGCTCCACGAACTCGCTTCCGAACTTGGGCTGGCTTTTCAGGAGTCGCGGCCGAATTAAGCGGACAGGCGGCAGCTCCTGGGAATCACTTTTCACATGAGCAAGAGGCAACGCTAACTTACGCGTCGGATTGTTGCGCGTAGCTGAATTGGCTACACTCCATGCAGGAGGCGACCCATGCGCCAAGTTTCGCTGCGCGAGTTTCGAACCCGAGGCACCAAGGCCCTGGACACTATACGCGAGGGAGAGACCGTGTTGCTGGCGGGTCAGAAGGGGCCGGCATATTTTCTGATCCCCGTAGTCGGGGATGTCATTCTGGAAGATCGCGAACTGCGGCGGGCCATGGCGAAGGCGGCCCTTCGCAAGAACTGGCGCATTGCAGAGGCCGCCGGGGATGGCCTGAGCGACGAGGACATTGACAGGGAGATCGATCAAGTCCGCACTGTGCGTCAGCGCCGGAAAAGCAAATGAGACTGGCAGTCCTCGACACGAATGTCATCGTGTCGGCGGGCATCAAGCCGGGAAGCGCCCCTGCAACACTCATCATGGATTGGGTACTTGGGGCAAATTCAGGTGGTCACTAGTCCATGGGTGGTGGGCGAGTACAGAGAGGTAGTCCGTCGCACAAAGTTTCGCCGCTACGGATTTCCTCCAGGCTGGCTGGAATTCTTGATTGAGGAGAGCCTTCGCCTTCCCGACCCGGCCCCCTGGGGCAAACGAGGGCCTGACCCGAAGGACATGCCTTTCCTCGCGCTCGCCCATACGGCTGGCGCCTGGCTGGTGACTGGGAATCTCAAGCATTTTCCGGCGGCGGTGAGGAACGGGGTTACAGTGGTTTCGCCTGTTGAGTACCTGGGGCGGCTTGGGGAAGAATAACCTCTCGTTTTGCTTGCGGGCGGCGAGGCTGTAGGAACGTGATTCTGTCAGGCACCAAGCGCCTCGGAAACGAATATACGATTTGGATATTTATTCTATGGTGAATATCTTCGAGCCAAGAAGTCTTATCCACCGCGTGTCGCTAACGATCGTTGGCTGTAGCATTACGGGCAAGACGACGTCTTTGTGACGACCGGCGATCGTGAAAACGACTCGAATGGCTGCCGGCCCCGAATGGTCATAATGGTTCTTATCTGGCCGCGGTGCATTGAATAGCTCGACAATTTTCTTGTGGTCAAGCGGGATCAGACTTTCAGCCCGGGGCACCGCATCCAGTGCGAGAGACGTAACCGTCGCTTCGGAAGACGTGAGAAGATCTAGCCGCGTGATTTTTATCGGCTTACTAGAATTCGCCGAAAGCGTCTGATTGTCTGGCGTGCCTGCAAATGATAGTGATAACGAAAGTGGAGAGAGGCCGATTTCTTTGTCGGCACGCTCGAATCCCTCCTCAGTCAATTCGTATAACTCATCGCTTAGGGGATCGATGTAACGCATTTCTTCGAGCCTCCTAAGCGCACGCTTCCAAGCCGCCACTGAGCGAGGAGTGTCCTCTACGAAGTTTTCGCTATTGGCTTGCACGAAGAAGCCACCCAAAGTAGTCCCCGTAAGAACCTGCCCGTTTATATCTGACGCTGCTGCGATCAAAAGGCGCTTTTCATCATCGCTGAGGTCGGGGTCACGCGGTTCTATCGTTGCGTCTGGCTTGACGATCCAAAGATACTTCGGCTTGTTTAACTCGATGGCGAGATGGTGCCCAAAATTCGTGCGTAGCTGGTCGTGGCTATCAAACTCCGCGTACAAACCGACAGTCCTCACTCCTGCTTAAAGGTCTGTAAGGCCTGCCACTGCGCGTGATCAATCGAGTTCGGATCAACGGGAACGTGCGAAAAATACAACATCGCCAGCTTTCCGGCTGCAACATGCTTCTTTATCTCCTCGACGCTGCCACTGATGAATTGTGCTGTGGCAGTCCCGATTCGTGCACCGAAAACGCCGACAACAATATCCGCATCAAGCAAAAGGCGTTCGTTTAGAACCTCCTGCGGATGCACGCCCATTTGGGGAGAGCTGTGTGTCTCCCATTTGACGGGTTGGAGCATCAACTCGCGCGAAATAGCGTTTGCATCATTCCAACGGTACAGTTCACTGGTGATGATCTCGCGTTCGGCCGTTACATCTCCGGGCGAGAAATCATGACCTTCAATACGTTTGCTTTGAATCCCATGTCGCCATTTATACAGCACGAACCCTTGTATCGACAGTGCCTTGGTGCCACGATGCGGTCTGGTATTCTTCTTGGCATTCGCGTCCCCTTCGAAGTTCAAAATTCATTCAGCTGATTAGCTGAGGGTGTTGAGAACAGACGATGGCAATCGCAACAGCAGCTTTCCCTTCGGAGATGACAGACAAACGCAAAGGCGCTTTCCGCCCAATTGACACTTTGCTTCGGGAGATACATAACATGAGCTTTGTTCGCACTATTTTGCGCCTCGGCCTGGGCGCAGCCGCACTCGCCTTATTGGTTAGCACCGCCTCCGCCGCCGACAAGAAGCCCGAACTTCCCTCCTACTACGCCCCGCAGCCAGCCACCGAATCCATCGACCTCACCATGTACGCCCGCATCCGCGAAGAGGGGTTCAAGCACTCGCATGTTATGCAGTTCGCGGGCGCGCTCACCGAGGGCATCGGGCCGCGGCTTACCGGCTCGCCGAACATGGCCAAGGCGAATGCGTGGACGCGGGACACGCTGACCACCATCGGCCTCCAGAACGCGC
>CAZZYQ010000034.1:36713-43459 GCA_964658395.1 uncultured Granulicella sp. | reverse complement strand
GGAACCGCCCTCGGTGCCGCTTGCTGCGTTGGCGAGGGTCGATACCCCGGCGTACTGATCGCACCCTGAGCCGAACCCTGATACGGCCGCTGCGTCCATCCTTGCGGCGTGTATCCACTGCCGGGCGCCACCCGCCGGGCACCGGAACCTGCACCACTCGCGCCAGCACCGGGCTGCGCCAGGCCTCCACTCGATAGAACACCCGCTGCGGCCACCGTGCCCGTTACCGGCTCATGGGTCGACGCATTGATGGGGAAATCACGCCGCAGCCCCCACCCAACCGTTGACCCGCTTCGCGGCATGTAACCGGTGCTCACCGGCTGCAGCGGCTCAACTGTGTGTCCGCCGATCTGCCGGGCAATCCCCGGCTCTACCCGACGCGCAAAGCTCGATGGTGCTTCAGGATTCCGCGCTGTATTTAGTGGGAGCGGCCGTGAAGGGTCGCGCTGAATTGGATGGATGGGGCCGGGGCCGGGGATTGGCCGATGCGGCCGATGGTAGAAGCCCGGAGCGCGCCCAATGCTCACGCCGCCGTAGCCGAAGCCTCCAAAGCCGAAGACGCCGCAGCTTAAGCCCGGTGTCCAACCCCAGCCAAAGCCGCTCCAGTACGACCACTGGCCGCAGCGGTAGGGTAGCCATCCCCAGCTATATGCCGACGCCCAGGTGTAGCCGGCAGGAGTCCACGCCCACGCCCCGTACCCGTAAGGATCGAAGCCACCCTGGTTCGAGTCGCTGTATTCATCCGGGGCGGCGTCGTTCGGCTGCCACACCTCGCCCTGTCCCGGAACGTCATACCAGCTGCCATTTGCGTCCAGATCGGACCAGCCATATCCCTGGTCACCGGCAAACTTCGAGCGGGCGTCGGTCCGCGTCCCTGCCTCGCTCGCCGCAATGGAGTCGCGCTGTTCGTTCCACTGGTCCCAAGATTCAGGCGCGATCTCCGCCTTCACCAGGTAAGTTCCGCCCTCTGAAGCTCCCGTCATGGTCACCGTCTGACCGGCGTTCGCATCGATGTCGGCCGAGCCGTTGACTGCAGCGATGTGCGCCGAGCCATCGAGCACTGCGATCGCAGCAGGCGGCTCATCCAGATTGACCCGAATGGTGGCGTTCTCAATCGGCGAAATCACGTCGCCGCCTGCGTCCACGCTGTACCTGTACTTGGTTCCCGCGCGAAGCTCCAGGTAGCTCAGACCTCCGGTCAGCGCCACACGCGTATCGTAGTTGCCGCTTCCATCGGCCGACAGGTTCAACAGGCTTGCGCCGGAGTTGGGCGTAACCCGGACCAGGCTGCCATCTTCGAACTCAATCTCTGCCTGGCCGTCTTCGCCCGTCGAAACGACAGAGCCCTCAATCAACGGCATGTTCAGAATCGCCCTGTCGTTGGCGCTGCTGTTCGCCTGGCTCACATGAACTTCGCCCTCAAGATAGGTCAGCCGTGCCGCACGAAATGTTCTCCGCGCTTCGGCGTGCGCGGTAAGGCAGGAGACGTACAGAAGCAGCGCGGATAGAAGCGCGAAGGGCCGTAAAGCAGCGCGAAGAGAAGAGTGGGAGATCATTGGCGGAACTTCCTTTGCCTCGGGCCGGGATCAGGAACGGCAGACAGGCACCCCTTCTTAGACGCGCCGTCGCCGCGAAACGGCTCAGGCGGCCGGAAACTGCCGCAGCAGCTTGGCTGCCCGCAATCGTACCCGCTCCAAAAGCTCGCTGTCCTCCGCAATCGACCTCAGCGTAGGTGCAATAGTACCCACCTCCACTGCACGACCGGACTCGACCCCAGCAACCAGCAAAGCGGTCACGGCATCAAGTCCCAGCCGGTCGAAACGATGGTCGAAGTCCAGCTTCCTCCCCAGATCGAGCGTGTATGCGATTCCGAGGAACGCCTCAGTCAGCATCACAACTCGCTTGTTTTCCGAGTAGTTGTACGTGCAACTGCCTTCGCCTCCCTCGCCGGAATACCGCAGCGTCTTCTTGCCGGTATCGGCGATGTTCTTCGCGTTGGAGGCGCAGGCGTCATTAAAGCGATTCAGGTCGCGCGCCGCGGTAAAGATCTTTGCAGTCATGGCCGAGGAAAGAACGACTGGCCGGTCTACCTGCTGGGTCTGCGAATCAGCCTGCGAATCACCATTTCGCGATGCGAACACCTGCTCCGCCCGATACCGCCCAGACCCATCTTCGTTGATCTCAAGTGTGAACTTCGGCACTTCCAGACCGGGCCGTTCGAAACTGAACGTGACCTGCGCCAGTGCTGGGCCAGGCGCTGCCTGCTGAGCACCCGCAGCAAACCCTCCAGCTAGAACGGCCATAACGGCGGCAAGTGCCACGCTCAACGTCCGGCTCCCTGGAGCGTTAACGTCTGCGCGGTATGGATGTGGCAAATCGCAATGGCGAGCGCATCGCAGGCGTCGGGCGAGTTCGGAGTCTCGCTTAATTCGAGCAAACGGGTCACCATGAACTGCACCTGCTCCTTTTGCGCGAGGCCGTAGCCCACCACGGCGCTCTTGATCGAGAGTGGAGCATACTCCACCACCGGCCTGTTGCACGTAGCCGCTGCCAGCATGGCGACGCCCCGCACCTGTCCAAGCTTCAGCGCGGATTTCGCATTTGCGGAGAAGAAGACCTCTTCAATCGCCACGACATCTGGCGCATGCAGCGCAATCAAGCCGATCAACTCCGCATACACCTGCGCCAGACGCTGCGGCGTGGTCTCCTTCTTATTGAGTCTGATCGCACCAGCGCAGAGATGCACCAACTTAGGGTTGCGTGCCTCGTTGTCCATCTCGACCACGCCGTAGCCGGTGAACTCAGTTCCGCAATCGATGCCGAACACGCGCATGAGCCGAGTCTATCGCACCTCGGAAGGACCGGTCCTCTATATGGACTTACAAGCCCCGTAGTCCATCACAAGCTTGCTGACTTGAAAGCCTTTTTCCTTCGACGCACTCTTTACCTTATCTCCGCTGAGGTGAACTCGGTCGCCTGATTGGATGCCCTCAAGCTGCCCGCCTAGTACATACGTGTCCTGGCTGCCTTCCCTCTTCAGCGTCAGGGCAGACCCCGATCCAGAGATGCAGCCCGTCAGGTTATGACCATGATGGATCGCATAATACGTTCCAAAGCTTGCGACCGCTGCCACGGCAACCACAGCTACGATCACGCCCACCGCCTTGCCATCGTTGGTGTACGCGATATCCGCATATGCTTGATGCGCTGTGCAAAGGCATAGACAAAACATGAGTGTCCTAAGAAGTAGACGTCGGACTCGAAGAAGCACGAGGAACTCCTCTTTTCCTGTACGTGAACCGAGCAAATTGCGAGGTAAGAGGAGTAGAAGATCACGGAGCCACTGTGTCAAGCACAAAACGGCAGGACGATCCCTGCATGCTAAAGATGCTGCCCCCACCCTCTGTTTGCGGCAAGCCGCCGCGCTCCGTATGTCCAGACGGCGAGTCGAACGTACGCGTTTACCGAGGCGCAGAGCCTCTCCAAGCATCGTCAGGGGCTACAATTTCGCAAAAGGCAAAGGAAGGAGCGTGCGATGGTTCGCACCAATTTAGGGCCAGCTTCAGCAGCGAATGGGCCATGGCACGCAGAGGCGGGTCAGGAGATCGGCCTCGATTTGGACGCTCGGTGCTCGCCGGATAGGGCCGGTGGCGACCTGTTCGACGCAGTCCGGATCGGTTCGCGGGTGGCCTTTCTGTTGAGCGACATTGCAGGCAGAAGACCCGAGCTGGATCCAATTGCGGCGTCGATCAAGGAAGCGTTCCGCCGAAGAGCCCCGGAGTACTTCGGCGATCCCGGCGCCAACCTGATGGACGGCACGGAACTGCTGGTTCAAGCGATCAACCAGGCCCTGATCTCCGCCGCCAGCGGTGTACGCTTCACCCCAACCGTAGTTGGTTGCTATGACGCTCAGCTGGGAGTGCTGGCCTACATCAATGCCGGCGGCCAGACTGCTTTGCTCGGCGACGCAGAAGGCGTCCGGCCTCTCCCGAATGTGTCCATGCCGCTCGGGCTCTTTCCTCACCTGACCTATGACGCCTCCATGCAGGCTTTCGAGCCGGGAGCGACACTGCTGGTAGTGACTAAAGGCGTAAGCGACAGCCTGGCCGGCCCGGACTCTTCCAAAACAAAGCGGTTAGCGGATGCGCTAGGTTCTGCCAACGATGGGCCGGCCGGCGCTGGGTGCCAGGCGGTCCTCGATGCGGCGCAAGGTTCAGCGAAACAGCACTGGGGGTGGGTGCCGTTCCGGAATAAGTTGGCGTCGAACGACATGACCGCCCTGGTGATGCGAAGAACTTCCCCGGCAGGGTAATTCAAACGGTTCGGTCAAGGGAGAAAGATACCGCGACGGGGGCCGCCCCTGCCTAAACACAGGCGCGTGTGGAGTGCCGCAATGCATCCATCTCCGCAGGCGCAGCGTATAGCAAGGCAGATGTCCGGATTCCCACCCGCTTTCGCACAATGAATCTTAAAGCTGCATGGGAACCGCCGTCTGGATTAAAGTAGGGTCAGTTGATGCAAGACTGATGCACGACGACCTGGAGCAGTGTATGGAGCACACGGGCAAGTCAAACCGGAGTTTGCCTCGGCTACAACGGAGCATGAGAATGGTGAGCGCTGTTTTGCCCTTAGGCCGCTTGCGTCCTCTCCTTTCCGTTCTCTTCGTTCTAGCGCTCTCGTGTGGCGTCCTAAGAGCGCAGGAGAACCCCCTCGGCGATGTGAATACACCCATCGGTGTCCCGCCGAAGCCGGCCGTCCCCGCCGCTTCGCCAACCTCGCCCGACGGCAAGCCAGCGGCTTCTGCGCGCCGGCCCGCTCCCATTCGCGTCGATGTGAATCTGGTTCTCGTTCCGCTCACGGTGACCGACCCGATGAACCGCCTCGTTACCGGCCTGGAGAAGGAGAACTTCAACATCTACGACAACAACATGGGACAGGTCATCAAGTCGTTCTCCACCGAAGACGCCCCCGTCACCATCGGCATCGTATTCGACCTGAGCGGCAGCATGACCTCTAAGTTCGCCCGCGCCCGCAAAGCATTGAGCGAGTTCATGCGCACCTGCAACCCGCAGGACGAGTTCTTCGTCATCGGGTTCAACGACCGTCCGGCCGTCATTGTCGACTACACCTCGGACATAGATGATGTGGAAGCGCGCATGGTGATGCTGAAACCAGAAAATCGGACGGCCCTTATCGACGCGGTTTACCTGGGGGTCAACAAGCTGAAATCGGCGAAGTACGACCGCAAAGCTCTCCTCATCATCTCCGACGGCGGCGACAACCGGAGCCGCTACTCCGAAGGTGAACTTCGCCGGGTCGTGCGCGAGAGCGATGTTCAGATCTACTCCATCGGCATCTTCGACGCCTACGCTCCGACCATCGAAGAGCAGACTGGGCCCATCTTGCTCACCGATATCTGCGAGTTGACGGGAGGGCGCCTCTTCCGCATCTCAGACATGGGCGACATGGGCGACATTGCCACCCGCATCAGCGCCGAACTGCGCAATGAGTACGTCATAGGGTACCGGCCGTCCGAGGTGAAGCGGGACGGAAACTGGCGTAAATTGAAGGTACGGTTGCTGCCGCCACCCGGCTTGCCGCTGCTGGACGTCCACTATCGACAGGGATACTATGCACCTTCGCAGTAAGCCGTCCGCTCGAGGCACTTCCGTCCGCAGCGCAGCATCCACTCCGTCAATGCCTGGTAGGATCATCGTTTCAACTCCCGACCGCACGAGAAATCGTCGGCACGTTCTCTGCCGATGGCCTTTGTTCACCCTTCTATGGGCTGCCTGTCTTGTGATCGCGCCTGCCGTTCATGGGCAGGCACCCCAGCAGTCCTCCGCGCAGCCACCGCTTACGATCGACCGCGATCCCGTCCCGTCGCCTGATCCCGATCCTGCGCCCGGCGCCGCACAGACGGGAGACCAACCGGCCGCCAACGCACCGGGAGACGTCACCAAAGGTCCAGGCGGCAAATATACGCTTCGTCAGGAGGCCTACGAAGTTCGTCTGAACGCGACAGTCCTCGACAGCTCCGGGCGTTCCGTCCTGGACCTCACGAAGGACGCGTTTCACGTCTACGAAGACGGTGTGCCACAGACCCTGGCCTCCTTCCGGCACGAAGATCTTCCCGTCTCTCTTGGCATCCTGATCGACAGCTCCGGGTCCATGTACGATAAGCGCGCGGCCGTCAACCAGGCCTCCCTCGATCTCGTGAAGCTGTCGAATCCAGCGGACGAGGCCTTCCTGGTGGACTTCTCCTGGGAAGCGTTCATCGACCAGGACTTCACCAGCGACACCGCAAAGCTCCAGCAGGGGCTCAGCTACATCAAGTCGAGCGGGGGAACGGCGATCTACGACGCGCTGGTTGCATCCGCCGACTACCTCGCGAAGAACGCCAAGCAGCCCAAGCAGGTGCTCCTCGTTGTGACGGACGGCGAAGACAACGCCTCCAGCGCCACCCTCGAGACTGCCATCCGACGTATCCAGGACCTTGATGGCCCGACCATCTACTGCATCGGTCTGCTCTTCGGCAGCGACACCGACAAGAACGAGGCACGCCACGCGCGCCGCGTGCTCGAAGCGTTGGCCGAACAGACGGGCGGTGTGGCCTACTTCCCGAAATCGCTCAAAGAGGTCGACCCGATCGCCGCCGAGGTCGCCCAGGACATCCGCACCCAGTACACGCTCGCCTATCATTCAACCAAGTCGCCCACCCTGGGCGGCTACCGCCAGGTGCACGT
>CAZZYQ010000034.1:3659-36613 GCA_964658395.1 uncultured Granulicella sp. | reverse complement strand
TGAATCGAATACACCACCCCATTCACGTCATCGGACAACAGAAATGAGTCTGGGCCGGTTTGCAGGATGCCGCACGGGCGGCCTTTGATTCTGCCACCGCTCATGAATCCGGTGATGAACGGCTGTGGAGCTCGTTTGCCGGGAGTGAAGCTGACTACCCGATAGCCTGCGCCAATCCGAGGCTTGCCAGACCCGTGCATCGCAGCCAGGAAAGTACTGGCGAGCGCCTTGTTATCGCCGTCGAAGAACGCAACGCCGAGTGGGCTCGAGTGCGCGAGGAAGGTGGTGTACGCCGCGGGCACCTTCGCACAGTCAAACTGTTCGGGCGGGGGGCCGGCAGGCGGTGCGGGCACTACTGGCCTCGCTGGGTCAGGGTGCGAGATGGCACTGTCCGCATGCGCCGTCCCATGAGCGAAGTAGCAGGTCGGCCAACCGTAGTTCTGCCCCGCATTCACCGGATGCAGGTTCGAATCAAGCTCGAAGACCGTGTCTTCAGGATCGTGGTCGCCCAGGTGGTCGGCGCCCATGTTCGTCGCAAACAGCGCGCCCTCATCGATGGCCGGAACATAGGCCAGGTCTACCGCGTTGCGCAGCCCGGTTGCGATGATCTGCTGGTTCTTGCCGTCGGGATCCATCGCCGACAGTGTTGCGCGGATCGGCTCCTTCTCGCGACAGGCGTTGCAACTGCTGCCTACTGTTACGAAGAGGCGGATGCGGCCATGGAGTTCAGCGAACGCTACCGTGCGAGTCAGATGCCAGCCGCCGTACTTGTAGTTCAGACCGTAGTCCGGGTAGTGCGCCAGTACCTCCGGCGGTCCGGTGGGCGCGTTGTCCCCGGCGTTGTACTTGTATCGCAGCAGCCGATCGGTCAGGGCCGTATAGAGCCACGCCTGTCCCGATGGATCGGTATAGAAGGCAACGTTGTTCGGGTTCCGAAGAAGATCGAGATAGGTCGTCCTGCGCGCGAATGTGTGCGTTGCAGCGTTCCAGCCCTCGAGAATGTAGATCGCCCCCTGCGTGTTGTCGGCCAGGGAGTGCATGTCCGTAAGAAAGAAGCGGCCATCCGGCGATCGAGCAAAAAAGCGCGCCCGGTGCATGCCTTCGGCCGCAACGTTGATGTCGAACCCCGCGGGAAGCGAGAGGGTAATGTCCTTGCCTGAAGAAAGATGGAGCGTGTGGGACCTGAGCTGGTTCTGGCCCGGTGCCACGGCGGCGCCAAGGAGAAAGAGCCAGGGGAGAAGCTTCGACATCTCACGATCGTAACGAATTCCGGAAGCCCGAGGAAACCAGCCGCCCCCTAGGCACGCGCACGGGCCGTAAAGTCCTGACGCTCTCGCACCTACTGCTTGTAGATCCGGGCCTCCCAAGGTGCCAGGTTCAGCGTGGATACATTTGCCTCGTGCGAGCCGGGTATGTCCGAGATCAACAGGCTTCCGGCTTTCAGCTCCTTCGGCAGTGAATACGCAACAGGGCTGCTGCTGAAGTTTTCTACAACCAGGTACTTCTCTCCAGGGAGCGACCGCGTATACGCGTACACGTGAGGGTGCTGCGGATCGAGGTCTTCATAATCTCCATAGACGAACGCCGGGGTCTTGGCACGCAAATTGATCAGGGCGCGCATGTAGTTGAGCACCGATGCAGGATCAGCCTCCTCCTCCGCAGCGTTGATCTCCTTGTAGTTGGGGTTCACGGCCAGCCATGGATGACTGCCGGAAGTAAACCCGGCCTGCGCGGAGCCGTCCCACTGCATGGGTGTCCGGGCGTTGTCGCGCGCGACCTTTGCCTGCGAAGCGAGGAAATCGGACGCCGACATCTTGCCGGTATCCACCAGCGCTTTGTAGGCATTCTTCACGGCAATGTCGTCGTAGTCGGCAAGCGTCTTGAACGGGTAGTCGGTCATCCCAAGCTCGTCGCCCTCGTAGAGGAAGGGCGTGCCGCGCAGCGTCAGAATCATCGTCTCAAACAGCTTGGCCGAAGGAACGCGCATCGCCGGCGAGTCGTCGCCGAAGGTAGACACGATGCGAGGGTTGTCATGGTTCGAAAGAAAGACCGTGTCCCAGTCATGCTTCGTCAATACCCGCGCGTGATCGTCATAGATGCTCTTCAGTTCAGGGAGCGACCATGGCCCAAGCGTGCTCAAGCCGAAGTCGGACCGGCCCAGCTTGATCGCATCGAAGTTGAAGATCATGTTCAGCTCGTGGCGCCGGTCGTCAACCAGGTTGTTCGTCTGCGCCAGCGTCGTGCCGGTCGCCTCGCCAACGGACATGTCGTCGTACTTCGAGAGCACCTCACGGTCCATCTCATGCAAATACTCTGCCAGGTGAGGTCCATTGGCGTAAGCGTTCGGCGGGTTCTTCAGTTGTTCCGGAGTCAGATCAGGGAGACCGGTGGGCTTCGATATCAGCGGAATGACGTCCATCCGAAAGCCCGAGACGCCCTTGTCCAGCCAGAACCGCATCAGCGAAAACACCTCTTCCCGCACCTTGGGGTTGGCCCAGTTCAAGTCCGGCTGCTTCGCGGCAAAGTAGTGCAGGTAGTACTCGTTCGTCTTCGGATCGAGCGTCCACGCTGAGCCGGAAAAGTAAGAGGGATAGTTGTTGGGCGGCGTCCGAGTGCCATCGGGCGCAGTGTGGCCCGGTCGCCAGATGTAAAAGTCGCGGTACGGATTGGTCTTGCTCGAACGCGACTCGACAAACCACTTGTGCTCATCCGACGTGTGGTTGACGACAAGGTCGATAATAAGACGCATGTGACGCTGCTTGATTCCGGCGAGTAGCGTGTCGAAGTCGGCCATGTCCCCGAACTCCTTCATCACCTTGCGGTAATCACGGATGTCGTATCCGTTGTCCGCATTGGGCGAGTCGAAGTGAGGACTGAGCCAGATCACGTTTACTCCTAGCTTCTGCAGATAATCGAGCTTCGACGTGATCCCGGGGAGATCGCCGATCCCGTCACCATTCGAGTCCTTGAACGACCGCGGATAAATCTGGTAGACAACGGCTTCCTTCCACCACTTCGGCTCGTAGCCATTGATGAGTTTCGTCGGCTGGGCGGTTTGCTGGGCGGAAGCGGCCGACAGGGCCAGCAGGATGGCGGTAAAACCGGTGCGAAGAAGCGTGCGCAGGAACATGACGAGAAGTGTACTCACTGGTTCCTGTTTCCACTACTCCAGTGCTCACTTTGTAGTCCGTCGGTCAGCTTAGTGATCGGGAAGAAGGACAGACAAGCTCTCGCCATCCTCCCCACCCGCAAAATAGCTCGCGACCCGTGCCGAAGCAACCTCGCCCGCCTTATCATAGAGAGATGAGCGAAACGATCGAGCAAGTCGAGCCTGCGCAAGCGGGACACGCGGTGAAGTATACCCGCAACAATCCATACACCTCGCGAGTCATCGAGAACTTCCGGCTTACCGCGGAAGGCTCCGAAAAGGAGACCAGGCACATCGCGCTGGAACTTGAAGAGGGCATGCTGTACACCCCGGGCGACGCGGTCGGCATTCTGGCTGAGAACCGCGCCAGCGAAGTGACCCTGGTGCTTCGCGCGCTCGGCTTCACTGGCCACGAGCGCGTCCTCGACCACTACAAGGTCGAGATCAGCCTCGAAGAGGCGGTTCGCACACGCCTCGCTATCGGTAAACTTACGCGCAGCACGATCAACCAGTACGCCAAGCTGGTCGATCCGGCACACCCCATCCCCGCGCTCGCAGCAATGACCGGGCCCGATGGCAAGGCGCGCGCAGAGGAGCATTGCTGGGGCCGCGAGTTCCTTGACCTGCTTTACGAGTTTCCCGGCGTCGTCAAGGATCCGCAAAAGCTGTTCACCGTGCTGCAGCGGTTGACGCCGCGCATGTACTCCATCGCCTCCAGCCAGTTGATGCATCCGGACCGCGTCGAAACCACAGTCCGGGTCATCCGCTACGACGCGCATGGCCGCGAACGCCAGGGGCTGGCAAGCGGACACATGGGAGAGCGCTCTCCGGTAGGTTCGACGCTGCCCATCTTCCTGCACGCGAACGGCAACTTCCGTCTGCCGGAAGACACCTCTGCCCCCGTCATCATGGTCGGCCCAGGAACGGGCATCGCCCCCTTTCGTGCCTTTCTTGAAGAGCGCCAGGTGAAGGGCGATCCAGGAAAGAACTGGCTCTTCTTCGGAGACCAGCGGGCCAAGCTGGACTACCTCTACCAGGACCAGCTTGAGTCGATGCACAGGAATGGCGCGTTGACCCACCTGGACACCGCCTTCTCGCGCGATCAGTCCAAGAAGGTCTACGTACAGGACCGCATGCAGGAAAAGGCTGCGGAGCTTTACCGCTGGCTGGAAGACGGCGCCTACTTCTACGTCTGCGGCGACGCGACGCGCATGGCCAAAGACGTCGAGACAGCACTGCTGGATGTAATCGCCAAAGGCTCAAACGGAACGCTCGACCACGCTGCGGAATACTTGGAGACGATGAAGAAGCAGAAGCGCTACCAGCGGGACGTCTACTAACTCGAAACGTGTTCCTGCACTCCCAAACTGGAACGGAACAGAGCCAGCGTCTTCTGGCAGATCCAGGTGAAGAGATAGACGGTGCCGAGCACATAGAGGGCAGACACATTCGCGCTAATGGCTACAGCCGCCGCGACACCGAGCAGCATGGTCGAGGCGAACGCCCTGGTCATCGATGGCTTTGAGCCGCTCAGTGCTCGCTTTACGTCGATGTCCACGTATCGGATGATGATGCCCATCAGCATGCCCACGGCGATTACGCCCAGCCAGCCGCATTCGATGTTTGGATTCAGGACAACATAACAGGGAGCTACGTCGCAATCCTGCTCGGCTTGCAACAATCGTTGTGTCGGATAGCTCACATTCGGGCACTCAAAAATTTAACATGCGCGATTAAACGCGATAGTTGTCCGGCCGCCAGTGCACGATGCTCTGCTTGATCTGTTTCGAACTCAGGTTTTCAGTGCGCGCCCGGGCGACAAGAGCAGGAAGCTCTTCGTCGGAAGCAAATCGGAGCGCGATGATCTGCCTCGGTGTGAGCTTCCCGCTGGCATCGAGCATCGCAGGCGAGAGTAAAGCGTTATAGCGGAGCCGTTCTTCGAGCAGAATCGTTCGGTCTTGTGCGCGAAGTGCGCTGCTTCTGGCCACGCCAGCGATAAGAATGAAGACGATCGCCATCAGAACCCACCAGAGGTGCAGCCCATGACGATGCGGCCATTCACGGATCGTCAGACTAACCATACCGACGAGATTCGCAAGGAGAAGCGGCAAAACGATGAAATGGAAGAGCGGATCAAAGCGAGTGTGGTTCTTGTAGCTTTGCGGTCCAGGCATAACCAGATGCTAGGTGTGTCTACAGCGGGGGTCAACCAGAACTGCGGCAGAGTGGCTGTGCGGTACGCAGGTTGCGATAGGCTGAAGGCATGGTTGTAGCAGGAAACAAGAAGCGCATTGGCGTACATCTGGGCACCGCCGGCGGGTGTTGGACAGCAGTCAACCGGGCGGTTGAGGTAGGCGCGAATACCTTTCAGATCTTTTCATCGAGCCCGCGGATGTGGCGGGCCGGTCCGGTAAAGCCGGAGGACGCGTCGAAGATGCGCGATCTACGGGCCGAGCATGATGTTGGGCCGGTTTCTGTGCATGCCAGCTACCTGATCAACATGTGCAGCCAGACCGAGGCGGTGCGGGAGAACTCGATCATCGGATTCCGTGGAGAAGTTGAGCGCGCTTTGGCGCTGGGTGCGGAGTTTCTGGTTCTGCATCCCGGCAGTTGGAAGGGCCTGACGCGCGAAGAAGGCCTCCGGCTCGCTGCACAGTCGATTGAACGAGCCATCGATGGCCTGCCGTGGCAGGACGCCAACTTCAAGGTGCTCATTGAGAACACCGCGGGCGCGGAGTTCTCGCTTGGCGGAAAGCTGGAGCAGGTGGCTGAACTCGTGGAACTGCTGCAAGCCTGCGCGCCGGTCGGCGTCTGTCTGGACACTTGCCATGTGCACGTCGCGGGCTACGATCTGGTCAGCGAACCCGGCTATGCGGAGACGATGGCGCTCGTCCAGAGAACGATCGGCTTCGATGCGGTGAAGCTGTGGCACTGCAACGACGCCAAGGCGGCAAAGGGATCGAAGCTCGACCGCCACGAGCATATCGGCGAGGGAACCATCGGCCCGGACGCCTTCCGAAGGCTCCTGCGCGACCCGCACTTTGCCCATGCAGCGTTCATCGCGGAGACCCCGGTCGATGCCCCGGGAGACGAGGCAAGGAATGTAGGAGTTTTGAGGACGCTGGCTGCCGGATAGCTTTGTCAGATGGTTGCTCGCTGTCATCTCGAGACTGATCAAGGCAAATGCGGTGGTCTCTCCGCTGCGCCGCGCTGACGCGCCGCTCCGGTCGAGATGACGGACTTATGTGTCGGGAACGGCTTCAACACATAGCCAGAGAAGCTTCATCGCCGGAATCTTCCGGTCATGCCTTTTTCGCGGTGAGACGCTTGCCCAGGTTGATCCAGAGATTCTCGAAGTAGAAGGTAGACAGATGAGCGATCCCGAACGTAAGGGCGATGGAAAGTATTCGGCGCTCGTAACGGAGCACCTTGTCTGCCGGTTCAAACCAGCCGTACATGGTAAGCGGATGCCAGATATAAAGTGCGAACGAGACGGTCGCGATGTAGCGCAGAAACCGTGATTCGAGGACGTCGTTCCAGTTGGAGCCCTCGTGGAAGAGCGTCGTCCCAACCAGTGCGGCGGCGAAGTAAGGGCGCAAGTAATTCAGCATCGGAAACGATGGGTGGCTGCCAAGCAGCAGCAGGAGGAACGGGGCTGCCGGAGGAATCTTTGCAAGCGCCCGCTTAAGTTGCTCGTTGTACCTGCTGTGAAACAGAAATGCGAGTGATGCTCCGGAGAGGATCTCATCCACCCGGAAGAGCGTGACGATGCTGGCCCAGTCCAGGGTTACGATGCGTCCCATCGTGACCGCGACACATAGGAACGGCAACAAAGCGAGCCCGCGCTGCTTCAGCATCAGAAAAAGGATCCCGATCCCGGCGTAAAACTGCACCTCGATGCAGAGGCTCCAGAGATGGCCCGTCAGCGGTGTAAGCCAGAATGGCGGCAGGTTCGAGTAGAAGAGCGTCTGCGCCAGCCAGACGTGCCATCCGGCATGCATCAGGGCCAACGCCACGACCGTATAAAGCCACGCTAAAGGCAGAATCCGGCACAAGCGGCGAATGGCGAAGGTCCGCACGCTGGGATGAAAGTAGAGCGTGCTGGTAATCAGAAATCCTGAGAGGGTAAAGAAGATCGCCATGCCCATGTAGCCGAAGGCGACGTTCATCCCGAAGCGATTCGGTCCCAAGGGAAACATGTGCGAGAGCAGCACGATCAGGATGCTGAGGCCGCGCCAGCCGTCCAGCACCGGCAGCCGGGGCATGCGGCCTTTTGCGGTCGCAGCTACGACGGTGTCAGTCGCCGCCGAAGTGCTTGTCTCCGAGACAGAAGTCATCGCGCCTGTTCTTCGCTGCTGTTCATGCTGTCGAACCTGTAGAAGGGACAATCCTGAGTATAGCCAAGCGTTGCTTCGCGGCCCTAACACGTTGGTGGTGCGACTCCTCAGCTCAAATGCATAAGCTTTATCGGCAAGTACAATGAGGAAGACATGGTAAAAGGCGAAGAAATCAAGAGCGACAAGGACGCCTCGCAGCCGGCGCGGTACAACCCTGCGGAGATCGAGCCAAAATGGCAAGCGCGCTGGCAGTCTGAGTCGTCCCTCTATGCTGCGGAAGGTCACGACTCCGGGAAGCCGAAGTACTATGTGCTTGAAATGCTGCCGTACCCGAGCGGTGTCCTCCACATCGGCCACGTCCGCAACTATGCCATTGGCGATGCGCTGGCGCGCTACATGTGGATGCGCGGATACAACGTGCTGCATCCGATGGGTTGGGACGCGTTCGGGCTTCCAGCCGAGAATGCTGCGCTCAAAAACAACACGCCGCCGCGCGAGTGGACGCTGAGCAACATCGCGGCGATGAAAAAGCAGTTCCAGCGGCTGGGTATGGGCTTCGACTGGTCGAGTGAAGTGACCACCTGCCTGCCGGACTACTACCACTGGAACCAGTGGTTCTTCCTGAAGATGTACGAACGCGGCCTTGCTTATCGCAAGAAGAGCAAGGTGAACTGGTGTCCGCAATGCCAGACTGTTCTGGCAAACGAGCAGGTCGTTGCCGGACGCTGCTGGCGGCACGAGGATCAGATCGTGGAGCAGCGCGACCTGACGCAGTGGTTCCTGCGGATTACACAATATGCCGACGAACTGCTGCACGATCTGGAGAAGCTGGATGGCTGGCCCGACAAGGTCAAGACCATGCAGCGCAACTGGATTGGTCGCAGCGAAGGCGCGGAGATTACGTTTGCGGTCGATGGCTGTACCGACGCCATGACCGTCGCTGTCTTTACGACTCGCGTCGACACCATCTTCGGCGCAACCTCCATCCAACTCGCCCCGGAGCACGCGCTGGTAAAGCATTGGTCGAGCTTCGATGGGCCTCTGGCGAAACAGGTGCAAGAGCTGCTGGCGCAGCAGCAGGCCGCCCGGGAAGCTGGAGATGTGGGTGCCATCGAGAAGCACGGCATACCCACGGGCCGATCCGCCGTGAATCCATTTAACGGCGAACTTGTGCCCATCTGGGTCGCGAATTACATCCTTGCTGATTACGGTACGGGCGCGATCATGAGCGTTCCCGCGCATGACGAGCGCGACTTCGAGTTCGCAACCAAGTATGGCCTCCCCATCAAGCGCGTCATCGCTCCCAATCTCGATACATCCGACCTGACGCTTCCGTTTACCGGCGAAGCGGAAGCCGTGCTGATCGACTCTGGCGACTGGACAGGCGAGTCGTGTCTTACCGCCCAGGAAAAGATGGCCGCCTTCGCGGCAGCCAATGGCTTCGGCACTGCCAAGATCACCTATCGCCTCAAAGACTGGGGCGTCAGCCGGCAGCGCTACTGGGGCACTCCCATCCCTATGGTCTATTGCCAGAACGGGCACTCCGGTCTGGAGCCCGGCGGCGTCGTCCCGCTGACCGAAGCCGATCTTCCCGTCGTTCTCCCGCCCCAGGTGGAGATTACCCAGCAGGGCGGATCGCCGCTCGGCCGTGTTCCGGAGTTCGTCAACATCACCTGCCCGGTCTGCGGCGGCCCCGCGCTGCGCGAAACCGACACCATGGACACCTTCGTCGATTCCAGTTGGTACTTCTACCGCTATACGGACGCGAAGAATGACGCGGCTCCATTCTCGAAAGAGAAGGCCGCGTACTGGTTTCCGATTGACCAGTATATCGGCGGCGTCGAGCACGCGATCCTGCACCTCATCTATTCGCGGTTCTGGACCAAGGTGATGCGCGACATCGGCCTGACCACGAATGATGAGCCTGTGGCGCGGCTGTTTACGCAGGGCATGGTCATCAAAGACGGCGCGAAGATGTCGAAGTCCAAGGGAAATGTCGTATCGCCCGACCTGATGATCGATCGCTATGGCGCGGACGCCACGCGGATGTACGCGCTGTTTGCCGCACCGCCGGACCGCGATCTCGACTGGCAGGAGGACGGCGTCGCTGGGGTTGTGCGGTTCTTAAGCAAGGTGCATCGGCTGGTCACGAAGTACTCAGGCTGGGTGCGAGGTGTCGCTTATCACTCCGTTCAGCGCGAAACGATCTCACCCTCGGCGCTCAAGGTGATGCGCGTCCTGCACCAGACGCTGGCAAAGGTAACGCAGGACTTCAGCGGACGCTGGCACTTCAACACTTCCATCTCATCGATCATGATTTTGGTCAACGAGATCACTGCCGCCGAGCCCGAGATGGACTCAGGAGCATGGAGTCCGGCGGAGTTCGCGCATCTCTTCACCAGCCTGACCCTGCTGATCGCACCGTTCGCGCCGTTTCTCGCTGCGGAGCTATGGGAAGATCTCGGCCAGGAAGGCGTTGTCTTCCGCGCGTCCTTTCCCGCAGTTGATGAAGAACTCGCGCGCGAAGACGAGGTTGAAGTCCCTGTCCAGATCAATGGCAAACTTGTGACGGTTGTAAAGGTAGCAGCGGGAAGCGATGAGGCCTTTGTAAAGAACGCTGCGACCGCGGACGCCAAGGTCGTGGCGCGAATCGCAGGCAAGACTGTCGCCAAGGTCATCGTGGTGCCCGGCAAGCTTGTAAACCTCGTGGTGAAGTAGAAGTGGCAGGGAATAGGGAGCAGGGAAGTGCGACCAGCCCGGCCAGCGTACCGCCCGTACGCGGAACGCAGTCGTTTGTGCATACCCTCTCGTCGTGTTGGCGGCGGCCTTCACTTACAGGCCTGGAGGTCCTCTGGCGGTGGGCGTATGGCATTCCAGCTCTCTGCTTGATCTTCACAAAGCTGCGCGGCATCCTCGGCGCTCACACCGCCGGAGGGTACGATCTCTCGCTACTCGGTCTTGATCGCGCACTGTTGCACGATCCTGTCGGCGCGATGACTGCCGACCCTATAGGCGTAGTTGCCAAAATCGACAGAGCAGCGGAGATCGTTGGGCCCGATCTTCTGCGCCTTTCAGTCTGGCTCATCCCCATGCTGGTACTGCTGTGGGTCATCGTCTCTTCCTTTGGGAGAACGATGGTGCTGCGCCGGGCCGACGCGCGACTTTGCGCACGCCCCATGACGCTGATGGTGTTGCAGGCAATCAGGCTGGTTGCATTGGCGGGAAGCTTCTGGGTCTGGTTCCGGTGTATGGAGTGGGCGGCAGGCACGGCGGTCACTCAGCCGATCGCTTCCGGCCAGGAGCCGAACCTCGTACTCTATTGCGCGATCTCCATCGTCACGACGATTGGACTGTTTGTGCTCTGGGGTACCGTCAGCTGGATCTTCTCCGTGGCCCCGCTGCTCGCCATGCTTCGCGATCTAGGCGTCGCCGCCGGCCTTGGAGCGGCGTTCCGCCTCGGACCGATGAAGAGCAAGCTGGTCGAAGTCAACCTCGTCATGGGCATCGTAAAGATCGCGCTGATCGTACTCGCCATGGTCTTTTCTGCGACGCCGTTGCCGTTTGAGAGCGTGACTACGCCAGACTTCCTGGCATTCTGGTGGGCAGGCGTAACGGTGATCTACCTTGTCGGGTCCGATTTTTTCCACGTTGCCCGGCTCGTCGCCTACCTCGATCTATGGCACGCCTATGGCAACCAGGAAAAAGCTCCGCATGCGGCGTGAAAGTTGCATCCTATGGGCAATAGCTTCTTACCTTCGCACCTGGCACGGAGACCGCGATGTCCTTTGCACTATATGCTCTTGGATTGTTGATCCTGATCGGTGGCCTGGTCTACGTCGCCGTCCTGTCGCATGTGCACTCGCAATGGATCGTCGCCATGGTCGTGATTCTGGCGGGCGCCGGGTTAATGGCCGCTGTGAACAACACCAGACCTCGCGACTCCAAGTAGAGCGTCTCTCGCCATTTACACTGGGCGTGTGGATACCTCAACGATCGTCATCCTCGACTTTGGCTCGCAATACACCCAACTGATCGCGCGGAGGATACGGGAGTTCAACGTATTCTCCGTGGTACTGCCCTGCACGGCGCCCATCGAGCGGATTACGGCGTTGTCGCCCAAGGGCCTGGTTCTCTCAGGCGGCCCGTCAAGCGTCTACGATGCAGATGCCCCTGCCGCCGACCCGGCAGTCCTCGCGTTGGGCGTTCCCGTCCTTGGCATATGCTACGGTCTGCAGTTCATTACGCATCACCTCGGCGGGAAGGTCGTCCCAGCGGGTGCGCGGGAGTATGGACACGCCGAAGTGACTATCGCCGCTGAGACACCGCTGTTTCATGGTCTGCCGCGAACGCTGAACGTCTGGATGTCCCATGGCGACCACGCGGAGACACTGCCGCCGGGTTTCCGGCTCACCGCCCGGACGAACAACGCCGTTGCCGGGATCGAGAACGCTGATCGTAAGATCCACGCCGTGCAGTTTCATCCCGAAGTGGCCCATACACCGCAAGGAATGGAGCTGCTGAAGAACTTCGCCATCGATATCTGCGGTGCCAAACCGGATTGGACGCCGGAGCACTTTATTCAGAGCACCATCGAGCGCGTAAAGGCGCAGGTGGGAGACGGCCACGCGATCTGCGGGCTGAGTGGCGGCGTCGATTCCTCAGTGGCAGCCGTGCTGGTGGCGAAGGCGATCGGCGACCGCCTGACCTGCATCTTCGTGAACAATGGCGTGCTGCGCAAGGACGAGTTCGCGAAGGTGCAGAAGACCATGCGCGAGCAACTCGGTCTCAACGTCGTCTCCGTCGACGCGAGCGAGCGTTTTCTGACGAGACTGGCAGGCGTGACTGACCCCGAGCAGAAACGTAAAGCCATTGGCAACGAATTTATCGCGGTATTCGACGACGAGGCGAAGAAGATCTTCGAAGCCGAAAAGCATGTCGGCGAAGAAGTCGCCTGGCTGGTGCAGGGAACTCTATATCCAGACGTGATTGAATCATCCAGCGTGCATGGCCCTTCGCACACGATCAAGAGCCATCACAACGTTGGTGGCTTGCCTGCGGACATGAAACTAAAGCTCATCGAGCCGCTGCGAGACTTGTTCAAAGATGAAGTCCGCCGCATCGGCCGCGACCTCGGCATGCCGGACGAGATCATCGAGCGGCAGCCGTTTCCGGGTCCGGGGCTGGCGGTCAGGATACTCGGCGAGGTCACAGCCGAGCGCGTTGCCATTCTTCAGGAGGCCGACGAGATCGTGGTCGACGAGATCAAGCGCGCAGGGCTTTACCGCAAGGTATGGCAGTCCTTCGCTGTCCTTCTGCCGGTAAAGTCTGTGGGCGTTATGGGCGACCAGAGAACCTACGCCAACACCTGCGTCATTCGTGCCGTCGAAAGCGAAGACGGCATGACCGCCGACTGGGCACCGCTGCCGTATGATTTGCTGCGGACCATCTCAAGCAGGATTGTCAGCGAAGTCCGGGGCATCAACCGGGTGGTCTACGACATTACGAGCAAGCCGCCGGGAACGATCGAGTGGGAGTAGCGGGACTGATCAGGCCGGATCGTCTCGCCACACCACGCCGTTTGGAAACGCATACTGTTCAAGGGACTCGGGCAGCATCTCGATGCTGTAACCCGGCACCGCCGGAAGCAGATAATGCCCGCGCCGGATCTTCACCGGCGTGACAAAGTGTTCGTGCAGATGGTCGACGTACTCGATCACGCGATCTTCCATCGAAGCCGATACGCGCAGGTAATCGAACGCAGAAAGATGCTGCACGTACTCGCATAAACCTACTCCGCCTGCGTGCGGGCACACCGGCACCGCGAACTTCGCCGCCATAAGCAGGATGGCAACGACCTCGTTCACGCCAGCCACCCGGCAGCTGTCGATCTGGCAGACGTCGATCGCTCCCGCCTGCAGCAGCTGCTTGAACATGATGCGGTTGTGGCAGTGCTCACCGGTCGCGATGCGTATGGGAGCGACCTCGCGGCGAATGCGCGCATGTCCAAGAATGTCGTCTGGGTTGGTCGGCTCTTCCATCCACCACGGGTCCAACTCAGCCAGCCCACGTGTCCGTTCAATCGCCTCCAGAACGCCCCATTTCTGGTTTGCGTCGACCATCAGCCGATTTCTGGTGCCAATCTCGTTCCGGACGATCCATCCCCGGCGCAGGTCATCTGCAGGGTCCCCGCCCACTTTTAGCTTGAAGTGTGTCCAGCCGTCTGCCAGGCCCTCACGGCAAAGTCGCCGAATCTTCTCGTCGCCGAACCCGAACCATCCGGCAGAGGTCGTGTAAGCGGGATATCCCGCGGCTTCGAGATGCGCGAGCCGCTGCGGCATCGACTCTTCCGTTGCCCTGAGCATGCCCAGCGCTTCGTCGCGGGTTATGGCGTCGTCGATATAGCGGAAGTCGACCGCAGCGACGATCTGCTCAGGAGTCATCTCCGCCAGCAGCCGCCACAGCGGCTTCTTCTCCGCCTTTGCGTAAAGGTCCCACACCGCGTTGATCAGCGCTCCACACGCAAGATGAATCACGCCCTTCTCCGGCCCCAGCCAGCGAAACTGCCCTTCATCCGTAAGCTGACGCGAGAACGCCACAAAGTCCCCGGTAAGTTCAGCGAGGCGGCGCCCAACCACAAACTTGCCCAGGTACTGGAGCGCAGAGACGCAAAGCTCCGTACCGCGACCCAAGGTGAAGGTGAGGCCATGTCCTTCGAGCTCGCCATCTGTCGCAAGAATGCAGTACGCCGCGGAATAATCCGGCGCTTTGTTCACCGCATCGGAGCCGATGTCTTCGCGCGAGGTTGGAAAGCGCAGGTCCACAACGCGAATGGACGTTATCAATGGATCGTTCACGAACTCTCCCGAACAACGCAAAGAAAGTATACTTTCGCGAAGCGCAAGGATCAGGTGGCACACGTGAGCAATCAAGACAAGTTTCGGCTCGACGGCAGCCACGCCGTTGTAACCGGAGGAGCGAGCGGCATCGGTGCCGCCATCGCCGAAGCATTTGCTGAGGCCGGAGCGGTTGTGACCGTGCTGGACCTCGAAACAGAGAAAGCTACCGGCAAAGCCCTTGCGCTTGGCCGAGGTGCGTACGCCGTCTCCTGCGACGTAGGAGACGAAGCCTCCGTCTCAAAGGCGTTTGCGGCCATAGCCGGGAACGGCGGCTGCGACATCCTCGTAAACAGCGCAGGCATCGCGCACATCGGCACCATCGCCACCTGTGAGCCTGCCGACTTCGACCGCCTGTATCGCGTCAACGTTCGCGGCACCTTCCTGTGCATGAAACACGCCGTCGCACAGATGCGGGAGGCAAAGCAGGGCGTTATTTTGAACCTCGCCTCCATCGCTGCCACCTCCGGCCTGCCCGATCGCTTTGCGTACTCCATGACCAAGGGAGCGGTGCTCTCGATGACACTCTCAGTCGCGCGCGATTACCTCGCCGACAACATTCGCTGCAACTGCATCTCGCCCGCGCGAGTACACACGCCCTTTGTCGATGGCTACCTCGGCCGGACCTATCCGGGCCGGGAGCCGGAGATGATGGAGAAGCTCGCGAAGAGTCAGCCCATCGGCCGCATGGGGACGCCCGCAGAGATTGCGCTGCTCGCCTTGTATCTCTGCTCCCCCGCCTCCTCGTTTGTAACTGGCGTCGACTACCCAATCGATGGCGGCTACTTCAACCTGCGCTGACGTTGTTATCTGCCTGCCGGAATCGCAATCACGGTCACGCTCTTGCTGGGGAAGGTGTACGTAAGCCGCCCTGTAAACGGCCTGTGCTGCACTTGAGGCGCGATGTTGTTTGGATCGACATCATCGTTCTCTTCGAGAATCTCTCCCGTTATCGTCGAGATGGTTGCCGTTCCCGGCGGGACGTGCAGGGCAGCAAGATCGATCTCCGCTTTCGTCGCGCGCGTCAAATGCCGGTTCACGCAGAACAGCAGCAGGTTCTTCTTGTCCTCTGACTCCGCCGCCACCACATCCAGATACGGCACGTTCTGAATCTCCGGCAGCCGGTTTACCCCGTGCGTCACGCTGTACGTCGGCGTGTCAGAGTCAACAGCCAGCAGCGTTTGGGGCCGCGCATTGCTGTACGTCCGCAACACCCAGTACGCAGGCGTTCCATACGCCTGGCCGTGTCTCTTGGTGATGCCAGCAAAGTCGATGATGCCGGTCATGTCCGAGATGCCGATTGCGTCGGAGTTGCGCAGCAGCATGTTTAGAAAGCCGCCAGCGAACAGGCCGCCGCCCAGATTCGTGAAGTTCAGGCCCGCATGCGAGTCCGAGATCATCAGCCACTCGGTAAACGCAATCTTCACATCAGGCCGCCCCGACTGAACAATCTGCTGCTTGATCGCCTGCATCCGGCCCGCAAGTCCCCACGGCAGCGCAAGCGAAGCTTGGATGCGGAACTCGTTGCTGGCCCGTCTCAGCTGAACATTGTCCCCCACGACGAAGTGCGTCGAAAGGTAGTTGAACGTGTCCGGCGGGGTTGCAAGCTGCTGTGCGTCCCAATCGTGAAAGCCGTCCTCATCGGCCCCTGTTGCGATAAGGCGGGCGCTGGGATCGACGGCACGAATCGCGCGGCTGGTGGCAAGCGTCTTCGCCGCCACCCGCTCGATCGATGGATAGCCGACCTGGAAGTCGCCCCACAACTCGTTGCCCAACTCCCACAGATTGCCGCCCTTGCCTCCATTCCAGTGCTCATTCACGTAGCGAACCCATTCAGCTGCAGCCGCTGGCGTGCCCGTACCGAGATTCAAAGCGATCTGCGGCTGTGCCTTGATCAGCCGGCAAAAGGCCAGGAATTCGTCCGTGCCGAAGGTGTTGTACTCGGGGATCCCCCAGGACAGATTCAGCTTCGAGATTCGCTTATCCGCCGGCCCAATGCCGTCATGCCAGTCATAGTGCGAGGTAAAGTTGCCGCCAAACCGAACGATCGTGGACCGCAGATCGCGCGCCAGCGCAACAACGTCCGGATCCATGCCTTCCACTGCGTCCGCCGGAACAAGCGATACATTGTCCACCTGTATGCGCGCATCGTTCATGACCGAGACCACCAGATCAACCGGATCGAGCGGAGCGACATCGCCTTCCTTCAGATCTAGCGCGAACGCATACTTTGTCCATTCCGCGCTCGATGCTTGCACCGTCGCCGAAGCGACTACCGCATCCGCGTGGCCGCGCTTTCTCAGGGAGACCTTCACCTCGTCAGGCCCTTCCACATGCTTCACCCAGAGGCTGCCCTTGTAGCTGAGTTCGCGCTGTACAGGCAGATACACCCGTTCCAGAATGCCGACCTCCGTCTTCGGAAGGGACATGATCAGCAGAGACTGGTAGGAGTTGGCTGCGTCTCCGCGGATCGGCGCATAGCGGCTACCCTGAGCGCGGTCGAGCGGCTCCCACGGCAGCGGCAGGCCAACTTCAGAGGCTCGCCTCAACTCCGGCCGCTCCTTCAGCATCGTCTCGACATTGTTTGCGGACCACAAACCATCTTCAAAGGAAGGGTTCTCGACCACGTCCGCCCACAGCCCTCCATACGTCGACTGCCTTATCGGTTCGAGAAAGCTGCCGAACAGCGTCTCCGGCAGCACCCGCGGAGCAGGTGGCCGTGTCACGCGGAGGTGTACGGTTCCAGCTGCGTCCGGGTTCGATTCTATGATCTGACCCTCTCCAACGCCTGCTGCGCCGATCCATACAAGCAGAGAAAGAAGGAAAAGTCCTCGAGAAAGTTTCAGCGGCATTTGGTACTTGCTCCAGAGATACAAGTCATAATCGATTACAGTTATAGCGCAGCAGTTGTGCGGACCGTTTGCACCGAGGTTTGTTCGTCCCACGCATCTATGACTTTCATTCGTTTCTATCGATTCTGCCTTGCAAGTATGAGCACGTCCGTTCTTGCCTTACAGGCAACTCTCGCAGCAGCGGCCCAGCAGCCGGTACGCCCGCCCGCCGCACCCCTCATCGCCCATGACCCTTACTTCAGTGTCTGGTCGAACACCGACCTTCTGACGGATTCCCCCACCCGTCACTGGACTGGACACCCGCAGCCGCTCTCCAGTCTCGCGCGCGTCGACGGTAAGACCTTCCGCATTATGGGTCACGATCCCGACTCGACCCCGGCCATGGAGCAGACGGCCGTCCAGTTGACCCCGACCCACACGCGATACCGCTTCGCCGGTGCTGGAGTGGAGATCGAACTCGCTTTCTTCACTCCCGCCTTTCTCGAAGATCTCGACCTGCTCTCCCGTCCGGTCACCTATCTCACCTGGACCGCCCACAGCACGGACGGGAAACGTCACGATCTCTCCGTGCTCTTCGATGCGGCTCCAGACATCGCGACCAGCATGGACCATCAGGCAGTCACTTACTCCAGGCACAAGGTTGCCACCGGCGAAGTCATTTCTGTAGGAACTCGAGACCAGAATGTACTGAACCGGTCGGGTGACGATCTTCGTATCGACTGGGGCTACTTCCACGTCATGGCTCCCGGCAACGAAGCCGCCATGATGGCCATCGCGAACCAGCCGGAAGTTTCCTTTATCGCCGCAGGCAAGCTTCCGCCTGCGGACGTAATGGATGGTGTTGCCGCAAGCGACCGCACCTCACCCCGCCTCGCGGTCGTTCTTTCGTTCAGCGATATCGGACGGCAGCCAGCAGTTCGCCACCTGCTCGTCAGCTATACGGAAGGGTACGCAATCCAGTACATGCACCGCGACCTGCGGCCCTACTGGCAGCGCAACGGGAAGCCAGTGGCTGCAATGCTCGACGAAGCAGAACGCGAGTACATCTCGCTCGACGCGCGGGGCGATGCCTTCGACAGGGAACTGGCAGCGGACCTTACCCGCGTCGCCGGTCCCCGCTACGCCTGGCTCTGCACACTCAGCTACCGGCAGTCCATTGCCGCCCATAAACTGGTGGCCGACGCGGATGGACAGCCCATGCTCTTCGCCAAGGAAAACTTCTCGAACGGCGACGTCGGCACGGTGGACGTCATGTATCCCTCCGCCCCCATCTTTCTCCTGTTCAATCCAAAGCTGCTGGAAGCACAGGTGCTGCCGGTACTTGAATACACGGCAATGCCCAACCGCTGGCGCTTCCCCTTCGCGCCGCACGATCTTGGGCAGTATCCGCTCGCAAATGGACAGGAGTATGGTGGCGGCGAGAAGACCGAAGAAGACCAGATGCCCGTCGAGGAGAGCGCGAACCTGCTGATCCTGGTCGACGCGATTGCCCGCACAGGGCACTCAACGATGCTTGCCGAAAAGTACTGGCCGCAGCTGACGCAGTGGGTGGAATACCTCAAGCTCCATGGCCTCGACCCGGAGAACCAGCTCACCACGGACGACTTCGCCGGGCATGTCGCCCACAACAGCAATCTCTCGATCAAAGCCATCGATGGCATTGGCGCATACGCCGATCTGGCTAAGCTCCTCCATCACGACGACGCCGCGCGGCAATATAGCGAGCTCGCGCAGTCGATGGTGCCCAAGTGGATGGCAATGGCGCAAGAGGGCGACCATTACGAGCTGGCATTCAACAGTCCCGACACATGGAGCCAGAAGTACAACCTGGTATGGGACAAGGTGCTCGACTATAACCTGTTTCCGCCCAGCGTGCGGGAAGCCGAGATCGCATACTACAAGACCAAGCTGAATACGTATGGTCTCCCGCTCGATAGCCGCGCAACCTACACCAAGAACGATTGGACACTTTGGACCGCAACGCTCGCCGACACGCAGGCGGACTTCGACGCTCTTGTCGATCCTGTCTACCGCTGGTCGAACGAGACGACCAGTCGCGTTCCCATGACCGACTGGTACGACACCATCTCCGGCAAACAGGTGGGCTTTCAGGCAAGGAGCGTCGTGGGTGGCTTGTTCATCCGCGCGCTCGACGACAAGGCGCTCGCCGCCAAGTGGCAGGCACGCAGCAATCACAAGTAACTCTGATCAGCGAGGGCAACAGCCCGTTTCGCATCGTTGCCCGCGCTCCCTATAATGAGACGCTCATGCGCAAACTCCTGCTTCTCCTCCTCCTGTTTGCTGTACAACCCAACGTCTTCTGCCAGGAGCTTGTAACCCATGGCTGGAAAGGAGAACTGCGGAACGACCTTGGAGATTCCATTAAGGCCGCGAGCGTGCGCCTCACCGGTAAACACGGCGAAATCGTAGCTACGACCTCTGACGATGGCACCTTCCGCTTCCCCGATCTGGCGGCAGACCGATACGCCCTCGATGTCGTGGTTGATGGCGTGTCACGCCACTATGCTCAACCGCTCGACTTGTCCGCGGAGTCACTTCCATCGATCGTAACCGTCTCGAGCCAGGGCATCGTAGCCGTCGCTTCGCAGCCGGAGGAGGCGACCAACGCCAGCGGCGAAAAGCTCTCCAGCCAGACCGTAAGCGCGATTCCCCTTAACAAGCGCGACTTCAGCCAGCTGCTCCTGCTCGCCGCCGGAACGATGACCGACGCAAACGGGCAGACCAACTTCACGCAACAGTTCGCCATCAACGGTCAGCGCGGCGTAGAGGCCGTCTTCGCCATGGATGGTGCCGATGTGAGTGACCCGGAGATGGGCGGCGCGACCTTCAGCAACTTTAACGTCGATGCCGTGGAAGAGATCAAATCCACCTCCGGGTGGATGCCCGCGGAGATCGGGCGCGGCGCCGCTGGCTTTACCAACGTTCTGACCCGCTCCGGGAGCGGTGGTTTTCACGGCTCAGTCTTCGAATTCCTCCGCAACTCCGCGCTCGACGCACGCAACTACTTCGATCACCCATCAGTCGCTGAACCGGGAAGGATCCCGCCCTTCCGTCGCAACGAATTTGGCTTTACCAACGGCGGCCCCATCATCGTGCCGCATCTCTACAATGGGGCCGGGAAAACTTTTTACTTCGGGCAGTACCAGGGCTTCCGGCAGGTCTTAGGCACGACCCAGGTATTGCCCGTGCCAACCGCCGAGGAGAGGAGCGGTTTCGACACCCGCGCCTTCCCAGATGACACCCTCGTCATCACGCCCGATCCTGCCATCGCCAAGGTCCTGGCACGCTATCCGCTGCCGAACAATCCGTCCGGGCCTTATGGTGCCAACACCTACGCGGCATCCTCGAAGGTGGTCACAAACGCCAACCAGTTCTCCCTGCGCCTCGATCAGGTGCTGCTCAACAAGGCCCATCTCTTTGCGCGGTTCAACTTCAACAATCTCTACGGTCCTACGACGAACCCGGACCAGACAGCCATCGATCCAAGCTTCGGCGTCGTCTACGTCGATCACCAGCGTAATGCCGTTGTCACCTACTCGAAGACTGCTTCACCGCGCTTCGACTTTCAAAGCTCAATCAGCGTAACGCGCACCACACCGCAGTTCCCGACGCCGAACCACACCGATCCCGCGGTCAAGTTCAACGACGGTCTCTTCGAGTCGTTCAACTCAGCCGGCGGTTCTGTGATGTCCGCCTACGGTAACCTCTTTCAGTTCCGCCAGGACCTCACCTGGACGACCGCGCGGCATGCGATCAAGGCCGGCGGTGAGGTTCGACTGAATCGCGATACCACCTACTTCGGCACCAGCCCGAACGGCGAATACGACTTCGGGGGCGGCACGGCGTATGCTCCTGCTGACATCCCGTCCCAAAGCGGCACCCACAACATCCACGCCGGCGATCCACTCCCAGATACCCTCAGCGCCCTGCTCACTGGCAGCGCATTCGTCTACACAACTGCCGTCGCGCCTCCCTACGCCTCCGGCGGAACGCACATCGGTCCGGCAGCCATATCGCGCAACGCCGTGAGCTTCTACCTTCAGGACACCTTCAAGATCTCTCCGCGCGTGGTGCTGGATTACGGCCTGCGATACGAGGTGTACTCGCCGATTACCGAGCGTGCCCGCCGTACCTCAGGCTTCCTCATGAACGGGTCAACGCAAGAGTATGTTGTCAATCCGCAGCCAGGTTACCGGACCAACTGGAACGGTGTCGCGCCGCGTGTGCAGGTGGACTGGCGAGTCAAGGACACGCTCCACGTTCACGCGGGCGGAGCCATCACAACTATCCCTCCAAACATCTGGCAGGACAACTCTCTCACCGGCGCAGTTCCGTTCGTGATCTATCCGCATGTGACTACAAGCAGAGGCGCGCCGGTGCAGTATGGCTTCCAGATCACATCAGGCGCACTTCCCACCTTCTACACGCCGGCAGGCGAGGACATTTTTGCCAGCGGCAAGACCAACACTGTCGCCCCAAACACCGTGCTCGATATCGAACGCTACCAGAAAGATCTCGCCGCCCTCTCCCCAGGCGCGCAGTTCACGCCGCTGAACCTTGCCGGCATCGATCGCAACTTCGGCAACGGCTATCTTCAGACCTGGACCATCGGCCTCGAGCGGCAGCTTGGCAAACTTACCGCCGATGCTTCGTACGTCGGCACTGCCTCGGCCAAACTTCCGCGATCCTTGTTTCCAAACGGCTACTCAGGCGCTGGGCCTGAGTTCGCTTCGTACACCCAGTTCGACGCGGAAGGGCAGGCGATCGGAGGCTTTGGCACCGAACAGGTCGTCACTGCGACGGCACACTCCAGCTACCACGCCTTGCAGACCTCACTCTCCGGACAGCTGCCGCAGCATGGCCCCGGTGTTCAGCTCAGTTACACCTGGGCAAAGTCGATCGACGACACCAGCGCCGTCATTGGCGGCGGCAACGTCACCGGCGCAACCTCTTCCCCTTATCCGCAGAACCCGCGAGACAATCATCCGGAACGCGGCCCTTCCAGCTTCGACGTCACCCACGGTTTCACCATGAGCCTTGCCCAGGACCTGCAGCTCGAGAAGGTTCAGGCACTGCAGCCGATAAACCGCAAGTTTACTGCCGGTTGGGAGCTTCTCAGCATCTCGACGATCAGCAGCGGGCTGCCGTTCACCGTCTACTCCGGCGTCCAGCAGACCGCCGCCGGTTCGAACGGCGTGGACCGGCCCAACCAGATTGCTACCCCCCATCTCTCGACTGCCAGAAAGGTCCGCGAGGACTACTTCGGCCAGGGCCAGAACAACAGCGCCTTCTTCTCGATCCCGATCAATCTTGCCGGAGGCAGCGGCCCAAACCAAGGCTACTTCGGTACGCTCGGACGGAACACCTTTCGCGGTCCAGCCTACTATGACTATGACTTCTCGCTGATCAAAGACACACCCGTAGGCACCCGTGCAGGCGGAGGCGAGCTCTTCGACGTCCAGTTTCGATCAGAGTTCTTCAACCTCTTCAACATCGTCGACTTCGGCCTGCCCGCAAACACCATCCGAGGTTCAGGATTCGGCCTGATCAGCAAGACTGCCGGCTCGTCCCGCCAGATACAGTTCTCGCTGAAGCTGCTGTTCTAAGGTCAGGTTCTAAGCACGCAGCAGATCTGCGAAGCGCCGAATCGTCGCACATCGACGCGAGCGGCAACCTTAGGAAAGAGCTCCGTTCACGATTGGACCTGTCGCGCTGTGTGGTCGCTGACCGCCTGCGTTGCCAGCTCGCGTGGCAGAAGCTCGCGGTACACCTCCAATACTTCCCTCATCATCCGACTGACGTAGAAGCGCTCCAGACCAGCCTTCGCACGTTGCTGCCAGCTCTGCCTTAACTCTGGGTTCTGCAGCAGCAACAACAAAGCGTCGCCAAGTTCTTTCGGCGATTGCGGAGGTACAAGCAGACCGGCCGCTCCGCCGTCCAAGGCCTCGGGGATCCCATCGACATCGGACGCAACAATCGCACAGCCGGCGATGCGAGCCTCGCCCAGAACCAGCGGGCACGCGTCACGGCGCGATGCGAGGGCGAAGATCTCGCTCGCCAGCATATAGCTCTGAGGACTCGGATGAAAGCCGACGAAGTGAATCCGCGCATGGGCCGCTGTCCTGCTCGCCTGCTCTTCAAAGAGAACTCTCTCCGGACCGTCGCCTAGAAGATATAAGTTGGCGGTCGGGATCTGGGCGGCAACCATCTCGAACGCCTCGATCAACTCGGCAATGCCCTTACGGTGGTTCATGCCGGCAACGGTGAGAATGGCCGGATGTTCCAACTGCGCCGGCGTCAACGAAGCGAGGGGCGGCATGCGCGGGCTCTGCAAATTGCCGTTTAACACGACGCGTAACTTCGACCGCGGAACGCCTTGTTTGTGCATGTCGTCAGCAACCGCAGCGCTCACGGTAATCACGCGATCCGCCCATCCCATGCGGCTTGCCTTGCGATCGTGCACGTTGTGCAGGTGAGCAACCATCGGAATGCGATAGAGCCGCGTCCATGGCATCGCCATAATCATTCCCGTCTGCATGTGTGCATGGACGATGTCGGGCCGGAACGAGCGGAGTATGCGGCGCATCCGCAGCGTGGCCGCAAGCAGATTCCCCGGAGTATGCGTCTGATCCAGCGGCAGCAACTCCAATCCCGAAGAGCGTACAAGCTCCTCATGCCCGCCTGGACCGGCAACGATGCCCACATGGTTTCCTGCGCGCCGCTGCTCAATGGCGAGGTCGAGGGCGACATTGATAATGCCATTGCCGCGGTCTGAGAGCGTGTTCAGGAGATGAAGGATGCGCATCTGGAATGACCTCTGCCTTGCATGGAAATGAACTAAGTCTGCGTCCGGCGCCGCAGGCCTGCAGTAAGAGAGGCGTAATCGCTCCTCTTAGGTACCAGGTCAGGAAGCCCGATCTTCAGGTAGAAGCGGAAGCCTATCAGGATCAGCACCAGCCGGGTACTCGTTGAAAGCAGCAAGGAAAGCGCCGCACCAGTAATGCCAAGCCGGGGGATGAGGACGAGCATCAGCGGGACACTCACGGCAAGCCCCACCGCCTGCAGGATAGAGACTGTTCCTGGATGCCCCAGCGCCATGTACGCCTGCGCCAGAACGAAGACCAGCCCCGAAAGCGTAACCTCAAGCAGCAGAATGCGCAGGCAGGTCGAGGCGCTGGTGTAATCCTTGCCGTAGAAGACTTTCAACAACGTCGGTCCGGCGACTCCGACGAAAGTAGTGGCCGATGCCGTCAGTGTAAGACTCACCCTCGCCGCCCGCCCGGTCAGTTCGATAATGCGCTCCGGAGTCTGCCCCGAAGCCTTCGGGAAGAGGATCGGGACAACGGAGTTCTGAAAGACATTTGCCATCCGCGACAGGCTGAGCATCACGACGTATAAACCCATCGATGCCGGAGTCAAAATTCCCACCACAAGCACCTGGTCGACCTGCAGCGAGAGCGTCCCCAGCAGATCGATCCCATAGGACCGGATGCCGTAGCCAAGAAGCATCTTCGCGCCCGCGATCGTCGGTCGCGCCGCACGGTCGATGTACGGCGTCACCCGACGCACCAGCAGCGCAGCCACCGGGATGATCGCAAACACGTAGCAGAGTGCGCCCGTGAGCACGGTCAGCCGATGCACGGCGACCAGGCCAAGAAGCATAACAAAGGTGACGACCGGGCTAATTACCTGGGAGATGTTTGAAGCCGAAAAATCACCGTGCGACTCGAGAATCGCTCTGCCGACAAAAGTCAATGAGCAAAGCGGGGTCACGATCATCAGCCATTGCGCGTCGCGGATAAGCCACAGAGGATACTGGTGCAGCCAATGCGGCATGAACAAAACGCCCGCCAGTCCGGTGAGCACACCCAGAATGGTCGCCATCGTCAGTCCACTTACGATCAAGTCGTTCCGCTGCTTGGCGCGCGAACTGAGGAAGAAGATAAGAGAACTGGGTATACCGAAAGTGGTCAGTCCAGCAAGAAACAGAGACCACAGGGTCATTGCCGCCAGCTGACCGCGGCCAGCCGGCATCAGCATCCGCGCCGTAAGGATCCCCGTTACGGCGTTCAGCAGCTGAATGAGGATGCGTGAACCGATGGTCTGCACCACCGCCTTCGCTCCCCCCTGCGGGCGTCTTACAGGCGGGGTCGCAGCAGCTTCGCTAGCGGGCAGCTCGGTCGCGTTCATGGTCGGGTCCCCGGTGATTTCGCTGGACTCATCTCTTCTAAGTGTACCGGACGGGCGCCTGCGCCGCTCCTAAGGTGCCTCTTCGAACCCGTGCTTTGGCTCTCGGGCTAGCGGCGTCGGATCTCGGGCTCAAAGGATTTTGGTGCGGGAGTGTGGCACAGGGCGGTCAGCAGCTTCGCTCGCCGACATGTCACGGAACGCCTTAAATCTGCCCCTTTGTGCGATCCAGAAGCGCACCCAAGAGGCCGCACCGAGCGACGGCGTAAAACGCAGGGCCTGTAAGAGCCCGGGCGCGGCACGTGTGCCCACAAAGAAGAAGTAGGCAAGCGAGTACAACCGGCGCTCTGGCGTCAGACTGCTCCAGATCGCCACGAGCTGGTTGTACACCGAGTCCTCAAAGCCCTCAGGATCGCTGATCATCAGCGAGGCGTAGTGCCGCGGCTCCGTTCGTTTGCCCTCATAGTGGTCGACCAGCACGGCCGGATCGTAGACCAGTTTCCATCCGTTATTCGCCACCGCTCGGGAGACCGCCAGGTCTTCGCAGGCCTGCGATCCACGCCCGTGCAGCCGCTCATCGAAGTGCACGGCCTTCAATGCTTCCCGGCGATAACTCATGTTGCAGCCTTTGATCAGGTCCACCGGTCGCGCCGGACCTCTTCCAAGATGATGGTTGCCAACATGTTTACCGTTCCAAAGAAGTTTGCCCACCCATTCCGTCGTGGCCGGGATCGGCATTCCGTCGGCGAAACACTGGTCGCGGCCTCCCACTCCGCCAACCGACGCATCCGCGCGGAAGTGGTCAAAGATTCTTGCCAGCCAATCCGGATGCGGCACTGCATCGTCGTCTGTAATCGACAGCACATCTGACCGGAACGCCCGCGCGCCGACATTGCGAGCGGCAACCAGGCCCGGTTCATCAACGGTGAGTACCGTAAGCGGAAGCGGGTCAGGAGAGCGTCCCCGGACGTACTCCAAGGTTTGAGTGTCGTCCGCTCGAACTACAACGATGACTTCGTCGGGTGGCCTCGTCTGGCGCTCCAGGCCGCCAAGGCACTTGGAGAGGTTATCAGGTCGACGATAGCTGCAGACAAGAACACCGATCGTCGCGACCGGAGCTTGGGATCGTGCGGTGGCCGTCATCGAGTAGTAGATGCTCCTCTCACACACTTTCGAAAGATGCCGTCCCACAAATTTGGGGAGTTCAGCTCAAGAAGCCTGTTCCCGAGCGGTTTGGTGGGTCAGCCGAAAGCGCCGACGCCGGTCTCAATCAGAACGACGCGCAGTCAGAGCGACACGCAATCAGACCGGCGCGCAGTCTGCTGCGACACGCAGCACATCCAGAAGCGTTCCTTCTAGGATATCTGACTAGCCCCCTCCTCGTCTCGCCCACCGCTTCCTCACTGCCTCGCCAGTAATTCGAGATAAAGATCTTCTACCATGCGCGTGGTTACGTCCGATCCATAGCGGGTCAACACCGCCTTCTGACCCTGCACCGCGACTGCATGAGCCAACTCGGGCTCGCTGAGAAGCCGCAGAAGTGCCGCGGCCAGCAGCTCTGGACTACTCCGGGCGACCAGAAATCCGGTACGCCCGTCCTCGATGATCTCCGATGGGCCGCCGCCTTCGCTCGCCACAACTGGCCGCGACGCCGCCATTCCCTGCACGATCACCTGCCCAAACGGCTCCGGTATGGTCGATGCGTGAACAATCAGGTGGAGGTTCGAGATTACAGCGGAGATGTCCCGCCGGAACCCAGTAAATACGACAGCTTCCTCTAGCCCGAGGTCAACTGCAAGCCGGCGAAGGGTCTGCTCGTACTCTTCTTCGCCGAAGAGCGGCGCCCCAACCACAAAAAACTTCGCGGTAGGGAAGCTGTCGTGAACAAGCGCCGCCGCGCGAAGAAAGACGTCCTGTCCTTTCCAGGTGCAGATGCGGCCGATCAGCCCTATCCGCACCTCGTGCCCCGCCGCCATCGCTGTCGGCAACGTCTCAGACACTTGCGCCGCCGCGACAAAGGGCGACAGATCGATCCCTGAACTGATCACCCTCGCCAGCTTGGTTTCGGGCAACTGCAGCGCCTCGAGTGTCGCCCGGGAGTTGGCGATCAGCCCGTCCGGGATCCACCTGCAGGCCGCGCGCAGGAACCGCACCGTCGTGCGGGGGAGATAGTCTTCGCTGATCCGATCTCTTATATGCCAGAGCAGCGGCACACCGTGCAGCTTTGCAGCCATTCCACCCAGCAGGTCCGCCTTCAAGGAGTTGGTATGGATCAGGTCTGGCCGGAGGCTCTCCACCGCCTCGTACAGCTTCATGAGGAACTGCACCAGCTGCATGCCCTTGTTCCATGGCAGGCCGCCCCCTGCCGTACCTTCGCGCCTGGCTTCGGCAAACTCCGGAGGCAAGAGAAGCAGATGAGTCTCCGCGATCGCCTCCATCTCTGCGACCAGCGGACCCTGAGAGAATAGCAGGACAACGGGCGCAAACCGGGTGCGGTCGAGTTCCCGCACCAGTGCGATCAGTGCCAGCTCCCCGCCGCCGAGCACGGAGGTATGGTCGATGAACAGGATTCTGGTCGGGGGAGACTTCATCTAGATCAGGGTAGCTTTGTAAGCAAAAGCTTTGAAGCGGAAGTGCTTTGGCGGTCCGGCACATCGAGCGAGAACCCGAAGGCAAGATCCGGTCTTATTACCCAGACGTCAGCAGGGAAGCAGCAAATGCCCAAGCGGTGAGGCGACCGGACCACATCGTTCTAACCCCAGTAGCACAGACTGCTGCGCTTCGCCGGGAGGAACTTGAATCAGTGCGTGGCGTAAACGGCCGTGTTGGCATAGCCGCCAAAGGAGCCGACAAGGGTAAGAACCTGCTGCGCCTTTGTGATCTTGTTCCTTGGGATGAAGATGATGTCGCCGGAGTTCAATGCCATGTCCTGCTCTAAGATCTTCTTAGATTCCACATGCTTCAGATCAAGAATATGAACATCGGGCGAACTCGTGCCCAGACCGTGGATCAGCACGACCTGTTTTTCTTTCCCTGTGATCTTGATTCCGCCGGACTGCATGAGACCCTGCAGTACCGTCATGTTCTCACGCATCTCGTACTTCAGAGGCGCGAACGCCTCGCCCGCCACAACAAAGTACGGCTTCAGGAAGTCCGTCAGGGTCAGTACAACGACCGGATTTTGCAGCCGCTCGGCTGCGCCCTGCTCAATCGCTGCTTTGGCTTCTTCAAGCGTCTTACCGGCGACCATCACGTCCTTGCCGATGCGCACAGAGATGTAGCCGTCCGGCTGTACCGTCACCGGACCGTTGTACTCCGGCGTATACGGATACTCGACTGTGAGTTGATCTCCCGGGTGCAGCTGGTAGCGCGATCGTTGCTGAAGTTGCTGCGCAACGCAGGTCGCCGCAAACAAAATGCAGCATGCAAGAAGAGTGATAGATCGACGCATCATCTGAACTCCCGATAAGCTATGTTCAACTACGAGGTACACATCTTGTACCGCAGCCTCAGCTTCCGTGCGGCTAGTTCCGCCAGAAGGTGTTCCGTACATGTTGTACCGGCAATTTCGCGACCGCTTCGGCAACGCGGTTCATTATCAAGTATACCCGACTCAGCAAAACCATTCGTTAATAAGGAAGGTTGCCGTTTTCCAGCTAGACGCTACCGCGTCTCACGGAGTCCGTCCCGAAGCGTTTAACTTACTTGTACCGGAGTTTCCGGCAAGAGCGTTTGCCACTTTCGTGGCAGCTTCTTTTCCTCGAACTTAGGCGACATCGTGTATAACTTAAGTCTCGGGAATGTGCTGTTGTTCAGTGGCCTGCTCTCTAGCCGCAGTATATGAACCAGCCCTCGGCACAACGTATGGGGATTGCCCAGCAGCCAGCGAATAAAACTTTAGAGGTGGAAATGGATCGGCTTGTCGAATCGAATGACAGCAGTTCAAGCACCAGTCTGCGCGGAATAATCGAGAGCGCTTTCAGACAGCGAACGATTTTTCTCTCGGCAGCACTCCTGATTTTGATTGCTGGTCTGTTGTTCGCGTTCCTGCCGCACAAGCAGTACGCCTCTCAAATGGTACTCCTGGTTCAGAATGCGCGCAGCAACTCAGTCATAAGCGCGACCAAGACCGCCGATGCCGGTCCCGGCGAGGTCAGCGACCCTCAGCTGCAATCCTACGCCGAGCTTCTGGGAAGCAACGATATCCTCGACCAGGTCGCAGATCCCGGCTGGAACAGTCAGCCCGCATCAACCCGCCCGCCGCAGGAGCTCAGCGACCACGCCGGTAAGCTCAACTCGCTCCGCGGCCGCCTCACCATAACCCCGGGACGCAAGTCGCACCTTATCACCGTCGACTACATCGCCACCGACCCTCGCGAAGCGACCGACACACTCAACCGACTGCTCGCTGCCTTCCTCGACAAGCAAAGAGAGCTCAGCCAGCCATCGCAAGCCCCAAAGTTCTTCTCCAACGAAGCCGAGCGCTACAAGCAGGAGTGGCAGGACGCGCAGGCGGCGCTCGTCAAGTATCAGCAGGGACACGATGTCGTCTCCATCACCGATAAAGAGACCGCGATGGAGCACCAGCTCTTCGAAGCAGACTCGCAGCTGCGCGCCGCCGACGTATTGATCGGTGAGCTGCAAAACAAGATGCTCGGCGAGGCCCTGGTGTTGAAGACCCAGCCCAGCCGGGTCAACACCGCGACCAACACTGCACCTCTTGGCACTGCGGTCGATCAGCTGACCCTGCAGCGGGCCCAACTGGAGCTCCAGCGCTCGCAGGCCCTCATCAAATATCAGCCGACGGACCGGATGGTGCAGCAGATCGACCAGCAGCTGAGGCAGGTCGACGAGTCGCTCGCCAAGATCGGAACACTCAACTCCACCTCGACCAGCACCAATGTGAATCCAACCTGGCTTGCAACCGACCAGGCACTGAGTGCGGACCGCGCGCTGCTAAAGGCAGCCGAGGGTCGTCGCGACGGCCTTCGCGAACAAGTAAAGGACCTTCAGGCCAAGCTTGGCTCGACCGAGGGCATGACGGTGGAGTTCAACACCCTGCAACAAAAAGTGACCGAGCTCGAAGCCAACTATGTTCTGTATCTGCAGAAGCGCGATGAGTCCCTGGCCAACACCAGCATGGACACCAATGGCCTGCTCAACGTGGCCGTCGCCCAAGCGCCAACCTACTCGCCCGATCCCGTCCGGCCAAGACCCATGCTGGACATCCTGCTTGCTCTCTTCACCGCCTTCTTTATCGGCAGCTTCGGCGTCTTCGCCGCGGAGACGATGCGCGACACCTATGCAAACGCACAGGAGCTCGAAGCCGCCAGCGGTATCCCGGTCTTCGCGACCGTGCCGTTCGACTCCGCTGCGATGGCCCTGCCGCCGCCGCGCAGTCCCGACATTATCAAGCGGTAACGGCTGAATTCCGAACAGAGAGGGTATTGACTTGTCAGAAGGACAGATAAACGCAGCTTCGTCGCCGTACTACGGCCTCCTGTACAGCATCTTTCAGCAGCCCCGAGAGCGGCAGGAGAAGGGCCTCGTCGTCGCCGTCACCTCCGCCTGCTCCGGAGAAGGCGTCAGCTACGTCACCCGCCGCATCGCCGACCAGCTCGAGGAGCACTCTCCGGGAAGCGTTCTTCTCGTCAACATCTCTGAGCTGCACCGTAACCTCCGCGCCTTCCCCGAAAATCTCAGCGATATGAACGCCTGGCGCAGCAGCTGGCAGTATCGCCGCGACTGCATCGCGCGCTGGCGCGGACAGTTCGAGTACGTCATTATGGACTGCCCCAGCCTCGCCTTCAGCGGAGACGCCACCGGCATCACCCGCCTCGTCGACGGGACTCTCCTCGTCGTTGAGGCCAACCGGACAAGGAAGCAGCAGCTCCAGCACGCCGAGCGGCAGCTGCAGCTCGCCGGCGGAAACGTTATCGGGTATATCCTGAACAAGCGACGCTACCTCGTTCCCGGCTGGATCTACCGTCATCTCTAGCACCGGTCCATCGGGTCCTGTCGCGGCCGAGTTTCCTTTGCCTCTTGATCGTTCCGCTGCCTGAGCGGTCGCAACGCAAACCTTCCCCGTGAGAGTCGAGCATGATGAGTCCCGCCAATCCGGCCGCCGCGAAGCTCGAAAAAAAGTCAGACGTCCAACTCATCTGGGTCCTCTCGCTGTTTGTGGCCCTCACTGCGGCGATGATCGCCTCTCCCGTCGCCCGGCTCGCCGTCTACCTCTTTCCCGCCCTGACCTTTGCCGTCGCGCTCTATACCTATGTCCGGTCCAAACCCGTGTACGCCGGGCTGGTCTGCTGGCTCTGGATCCTAACGCCCTTCATCCGGCGCCTTGTGGACTGGAGAGCCGGGTGGATACCCGCTACCCTCGTCCAAACAGCGCCTGTTTTAGCCTGCTATGCAGCGATACCGTTCATGCTCTTCGATTGGAAGAGGCTGTTCGACCGCGCGGCGCCCGTACTTGCTGGTGTCGCAGCTATCTTTTATGGTGTTGGCATCGCTGTACTCAACCATAACCATTTAAGCGAAGTGGTAGGTAATCTGGTCTTCTGGATCTCACCCCTCTGCTTCGGACTGTTCGTCTGCCACAACCGAGATGATGCCTCTGGTATCTATAGAGCCGTTGCCTCTACCTTTATCTGGGCTCTACCTGTCATGGGAATCTACGGCCTGGTTCAATACTTCTACTTGCCGGCATGGGATCGATTGTGGATCGAGAACTCAAATCTTGTCTCTATTGGTTCTGCGGCGCCGCAATCCTTTCGTCTGTTCGGCAGCCTGAACTCGCCGCAGGCCCTGGGTTCATTCTTGTTAATTGGGTTGCTGTTCACCTTTCATTCAGTAACTAAGCTTAAGTATCTCTCCGTCCCAGCTGCCTTATTAGCCCTCACTCTGACGGGCGCTCGTTCCGCATGGCTCGGCTTTTCTGTCGGTCTGATCTACCTGTTCTTTCATATCCCAACACGGCAACGTCTTCAGATCACAGCCTCTGCGGTACTTGCTTTCATTCTGTTGCTCGTGGCCTTCCAAAGCGATGCGAAGCAGTCTGTGTTCAATCGGTTTCAGTCACTGACCGATCCAACAGACAACAGCCTTAATACTCGCTATCGGGGATATCAGGCTCTACTGCCGAAATTTCTGGATGAACCTTATGGTGGCGGCATTGGTTTCGACCAAGGCGAGTTATCGCAGGGCACTGAGGGCCTTGCCACCGGAGACAGCGCCGTAATTGCCCTGTTGCTGTCCCTGGGGCTGATTGGAACAGTCGTTTACATCTCCGGGTTCTCATTGCTCCTCGTTGGCCCCCGCGGACGTGCATCGAGTGAAAGAACCGTCCTGAAGGCTTGCGTCTTCGCGATCGTCTCGGAGGCTCTGTTGACGAACATAGTAGAGGGGCAAAGTGGATTCCTCTTGTGGAGCACAGCGGCTTTGTGTTTTCAATCGAGATTTCTCCATCTGAGCTCCTATCGGGCACCTGATGTGAGCCGTACGTTGAAGCGGC
>CAZZYQ010000034.1:0-3559 GCA_964658395.1 uncultured Granulicella sp. | reverse complement strand
CCACGCGCAAGCAGTCAGCAGCTTTTGAGCTCCAGTTTCCCCGCCACTCAGCAATCCTCGCTTGATCGCTCCTCCAGAGAGAAAGTGGACGTCCGATCCAATGCAATCTTGGAGTTTGCTCTAGGTTGTAAGTGGACATGCCGGATCCTGCTGGCCACCTTGGACGGCAGGCGCTAGGCAGAACTGCACTGGCTAGTTTCTTCTACATCAGGGAACTAATTTCCATACCGATATTCCGTGTCTGTCAGCCAATTTGCAATCAGCTCATTGATTTCAACACTTTCGGTCGACCTTACTTTAGTTACCCCTTATTTATTTTCCTGCGTTATCTTTGTGTTCAGACCCCACAGGATATCAAGTCATAGCTGGTAAGGATCTCCTCCCCGATCACTTACTTTCTACAGCTATCCGGCTTGATCTAACTACAACGCAGCGTCACGAAAATGCGTGCGAGAACCCGTGCGCCAAGTCAGTGCACGGCACAGAGTAAGATCGCTCGCGTCATACTCGGACACATAACACCTTTGTTGTGGAAAAACACCCATTAAGTGGGTCAGGTAAGGTGCGCCTTTTTATGCGGCAGTGGCACCCTCAGGCTTATAAGTGCCCCGTTTGTACCATTGCTCCACGTCCCTTCACGCAGCACTCTTGAATCACGAAAGCCGAAGGATTTGGCCATGAAAAACCAACTGCAGTCCTGCAATACTTTGCTTCACTCGAACGCTGGTTTTCGTTACGTTGCCAGCGTGCTTGCTATCGCTTCCACCGCTCTTACTGGGTGCTCGCCGGTAGCCTCAACCGCTTCATCCGTGCCCGTTGCGATGTCGATCCATGGCGGCGTGTCCGGGGGAGCGCAGGCCGTTAGTGGGGCGCAGGTCCAGCTTTACGCCGCAGGCGTAAAGGGAGTTGCTTCCGCCGCCCAGCCCTTGCTTTCTTCACCTGTAGTCACCGAAGCCGACGGCACCTTCTCGATCGCCGGACTTCACAACTGCCCTTCAACCGATGCTCAGGTCTACCTCGTTGCCCGCGGCGGGACCGCTGAAGTGCCCGCTGGAAAGTCCAACCCATCGCTCGCTTTGATGACCGCGCTTGGCACCTGCGGAAGCCTCGCCGCACCCGCTTCCGTCTCCATCAACGAAGCCACGACCGTTGCTTCGGTCTGGCCGCTCGCTCCCTATATGTCTTCAGCCTCCAACCTGGGCTCCGCGCTTGACGATGCTGCCTTCGTCCAGGCAGCGGCAGATGCTGTCCAGCTCACAAAAACCATCCGCGACGGATCGATCGATACCGCCACCTCGGACGCGTCCAAGCTCCGCACCGTGGCCAACTCGATCTCACCGTGCGTCGTCTCGAACGGCGGCGCGGCTGGCGATGGCGGAGCATGCTCTCGCCTCTTCCAACTCTCCACCTATCCGGGCAGCGCCGCTCCTACCGACACGATCACCGCGGCGTTGCGCATCGCCCAGAACCCGGCCGCCGACCCGGTCGCCATCTACAGCCTTGCTTCGCCGCGCGGTCCGTACCAACCCATGCTGGCCGCCGCTCCCCAGGACTGGAAGCTATCGGGACCTTCTGCAGCGCAGGCCGCCGCCAACACAGCGACCATCGGCGCTGTTCCAACCAGCGATCTGTCCGGCTCCAACAAGAGCCTTGACGCGATGGCACATGCGATCAGCGGCGCCACCATCACCAGGAGCCGCGATGTTTCAACCGCCGCATCCACCTACTACGTGTCGTGGTACTCCGGGAACGATGCCAACGACGGCAAGTCGCCGGCAACTGCCTGGAAGACTCTCGCCAAGGTGAATGCAAACATCGCACTCTACAAGCCGGGGACCGCCATCCTGTTGAAGCGGGGCGACGTCTTCCGCGACGACTACATCCACCTGCAGAACCAGGTCAACGGTGTTACCGACGCAACCACGTTGGCCAACACTCCGCTCCAGTTCAGCGGCACCAAGGACGCCCCCATCATCATCGGTGCCTATGGATCTGGAAGTAACCCATTGATCGACGGTGCCGACCTGCTGACCCTGAAATGGACCCCAGTCGGTTCGGGGACCTACAAGGCGACGGTGCCCGTAATGCCGGCGAAGATCTACATCGATTCCCGGCACAAAGACACCACACAACTTACCCCACAGGCAAACGAAACCGGACCTTGGAGCCCCACCAGGCAGTACAACTTCCTCGACATGGTGGAAGTTGGCGACCACAGATACGTGTATGGGGGCTTGACGCCGGCCGCGCCAGCAGCCACCATGCAAGGCGGATTTGCTCTGATGGGCAGCGGGCAGGGCTCCGATCTGACGCAGACCTATCCTCTGGGCAACTCCGGTCTACAAAATGTCGAGCAAACCCCAGGCAGCTGGTATGGCACCGGAAACACCATCTATGTCCATACCCTTGATGGCACCGATCCGACCCATCACATCGTGGAAGGAACGTACCGGCCCTTTGGCGTCCTGCTCAGCTCTGTGAACTACGTCATCGTGCAGAACATCTCCGTCGAACGCGTCCAGAAGGCAGGCATCGCTCTCAGTACCTGGGCGAACAGTGGCCGGAAGGGCAAGTACTACACCAACGAATACAACCAGATCCTCAACAACAAAGTCTGGAACTTCGGCGACCTCCTCTCTACCTGCCTCCCGCAAGCGAACGGCTGCGAGGGAGATGGTCAGGCTGGCATCCAGGTTCAGAACTTCATCGATGGCGCCTCCGAAGGAGCACTTCTCCATGGTCTGCTTATCTCCGGCAACTTTGTCGGCCACTCCGATCAGTTCTTTGGCTTACGCGGGGGAGACCGCAGAGACGGAATCATGGTCTCCGGCGTCGATGGCGTCACCATCCAGAACAACAGCATCACGACCGTAAACGTTTCGTGCTTAGGCATGACCGCAATCAATTCTGTGAGTAACAACGGGGGTGACGTCAGCTATAACGTATGCGGCAACAATCAAGGCAATTACATGATCAATTCCACGAACAACTTGCATTTCCATCACAACATCGCGGCAAACTCGTTCGGTCAGGGACTGCAGGTAGGAGGAAGGGACGATCACGACTTGATTGACCACAATCTCTTCTACAACCTCGACCGGCACGCAAGTACGATCGGCTATAACGGCATCGACTGCAACGGCAATGGCACAAACCTGACCATCGCCAATAACACCATCTATAACTACTGGGGGGCAGCAATAACCCTTGAACTGGGCTGCGACAACGCCCTGGTCGCCAACAACAGTATGGGAGAACCAGCGGGCCGAAGAGGTCAGTACTACTACTGGCTGAAGAGTGCTTCGCCGGGCGCAATCTTCACCCACAACTTCTACAACATGATGGACGTTCACCACGCTTTCCACGGCGGCATGGTCTTCACAGAATGGGAAGCCTACTCGGGCGACACGGGCTCCATCTATGACACGGCAAGCTACATGAACACAGCGACAGGGGACTTCCGACTGGTTCCGAAATCGGTTGGCACCGGACGTTCCGTCTCCACCGCTGTAACCACCGGGGGCTCAGACATGGGCGCCAACATGGCAGCACCCCAATA
>CAZZYQ010000033.1:0-44312 GCA_964658395.1 uncultured Granulicella sp. | reverse complement strand
TTCTCGATCCGCAAGATGCGTCATTGCAAGCTGCGAAAACGTGTTATCAGTATCCCCGAAGATGCGTCATCTCGACCGGAGCCGCGCTCCGCGCGGCGCAGTGGAGAGACCCCCGCATTTTGTCTTGTTCGTCGCTGTTGTCCAACTCTTTTGTTTGTCACTGTTCCGCAGGCGGAGCACCTGCATCCGTATCTCCCCGTTGCTCCTGCTCTTACGCAGAGAGACAGCTCGCATTTAAACCGCCGTTCGCACCTTTGGCACAAACGCCCGCGCCACTAGCGACACCCCCAGCGCGATCAACACACCCTGCGTTACCAACATTGCGTTATACCGGGTCCCGACGCTCGCGAACGCCACTGCGACGCCCCACATATAAATCTCGCCCAGCACTGCCGTACCCCAGGCGGGCCGCATGCCCGAGCCCGGAACGCGGGCCCTTATCGACGGCAACAGGCTCGGCACCCTCGCCTTATAGTCGAGGTAGCGCAGCCCCAGCTTCGCTTCAAGAAACGACTCTTCCCCGCCGATCAAGCGCAACTGTTCAATTCCAATCGCAACGATCGCAAATACCGCCCCGCTTGCAGGCATCAGCAGCGCAAGCGCAAAGGTGTGGAGGAACGTTCCCAGATACAGAGGGTTGCGCAGGTGCCGGTAGGGTCCGTCCGCCACAACGGCCTCGCCATGCATTCCGCCATCCTTCACCACGGCCGCTCCCAGATATGCCGCGCCCCACGTCCGCAGGGCCGCCCCAGCGAGCGCAAAGAGGACGCCCAAAGCCAGCAGCAGGTTTGAAGCCCCGGTGAGCGACAACCAACCCGCCCGCTCAATCTCCAGCGCGGCCGGAAGCCAGACCGCCTTTCCCGACCAGATATCCGACGCACCCGACCCCTGGTTGAGCAGGTAGTTCCATGGCGCAAAGAACCCCAGCGTGTAGATCGCCACATGCAAGAGGTACCGGATCCGAAACTCAAACGCACTCGCCTTCATGCTTCTTAGAGTACGTCCATTGTTCCCGACTCGTTCTCAGCGGCGTTAGCGCTTCGAGCTTCTACTTTGCTTCCCCCTTGTACACAACGCCGGCCTTCATCACGAACTTCACATCCTGCAGCAGCTTTACCTCCTGCAGCGGATCACCCTGGACCGCGATCACGTCGGCCCAATGACCCGGGGTCAGCGACCCCACTTTGTCCGACCATCCCATCAGGTCAGCAGCGTTGATCGTTCCGGTCTGGATTGCCTGCAGCGGGGTCATCCCGAACTGGTTTACATAGACATCCACCTCATGCGCATTCAGCCCATGCGGATAAACCGCAGCGTCGGTTCCCAGGGCCACCTTCACGCCCGCCTTGATCGCGCGGATCGCATTCTGCTTCTCTACCGCGCTTACGTCTCTCATCTTCTGCTGGTAGAACACCGGCAGCTTGCCGTTCGTCTGCATCCAGTCGATGAGATAGGCCGTAGGTACAAGGTACGTGCCGTGCTTCTTCATGGCCGCAATGCCTGCGTCATCGAGATAGCTGCCATGCTCGATCGAATCCACACCCGCATTCGTGGCCCAGAGAATCGCCTGCGCGCCGTGCGCGTGCGCCGCCACCTTGCGCCCCAGCCGGTGCGCGTCCGCAACGATCGCTGCCATCTCTTCTTCCGTGTACTGGCTCGCTTGCGGATCGTCGCCCTTCGACAACACGCCGCCGGAGGCGCCAATTTTGATCAGGTCCGCACCGTACTTAATATTTTCCCGAACCATGTGCTGCACCGCTGGGATGCCATCCGCCACGCCCTCGCCCACCACGTGATACTGCTGCGGCAGCAGATTCTCATCCATGTGACCGCCGGTGATGCCGAGCGCCGGCCCGGAGACCTGCATATGCGGCCCGGGTATATGACCTTCGTTAATCTCATCTCGCAAAGCCACATCCGTGAAGCCGTTCGCGCCAACGTTCCGCACCGTGGTAAAACCCGCTTCAAGCGTGATCTTGGCGTTCTCCACCCCAATGATTGCCTCCTTGCCTGGCGTCATGGTCAGCTCAAAGAACGGGTCGAAGTTGTTCGCCATAGTCAGATGGGTATGTACATCGATCAATCCCGGAAGCAGCGTGTACTTCGTCAGATCGATCTCCTTATCCCCCGTCTGTGCCGGCGTCGAAGAGGTGTCTGCGATCGCCGTGATCCGGTCGCCTGTCACGATGACCGTCTTGCCTGTCGCCTCGCTGCCGGTCTTCACATCCAGCACCTTGCCCGCGCGCAATAAAGTCCTGGTTGGTGTTGAGGTTTGCGCTCTTAGGTAACGGTTACTGTTACAGATGTGTAAAAGCATGACAACTTGTAACAATAGAAAGAACATTCTAACTGTATCTCGCAAAGTAACTTTCTTCACCATTGCCTCCTAGTAGGTTTGAGCGCTATTGTGCGCAGACGTTCTTTGCGCAGCCGAAGACTGCTCGGCGCGTTGTATTTGTGGGGCGCGGGACTCACCCTTGCGCAAACCCACGCATGATTCGGTCGAAATCCTCAAGCCTGGTGTACTCGATGATGACCCTGCCGCGCCCGTCTTTGTCTTCGATCCGCACCCGCAATCCAAGCGCTCGCTGCAGCGTGTCACGAATGTCCTTAACGTTCGGGTCGAGCGGCTCAATTACGCCTTCAGGCTTCTTCTTGGTCTCGGGATGGAGCAGCCCGTGCACGTACGTCTCTGCTGCCCGTACCGACATCGACAATGCAACCATCTTCTGCGCCGCGGCCGTCATCCTCTCCGCCGAGTCGAGACCAAGCAGCAGCTTCGCATGCCCGAAGCTCAACTCCCCTGACTGAACCTTCTGCTGCACCGCTTCTGGCAGCTTCAAGAGGCGAAGGAAGTTAGCCACGGTCGCCCGAGGCAGTCCCGTCCGCATCGCCATCTGCTCCTGGGTCATCTTGAACTCGAGCGATAGCCGCTGATACGCCCGGGCCTGCTCAATGGGGTTCAGGTCGGCCCGCTGCAGGTTCTCGACAATCGTCATCTCCATGGCCTGCTCGTCCGAGACCTGCCGCACGATCGCTGGTATATGGGTCTTCTTCGCCTCAAACGACGCCAGCCAACGGCGCTCGCCCGTGATCAGTTGGAAGCGGCCACCGCCGATATCGCGGACCACAATGGGCTGCACGACGCCACTTGCCTCGATCGATTGTGCTAGCTCTGTAATCTTCGTCGCATCGAAGTGAGTGCGGGTCTGGTATGGATTACGCACGATTGACTCAAGCGGAAGCTCCAGCGGAGCTCCACTCTGCATCTTTTCCGATGGAGGCGTACCGGCGTCAGTTGCGCTGCTGCCAGGGGTTGATGCGTGGGGACGGCTGGGCAGAAGCGCTTCCAAACCGCGTCCAAGCGCCCTTCGCTTCAGCTCAACCTTGCTGTTTTCCGTCATCTGCATACCTTCCAAAACGCGAAGCTTGTTTGGTTGGCTTCGGCTACTTGTTGTACGGCCAGAATTTCACTTCTTTCTTTGCGGCAGCCTCGTTCGCCAGGCGTCGCTCGGCTTGCTTCGGGCTTTCGATGCCTTCGCGACTGAGCACCTCGATCGCTAAATCCTGGTAAGCCTCTGCGCCCCGCGAACGAGGATCGTACATCGCGACGGGCTTACCGTGGCTTGGTGCCTCGGCCAGCCGTATGTTCCGCGGGATCGTCGTCGTGTACAACTTCTCTCCAAAAAAGGCTTTCAAGTTCTCCGTCACCTGCTGCGAAAGGTTCGTACGGTCGTCGTACATGGTCAGAAGCACGCCTGCGAGCGCCAGCTTCGGATTAAAGGCCTGCGAGACCTTATCGAGCGTGCTCATCAGCTCTGATATGCCCTCAAGTGCGAAGTATTCTGCCTGCATCGGTACCAGCAGACCGTCAGCCGCCACGAGCGCATTGAGCGTGAGCAGGTCGAGCGCTGGCGGACAGTCAAGGACGATGAAGGTGTACTTGTCGAGGGCTGTCGAAAGTGCCTCCCTAAGCCTGAACTCGCGCCGCTCCTGGCCTACCAGTTCAAGATTCGCACCGATGAGGTTTTTGCTTCCAGGTATAAGCGAAAGCTGAGGGACCTCAGTCGATGTCGCGACCCTGTCCACCGTCTCCGCACCCATGAGCAAGTCATAAATGCTCAGCCGGCTCTCGTCCCGCCCAAATCCAAGCCCGCCTGTAGTGTTCGCCTGTGGGTCACAGTCGACTAGCAACGTTGCCAGACCCTCGGTGGCAAGAGCGGCGGCGAGATTGATCGCGGTCGTTGTTTTGCCGACGCCACCCTTCTGGTTTACGATCGCCAGCGCGCGTGCGGTAGCGGCGGGAGGATTGTCGCCGCCGACGATTGTGTTGTGACCGGGTGTCGACATCTTTCCCTGCTCAGCTCGACCGTGGGACGACGGAATAGGTGTTTGCATCGATATTCGAGGGTAGCGGGCTAAAGCTCAACCTGCAACGTCTAGAGCTGTGCAGAAGGACTGAGTGATGTGAAGAACTGGCTTAAGGCCTGAATGTGGCTATGGTTCTTCCGTGTCCACATCCACTAAGCTAAGCCACGCGTTCTCGTTCCAAGCCCGCAATGTTCCACGTGGAACAGTATCTACTGACGCTCGAAAAGCACAATCCGGGAGTTTCGTGTCGCTGGAACTTCGATCGAATCCACGCGTACGAAGCCGTTAACCGCAGGCAGGAGCGTCGCCGAAGTACCAAGAACCACCATCGTTCCGGTACACCTTTCAGCCGCGGCAACCAGGGCGGCGTCCATGTTGTCGACCGCTCGCAGCGTTACCACGTCAAATGTTCTCGTGCGCGGCATTGTTTCAACTCGCGCAGCCCAAACATCGGCCTGTAGAGAAAGAGTTCGAATCGCCTCACGCAAGAAGGTGGCCTTCTTGTTCTGAGACTCTGCAAGGGTTACGTGAATATCTGGGCGTACCAACTGAATAGGCAAGCCAGGGAACCCAGCTCCAGATCCGAAGTCCAAGAGGTTTGAGGCCGCCTGGATCTGCCGCGCCGCAAAGATGCTCTCGCCAAAATGTCGCCTGACGATCTCTGCAGCGTCACGGACCGAAGTAAGGTTCATGCGCGCATTCCAGCCAAGAAGTAGATTCAAGGACGTTTCGAACTTTGCAAGCACTTCCGCAGAGACCGGGTCTCCGGCAAGGTAGGGCTCAAGGAGTTCTCCGATCGCCTTCCGTGTTAGCGCCGTGCCAGCCACTTTTCCCATACTGAGGCCCTCATGAGTGAGCGTGAGACGTTTGCACCCAAGCGCATCTTGATTGTTCCACGTGGAACATCTCACGCTACCAGTCAGCAGCACATAGAACCACGAACTATGCTACGGAAACAGAAATCGAGCGGGGTTTCCACGCAGATGCTTCTGCAACAAAGCGGCTGAAGATCGCTCGGGAAGACGCACTTGACTCAAAGCTGCGCTCAGGGTGCCACTGAACCCCAAGTACGAAGTGCATCTGACCCTCATCTTGCGCCAAACTGCCTTCAAGTGCCTCGATCACGCCATCCTGAGGACAACGCGCGACGACCCTCAGCCCGTCGCCCGGAACGCCCACAGCCTGGTGGTGGCTGGAATTGACCGGTAACCGCATGAACCCTGTGTCCAACGCGGCCTCGCTCGAGACTATGGTCCGGCCAAGCGTCGAGTCAGGCGCGATTGCAACCGTATGCGCCACCGCGACTGCCCTGCCCGCCGGATGGTTCACCGGCATAACTGTTAGATCCTGTATCAGCGATCCACCCCGCCAGACATTGAGAGACTGATGTCCAAAGCAGATGGCGAAAATCGGCTTATAGAGATTGTGGGCGTCCTGAATCAGGAGTTCGTCAACCGCCTCCCGAGCTGGGTCTGGCGCGGCGCATGCTTCGACCGGTTCCTGACCATACTTCTGCGGATTCAAGTCGGCACCGCTGCCCGGCAACAGAACACCCTGGCACGTGTCAATCAGGTCCGCAGCGTCTGCTGGAGAGAGGTGAAGCGAAACTTCGACAGCACTTCCACCCGAACGTTCTACAGCCTCTGCATACTGCGGCCAAGACCGCTGGTTGTACTCACGATCAAAGCTGGTGGGAATGGGGATAGCAATGCGTGGTCTGGTCATAGTTTCGAAGTTACCGTGAACTCTGCAGGAGACTGATGAAGATGGTACATTGCGGCGATCGTCTCCTGAAGTCTGCGTGTCAGAACATCCGCATCTCGGGTTGTCAGGCCATTTGTCGATATCGGATCGCCAATTACGATTAGGAGCGGTCTGGGCGTCAGGTGATACGTATGCATGGGAAGCAGTTCATAGGTCCCGATCAGTGCGACCGGGACGAGAGGGACCCCTGCACGGATTGCCATGAAGGCGCAGCCAGAAAGAAAGGGCTGCAACTCGCCCGTAGCAGTTCGACCACCCTCCGGAAACAAGACGAGCGGCATGCCCGTCTTCAACGTCGCGACTCCCCTGGCAAGGCTGGCCACGGCTGACCTGCCATCTTTCTGATCAATAGGAACTTGGCCGGACCGGTTCAGATACCAGCCAATAAACGGGATCTTCCACAGAGAATGTTTGGCCATGATGCGGAATTGGAATGGCAGTTTGGCGAAGAGTACCGGGGTGTCGAAGTAGCTCAGGTGGTTCGAGGCATAAACTGCAGCCTGCCCGACTCGGAGCCGCTCTAACCCAACTGCTGTTACGGGGGATAAGCTTAGGAATAACAACGACTTAGCCCATGCTTGCGCAACCGTATGCTGCTGCCTGCCGGATTTGTCCCAGAGACCACAGACAAGAGAGATCAAACCGAAGAACGCTGTTGATAAAGCGATCAGCGGCATCAGCAGCAAGTAGGTTAGTAATTTCAGAGGAAGACTCGCGCTCTTCGGCGAGGTCATGAAACAGTCCCCGCCGATGCAACCGCCAAATCCCTTACGCCGCCTACAAGGTAGACCGAACCCGTGGCGATGATCAACCCGCCCGCGGGCGTTATTTGCCTAGCTTCAGTCAATGCGCCCGCGAGATGGGGTGCGGCATGGGCCGGAACATCGAGCGCGTGGGCGGCTGCAAGCAGGTCCTCGATCTTCGCAGCCCGAGGATTATTGATCGGAGCAAGGACGATGTGGTCGTTGGGACGTTGTCCATCCAGGCCTGAATCGAAGAGGGGAAACAGGATGCGCGACATCTCACCAAGATCTTTGTCGCCCAGGCAACTGAAGATCAGGGTTCGCGGACGGTCTTCAGGTAGTTGGGCGATTGCTGCGCGCAGCGTCCATGCTCCGGCCGGGTTGTGGGCAACATCGAGCAAGATGTCAGGGGGCACAAACTCAAGCCTGCCGGGCCAGCTCGTTGCGCGAACTCCGGCTTCGACTGCGGAGGTGGCGATCTGGTAGCCATGCTCCTTACGTAAGGCCTGCGCCGTGGCAATCGCCAAAGCTATGTTGCGCTGTTGATGATGGCCCGCTAACGGCGAGTCGACTTCAAGCGGCTCCCCATCGTGCCAAACGGTATACCGGTTGTGCCGCAACACCTCGTGCGAACCGGCGGCAGATTGGCCAGGTGACTGCTCAGCCGCCTGCCGCGGGATGAAGTCGGCGGCGCTGAAGGCCCGCAGGCCCAGCTTTTCCGCAGCTTCGCCGATCGCCTGGTTCGCCTGGGGGTGCTGCGGCAGGGTCACCAGGATGCCGTTTTGGCGCAGGATGCCCGCTTTCTCCCGGGTGATCTCGGCGATGGTGTTCCCGAGGTACTCCTGATGGTCAAGGGCTATGTCTGTAATGACGGAGACCAGCGGTTCAACGATGTTGGTCGCATCGAGACGGCCACCCAAGCCGACCTCAAGCACAGCAATATCGACTCTCTCTTCGGCAAAGTAGACAAAGCCCATTGCGGTAAGCATCTCGAAGAAGCTTGGATGTACCGGCAACGCACCGCTTGCTACGAGGTTCTTCGCCGCATCTTCCACCTTCGTGAAGAGCCGGGCGAAGTCACGATCAGAGATCTGCGAGGACTTGCTTGAGCCTGCGATGACAATGCGCTCATTGACACGTATCAGATGAGGCGACGTGTACAGGCCGGTCCGGTAGCCGGCCGATGCGAGAATGCTCGCAAGCGTCGCGGCAGTACTGCCCTTTCCGTTGGTTCCGGCGATGAGCACGCTCGGAAATGCATGTTGAGGATGTTCAAGCGCCGCGCAGAGCGTCCGCATGTTCTCGAGGTCCCACTTGCGGCGCGGCGCCGGAGTGCCGTCTGCAAGGGGCGGAAGAGGCGCCAGCTCCTGGCCAAGCGTATACAACTGCTTCACTGCGTCCTGGTAGGCTTCATTGCCGGCGGCGCTGACCTCTTCGGCAAGGGCAATTTCAGACATGGAGCTATTTTAGGGGATGGCGAGAGGTCTCCGCACGACCGCGCAGGTCCAGAGACCAGCTCTTATCGGTCGGTTGCCGGCGCAACCACCCGCACCGTCTGGAGTAAGGGAACTGCTGGTGCGGACCTAAAGCGGCAGGAAGAGACGTCAGGCAGACTCTTTGAGAATTTTCCCGACTTTGAACATGCCGGAGAGGGACAAAGGCTTGCTGCCGGATTCTGATCCGGTAAGCAGGGCGGCGGCACTGAAGTCCGGGGAGCCGGTCCACTCAGGAACGGTGAAACCACCTTCAGGATGGATCGAGGCGCGGTCAGTGCCCGGGGCGCTCAGAGTATGGTGGCGTCGAAGCTGGTCCTGGATAAGGCGGCGGCACTCTTCCTGCTCTTTTCGTGAGAAACGGGACCAGAAGACCACGAATCCCTGGCCGCAGGTGGCGCAGCGGACATCGTTGCCATCGTTCGAGCGCTTGCAGAGAACCTGGTGCATGGTGAGCTCCTGATGAGATGGAAGGGACGAGCGGCCCGCAAGTGGCGAGCCCGTAGAAGCGACGGTAGAGATCTGGTTCCGTGCGCGCCATTCCTCAAAGGAATCATGCCGGGAACGATTAGGGAATTGCCTGAGGCTGCTTGTTGGTGCGCGTGCCGCAAAGCAAATATGCTTGCAACAGGAGAATTTCTCTTGAACGCGATGACTGATGCAGCGCCCAGCGAACTGGCTGACGATAAGCAAATGATTCGAGTGCAGCTTCCCGACGGTTCCACTCGGGAGGTGGCGCAAGGCACGAGTCCCATGGATGTGGCGATGAGCATCTCGCCTCGGCTTGCTGCAGCTGTAGTGGTTGCCCGGGTGAAGCCGCTCCGCGCATTGAAGCAACCGGAGTCTCACGATCAAGGTCTTTCGCCGGACCGGGAAGATGCCGGACAGCTGAGTCCAGAGCATCCCGATGCAGAGGCGGAGATGTACGACGCAAGTTCAGAGGTTGGGGAGAGACTCGTCGATTTGGCCGCGCCCCTGAATGAGGATGTTGCGCTGGAGTTGCTGAAGGAGAATGACGAGGCGGCGCTAAGAATTGTGCGGCACTCTGCTGCGCATGTCATGGCGACGGCAATCATGGAGCTGTTTCCGGAGACGAAGCTGGGTCACGGGCCTGCAACGGACGCAGGATTCTTCTACGACGTATACCGCGAGACCCCTTTCTCCGAGTCCGACCTGCTGGCAATCGAAACACGGATGGCGGAGGTGGTCGCGCGCGATGAAAAGTTCGTGCGCGAAGAAGAGCCACGCGAGAAGGGCCTCAAAGACTACGCGCAGCAAGGCGAGTTCATGAAGGTCCACTTCATCGAGAGGTTTACGAAGCCCGGCGAGCAGATCTCCCTTTACCGCAATGGGGAGTTTACGGACTTCTGCCGCGGCCCGCATGTGCCTTCAACCGGACGCGTGAAAGCGTTCAAGGTGATGAGCGTGGCAGGCGCCTACTGGCTGGGTGATGAGAGGAACCAGCAGCTGCAGCGCATCTACGGGACCGCGTTCTTTAGCGCAAAGGACCTGGAGGCGCACTTCAAACGGCTCGAGGAGATCAAGGCACGCGACCATCGCGTGCTGGGCAAGCAGCTCGATCTGTTTTCCATCCAGGACATCGCTGGATCGGGGCTGATCTTCTGGCATCCCAAGGGCGGGATCATCCGCAAGGAGATGGAAGAGTGGATGCGGCAGGAATGTATCCGTCGCGGTTACGAATTGGTGTACACGCCCCACATCATGCGGCGCGAGCTCTGGAAGACCTCCGGCCACGAGGGGCACTATGCGGAGAACATGTACCCGCCGATGGAACTGGATGACGCCGAGTACCGGCTGAAGCCGATGAACTGTCCCGGCCACATCCTGATCTACAAGAATTCGCCTAAGAGTTATCGCGATCTACCAGTCCGGTATGCCGAACTGGGCAATGTGTATCGCTACGAGCGGTCGGGCACGATGCATGGGCTGTTGCGCGTGCGCGGCTTTACGCAGGACGATGCGCACATCTTCTGTACGCCCGCGCAGATTGAGGACGAAGTGATCGGGTGCGTCGAGTTTGCGGAGTCGGTGCTGCGCACCTTCGGATTTGAGGAGTTCAAGGTCGAGCTTTCGACGTGGGACCCGAAGGACACCGGCAAGTATGTTGGCACGGAGGCGAACTGGAACCTTGCAATCGATTCGCTGCATCGCGCACTGGACCGGAAGGGGATTCCATTTAGGACGATCGCTGGTGAAGCCGCGTTCTACGGGCCGAAGATCGATATCAAGCTGGTCGATGTGCTGGGCCGCATGTGGCAGCTATCAACCGTCCAGTTCGACTTTACGCTGCCGGAGCGGTTCGGCCTGGAGTACAAGGGCGAGGATGGCGAGTTGCACCAGCCGGTCATGGTGCACCGGGCGCTGTTTGGATCGGTGGAGAGATTCTTTGGCGTCTTGATCGAACACTATGCGGGAGCGTTTCCGCTGTGGCTTGCTCCGGTACAGGTGGGCCTGGTGCCGATCTCGTCGGATAAACACCTTGAATACGCTTCACAGGTGAAGACAAAGCTGGAAGCAGCCGGGCTGCGCGTAGAGCTCGACGCACGGAACGAGAAGATGAATGCGAAGATTCGCGAGTTCACGCTGCACAAGGTTCCGTTCGTGCTAGTCATGGGCGACAAGGAAGCGGCGAGCGAAAGTGTGAGCGTGAGGACACGCGGCAAAGGCGATGAGGGGAATGTGACGCTGAGTGCGTTTGTGGAGCGGGCACAGCGGCTCGCAGGAGATAAGGCGGTTGGGCTGTAGGAATCCATGGCCGGCCTTCCTTGTATGTTGGAGCATACGACGCTATGAATGAACAGCTCAATCAGCATCCTAAATTCGTTACGCTCTATCGCCGAGCGTTTGCCGACTATGGTGCGCGGGCGCTTTGGAATATGCGGTTGATCGACGATCCAACACCTGCCGATGCTCTGGTGATAACTTCGGCATTGCGGACGCACGGGGGAATGGACGGACGGCGTCTTGCCGAAGAGATCGAGAGTCTGTGCCGTGCCCCTCAGTAGATTTCAATCTGAGAGCCCCGACAGCTACATCGCAGGCGGCATTGCCATCAATCGCGAGGGGCCGCGCTATTCCGGGGACATCGACATCTTCCACGATTCCGAATTGCGTCTTGAAAGCGCGGCCCGAGCGGATTCCGCGGCGCTTACGGAGGCAGGGTTCAAGGTCGCATGGGGGCGTGTACGCGACGGCAAGCGCGAGGCTATGGTCTCACGTCAGGACGACGCAGCAAGCCTTGAATGGGTGACCGATGCCGCCTTCCGATTCTTTCCGACCCAGCAGGATGCTCTTTTTGGCTACGTCCTGCATCCCGTCGATCTGGCAACCAACAAGGCAGCGGCGGCAGCGGACCGGAGGGTGCCCCGCGATATCGTCGATCTCCTGACGATCCACGAAAACACTTTGCCTCTTGGCGCGGTCGTATGCGCGGCGGTAGGCAAGTTTCCGGGAGTCACGCCGGAGGAGATGCTCGCCGAAATAAACCGTCATAGCCGCTTCACCGCCGAGGAGTTTCAAGCATTGGCGACGAACAAGCCGATCGACGTGCCGAGGCTGCACCGCCGGATTCGCGGCATGATCGAAGAAGCGGAGGGCTTCATCACCATATTGCCGAGCGACGCTGTGGGAGTAGTCTTCATGGACGGTGATACGCCGGTTCAACCAGACACGAGGAATCTGACGCGCTACCGGCGAAACGCGGGTTCGCACCAGGGGCTTTGGCCGTCTTCTCCTGAGATCTCCCAGGCGATGTTCGAGCTTTACAAGACGACCGGCGGCATCGCGGAGTGAGTCGTCGTGTGAGCGAAACGTTCAAGCTGAGGGATAGGGTAGAGATTCATAGGCCAGCTATCCAGGGCTGGCTATCTAGATTCCTGAAGTGCGGAGCCGTTGGAGAATGAAGGGTGCGCGGCCTCGGCGTAGGCTTTGAGACATGCAAACAATTTCGATCGAGACAAAGATTTTGGCGCCGATTGAGCGGTGTTTCCTGCTCTCGCTCAGTATGGATCTGCATGTGGAGAGCACGGCGCAGACAAGTGAGCGGGCTATTGCGGGCGTGACGACTGGCATCATCGGGGCGGGCGAGACAGTCACATGGCAGGGGCGACACTTTGGCTTCATGCTACGGCATACGAGCGTCATCAGTAGTTATGACAGGCCTAGGCATTTTCAGGATTGCATGACGCATGGGATGTTCAAGAGTTTTGTGCATGACCACTACCTTGAGGTGGACAACGGCGGAACGTTGATGCGCGATGAGCTGAGCTTTGCGGCACCTCTGGGTTTGCTGGGAACGATTGCGGAGGTGCTCGTGTTGAGGAGATATCTGACGGGATTTCTGATGGAGCGGAACTCGCTGATTAAAAAGGTTGCGGAGTCGGACGGGTGGCGCAAGTTTCTTCCTGAGGATGTGGTTTGAGCGAGCACTCGAGCATTGTTGGCGGAAGAGGTTTCGACGGGACGAAAGCAACCGCAGATCCTTCGACTCCGCCTCTCGCGATGAGGCTTGCGAGAGGCTACGCTCAGGATGGCACTTCTTTTATGGGCCGATGATGGCCGCGATGCGTCCCATTCGGTAGCCGGGGATCACAGATGTTTGGACCAGGCAGAACGTTTTCGTTGCGCGACACTATCGTGATTCAGGCGCCGATCAAGCGGTGTTTTCGGCTGTCGACGAGCATTGAGGTTGTGGCGAAGACGCTGGCGATGCGGCCAGTCGAAGGCAAGCTGAGCGGTACGATCGAAGCGGGCGACCAGTTACTGTGGCGTGGCTGGAAGTTTGGATTGCCACAGATGCATGAAACGCTGATCACTGGCTTTGAAAGACCCGTCTTCTTTCAAGACACAATGGGCCGAGGGCGGTTTGCGACGTTCCAGCATGACCATCGGTTCAAGGAGACACCGGGTGGAACGCTGCTGGAGGATGAGCTGCGATTCTCCATGCCGCTTGGCTTCGCAGGGGAGTTCGTGGGCCGAGTTGTCATGGTGCCGCACATCCGGGGTCTCCTTCGCAGGAGATTCGCGTTGCTCAAAAGGCTGGCCGAGGGGGATGGCTGGCGTGAGTATCTGGCTTAGCGCGCTTCCTACCGGGTGCGGAGTTGTCTCAGCGCTGGTCCCGGCCGGGAATTGACAACAAATGGGTACATCTACGATTAGTCCATCTTCTGAACTGTCATGCCTGCGGGAATCTCCAGATGGAACTGCTCGTCGTCGAGCGGCTGGTTCGGCGTCAACTTGGTTACGGTGATCTTCAGCGCGTACTCGTCAAAGGGGCGAGTAATGTCGATCTCCGTTGGGAAGTCGATGTCGCCGTAGCGCTGGTAGTTGCTATAGGCGACGCTGGTGACGATCCGACCGGCAGCGTCGTAGATGTCCTGCTTATAGGGAAGAAGATTGTTGCGGCTGTAGTGGATGATGCGGGCCGTCTCGAGGATGCTCCCTGCCTTGCGCCGCATGATGGCGAGGTCGTAATCGGGATCGACGCGCGCAACCCGGCTGCGGGGATCGGGAGGAAGCTCGCGTTCGCTGTCAGTGAGGGTGACGAACTCATCGGGTTCAACACTTTTGAGGAGGATGGAGTCGAAGAAGATGCCGGGACGGAGATTCTCGAGCGAGTTCTTCGAAGGCGTCTTGACCTCGTCCGTACCCACTCGCGCCTTGTTCTGAGAGGGGATGATGAGCTTGAAGTCATGGCCGTCAGAGACCATGTCCATGGCCACGGAACCGAGGAACGGGACCTGCAGGATGACACGAAGGTCGCGCGGTTTGCGCATAAGGATGTAACCCTTGAACGCGGTGTACTCGGTGACGTGGCCGGTATGGCCACCGCCCGTGCTTGCGGCTATAGTGACCGAGGCATTGAGGCTCTTGATCGCATCGTAGTTTGCATTCAGCCGCTGGACCAGGCTCTCGACCGTGGAGTCCATGATGACTTCAGGGGCAGCGGTCTGCTGCACAAGATGGGTTCGCTTATAGCATCCGGTCAGCCCTGCAGACGTTCCCAGAAGCAGCATGATGAGACTGGCTTTTTGGGTGAATAAGCGCACGATCTTCAAGTATATTTGCCCATCTGCGGTGTGTTTGGCGCCGGTCCTGTCCCCCGTGCCGACACTAATTACTTCCGGCGGTAAGTGAGTTGCTGGCGTTCAGGAATAGCGATTAGAGGAGATTTTACAAGCCAACGGTTCGAATACTTGGACGGAAATCATCTTCGTCCCGCGGCATGTTCGGCCTCCCGGTATTGCTGCACGTTGCTGGTATGTTCCCGCAGGGTAGCGGCGAAACGGCTGTGGCCGTTGGCATCACTGACGAAGTAGAGATAGTCGCTTGGCGGCGGTGAGATCGCGGCCCGCAGAGCAGCCAAGCCCGGATTACAGATGGGGCCGGGAGGAAGACCTGTGTGGCGATAGGTGTTGTAGGGGGAAGGCGATTGGAGGTCCGAGGCATAGATGGTGCCGCGATAACGGTGGTCGAGGAGCGCGGCGTAGATGACAGTGGGATCGGTGGCGAGCGGGATGTTACGAGCGAGACGATTCAGAAAGACGCTGGCGACGAGAGGCCGCTCCTCAGGCTGGCTAACCTCCTTCTCGACAATGCTGGCGAGCGTGATGGTCGCGGCAATGTTGGTCGTGAGGCCGAGCTGAGTCGCTGCCTGACGGAAGCGATGGACCATGGCAGCGAGCATCTGCTCGGGCTTGGCATGACGAGAAAAGTGGTAGGTGTCAGGAAAGAGGTAGCCTTCAAGCGACGTGGCGCGGGGGCTGTACGCGGAGATCAGCTCGGTATGCCGCTGTTCGGCGGCGAGGAAGTCTTCCTTTGTGCCAAGGCCGGCGTTCTCGATTGCCTGGGCGACATCGAAGATGTTGAAGCCTTCCGGAACCGAGACGGCCACAGTGTACACGTCGCCCTTGAGCAGGCGTGCGTAGACGCTCGAAAGCGGTGCGGGGTGATCAAATCGATACTCGCCAGCCTTGAGTGTGCCGCCTTTCAGTGCGCGCAACAGATCAAAGCCGTATTGGCTGCGGATGATGCCCGTCCGCGCGAGTTGCGCGCCTATGGACGTGCTGGAAGTGCCAGGTGCGATGTCGACGAAGGTCTCAGAGGACGGTCCGAAGGGAAGATAGAAGACTCCAGCGAAGACCATCGCGGCCATGAAGACCAAGAGGAAGAGCGTGGCGAGGAATTTCAAATGGGTTGAGGTCTCCCGTCTGGCTATTTTAGAAGTTTCTTGGTCACGCAACAGCGCAGACGAACGTTTGCACCTGGCTTGACCGCGCTGGCATCTCAAGGCCTGGAGGAGCAGACGATGAAAGCAGTTGTACTGCACGAGTATGGCGCGGCGTCGAAGCTGAAGTATGAAAACTTTGCCGATCCGGTCGTCGGACCGGGAGAGGTGCTGATCAGGGTTGCAGCCAGCAGCATCAATCCAATCGATTGGAAGATGCGGAGCGGAGCTGCGAAAGAGATGTTCCCGGTGCAGTTCCCTGGAATTCTCGGGCGTGACATCTCAGGAACGGTACGGGAGGTCGGAGAGGGTGTGTCCAGCTTCTCTCCGGGCGACAAGGTAATGACCTTCGGCGATGCCGCGTATGCGGAACTTGCAGTGGCCAAGGCCGACACGGTTGCCCTGGTTCCGGAAGGACTGGACCTGGTGGAAGCTGCGGCATTGCCGCTGGTGACGTTGACCGGAGAACAACTGATTTCGCGGGGCACGGAGATCCAGAGAGGCCAGACCGTGCTGGTGGCGGGCGCAGTTGGCGGCGTAGGACGCTCGGCAGTGCTTACGGCGAAGAAGGCGGGAGCCGTCGTGATTGCAGGAGTGCGCAAGTCACAGTTGAAAGAAGCAGCAACTCTGAATGCGGATGAGGTGCTTGCGCTCGATGAAGAGGACGCTGTCGCGAAGCTGGGATTCATTGATGCGGTTGCCGATGCGGTCGGAGGTGAGACTGCCCAGACGCTGCTGGGAAAGGTAAAGCAGGGAGGCGTCTTCGCCTCTGTGCTGGGGCCGCCTGCGAATGCAAAGATGCACCCGACAGTGAAGATTGTTCCGGTGCGCGCCGTACCCGACGCCGCTAAGCTGCGGGAGTTGGCAGAGGACGTAGTTGCGGGAAGGCTGGTGATTCCGATCGACCGAATGCTCCCCCTTGCTGATGCAGCGGAAGGTCACGCTGCGGCTGAGAAGGGCGGAATAGGTAAGGTGCTGCTGCTCGCGTAGCAATATGTGGCTGTGTCGCTGCTGGGGCGAGTTATTAAGCTGCGGCTTCCTGTCGCTTCTGTGGTTCGGGAGTTCCGGGGCTCCGCAGCTGTTCCGCAGGCGGTTCCATGCCTTCTGGATAGAGCACAACGCAGCGCGTGGCGCTATGCCCTGTACTTGCGGACCGCAGGCCGGACGCTGCCAAGGCCAGATGAAGGAGGCGGCGCTCCCACGAGGTCATCGGCGGAAAGCTGTAGGGCTGTGAGGTACGGAGGACCGCTTCGATCCCGCTTTCCGCCAGCCGCTGCATTTCGGCCGTCTTGTCTGCCCTGGTGTGCTCCGCTTCGATGCGCAGCAGGTCCGCAGCGGAGGGTCCGAGCCGCAGGACGCTGGAAGCCAGGTGCTGAATGGCCTGAAGAACCTCGGCATCATTTCGCAAAAGCAAGGGCTGATCGGGGCCGGACAGCTCGACCAGAGTGATTAATTTGTTGGTCTTATCGTGGGAATGGCGGCTGCTAAACTTGGCCTCGATCTCCAGACCACCTGAGGTCCTCAGAAGATCGAGCAGCTGGGAGATCTTCACCTCAGCTTCCATTGGTTGAGTCATCGTGCAACTCCGATCAAGCAGGCAGTATGTGACGCAGAGACTGAAATCCGACCATTGCTGGTGAGATCCGGCGCCCGAACGTTGCGCTTACGAAGTTTCGCCCAGCAGAATTGTTATAGCTTCAATTTTACTACCGACACAATACTCCGTGACGACCAAGTTGTCCGACATTATTTTGCTTGGGCAGCGATGCTGTCAATCGTTCAGCGGCGGCCCTGAATAACCGTGGAGCTTCCGCTGCCGCCGCGGCGGCGGGCCCGTTTGGCGGCGATCTCGCGCATCTCCCGGCCAAGGCTGGTCCGATTCATGATGGCTTGCTGGGCGATGCCGATGAGATTGCCGACCGACCAGTAGAGCGCGAGGCCCGAGGCATAGTTCCAGGTCATGTACCCGGAGAAAGCAGGCATCATGAAGGCCATCATCTTCTGCTGCTGAGGATCGACGCCCGGCGAAGGGGTGTAGAACTGCACGAGGAACTGGCTCACCACCATGATGATGGGCAGGATGTGCCAGGGGTCGGCCGAAGTGAGGTCGGGAAGCCAGAACCAGCTTGCGTGGCGGAGTTCGACGACCTTGGGTAGCATGCCGAAGAAGGCAAAGAGTAGCGGCATCTGGATGAGCGTGGGGATGCAGCCGCCGAACATGTTGACGCCGTGGTCCTTCTGGAGCTTCATGATCTCGGCGTTCATCTCGTTGCGTTTAGGGTCGGTCACCTTGTACTTCTTGTAGCGCTCCTTGATGGCGTCCATCTGCGGCTGGATGCGCTGCATCTTGAGGCCGCTCTGCATGGTCTTGACGCGCAGGGGAAGGATGAGCAGGTTGATGGCGACGGTCAAAAACACGATTGCCCAACCCCATGATCCGGACCAGTTCGCGGTGATGGTGGAGTGGATCCACTGTAAGGCAAGGAAGAGGTACTTGCCGATGATGCCGAAGAAACCAAAATCAAGCAGCGGCGCGAGCGTGTCCTTGCTGCCCGAGACCTGGATGTTGCGCAGGACGTTGACGAGCTTGGGGCCGGCGTAGATGCGCGTTGCAGTGTGGCCGGTCGTGTCACCGAGCGCCGCACCAACGATGGGCACCATGACCGCGCCTTTGCCTGGCGAGCCTGCGCCGAAACCCGTGCGGCGAATGGTCTTCGCCACATCGATCTGGCTCGAAAGGGTGGCCACGGTGGCCGTGGCGGGCGAGTCAGGGAGGAAGACAGCGGCGAAGTACATGTCAGAGACGCCAACCCATTCGAATGGGCCGTTCAGCGTATCGCCGTTTGACACCTTCTTGGGGGCGAGGTGCTCTTCCTTCGAGTCGCGCATGGTGTCGAGCTGCGCGCTGTTATAGGCAATGGCATTGTCCTGGTCGCCAAAGCCTCCGGGCCAGCTTATGAGAGTGCGGAAGGGAACGCCGTTTCGGGTGGCAAAGATATCGGCATGGACGATGTAGGTCTCGTCGAAGCTGAAGGTCTTGGTGACGTCCAGGCCGTTGGCCGCATAGTGAAAGGTGAGCGAAGCGGGCGCGGGTAAGCTGCCGGTAGCGGAAGGAACGTAAAGTGCCTGGTTCAGCACGGAAGTCACGGCCGGGTCATAGCTATAGAGCGAAAGCGGATGACCGAACGCTTCGGACGCCTGCTTGTGGACCAGATCGAGGGGCTTACCGTCTGAGTCCTTCTGCTTCTTCAAGAGCCAGCTCGTGACCTGGGCACCGCGGTTGGAGAAGGTGATGCGGTAGAGCTCGTTCTCAATGACGGTGCTTGCCTCGGCAGCGGCCTGAACTGCCGGGGTCGCTGGCGAAGATGCGCTCTGCTGGGCCCCGGGCGTGGCGACAGATGAGGCAGCCGCCGTTTCGCTCGCAGCCGGTGCCGGAGCAGCAGTCTTGTTCGCCGCAGACTGCGTGGAGTTGGACGAAGACTGAATCGCAGTCTGTGGGTTCGTCTTCTGCCGGTAGAACTGAAGGCCGAAGAAGACTGCAACCATAATGACCATCATGACGACGAGAGAGCGATTGTCCTGGCCGCCTCCGCCCTGCTGACTGGGATTTTTGAACTCTGCCAAAGGGGCTTCCTATTCTTGTGGTGCAACACGACCCGGGCGGAACCAGGATCTCTGGCGACGCATACATGCGATATTCGCCATCTGTAATGGTAAATGGTGGCGGCACGGAACTGCGAACGGAGCGCGGCGCGGCCAACCTGGGTTGTGGGACGTTCGAGGACGGGACGCTGCTCCGAGCTAGCGATCGGGCACCGGATCGAGGCCGCCCTGGGCGAAGGGATGGCAGCGGGCGAAGCGGCGGAGTGCAAGCCAGGAGCCCTTCAGTGCGCCGAAGCGACGCAGTGCGACATAAGCGTACTCCGAGCATGTAGGGAGATAAAGGCATTGCGCCGGACTGACTGCGTGGACCGCAGGCGAAAGGATTCGCTTGTAGAGGAAGAAGAGCGCCCGCAACATAATCGGTTCTCTCATTGAACCGCCGGGAGTTGCGACGACGGGGGTGGGAGCGGCGGAGTGCGGTCGGCAAGCTTCTGGATGGTGCGGAAGACGCTGGCCACTTCGCGGTCCAACTGCGCAAAGTCAAGGTCTAAGACGGCTCGGCGCGGGTGCAGAATGACGTCGACCGGCGTGGTGAGCACGTTAAGGTTTCGGCGGACTGCCTCGCGCATGCGGCGCTTGATCCGATTCCGATCTACCGCCTTGCCCATGACCTTGCCGACGGTGAGGCCGATGCGCGAGCCGGTAGCACCGTCGGGATCGTTCCGGACCTCTTCGGGAGTGCGAAGAGTGAAGAAGTAGGACATCTGTTTCGAGAAGCTCTTTCGGCTCGCTTTGTAGACGCGCTGGTAGTCGGCGTGTTTGCGGAGACGGAAGACGAGGTGCGCCACCCAACCAGTTTACGTGCTGTGCACGGACTCTTCACGGTGGCAGAAGGCAAAAGACTTTGCTCGTCTTTTTGGCGTCTCAAACGTGTATGAAGACGATTGCACTCGAAGAACACTTTGTTACTGCAGACTTCTTGAAGGCGACGGGAGACTACAGCAGGGCGCCAGGCGACGTGAAGCAAATCCAGGCCAAGCTGTTGGACCTTGGTGCCGGGCGCATCGCGGAGATGGATGAAGGCGGGGTAGAGATACAGGTGTTGTCGCTGGCTGCGATCGGTTTGGACAGTCTGAGCGCGGCAACTGAGGTGACGCTGCTCCACGACACGAACGATGAACTGGCACAGGCCATCGTTGATCACCCTGATCGCTTTGCGGGATTCGCGGCGCTGGCGATGAAGACTCCGGAGAAGGCTGCACAAGAGTTGGAGCGATGCATTACAAAGCTCGGCTTCAAGGGCGCGTTGCTCGATGGCACTATTGTTGGGGAATTCCTTGACGCGCCCAGGTTCTGGCCGGTCTTTGAGGCGGCCAACGCGCTGGAGGTGCCGATCTATCTGCATCCTGCACCGCCGCCAAAAACAGTACAGGAGGCGTATTTTTCAGGTCTGCCGGGGGAGGCTGGGCATCTGCTGTCGATCGCCGGTTGGGGATGGCATGCCGAAAACGGGCTGCATGCGCTGCGGCTGATTGTAGCGGGAGTGCTTGAGCGCCTGCCTAAGCTGCAGATCATCATCGGACACATGGGGGAAGGCGTCCCCTATGCGCTAGCAAGGTCGAGCGGGGTGTTGAGCGGTGCGATGAAGCATCTTCCTCTCAGCGTGGCGGAGTACTTTCACAGGAACTTCCATGTGACAACCAGCGGCTACTTTACGCGACCGCCGTTTCAGTGCGCGTTAGACGTGGTGGGTATCGATCGGCTGATGTATTCAGTCGACTACCCTTTTAGTGCGAACACAAGAGGCAAAGACTTCCTGGCGTCCCTCGAATTGGATCACATGGCGATGGAGAGGTTTACACATGCGAATGCTGAGGCTCTGCTGAAGCTCTAAAGCTTGCGGGAGAGCAGAAGCCGCCCTCGCCAGGGTGTAGCGAGCCGCCGCAGGAACGAGAGCCGGTTCGGCAGAGGAGGAGCGGCCGGCAGCGGCGAGGAGAAAGTACGTGGAAATGCGGCGGGCTATTTCATCGAACTGCGAAGCTCAATCAAGGAGCGATCCAGATCAGAGAGTCGAAGCAATCCCTGACGGGGATACTCAACTTCTAGCGTGGTGTAGATAGTGAGGGTTACCGTGGTCGCGAGAACCAGAGTGTAGACCCAGTCTCGACGGACAAATCGCGAACTGTATCCCGCCATGAAAGCACTGATGCAGCTGAATAGCGCGAGCAGGAGAAAGACAGAAAATGGCGGATGCATATTAAAGGCATTGCGCCGCGTCGAGGTGATGTCAATCATCTCGTTGATAGCGGGCAGCAGGAGCTTCGCGGCGTCAGGATGCGCGTTCGTAGAGGACACACCGGCGACAGCCTGGCGCCAGATCTCAGCCTGAAGGCGGTTGGACTGGTCCGAGACTTCAGGCGAGACCGCATCGAACAGGTGCAAGCGGCTGGCGGTGTACTCGCGCATAAGTTGACGAAGCGGTGGCTGTGCCGCAGGTGCAAGCAGGTCGAGGCGAAGGTAGACAGTGCCGATTGCGTTCGTCTCCTGGTTCAGGAGAAGACGGTGATTGTCGTAACGGGCCACGGCGCCTGAAAAGGTGAAGGCAAGCAGCAGGCCGAACAGAGCGAAGACCGCATTCTCGATGGTTTCGCTTACCTGTGAGTCCGGGTTGCGCGTGCGCAGGCTTCTTCCAGCTTCCAGACCAAAGAGGATAGCCGGAAGCAGAAGCAGTGCGGTGGCAGGGGGAATCGTCAAGTCGCTTGGACCCTTGGCCGCTTGTATCTCCTGCAGCAGCCTTGTGATCAGGGTACGGCAATTGTCCTTTTGAGCAAAGAAGGATCGCCAACGGCAAAAAGGGCAGCCGACGCTTACTGTTCCCCGCCGAAAAGTGTTCTCTGATTTCACTCCTGAAGTTGCGGGGAAAGGTCAACAGGTTCGAGCACCTTCGCGGCAGGATGTGCTTGTGTGAAGAGCGCGTTCCAAGCTGATTGACATGTTGTAAGTACAGGAGAGAGATGCTACCGGCTTGTCCACGGTTTTCGATGCGCCGCAGCAGGTGCTCCCAATCTCGCAAAGATGGATAGACTCGAAGTGAAGGTCATGGTGTCGGCCAGCGGCTGATTGGCTGATCATCAAGCTCCTGCCATGCTCCATGCCTGTTTTGCTCGTCGCGCGAGAAGAAACAGATCACCGGTAAAGCGAACTTAACTAGAGTGCGAGCCGATCAGCAGGGACAGGCCACGGATTGAGTTGTGTTTCAGGACAGTAAGAAGGAACCTCCCCGGACGCGCATATGTCCAAGTTTGAACTGCTAAGCCTTCTGATTACGACCGCGGCGCTTTTCGGATGGGCGAGCAGGCGGTGGCTCAAGCTGCCGCTGACGATCGGCACGATGCTGCTTACAGTGATTGCGGCACTCGGTCTGCTGACTGTAAGCGCGTCTGCTCCAGGCGTGCATACCTGGGCGATGAAGCTGGTGGGCGCACTCGACTTTGAAAACCTCGTGCTGCATGGGATGCTGGCGTTTCTGCTGTTTGCCGGGTCCTTCCTCCTGGATCTTGAAGCGTTGTCAAGAGAGAAGTTTGTGGTGACGCTTTTGTCGCTGCCTGGAACGGTGATCTCGACCGCCGCGACAGCAGGGCTGATGTGGTGGCTGCTGCCTCTGGCCGGCCTGCATACCAGCTGGATGGCCTGCCTGTTCTTCGGGGCGCTAATCTCACCAACAGACCCGATCGCGGTTCTGGAGCTGCTGCGTCGGGTGGGTGTGCCGAGAAATGTTCAGGCACAGCTTGCGGGCGAGTCCCTGTTCAACGACGGAGTAGGCGCAGTGCTGTTCATCGCGCTTCTGGAGGCCTCGCGGGGAGCGGTACCATCCCCGGCAGACATTATGGGGACGCTGGTGCTGAAAGCAGGCGGCGGCCTTCTGCTTGGCATTGCGCTGGCATGGGCCACATCCGCGCTGATGCGGGCGGTCGACGCCTACCAGGTGGAGATTCTGCTGACAATTGCTTTAGCGGTCACCGGCTATGCCGTTGCAGAAAGGCTGCAGGTGTCGGCGCCGCTTGAAGCCGTGGCGGCCGGCATTGCGCTGCGACGGTTCAACCTGAACCACCTTCGCGGGGAGATAGCTCATGAGAGTCTGGACCGTTTCTGGGAGGTGATCGATGAGGTGCAGAACGCGGTTCTGTTTGTGCTGCTCGGTCTGATGATTCTGGCGATTCCGTTTAGCCAGCTGGCGCTGAGATCAGGTGCTGTGGCCATTGTCTCGGTGACAGCGGTCAGGCTGGCTGTGGTGGGCGCGATCATCACGGTGATGCGGACGATTGAGCCAGGTTATCTGAGCTCAATACGCACTCTGAGCTGGGGTGGGCTGCGCGGCGGGTTGTCGCTCGCCCTGGCGCTGTCGGTGCCCATCCAGCAAGGGAGAAACTGGATCCTGGTAGCAACCTATTCGGTGGTGCTGTTCTCGATCGTGATACAGGGCGGATCGATGGACTTTGTGCTTGGAAGAAAGAAGGGAGCCGCAGTCGAAAGCGAGGCCAGGGCGGAGGCTCTGCAGACCAGGTAGATCCGAAAGGTAAATCAGCATGACGACAGAGCACAATGGTGAGATGCCGACGGAAAGCTATGTGGCCCTGCTCCGCGGAATCAACGTTGGCGGTAAGAACCTGCTGCCCATGAAGGCGCTGGTAGAGATCTTCGCTGCGGCGGAGTGCACTGAAGTCGAGTCCTACATTCAAAGCGGAAATGTGATCTTCAAAGCAGCAAAGATCGAGGGAGTTGCGGCGGCTGTCCGGACTGGTATAGAGAGGCAGTTCGGCTTGAAGGTGCCCGTGATCTTGAGAACTGCCGCGGAGATGAAGAAGACGGCGACCGAGAATCCATTGCTTGAACGCGGAACGGACCCGGCATCGCTGCATGTGGTGTTTCTGGAGCGCGTGCCGACGCCCGCACAGCGCGCCAGTCTCGACCCAAACAGATCGAGCCCGGATGAGTTCATCGTGGCAGGAAAAGTGGTCTATTTGAGTCTGCCGCACGGAGCCGCGAAGACAAAGCTCACGGCCGCGTACTTCGATGCGAAGTTGAAAACAGTCGGTACCCAGAGGAACTGGCGGACCGTGCTCACGCTCGCAAAGATGATGGGCGTCACTGCTTGATCGGGACAAACGAAGGCCACTACGCAGGATAAGCCGCAGTGGCCTTTTCTATACACAACCCACGAAGATTCTTGAGGGCGAGACTAGTCGCGATAGCCGGCGCTCACAGCAATCTTGTGGCGGCCCTTGGCGCGGCGACGGCTCAGGACGGCGGCCCCGGCCTTGGTCTTCATGCGGGTAAGAAAGCCGTGGGTCTTGGCGCGATGGCGGCGGTTCGGTTGGAAGGTACGCTTGGGCATGAAACTCTCATTTCTTTAGCAGCGACTTGAGCCGTACGCCCTGTCTGCCGCGCGATTCTTTATCGTTGCAACAACCAGAAGTATACCTTACCGGACGCACTTTTCACAGCAGAAGAATTGGCATCACATGAGGGGTTGCCGTGCTCCTGGTCAAGGCGCCAGACGGTGCCCTAATGTGACGGAATGCGTTCTGAGCGAGCTTGCTAAAGCGCCGCGCATAAGCACTTCTGAAGGACGAACAGCTGCACCGAACATGACCCGTTGAGGAACAGGATTCGGAAGTGCCCGACAACTTTAAACGACATCATCGTGGACGATGCCTGTTTCGCGAGGTACCACACAATCGCAGCAAAACAGCAGTGAAATCGCGGTTTTTCGCGCCCTTCTTAGATTTGCATAGAGCGACGGAGATAGAACTTCACAAGGAATGGTGCAACAAAAATTTCTCTATACCGCGACAAAAAAACCATCGCCTCTCCGTGCTAACATCAAACCCGCTTACCAAGATGTTTGAACCCTGATCTAGCTGCTCCGCACCTTGTTTTGTTGCACCACGTTTTCCTCCATTTCCCCCGGCCCAAGTGCCCAGGGTTGGAGTTCTTTCCGGCAACCATGACCCGTGTCTCACCTGCTGCAGTCGGCGGGCCCGCGGACTGTTTGCCGATTTCGCAGATATCCAATTGAGTTCCCCTGCGTTTGCATGTGTGCCTAGATTCTCGGGCTTGGTTGAAGTCAAAAGGAAGTTTACAAATGTCATTCGCTCCTACGGCAGCCGCCGTCGTGAACTATTGGGTCCGCATTCTTGCGGCGTTAGAGAAGAAGATCAATCGCCAGTCGTTTGATACCTGGTTGAAGCCGACGCGGTTCTCCCACGTGACCGGCAAGACGTTGTTTGTGAGGATTCCCTCCAAAGAGTTCCAGCACATCGGCGACCGGTACGCCGACCTGATCCAGGAAGCGATCGACAATTTGCAGGTGGACATTGAATCAGTTGTCTTCCAGACGCCGGCACAGGACCCGACCGTGCCCAAGATGCGCGAGGATGGCGGCTTCGCTCCGCAGCCGGCGCATAGCCCGAACGCTCCCAACAATGGCGCTGGTGCGAGGCTGAATCGCACTCCGCCCCCGGCACCGCCCACAGTCGAGCAGGCCCGCTTCGACTGGAGCGCGGCGTCGCAGTTGAACCCGAAGTACCAGTTCGACGCGTTCGTCATCGGCAGCGGCAACCAGTTCGCGATGGCGGCCTCGCAGGCAGTGGCGGAGAGGCCATCGAAGGCGTACAACCCGCTGTTTCTCTATGGCGGCTCGGGCATGGGCAAGACCCACCTGATGCAGGCCGTGGGACACGACGTGAAGCGTCGCCAGCCGCATGCGTCGATCAGCTATGTTTCGGGCGAGAAGTTTACGAACGAGATGATCAACTCCGTCCGCTACGACAAGATGACGACCTTCCGCGACAAGTTCCGCAACGTCGACGTCTTGCTGATCGACGACATCCAGTTTCTCGCGGGCAAGGAGCGCACCCAGGAAGAGTTTTTCCATACCTTCAACGCGCTGCACGAGAGCATGAAGCAAATCGTCATCGCCAGCGACCGGCCGCCTAAAGAGTTGGCTGACTTTGAAGACCGGCTGCGGTCACGCTTCGAGTGGGGATTGATCGCGGACATTCAGCCGCCGGACCTCGAAACCAAGGTCGCCATCCTGCAGAAGAAGGCCGAGTCCGAGCACACCCAGCTCCCGACCGACGTCGCACTCTTCATCGCCTCGAACGTGCGCACCAACGTGCGTGAGTTGGAGGGTGCCCTGGTGCGCCTGATCGCCTGGTGCGGCATGCATGGCGTCGACATCAACCTGGCAGTGGCGCAGCAGTGCCTGAAGCAGTTTATCGACACCCAGGTGCGCAAGATCTCGATTGAGGCGATCCAGCGAACAGTGGCAGAGCAGTTCGGCATGAAGGTCGCAGAGCTTAAACAGAAGAACAATTCGCGCCAGATCGTCGTGCCGCGGCAGATTGCGATGTACCTCGCCAAGCAGATGACAGAAGCCTCGCTGCCGGAGATCGGCCGCCAGTTCGGCGGTAAGCACCACACCACCGTCATGCACTCCATCGCCAAGATCGACGAACAGCGAAGGGCCGATAAGGACCTGAACAGGACGCTGACCAAGCTGATGGAGACGCTGGGCTAGCTCCAGCCGTGTTCTCCCCGGGGTTTTTCACACCCGGCGATTTACGGTGCGTTGGCTGTGCTTCCGTTTAGCCGTCGTTCTGCAAGGCCCAACGGCGTTCCCGAATCGAAGCTCACATCGGTAGGTGTGCTCGTCGGGAACCCCGATTGAACTTACCAGGTGATGTAGACGCCCTTGCGCACCCAGCGGAGGTCAGTGATCTGTTGCATCATGAAGTCGGCGACATCGGCGCGGGAGATCATGACTCCAAAGCGCGGCAGGGCCTGTCCGTCCACGCGGTAGCGCCCTCGTGCGGAGGTGTTGGTGAGCACAGGGGGAAGCACCATGGTCCAATCAAGGCCGCTAGTCGAGAGGGCGGCGTGCTGGGCCACCTGGTCGAGTACGGGATACTTCAGCAGACCGTTGTAGACGAACTTCTTTGCCAGCCAGCGGCTCAGCGCCGGCTGGCGATCGAGAGACGTAGACAGCGCACCCGCGGATCCCAGTGCGATGATGCGCTTTGGACCGCTCGCCTGCATCGCGGCGACAACCAACGGAATAGCACGTTCGAGGACGTCTTCCCTCTTGAAGGGCGATTTGGCGCCGAGTGCGGAAAGAACCACGCTCGTGCCTTGAAGTGTGTCTGCGATGGCAGCGGGATCGAAGGCACTGCCCTGGACAACTCGTACCTGCTCGCGAGAGGCAAACTCGGCAGGACGACGAAGAAGAGCGCTGACCGAGTGGCCGGCAGCGAGACAGCGCTCGGTGAGGAGCTTTCCAGTCCCCCCGCTGGCACCAAAGATGGCAATCTTCATCGAATGTTCCTCCCGATGTACAACTTCGGATCGTCCCCATCCGCTTCTGTGCACTTGACGTCTGAGGCTGATTATCCTCTTCTGCCGGCTCCGGCTGTTAACAAACAGGGATTTGTAAGTTGATGCGAGTGAGAGAGTTGCCAGTTTTTCCCCCGGAAACAACAGAGTCTTCTGCAGCACTTGCGAGGGTCGGATGTGGAGAAGCAGAAGAACTGAGCACAGAGTCAGTCCAGATTGGCTGTTCTTCCTGAATCTTCGTGCGGAGCCGCCCTGCTTTCTAAATCGCAGCAGATGTCTATCCCTCGAAGATCAAAGGAGATGATCATGCAATCCACATTTCCAGCGACAACGACTACGGCTACGGGTATTTGCTTTCCTTTTATCTAGATTCTTAGAAGCAGTAGACCCGCCAGACCCAGGATCGTGTTTGTCGCCGGGCCTTCCGGCAATGTCCGCCTGATGCACCGAAAGTGCAGCTTTTTCACAGCGAAAGACTTCTTCTGGTCGGGAAGGTTCGGCCCTAGAATCAAGACACAGCATCAAGCAACCGCGCGATATGAAACCGGGCCGTTAGCCTTGCCGGCGCTCCGTGCACAAACCTGCAAGTTCGGTGTAGAGTTTTGCCAGCGGCTGTAGAGGCATAAGCAGAGCAGAAAGATTGGAGACCACCGTGACCAACGCCATACAGGAGCAAACGACCGAGATGACTCCCGCTACCGCGCCAACTGGCAACCTCGATATCACCGTTTCGCGGGCGGAGCTGCTGCGCGAGCTTACCGCGGCGCAAAGCGTGGTCGAGCGCAAGACGACGATCCCCATCCTGTCGAACTTCCTGTTTGAAGCGACGGCGAGCGACGGCGAAGCGCCGGGCAAGCTGACCATCACGGCAACAGATCTCGATCAGAGTCTGCGCACCAGCTGCACGGCGAAGGTGAAGAAGCCGGGAGCTTGCACGGTGCCCGCGCGAAAGCTGTTCGATTACATCAAGCTGCTGCCCGAAGGCGACATCTCGATCAAGCTGATGGACAACCACTGGGTGCAGATCCGCGCCGGCCGCTCGAACACGAAGATGGTTGGCATGGCGCGCGCCAACTTTCCCCAGGTGCCGGAGTTCCCTTCAAGCGGCACGTTCAAGATTGCGGTGCCGTCGCTGAAGAACATGGTGTCCAAGACGATCTTCGCTATCTCGAACGAGGAGAGCCGATACACGCTGAACGGTGCGCTGCTGGTGCTGAAGGCGGAGTCGATGGCGATGGTGGCGACGGACGGGCACAGGCTTGCCCACATCGAGAAGCTGGGCGAGGTGCTCGAAGGTGTTTCCGGCGAAAAGAAGACGCTGATTCCGCGTAAGGCGCTCAGCGAACTGGCCTCGCTGCTGGGCGCGACCGAGGCAGAGACGCTCGACTTCGCCGACGATGACCAGACCCTGTTCTTCAGAATAGGTGGCCGTGTGCTGACCAGCCGCAAGCTCACCGGGCAGTTCCCGAACTACGAAGCCGTATTGCCGCGCGACAACAACAAGTTCGTGATTGTCCGCTCCGAAGACCTGATGCAGGCGATCCAGCGCGTCGCGCAGTTTGCGGACGAGCGCTCGGGAGCGATCAAGATCCGGCTGGAGCAGAATGAACTGAAGCTGTCTTCTTCCTCGACCGATGCAGGCGAGTCAGAGGACACGATTGAGACTCCGTATAACTACGATCCGCTAGTGGTGGGGTTCAATAGCCAGTACCTGATTGAATTTCTGCGGGCCATCGGGATGCAGGGCGAGGTGCGGTTGGAGTTCAAGGACGCGCAGTCAGCTGGGCAGATGAGGCCGGAAGACGGGAACGAGGATGTCCGCTACCGGTACATTCTGATGCCCATGCGAATCTGAGCTGCGAAAGGTATGCGGTACACCGCTGTTGAGAATGTTGTATGTAGCAGGCGCTGAGCCTCCGCAGTCTCACGTTCGTCTTGGCAGACGGAGCGTAGGGTGCGTTGTCAAAAGGATCTGAAGGTCCACGGGAAGAGAGGACCGGACAGGCTGTAGCGGTTCGTCCGGGTCCTTCGTTCCGCTCCAGAGCGAACGATCTTCCGGTTCGTAAACCTCGATGAACAAGCCGGCATCTTGCTGTGGCTCCCTTGTTTTGACACGTCTTCTCCTAAAGACCCTCCTGCTCAAGAGTAACAAGTCCTTAGGCCACCTTCGGCCCAGAACACTCTTCCTGCCTCGCATATCCCCCATCAAATGTTATCGTTACCATGAGAGCAAAATTGCTTTTTCGCTGTCTTTGACAGGTGTGTCTGTAAGCAATTAGAAACATACTTCGATGTTCCTTGCGCGCGTGTACGATGCTCGCCGGCGGCTGGGACATTGCTAAACGAAAGCGGAAAATCACGAGAAAGCGAAGACCTGGTGCGGGCACGATCCAGCCGACACCTTCCTATCCATACATACACGGACGACTCACAAAGGTGAGCGATAACGACTACGTCATGTGCAGACGGGAGCAGTTCTGTACCTGCAGTTGGGCCAAGGAGATGCAATGAGTTACATGGGAAAGTCAGATTCAGACGAAACAAAGAAAGGATCACTGGGAAAGAAGTGGCAGCTTGCTGTTGCGGCGACAGTTTTCCTTATTCCGGGCATCGTCCGGGCGCAAGGCACAACCGCCACGCTCGGCGGCGTAGTCACGGACACGAGCGGCGCGGTCGTGCCAAGTGCGACCGTGGAGCTGAAGAACGAGAAGACCGGCGACGTTCGCCGATCGCAGAGCAACGGCTCGGGCGTGTTCTCATTTTCGGCGGTGCCGGTTGGCGACTATGACCTTTCGGTGAATGCGAAGGGCTTCAACGCGCGGCAGCAGACAGGAATCCATCTTGATCCGGGCGACCAGCGGACGGTGCGCGATCTGTCGCTTACGGCCGGAGCGAGCGACGTGGTGACGGTTGAGAGCGCGGCCGGGCAGATCTCGCTCGACTCGGGCGAACAGAGCGCGCTGATCTCTTCCGAGGACATCAAGCATCTTTCCGTGGAAGGGCGCGACGTAACGGAGTTGTTCAAGGTGCTGCCTGGATTCGCCATCCGGTCGGGGCTGGACAACAATGCGTACGATCCGTCGCAGGTGAGCGTAAATGGCGCCCTCGGTTCGTACGCGGCAAACGGCACGCCGATCAACGGTGTGAGTCTGCTGTCGGATGGTGCCGACATTACCGACCCGGGCAACTTTGGTGCGGCGATCCAGAACATCAACTACGAGCAGGTGGCCGAGGTGAAGGTGCAGACCTCGAGCTTTACGGCGGACACGCCGCGCGGCCCGGTCGTGGTGAACGCGGTCGGCAAGTCAGGCGGCAGCAGCTATCACGGCTCGCTGTACACGTTTGCGCGGACGTCGCAGCTGAACTCGACCGACTGGCTGGCGAACCATACTGGACAGCAGAAACCGCCAGACCGGCAGGTGTACCCCGGCTTCACGTTCGGCGGCCCGATCCTGATCCCGCACACCGGCTTCAACAATGACAAGCGGCTGACCTTCTTTGTCGGCGCGGAGCAGTACGCCCAGCGGAACAGCTACGCCTACGGCAGCGCCAGCAATGCAACGCTGCAGGCGCTGGTTCCAACGGCTGCAATGCGCACCGGCGACTTCAGTCCGGCTGCGCTGCAGGCTTATCTTGGGCCGAACTATCTGCCGGCGGCACACGCTGCCACGGCAACTACACCGGCCACGGTTGGACCGGATTGCACGGGGTCCTACAACAACATCTGCTACACGCCGCAGACCGGCCCGCAGGGGCAGGCGCTGGTGAATGGCAACCTTGGGGCCTTCCTCGATCCAGGCGCGCTGGCGATCATCAACTCGCTGCCGCTGCCGAACACGACGAGCAACGGGCAGTACAACTACATCACGACAAACCTGATTGACAACAACCTGTGGCAGGCGCGCGGGCGGGTCGATTACTCGATCAACGATCGCAACAAGCTGTTTGTGGTCTACAGCACCGAGCGCGGCAAGTCGGGGGTTCCGCAGGCAGAGTACTATTCGCCGCGCGGCAGCCTGGGTGGCGTGAATATTCCGGGCGGCGGCTTGCTGAGCACGATCAACTCGGAGCTGGGCAGCCTGAACCTGGCCACTGTGTTCACGCAGACGCTGACGAATGAGTTGACGATCTCGGGCTCCTGGCTGTTGCAGAACTTCGTACCCAAGTCTCTGGCGGCTACCCAGAACGGCTATCCCTATGGCGGGCTGTTCAACAACGGCAGCCACGTGCTTCCGGCGCTTACAGACTATGGCAACGATGGTCTGCCCATCAGCCTGCTGCCTGATGCGACCTATGGAGGCGTATACGCCAAGAAGTGGGTGCGGACGGTGGGCGACAACCTGACCAAGGTGCTGGGGGCGCACACGGTGCGCGTGGGCGGCTTCTTCCAGCTCGACACTAACCACGAGGTGCTGCCGTTTGTACAGACGAACGGCACGATCTCGCTCTACTACTTCCCTGAGACGTTCACCGATCCGGTGGCGGGTCTGGTCCACAACACTGGAGTGGTCGGCAGCGGCGCGGGCGGCAACTACCTGGCGAACTTCATGGAAGGGCACGTACAGAACTACTCGCAAGCGAACATTCAGCCATCTCCAAACCTGTACTTCTTCAACATCGACGGGTATGTCCAGGACCACTGGCGGGCGACACGCAACCTGACCGTGGATGCGGGGATTCGGTTCGAGCACCTGACTCCATGGGGCGATGCGCACGGGCTGGGCATTCCGGTCTTCTCGGACGCGCGCTACCAGGCAAATACCAATCCCAGCCTGCCCGGCTTCGCTTGGCACGGGATTGACCCAAAGGTGCCTAACCAGGGTCTCTCGACCCGCTGGGCGTATGTGGAGCCGCGTGTGGGCCTGGCCTGGGACGTATATGGCGCGGGAAGCACGGTGCTCCGTGCCGGTGCGGGTATCTATCGCGCGCATGACTCGTTCAACGACGCGAGTTCAGGTATCAGCACGGTGCTTGGACTGCGACAGCCTTCGGTCAGCAACATCCAGTTGTCTTCCATCAGCTCGCAGGCAGGCACGGTTACGGGCAGCGGCGGTCTCACCTACGATACGAACGAAAGCGCGTTTCTCGAAGGCGACGACAAGCAGCCGCAGGTGTACACCTGGAACGCGGCGCTTGACCAGAAGCTGGGCAAAGGGGTGTTCATGGAGCTCGCCTATGTGGGGAACCACAGCAACGACCTCCTGAACAATGGGGCTAACGGCAACACGAACCTGGACGACCTGAATGCACTTCCCATCGGCTCCTTGTACGGCGTGCAGCCGGCGAACCAGCCGCAGAATGCACGTGCGATCACGGGAACGGGAACCACGTATCCGGTCGTCACGGCACCTGGAGTTTCCGGCAACAACACGAGCGTGGGAACGCTGGACCAGGCCCATATCGACGTCTTCAAGAAGTATCAGGTGTACAACCGCGTTCTGGTCGCGCAGCATAACCTCTACGCGAACTACGACGCGCTGCAGGCGTCGCTGATCAAGCAGGCGGGACGGGCGCACTTCGGCCTCAACTACAGCTGGTCGCACGCGCTGGGCATCCTGGGAGCGTTCGATGTCGGCAACCCCAGCAATCCGTTCAACATCCGCGACAACTACATGCCAGAATCGTACGACCGGCACCACATCTTCAACGCCACGTATTCGTACACCGTGGGAGACGTGGTACAGAACAAGCTGGTAGGCATCGCGGCCAACGGCTGGGAGGTTTCGGGTATCACGACGCTGCAAAGCGGACCGCCATTAACGGCGACGGCGAGCACGAACTTTGGGGTGTCAGGAACGCTGACCATCCCGAATGGCGTCGCGGCAGATGGCACTCCGGCAACGGCCGGGGTAAACGTCGCCAACACCAACCTGCTGGGAACGCCTGACGTGACCCTGCAGCCGGTGTTGAAGTGCAGCAGCGTGAAGGGCCTGGGAAGCAACCAGTACGTAAATGCCAGCTGCTTCGGCCTATCGCCTGTGCTGGGTGTGAACGGTACCTATCGGCTGCCGTTCCTGGCTGGCCCGGCGTTCTTCGATACCGATCTTACGGCCTCGAAGAACTTCCGGATCACCGAACACAACAACGTGCAGCTGCGTGTGGCGGCGTTCAACTTCCTCAACCATCCGCTGAACAGCTTTACGGGTGTTGATCCGAATGCGACCGTGTTGAACTTCACGAATACGGGGGCCAACTTTGCGTCGGCTGCCGCGACAGCGACGAGTCAGTATCCGCAGTTTGGCACAGCACCGCTGAAGGAAGGGCGACGCATCCTGGAGCTTGGGCTGCGGTACGACTTCTAGTCAATCGAGCAGAAGAGCAGAAGGAAAAAGAGGCGGCCCCGAAATCTCGAGGCCGCCTTTTTTCGGCCTTTGATTCAGCTACACGGGAGATCGCGCACGTAATCGCTTCAGGTTGGATTAAGAGACCTGGGCGGAACCTTTCGTCACTTCGCAGGCCAGAGCCTGGCTAGCGGGCCCTCACTTCCGGAGACGGGATCGGACGCAGGGAAGGACAGGCTGCGCATCCTGGCCAGCGTCTTCTCGTCCGGCGACGCGCGGCAGATGTCCCAGTGCTGTGCTGGCGGGTAGGCGCCGATCACGAGGAAGCGATCGTCTGCCGAAATGCGGCAGTGACCTGTGCCCGTGGGCAGTACGAGGACATCGCCCGCCTCAACGACCATGCTGTGGCCGCCCTCTCCACCAAGGACGAGAGTGGCGCTGCCAGCGGCAAAGCCAAGCACCTCGTGGGCGGTCGAGTGGTAATGGTGGAAGTCGTAGACTCCGTTGCGCCACTGCGACGGCCAGGAGTTGCGGGCAAAGGCCTGCTCCATCTGGTCGGCTGTGGCTGGGGTCACCTGGAAGGCTCGGCGGTACAAGAGTACCGGAAGCCGCTCGTTGTTGGGCATCCAGCCGTTCCGCGAAAGCAGGATTTGTTCTGCCTGCGGGGAGGACGCAGCTCGCGCTGCAGCCGAAAAGCCAAGAGCCGCGATAGCAGTACTGAACTGGCGACGGTTCACGCTCATCCTCTGGGGGTTGGATGCTCCAAGCCCAGTCTCAGCGTCGAAATCAAGCGCACTCCGGCGCAAGAAGCCAGTACGGCGTAGCGCCGCTACTGCGGCTTAGTCAGCGCCGGAAGCCGCCGCGGAAGCCGTATGCCCCGTGGAAGCCGCCGAAGTACCCGAACCCGATGCCGTAGGCGAAGGGGTACCCGATGCGGTAGAAGCCCGGATAGAAGTATGGATACCCCAAGAAGCCGGCGTAATAGGGGTAAGGAGGGTAGGGCGGAAAGCCTTCCTCGTAGTCGCCATCCGCGTAGCCCCCAGCATTGCCGGAAGGCAGAAGGTCGGTCGCTATTTCGTAGGGATAGGATTCAACGGGCTTTAACTCACCGGACTTGCCACCCGCTGCGGAGAGTACAAGGCCAAGTTGATGGTCTTCCTTGATCTTGATCGGCTTGTTACTGCTGTCGTTACCCAGTGGCCCGGGGAACGCGGCGGCTTCGCCCCGCAGTACGCGTACGGTGTTGGTGTCTGCGTTGAACGTGTACAGGCCGTCCTTCAGCAGCGAGACCTGACCGCCGGGAAGATCGACGAGGATCTCCGCATGATCAGCTGGATGATGCACGCTGACGTTGAGTCGCCCGCGATCCAGGCGGAACTCAGCGCGCTCCGCGGTCGCAGAGACCGTTGTGAGCGCACTTGCCGATTCTGAGCGAAGCCAGACGCCCATGACAGGCTGCGACTCACTGATCTGCGGAGCGGCGTGGTCTGGTTCCCGAAGAGGCCAATGCTGAGGCGCGTTGCCGGGTTGATAGCTGCGAACGATCGGAGCAGCAGGCTGTGTCGGTATATCTGTGGGCGAAGTGGGGCTTGAAGACTGCGAGTTCGCCGCCGAAACAGTCGCCAGAAGTGAGAAGCATGCAAGGGACCTGAACATAAGAACCTCTTTTGGAATAGACGTTTCCAAGCCGAAAAAGAAGCGTCATGGTGCTGCCGGCAGGAGTGGTCGGCAGGCTTTTGGTGTCCTGAAGCGCAGCCTACCTTGCATGGCAACGATCTACTCTACGGTGCCATCGCAGTCTGGGTGCGCGGTTCCAAATGCCTCTCCCGACAGGCTGGACGTGAGACCCGCGGCTTAGAGGATTTGTTATGAAGATGCAAAGTATCCAAGACCTGATGACGACGGGCTTGACCTACGTGCTGGACTTCGAAGAGCAGATTGCAGAAGCGGCTCCAAAGATGGCCGAAGCCTGCAGCAATCCAGACCTGAAGGAAGCGTTCAGCAAGACCAAGGTGAAGAGCAAGGAGTATGCCGCTAAGATCGAAGAGACGTTCGAGAAGCTCGGCCAGGAGGTCCGCCGCGCTGACAACCACATTGCAAAGGCGATGATCACCGAGGTTGAGAACATGATCGAGAACACTGATCCCGGCCCGGTGCGCGATGCCGCGTTGATCGTGGCGACGAACCAACAGCAGCTTTACCGGGTGGCGTGCTATGGCTCGTTGAAGAGCTATGCGAAGCTGATTGGACAACAGGACGCCGCAACCGGACTTGAGGAGAACCTTGCGGACAGCAAGGGTGGCGACGAGAAGTTCACGTCAATCGGGGAAGAGTCCGTGAACGAGCAGGCGAAGGCCGCATAGACGAACCAGACTCCGCACCGCACTTACAGGCAGCCTTGTCAAAAGCACTCCGCAGATGCGATTTCTGGTCTGCGGAGTGTTCCTTAGCCTAATGTGCGTGGCTTCTGGCGGTGTGGCCCCGACGGAGGGAATGAGCTATCGGGTTCTCCACCCAGTCGGCTAGCCATCTTCAGCAGCGAGGTCTGACCCTGGGAAGGGGGATGAGTACCGCGCGGCACCGGGAGCAGATCGAACGTCAGGCCGGCATGTTTAGTAGACATAATGCAGGGCGATAGGTCAGACTTCGCGAATGCAACGAATTGCTTTCGCGATCCTTTTGACGGCCGTTATAGCCGCAGACGCACAGGCGCCGGTTCCTGACGCCGTGAACATAACCGTCCACGCCAATCAGCGCACCGGTAAATACATCCCCAACTGGAATTACTTCGGGGCGGACGAGCCGAACTACACCTATGCTCCCAATGGCAAGAAGCTGCTTCGCGAACTCCACGACCTAAGCCCCGCGCCAGTTTATTTCCGGCCGCACAATCTACTCACGACGGGCAATGGCGAGGGCTCGCTGAAGTGGGGCTCGACCAACGCTTACACCGAAGATGCGAACGGCAAGCCGATCTACGACTGGGCCATTACCGACAAGATCTTCGACGCGCTACAGGAATCGGGAGTGCGCCCGCTGGTCGAGGTGGGCTTCATGCCAGAGGCTCTGTCTACGCACCCCGGCCCGTATCGGCACGATTTCCCGAAAGGAAGTGTGTTCACAGGATGGAGCTACCCGCCCAAGGATTACGCGAAGTGGGGCGCACTGGTGGAGGCGTATGCGGCGCATCTTAGGCAGCGCTACGGCAGCGAAACAGACGGCTGGTTGTGGGAGGTGTGGAACGAGCCGGACATCGACTACTGGCACGGCACCCCGGAGGAGTACGACCGGCTCTATGACGTGACCACAGCGGCGATCCGCAAAGTGCTGCCGGAAGCAAAGGTAGGGGGGCCAGGGGCGACGGGCATCAACGAAGGTAAGTCCGAGGCGTTCTTGCGGCAGTTCCTGGAGCACTGCGCGTCCGGAAAGAACAACGCTGGCGGCATCGGTGCGCCGCTTGATTTCATTAGTTACCATCCGAAGGGATCGCCAAAGTTTGCTGAGGACCATGTGGTGATGAACGTCGGTCGACAACTCCAGGCGGTCGAGCGAGGGATGAAGGTAGTGGCATCTTATCCGCGCTGGAAGGCGACGCCAATCATCCTGACTGAGACTGATCCTGAAGGCTGCGCCGCCTGTAAAGGGCCACAGAACGGATACCGCAACGGACCGCTCTACGGAGTGAGTGTGGCGGAAGCTACGGCCAGGACATATGAGCTGGCGAAGAAGTACGGCGTAACGGTAGAAGGAGGAGTGACCTGGGCGTTCGAGTTTGAGGACCAGCCCTATTTCGCCGGCTTCCGGGAACTGGCGACCAATGGCGTTGATAAGGCCGTGCTGAATGTCTTCCGCATGTACGGCAAGCTGAGCGGCGACTGGGTTCGGGTGGAGAGCTCGGGTGGCTTTCCGGTGGAAGAGATTGTGACGGATTCGGTTACAGACAAGCCGGATGTGATTGCCATCGCCACGCGGCAGCAGCGCGAGGTGGACGTGCTGGTGTGGAACTACCACGATGTCGATCTTCCAGCACTGCCGGCGAGCGTGACGTTGAACGTGACTGGCCTGCCGGAAGGAAAGACGGTTCGCGCCGAAGAGTTCCGCATGGATGCGGAACATAGCAATGCATACGGGACGTGGTTGAAGATGGGGTCTCCCCAGAGACCGACACCAGCACAGCAACGGGAACTCGAAAGAGCGGGATCCCTCTTCGCGGTGCGGGTGCCGATCGATGCTGCAGGAGTAGTTAGAATTACTTTGCCCAGGCAGGGAGTCAGCCTGGTAAGAGTTACGTGGCAGTAATATGGCGCGGCAACAGCAGACCACTCACCTCCAGCGAAGCGACGACCAAGGAACAGAATCGCCCTTGGGCACACCCTCGCTTAGCGGGTCATGCTGAGGACAGCAAACATCGTTCCCTGAGGATCGAGCGCCTGCGCGATCCAGCTTCCGCCCGGAACCTGAATCGGACCCGCAAGCACGGTGCCGCCGCCGCGTTTGATTCGCTCGACGGCTGCATCGAGGGTGTCTACGTTGAAGTAGAAGAGCCACGTCGGCACCGGGATCTCTGCCATCTTGGTCATCATGCCGCCTGCCGGAGCACTGTCGCCGGTTGAGAACATCCGGTAGATGCCCATCGGGCCCATGTCCATGTCTTCCGTCTTGGTCCAGCCGAACTGACCGGAGTAGAACTGCCAGGCTGTGCCGCCGTCTCCAGCGTGGAGCTCGTGCCAGCCGACGTGGCCCGGAGTGCCGAGTGGTGCCGCCGGCGGTGCAGTCTGCCCTTCGGGCATAGGGCCAGGTTGGAAGAGGATGAAGGCGGCGCCAGTAGGGTCGGAGACGACAGAGAAGCGACCGATCCCGTTCGGGATGTCTTCAGGGGTGCGGTGAATGTGGCCGCCAGCTGCCTTGACCTGCTGTGTCGCTGCGTCTACATCATCCACGCCAATGTGACCGTTCCAGCCGGGCTTTGCGCCCATGGCGCGCACGTCTTCCGGCATGCCCATCAGGCCGGCCACCATGGCGGGACCGCTGAAGAGGAGCGTGTAGTTGCGGTCGGGCAGGCCGGAGTCTGCTGCCTTCCAGCCGACGACGCTGGTGTAGAAAGTCTCCGCGGCCTTAAGGTCAGTGGTCATCAGGTCGTACCAGACAAATCTATTCGGGGCCATTCTCCGGGCTCCTTCGCTTTCAGAGGTCGCACGCAGTCTGCTTCAGCGGCACCGCAACGGTATGTGAGTGGCGCTGCAGACGCAAGGGAAAAGATGCATGCGCGTCCTGCTATCGTAAGAACGCCGCCCTTGCGCGGCGATTTCCAACCCTGGAGTTTCTGGAGAACGATGGCGGCCCTGGTCGAAGCGATCAATGTTAAACGCAAGATGTTTGTGGAGATGGAGAATGCGCCATTCGTCTGCCTGGATTCCGATATCTCCACGCCGACCGCTCGCGGCGGCCAGACGCTGGTGCGCCTGAAGATGCGCAACCTGCTGACGAATGCGGTCTTCGATAAGACGTTCAAGGCGCAGGATCGGTTCAAGGAGCCGGATCTCGAGCTGGTGCCAGCGTCTTATCTGTACAGCGACGGAGATGGCTCCTACTTTCTGGACCAGGAGAGCTTTGAGACGCTTACGCTGAGCGAAGCGGTGATGGGCGACGCGCTCGACATGCTGATCGAAGGCACGATGGTACAGATCAACAAGTACAACGGAAACCCGATCGGATTGCAGCTTCCAATGCAAGTCGAACTTACGGTGACGTATACAGAGCCCGGAGTACGCGGCGACACGGCGAGCGGGGCGGTGACCAAGCCTGCGAAGCTGGAGACCGGCGCGGAGATCAGAGTGCCGTTTTTTATCAAGGAAGGCGAAAAGATAAAAGTCACGACGGAGACTCGGGAGTTTGCAGGGCGCGTTTAGAGCTTATGGGATCGTGCGTGGCAATGTGTCGGCACAGGCTATGTTCGTTCCTGGGCCGACGCCTCGCAGGAGAGGATCAACCGGCCCTTGGGGCCGCGTAGGTCAGGGTTGCGTGGTGTGCGCTTGGGTGATGCATCTTCGAAGGCCGGCCATGGGTGCGCATCTGGTTATCTGCATCGCTCCAGGAGAGCAGGGTGCAATCATCCTGGGTCCAGTTGGCCACTGACGCTTCATCGCACCAGTGCATAAGGTAGGGCATGGCCTTCTTGTGCGCTCCCGAAGTCATGTAGGCGCGCATCGCGGCCTCGCTTTCCCATGCGGTCATCGTCCAGAACGTCAAGCGGCGGTCAGGCAGGAGAGCAACACGCAGGCAACCGGCGGCATGGCCAACCTGCCGCTGCGAACGGAACGCGTGAATGGCGAAGAGTGGAAGAAAGCGCACGGAGCGAAGCCGCAGGCGGGTGAGACTGACGAAGATCAAGCGGTGAAGGTCCTCCCCAGCCCCATCGACCCGAGACCCTTTCGGTAGGCGATCGAGCTTCGGTCTGCCGGAAAATGCGCTTCTGCGTGTAAGTCGAGCGGAAGGTCTTCAGGGTACTGCTCTTCTACGATGGCCTGGTCCTCGGCGAACACGGCATGGTTGAAGTCGAGCGTCGGCTGCATGGGAGCGTCCTTGTCAAAGTTCCTGCAGATCGGCACAAACAGTCTCATCTTTCGCGCAGAGACCGGGCAGCAAGCATTCATGATGTGCAGCTTGCCGTCGCCCGGGAAGGTCACGGTGAGCTTCGCCGTGAAGGGCAGAAAAACCTCAAAGCGGCGGTGCCACACGAATCCGGGCGGATTCAGGTGCTTGAATCCCAGTGCGTAGTTGCTGACGGTGCTGAAGTAGTCAGCAACGAAGCCGCGCGGAGTCTTGGTCACGCTGTAGTCCGGCACCTCCGGGTTGTCGAGTTCCCCGAAGGTTGCTACGTGGATGAAAGCGAAGTGGCTGACATCGAGAAAGCCTTCCATCTGCCTGCCGGCAGAGGCGTTCATGGAAACGGAGTTGGGCAGGACCTGCACATAGGCAGGGTCTTTCCACTCGTCCATCTCTGGGAGGCTTGTCCCGTCGCTCTCCTCGAGCTGGACCCAGACCAGGCCGAAGGCCTCCCGGGCGCGCAGCATATGCAGCCGCAGACGGGGCGAGATGGCGCCTTTCGGATGGGCGGGAATGCAGACGCACTGGCCGGACGGAGCATAGCGCAGACCATGGTACTTGCAGATGATCTCGTCGCCTTCAACATGGCCGAGGCTCAGGGGCGCTCCGCGGTGAAAGCAGATGTCCTTTGCGGCGCTGATCTGTCCGTTCGAGAGGCGGTAGACGACGACGCGTTCGTCGAGCAGCTTCGCCGCATAGGGCCTGTCTGTGACCTCGTGCGAAAAGGCGACCGGATACCAATGCGGCGCGAGCGCCCGCCAGTCGGACTCTGAAAAGGTGCAGTCGCGAGGCATCGCGGCACGACCGGAGGTTCCGTTAGAAACGAGAGCAGAGGCGGAGAGTTGGTCCAGCGTGGTGGACATGAAACATTATGGCGGCCATCCAGTGGCAAGCGCAACGCGCTTGTGCGGGCGGAGCCTGCGCAGACTCCAAGGGAGAGGGTCTCTACGAAGCTGTCGAAGTGAAGCTAGGATGGGAGGTGTGAACCAGCCGTCTTTGCTCCCCGCAGTTCCTTCTTTGCTGACCGAGACCAGTGCCTCTGCTTTGGAATGGCCGCGGCTGCGCGAGCACGTTGCCACCCGCACCACGTCGCCGCTGGGTAGGGCCTGGATCATGGCGCTTGAGCCTTCTGCCGACTTGCCCTGGATTGAGGAGCAGCAGGGGCGCACTGCGGAGCTCCGCGCCATGCTTGTTGCCGGGGGAAGCTTCGACTTCAACGGGCTGTTCGACGCAACCGCTTTGCTGGACAAAGCGCGCATCGAAGGTTCTGCGCTGGAGGCGCTGGAGATTGTCAGCCTTCTGAACATCGCGGAACGGGTAGCGGCATGGCGGAACCTCTTCGTTTCAGCAGAGGCGACCCGCAACAATGGCCTGGCGAACGCAACGAGCATTGCGGCCCTCACTCTGCCCCTTCTCCATCATGATCTCGCCCCGCTTCTACGGGCCTTGCGTGGAAAGATCGAGCCAGACGGTTCGCTTTCTGATGACGCGAGCCCGGAGCTGCGGCGCATCCGGCGCGCCATGGAGCGCCAGCATCGGGCGATTGAAGATTCACTGCGCCGCTCCCTGCGCTCCCTCGCTTCCTCTGGTGAGACGCAGGAGGAGTTGATTACCGTTCGCGGAGACCGCTTCGTCATTCCGGTGAAAGCCGAGTTCCGGCGGCGCGTTCCAGGCGTGATTCACGGAGCATCTTCCTCCGGCCAGACGGTCTTCGTTGAACCACTGGAGACGATTGAGCAGAACAACGAACTGGTGCGGCTGCTCGATGAGGAGCAGTCAGAGATTCATCGAATCCTTGTCAGCATGACGCGCGCTCTGGGTGAAGACGCCGCTGCGCTGCACATCGGAAGTGCCATTCTCGCCGAGGTTGAGTCGCATGTTGCCCGCGCGCGGTTCGCGAACGATCTGAACTGTACGCGGCCAGTCTTGCTTGCGGGTACGGGTTCGGCCTTCTTCGACGAAGGCGGAAGATCTGAGGCGTCTTCATCCCTGCCGGAGGAGCGAGTGCCTCCTTCAATGCGGCGCGGAACCATTGAAGCGGACGAAGCTCCACAGGTGTCTTTAGTTGCGGCACGCCATCCGCTGCTCGAACTTCGTATGCGGGCTGAAGCTCGCGAAGCAGGGCACCCGGCGACAGGCCCTGTACCGCTCACGATTGCTCTGCCGCCAGATGCCCGGCAGCTGATCATCAGCGGTCCAAACACCGGCGGCAAGACAGTTTCGTTGAAGACTACCGGCCTGCTCGCGCTGATGGCGCAGGCGGGCATTCCTGTTCCGGCAGACGAGGCGACGTTTCCGCTGTTTCGATCGATCTACGCCGATATCGGGGACGCACAGTCGATCGAGCGCAATCTCTCCAGTTTCTCGGCACATGTGGTCAATCTGGACCGCATCTCCCGGCTTGCGGACGGGAACTCGCTTGTTCTTCTGGATGAGCTGGGTTCGGCAACGGACCCCGAAGAAGGTGCGGCGTTGGCGGTCGCGATTGCGTCGCATTTCCTCCATGCGCGTGCGTGGACGTGCATCACAACCCATCTCACATCGCTTAAGGTCTACGCTGCGAATCATGCGGGAGTGCTGAACGCCGCGGTCGGCTTCGACCAGGAGACGCTGTCGCCCACGTACCAGCTGCGGCTCGGGGTTCCGGGAGCTTCGGCGGGTTTGAATATCGCGGCGCGGCTGGGAATGAGTCCGGCCATCATTGAACAGGCGCGCAGCCAGCTGACGACGCAAACTGCAGACATCGGCGCGTTTCTCGACCAGTTGCACGATCAGCTTCGCGCGGCGGAGACCGAACGCGAACGCCTTCGCACACGGGAAGAGGAAGTGCGCAAGGAGAGAATACGGCTCGACATCGAAGGTCGTGCGGAACAGAAAGCGCGCCTGCGCGAGCTGGAACAGAAGCTGGAACAGTTGATGCGAGACTTCGCCGCGCAGGTGAAAGACACGGTGAAGGCCATCGACGACAAAGCCCTGGCGCAGAAGATTTCGCGCGACGCGGACCTCCGTCTGGCGCGGGCGAAACGGGAGTTCTCCGAGCAGTTCAAGTCCACCGTGGTCGCCCACAATACCGGGGCGGACAAGCATCCAGACCGCGCCATTGCTGCAAAGTCACCGCTGCAATCGGCTCCGCGAGCGATCAAGACAGGCGATCTGGTCACGCTGAAGTCCCTGGGTCGCCAGGCGCGGGTGGAGCGTGTAATCGACGCGAAGAACTTCGAAGTATCGATCGGGGCCATGAAGATGCGGGCCGCGCTGGACGACATTGGCGAGGTAATCACAGTGCAGGCAGTGACGCCGCTGCAGGCCGCCCGTAAACGCGGGGGCGTGACGGTTGCTACGTCGAACCCCAGCGACTCCGACTCCATGAGTTCCGAGATCAACGTGATCGGCCGCACTGCCGACGAAGCCGAAACCGAAGTGGAACGCTTCCTCGACCGGGCCTTCCTCGCCGGACTGCCGCGCATCCGGATCGTCCACGGAACCGGGATGGGCGTGCTGCGCCGGACGCTCCGCGAATACCTGCGCAGCCACCCCCACGTAACCACCGTCACCGAACCCCCACAAAACGAAGGCGGACAGGGCGCCACAGTCGTCGAACTCCAGCAGTGATGCACCGCAATCAGGAACGTCACGCAAAGTAGTCACCTGCATCGCTCCGCAAGATGTAATCCACTCCGTAACTCCGTCATCTCGACCGAAGCGAAGCGCAGTGGAGAGACCACCGCATTTCGCTTTCTTACTTTGTATTCCGGAAGGGAATCTGCTTGCCGTTGCACTTGCCGTTGCCCCTGCCCTAGTCCTTGCCGTT
>CAZZYQ010000032.1:0-44630 GCA_964658395.1 uncultured Granulicella sp. | reverse complement strand
GCCTCAAGCGTGTACAGGAAGGTATGAGGAAGTACACCATAGCCCTGATGTGCGCGGAGAGAGAGCCTCTCGACTGTCACCGCACCATCCTCGTTTCCCGGCAGCTGGTGGCCGATGGCCTGGACATTCGCCACATTCACGACGACGGTCATCTCGAAACACACGACGATGCCATGGTTCGCCTCGCCCAGATCCTAAAGCTTCGGGAATCCGAGTACCATCTCTTTCGCAGTCGCGAAGACCTCCTGACAGACGCTTACGCGATCCAGGAGAAGCGCATTGGCTACGATTCGTCCTCTGAAGCACGCGAACTCGAAAGCGCCTCCGGATGAAGCTGTTCACCATCGGCTTCACCAGGAAATCAGCCGAGACCTTCTTCACCCGCCTGCAGGGGCTAGCGTGATCCGCCTTCTTGACGTTCGCCTGAACAACGTCTCAACTCGCCGGGTTCGCCAAAAAAGCGACCTTGCCTGGTTCACGAAGACACTCTGCAACATCGACTACATCCACGTTCCATCCCTTGCTGCGACGAAAGACATGCTCGACGCGTACAAGAAACATAAAGGCGATTGGGACTTATACGAACGCGAGTTCCTTTCACTCATGCGGTCGCGGCTGATCGAACAAACTACCTCGCCTGAATTACTTGATAGAGGCTGCCTTCTGTGTAGCGAGGAGAAGCCGCACCACTGCCACCGCCGCCTCGTCGCGGAATATCTACGCGACCACTGGGGCAACGTCGAGATTGAGCACATTCCGTAAAGAAGTCCCGGCGCAGAAGAGACGCCGGGACCATTCTTATAGAGAGGGAATGCCCACTGACGATAACGCGTGCGGTGAGCACCTCACTTAGTGGGCCGCCACGGTGCCGACTTGAGCCTTTGCGACCTTCGCTTTGCTCTTTACGCGCGCCCAGGAGATTGCCTTCTCTCTCGGTTGCCCGAAGAGTTCGGGGTGCTCGTAGTAGCCTCGCTCGTTCGCCGGTTTCTCCTGTTCCACAACGGCAGGATGCGTCTTGGCATACCTGTCCTGACGGGCCGCGGTGATCTGCCAGGAGACCTTGACGTTGGGTTCGCTGGTCGACACGCGGAACACCTTGTTCGACACCTCCTGTGACACCCAGGCGCGTGCGTCACGGCCGATGGCCGTCAGTTGGTAGCGGAAGTCGCCATTCTCCGCTTCGAACCAGTCGGGGAGATTGACCGTCGCGCTTCCCGACCCATCGGTGGTGACATTGCCGGAGTAGATATTCAACATCTCCGACGACGCCACCGAACTATGAACGAGATACTTGTTTGCCGGATCCAACGGATGATCGATCTTGAAGCTGGCGGCGTTGCCGGAGATGGCTCCCCCGCACCCAAGATCGCCGTCTGTATCGATGAAGCACACACCGCCCAGGCCATTCGTACGGAACAGCTCCGCTCCGCTCTGGGTACCGTCGTCGTTCACGAAAAGTTTGACATCGTCGGGAGGAGTCGCATCAATGCCTACATCTCCCGCTTCGGTGATGGAGACTCTCGCGAAATAGTCGGTATAGAGGTCAAGGCCAAACTGGTTTGAACCGCCAGAAGTGCGCTGCGACGACACCCCTTCTCCAGAGGCATTGCCAAAGCGCAGACCCGGTGAGATGTTTCCGGTGTTCTTGTTGGTATTGTCGATGTTTATGTCCAGGTTCTCGTTGATGCTGGCAACGAACGTGTCGGTGCCCGTGAAGGTGTTATTGCCCGTCAGTGTAGGGACGACTGCGGTGTTGACCTTCAGGCTTACGTTGCCGGAAGTACCGCCGCCTGAGAGGCCAGTTCCTGCCGTCACACCGGTGATTGTGCCAGAGCCCCCGGAACCTCCCGGGAACGTCTGGCCGGACGCAAAGTGAATGGTGCCGTTGGTGTTCAGGTAAAGGCCTGTTTCGCTTGCGCCGCCGGAGTTTGGAGACGCGAGCAGGTTCAACGTACCCCCGGGCGAAGACGTGTTATTCCCAGTGGGTTCTACCTGCCAGATGAAGTGTGGCGTCGCCGCCGCCTTCGACGACGAGTTGTACACCGATCCGTACATTTTGACTTGCTGGGAGTCGTACGCGGTCGAAGAGGTTGCGGTCCCAACAGGATTGAAGCTCATGGCACCGTTGAAGGCAGAAGTGCCACCCACAGTGAGCGTCGCCGTGGGCGAACTGGTGCCAACGCCCACCTGAGTTCCATTGTCGAACAGGGTCGAGTTGACGATCGTACTCGTACCGGAAAACTTTGCTATCTTGTTCGCTGTACCGCCTGTGGTCGTGACCGCAGACGTTGCATTTGGAGTAATCGATGACGCGCTGAAGCCGCTCGCCCCCGCGCTTCCAGCGAGTGCAAACGCCGAAGCGGGTAAGCCACCAAGAGTCGCCGCATCGGCGGCTTTCAGAGCGTATGGAACACTGGCCAGCAGGACTCGCGCTTCAGTTGGCTGTCCCGCTACCTGGACCTCAAGCCAGCGCGCTTCCCCTGAAGAAAACAGGCTCGGCGGCAGGCCGTTTGGATTTGCAGCGCCAAGTTGCGCCTTGTAGCGGCCGGCCTGGTCAAAGCTGATCATCTGTGTCTCGGTAAAGAGAGGCTCGCCGCCCTGCTGGTCCCTAAAGATAAGGAAAGTGACGCTGATATCACCCGTGACCGGCCGTCCGCTGCGGTCAAGCGCTGCGCCGGAGTATGGCACGAGACTCGGGACCACGGTTCTCGCCGAGGCTGCTGCGGGTACCCTACCGTCGATCGTAGTGGCCGCGCTGGCCAGTCCTTGTTGCGCGTAGAGACTGCTGAGCGGGCCGGTAAAGGACACCGCAACGATAAGGGTTCGGACAACATGACTTCGCATTTCATGGGCTCCAATCGGTCGAATCAATGGTGAGGGTTTCAGGAGTGTTGGGTGTGCCATTAACTCGAAATGGATGGCCAAAGAGCAATGCTAGGGCAAGACGACGAACAGGAATAGTAAAAATACGACGGCCATAGCTGAGTAATCGAACGAAGCGGCCGAGGACGCACCTGGCCTCCATTGCCTTAGAGGTCAGCCTCGGTGAATTACTAGTGGCGTGAGTGTAGTCGGCGTTTCTCTTGATGTTGGTTGAGGTCCGTGAGCCGGATGCACGCACACCTCGTGTCTATCGTGGTCGGTGAGAAGGTAAACTCCTCAACCCGGCTCTCAAATCGAGTCGCGGTGAATTAGAAGCAGCAGCGAGTCCGCGCTACCTCAGCGAACACTGTGGCGCAGTTGAGTCGAGCACATCCCTCATTCAGGGAGTTCTTACCTCTTCCCCGTCCGAGTCCATTCTCCCGCCGGGGGCGTTCGCAGCCGGAAAGGTTCTCAGGGTTGAATCACAACCTTCAACGATTCCGCGACCGGATGCGATGCCAGTTCAATCGCATCAACCGAGTCTTCCAGCGAAAAGCGATGCGAGATCAACTTGGTCAAATCGAAGCTACCATCGCGATAGCCGGCAAAGACCAACTCCGCCACAGCATCGTTGACCGCGACCGACGAGCTGTAGGAGCCCATCAGCGTCTTCTCGTCCATGCACACCGCCGCGGGATCGAACCCCGCTTCTCCATGCTGCGTTGACGCGAACAGCATCACCCGTCCGCCTGGCCTCACCGCATTCATGGCGAGTTTAATGAGCGCGTCTCCGCCGACAGCAAGCAACGCCACATCTGCGCCGCGGCCCTCTGTCACGGCCTTCGCCGCCGCCCCCACGTCGCCGCGCGCGTCAAGCGGATGCGTCAGCCCAAAGGCCGCCGCCACAGCATGCCGCTCAGGGTAGAGATCACTCGTCAACACCGTCGCTCCGGTGCGATTCGCGAGTGCGGCGAGCAGTATCCCGATCGGACCCTGGCCGATCACCAGAACTGTCTCGTCGGGTTGCAGCGCCAGCAGCTCAATCGCTTTGAAGCATGTATTCACCGGCTCGATAAACGCGGCCTGCTCCAACGGTATGTCATCCGGCACCCTTACCACACCGCCGTTCTCGACGATCCAGTCCATCACGCGGATGTACTCCGCGAATCCGCCGCCCGCCGGAGCGAACCCCGCGGTGCAGCCAACCTTCTTGTACGTCTCGCACTGCGCAAACGTCTGCTTTCGGCAGTAATAGCAATGCCCGCACGGAATATGGTGGTACGCCATAACCCGGTCGCCCACAGCGAATTTCGCCAACCCATCCCCGACCTTCACGACCGTACCGGCCATCTCGTGTCCGAATATCCTGGGTGCTGAGTGCGAGCCTGAATGGATCTTCTTCAGGTCCGTCCCGCAGATACCGCAGGTATCGATCCGCACGAGCAGATCACCCGGCCCAATCTCGGGCACCGGCACAGTCTCCACGCGCACATCGTCGATGCCGCGATATACCGCCGCTCGCATCGTAACGCTCACCATCGAGTTGTCTCGCGCTCTAACGCTCGTAAGAGTTCCCATTGCCTTCGATTTCTCAAGTGCCTCACCGCACTCGCTTTACGTCGTAGATCCTTCATAAATCATAGCGCCGGAAGAAGCCCGTCCGGATTCACTATTGGTTCCAGTGCGGTAGTCAGCGCCTCTACGGCACGTCCGCTACTCCTGGCTAGTTCCACGACTTTCCCCCAAAGCGTTGGCCTTACAGCGGCATAGAATCCAAACGCCGCTTCGCGGAACCGCCCGTTGCTTGTCAAGAACTTCGACAATTCCTCAAGCTCGTAGCCGCTCTCGTCGGAGATCGCCTTGATGGCCTGAAATCGGATCCCATGCCCACGTGCGATCCGTGCCACGCAAGCCGCCTCCATATCGACTGCGCTCGCATGATAAGACTCGAGAAGCCGACCCTTCTCGGCCACACTCGCGATGACCGGAGTTGTTACCAGCACCTGCTGGGATTCAGAGCTGTCAAATCTCTCTCCAGTGCGGCTGTCGATTACAACACCGGGCCGCACGATGTCCCCAACCCGCAACTCCGGGTCGCAAGCTCCTGCCAACCCAACCGAAATCAACGTGGTTACTGGCCTCCCTGCCTCCCGCTGTGCCTTCATCGCAGCTTGAACCGCCAATGAAGCCCGCCCTTCACCCATCCCCGCGCAAGCCGCTACTGCAAACCCATTGGTGTAGACAGAAATATTCCCGGTCAATTCCTTGCGCGTCCATCCCTTTACCAGAGATTTCAACTCGCGGGGAAGCGCTGCAATCACCGCCGGACACTCGCTCATGCGCCTTTGTTCTCGGGTGCCGGAGCATACCCATGCTCCACAAACCAATCGATCGCCGCGCGCAGGCAAGAGTAAACGGGTCGCACCTTGAACCCAAGTTCCCGCTCCGCCTTCGCCGACGACGCATACATCTTCTTCTGCCCCATCCGCACAGCCTCGACGGTGGCGCGCGGCTCCTTGCCCAGCAGCCGGCCGGTCACCGTCTCGTCGAAAAACGCGAAGGCCATTGCCACGGCATGAGGAACTTTCATCTTAGGCGAGGGAAGGCCTGTGATCGAAGACATGCGATCGAGAATCTGCTTCAGCGTAAGGTTCTCTCCGCCCAGGATGTATCTCTCGCCAGGTGTTCCCTTGTAAACGGCGACAAGGTGCATCCTCGCCACTTCATCCACGTCCACCAGGTTGAGTCCCGTATCCACGTAGGCCGGAAACCTGCGATTGAGGAAATCCACGATGATCCTCCCCGTCGGTGTCGGCTTCACGTCTCCCGAGCCGATTGGGGTCGTGGGGTTGAGGATCATGACATGCTGCCCGGCTTGCGCCGCCTTGATCGCTTCCTGCTCTGCCAGAAACTTCGACCGCTTGTAATGCCCAATCATGTTTGCCAGCGACACCGGCGACTGCTCATCCACGATCGTCCCATCTGACTTGAATCCCATTGTCGCGACGCTTGACGTATAGACCACCTTCGGTACCCGCTCCTCACGCGCAATGCGCAAGAGCTCTCGTGTCCCATCCACGTTTGCGACATACATGGCCTTCGGATCGCGGACCCATAAGCGATAGTCTGCCGCGACATGAACGACAACGTCACAGTCCCGAATAGCTAGCCGCAAACCTTCAGGCTCGCTCAGGTCGCCAACCACAACCTCCGCCTTCACCGCTTCAATGCCAGACAGATTGCTCGAAGTACGCGTCAGCAAACGCAACTCCGACCCCGCAGCCGCATACGTGCGCGCCACATGACTTCCCACGAAACCTGTCGCGCCTGTAAGAAAGACCTTCATCCGATTGAGCACTCGACACAAGGTTCGCAATGATCGTACATGCTCAACTCGTGCACGTCTCACTCCAGCGAGCAAGCTTTTTAGTCAAGCTTCTCCGGCTCAATCTGGATGTTCTTCTCCCCCGCCGCCTTCTTCTCCCAATACTTCTTGATCCAGGCCTCGAAGCTCTTGCCAGCCGCCGTGTCTCGCCCCGTAAATGCAAGCGCGGCCACATCGCTGTACGCGATGCTGATCTTGCTCATGTCTTTGACAGGAATGATCCGGATGTAAGAGTCCGCGAGTGAGGCTCCAGCGCGCCGGTCGAAGAGATAGCCCTCGATCTTCGTGCCATCCTTACGCGTGACTGTGATGTCGCCGCGGTAGTCGAACGCCTTTTCCAGCGCCTCGCGAACCTCTGCTTCGGTGGCAAGCTCAGGAATCCATCCTTCAAGCTGCTCACGCTCCCGCCCTGCGGCTACCTCAATCTCATCCTGGTTGACGTGTGCCAGCTGTTCGATCTTCGCTGCTTCCTGCGTTCCAGTAGACATTTCGTTCCTTCACTACCTTGCTTTTGTTTGTCATCCTCCGTCGAGACGGAGGACTGCATCTTTTGCGAGAACCTAATCGCCGGAAACGCTTTGCAGTTCGCTCGTCTTTAACCCAGCACTGACGGGTGCCGCAATCTGCACCAGCGGCCCATGCTGCGGCTTCGGCCACTCGTTCAACAGCTTCATCGCGCCTTCATCCTCATAAGTCGGAGGGAACATATAGAGCTTCGCTGTCTCAAAGAATCCCTTCAACGTGCTGAAGTTGTAATCGACCGCAGAAGCCTCATGCCCCGAATGCACCATGCAGTTCGCGCACTTCGGATTGCCGCTCTTCGCGCCATAGTTTTGCCACTCGACTGTCTCCATCAGCTCCTGGAACGAATCGGCGTAGCCATCCTGCAGAAGATAGCACGGCTTCTGCCAGCCGAAGATCGAGAACGTTGGCATCCCCCAGGGTGTGCACTCGAAGTGCCGCTTGCCCATCAGAAATTCGGAGAACAATGGGTGTGTGTTGAACTGCCACTCCTTCTTCCGATTTGACAGGATTGCCCGGAACATGCGCCGCGACCGGGCTTTGCCGAGAAAGTGGTTCTGGTCTGGTGCCTTGTCGTAGGTGTAGCCCGGCGAGACCATCATGCTCTCGACACCGGCCGCCGTCAGTTCGTCAAAGTGCGCCCGCACGCTGTTCGGGTCGGCGCCATCGAACAGCGTGGTGTTCGTTGTCACGCGGAAGCCCGCCGCCACCGCCGCCCGTACGCCTTCCATCGCAATATCGTGTCCACCCTCGCGGCATACGGAGAGGTCGTGGTGCTCCTTCTGCCCGTCCACATGCACGGAGAACGAGAGATACTTGCTCGGCTTGAATAGGTGAAGCTTCTCTTTGAGCAGCAGAGCATTCGTGCACAGGTAGATGTACTTCTTGCGGGCCACAAGGCCGGCCACGATCTCCGGCATCTTCGGATGCAGCAGCGGCTCGCCACCGGGAATCGATACCATTGGTGTTCCACACTCTTCGACCGCCTTGAAACACTCCTCAGGCGAAAGCTCAGCCTTCAGAATATGCGCCGGATACTGGATCTTCCCGCATCCCGCGCAGGCCAGGTTGCAGCGGAACAACGGCTCCAGCATCAGCACGAGCGGGTACTTCTTTCGACCCATCAGCTTCTGCTTGAGGACATACGTTGCAACCGTCCATGCCTGCGATACCGGTATTGCCATTCGCTTCTTTCTCCTAAAATCCTAGCCAGTTCGGTCTCAGCCAGTTCACTGCGGTTCAAGGCTGGCGCTTGGTGCCGATGTTGAATTCAAGCCGCTTCCCGCTCCATCGCCCTCTTATACGTAGTCAACGCAAGCAGCGGAAAATACTCCCGGTACAGATGATAGGCCAGGTAGAACACGCGCGGAAATCCTGTGCCTGTGTATACCGCCTCACCGTTTCGTCCCGCTGCAGACTCGTCCCACGCGCCTTCAGGCGTCTGCTTAGAAACCAGCCAGCGAATGCCCTTGGCGACGGAATCGCTCCGGGTATCGCCCGCCGCGAGCAGCCCCAGGACCGCCCATGCGGTCTGCGAGGGCGTACTCGGCCCAATCGCTTTTTGCAGCGGATCGTCATAGCTGCCACAGGTCTCGCCCCAGCCGCCGTCCGCATTCTGCATCATCCGGATCCACTCCGCTGCCTGTTGGATCGCCGGCTCGTGGTTCCAATATCCCATCGCTTCCAGGCCGCGCAACACCAGGAACGTTCCGTACAGGTAGTTCACGCCCCAGCGCCCAAACCAGCTGCCGTCCGGCTCCTGTTCTTTGAGGATGAACTGGATCGCACGTTCCACCCGTTTGTCGCGTCGCGTGTAGCCATAGCTTGCGAGCATCTCGAGTATCCGTCCGGTTATGTCCACCGATGGCGGATCGATCATCGCGTTATGGTCGGCAAACGGGATGTACTCGAAGATGCGCTTGGTATTGTCCTTGTCGAAGCTGGCCCAGCCGCCGTTCTTGCACTGCATTGCGAAGATCCAGTCGATCGCCCGGGTGGCCGCTCCGTGCTGCAGCTTATCGTGTGGATGCTCCACGCACTTGAGCGCCATCAGCACCTGCGCCGAGTCGTCCACATCGGGATACCATTCGTTGTTGAACTCGAAGTACCATCCACCCGGCTCAACGTTCGGCACGTTGTTGGCCCAGTCGCCTTTCTTGCGGACCTCTTTCGCCAGCAGCCAGTCCGCGGCCTTCACCATGCGCGGATCGCGCTTGTCCACTCCTGCTTCGCCCAGCGCAAACACCGCCTGTCCCGTGTCCCAAACGGGAGACGAGCATGGCTGCATGCGGAATGTTGGCGTAGGGTAGCCCGGCTCGCCTTCGGGGAAGTCGAGTCCCAGGCGCTCAAACTCATCCATCGCCCGGATGAACTGCGGATCATCGTCTGAATACCCAAGGCACCGCAGCGCGATAATGGCGTTCAGCATCGCCGGATAGATCGCGCCCAGCCCGTCCGACATCTCGAACCGCTCCAGAAGCCACTTCTCCGCCCGCTTGATCGCCACCTTACGCAGGGGCCGAATATGGATGCGCTCAGCCCAATGCGCGATGCGGTCAAACGCCAGAAAGAGATTCCTCCAGCCAATCGGCCGCTTCCTGTCCCACTTTAGATGGAGGTCGGCGTTCTCGCGGCCCCCTACAAACAATTCGTCGATGCCCTGCTCTGGCGAGATCTTCTTGAAGGGCTTCTTTGCATAGGCGATTGAGAGCGGCACTACAATCGCCCGCGACCAGGCTGAAATCTCGTAGATATTGAAGTAGCACCAGTTCGGAAACAGGATCAACTCCGGCGGCACTGCCGGAACGGCGTCGTACTCGTACTGCCCCATGAAGCAGAGATAGATCTTGGTGAACGTGTTCACCTCGGTGACGCCGCCGTTCGCCAGGATCCACTTTCGCGCCTTAACCAGCACTGGATGGTCCTTTGACCAGCCCATAAGCTTCAGCGCGAAATAAGCCTTCACGCCCAGCGAGATATTGGAAGGCCCGTTGGGGTAGATGCTCCAGCCGCCGTCTTCATTCTGATGGCGAAGAATCTCGTTGACCGCGCGCTCCATCTTCGCCTGATCCCCCGTGCCGAGGAGCTTGTGCATGAAGATGTAGTCCGACTCCAGCATCGAGTCCGCTTCAAGCTCGCCGCACCAGTATCCATCTGGATGCTGCAGGCTAAGGAGCCAATCCTTTGCCCGCTCGATCCCGGCGGTCACCTGTTCCAGGCCCAGATCGATGCGCCCAAAGCGGGGCTGCGCCGGCTGGGTGACCGCCTTCGGATTATTTGCAACTGTACTCATTGATTGTTCTTCAATTCAGGCAGCACTTGATTGCTGCCGACCAAAACAACGTCTTCAAAGGTAGGACTTGAGTGTCTCTCAAAAGTCGCTGATGGGGCAGATTCAAGCACCAAGGAACATCGATGAGGCCTTCGTATCCTCCGGACCTTCTCTCTTGCTCGAACCAACCATCAACCACGTGGCCCTCTACGCAACGGAAGCCGACAACTCGACTCGCGGTGCTGATGCAATTGCCTGTACGATCTCAGGAGGCAAACCGAACCTTACGTTCTCCGGCATCACTTCAACCTCATCCACTGAGCCATACCCCTTCGACTGCAGGTACTCGACGACTTCACTCACCAGCACCTCGGGCGCTGAGGCACCTGCCGTGACTGCTACCGTATTTACCCCATCCAGCCACTCCGCCTGAATCGCGTCCGCGCTGTCGATGAGATAGGAATTCGTGTCTAGATTCTTCGAAACCTCCACCAGCCGGTTTGAGTTCGAGCTATTCGCCGAGCCTACAACCAGGACCAGATCAGCGCCATGCGCTACGTTCTTCACCGCGGTCTGCCGATTCTCGGTTGCATAGCAGATGTCCTGCGACTTGGGACCTGCTATGTTCGGAAACTTCTTCTTCAGCGCATCAATCATGATGCCGGCCTCCGACAGCGACAATGTCGTCTGCGTCAGATAAGCCACTTTTTCTGGATCCGGCACCACCAGCGCTTCAACCTCTTCAACAGTTGACACGACTTGTGTCACGTCCGGCGCCTCACCCTGCGTCCCTTCAACCTCTTCGTGGTCACGGTGCCCGACAAGCACCAGCGAGTAGCCCTGCTTGGCAAACTTGATCGCCTCCACGTGCACCTTGGTTACAAGAGGACAGGTCGCATCAATCACCTTCAGTCCACGCGCCTTCGCACCTTCGCGCACCGCCGGCGAAACGCCATGCGCGGAATAGATCACGCGTGCACCTTCAGGCACCTCATCCAACTCATTGACGAAGATCGCGCCCTTCTTGGCCAGATCGTTCACAACATAGCTATTGTGGACAATCTCCTTCCGGACGTAGATCGGAGCGCCAAAGGTGTCCAGCGCGATCTGAACGATATCGATGGCCCGCACCACGCCCGCGCAAAAGCCTCGCGGCTTGAGTAAAAGCACCCGTTTGGCGATGGAGCCGGAAGTACCGGAAGTAACTGTATTCACGTCTCTCAGTATATCGTGTCAGCCGAGAGATAGCGACCGTTTAGAACCAGCGCGGATGCACCCTCGCGCTGCAACTACAAAGCGTATTCCTGCTCGCACGAGCCGCTGAGAGGTATCCCTCCGCCCGAAGTTGAACTCCCATCGGGCGAGTCGTCAAGGTTTCAGATCTCTGTAGGTCCGAAGCGACGGTGGTGCTTTACTTCCCGGTTTTGCATCGGCTTAGGTTCGGTCGACGGTAATTTTCATGCTCAGGTCGACTGCGACGGCTGAATGGGTGAGCGCACCTACCGAAACGAAGTCCACTCCGGCTAAAGCAAACTTCCGTATCGTCTCGAGGTTCATGTTGCCGGAGGCCTCCACTGGTACATTCGGAAGCGCCTTGCGAATCTGCTTCACCGCCTTCTTCACTGCCGCAGGAGTCATGTTATCGAGCAGGATGGATTCGGCACCGCCGCGGATCGCCTCCTGCAGTTCCGCTTCGGACCGCACCTCAACCTGCACCATCTGGCCTTGTTTGCGACCCTTGAGAGCGTGCTCGAGGGCGGCGGGCAGACCTCCACCTAAAGCAATGTGGTTGTTCTTGATCAGAATGCCATCTTGCAGATTGAGGCGATGATTCACGCCCCCACCACAGCACACCGCGTACTTGTCGAGCGCTCTAAGTCCCGGAATCGTCTTGCGCGTATCAAGCACCTTGGTCCTGGTACCGGCGACGGCTCTAACGTATTCGTTGGTCAGGGTCGCGATGCCGCTCATCCGCTGCATGAGGTTCAGAATCACCCGTTCGCAGGAAAGAATGGCCGCGGCGTTGTGACGAATGACCGCAAGTGCCTGCCCTTTCTTTACCCGGACGCCATCGAAGATCTCCGGATGAGAGACCACCTCGAAGCGGCCAGGGGGCGTACTGGACATCTTTGCGAATGCGTCGAAGAACACGGGAATGCAGCCGAGGCCCGACACGATGCAGGCCTGTTTTGCAATGATCGTGCCCGTTGCACGAAGACGCGGCGCAACCGTTAAGGCAGTCGTAATGTCTTCTGCCGCCTTGTCTTCGGCGAGAGCGCTTTCAATGATGGTGCGAACTCGTTTGCTCTTCCAATCCATACTTCGATCCTAATCCTCCGCTACTCCTCGGTTGGGAGAGCGTCCAGCGCCGCCTTTGTTTTGTCGCGAAGCATCTGCGTCTCTGCGTACTGCTTGTGCAGACCTTCCACGATGTGCGATGGAGCCTTCGCCATGAAAGCGTCGTTGGTAAGCTGTCGATCTGCAGCGGCGATGCCTTTCTCATACTTGGCAAGCTCTTTCGTTAGACGTTCTCGTTCTGCGGGAACGTCTATCTCGCGTTTGTAGACCACAGCAACATCAAACGCCGGAGTTGAGCGGCAACCATCGCCGCCGAGCGCAGCAGAGGACAGTTCCACGCCGCTCACACGTGCAAGCTTGGCCAGCATGTCTGTATTCGAAAGCGCGAGTGTTCCCGCATCGTTCGCAGAATAGATGCGGATGGTTGTAGCTTCCTTCTCCGCAACTCCCATCTCTTTACGCAGACCGCGAACGGAGATGATGAGCTGCTGCAGAATACCCATAGCATGCTCTGCTTCTTCGTCGATTGGGTAATCGCCCGCCTGTGGAAAGCGCGTTAGAGCAATCGACTTCGCGGGTGCAGCATGGTTGTATAAGGCATGCCATATCTCCTCCGTCAGAAACGGCATGAATGGGCTGAGCAGCCGGAGCGCCGACTCGAACACATGCGTAAATGCCTGCAGCGAAGCCATAGCTTCGCCGTTATCTCCGTCTGCGACGAAATTGAGTCGCAGCTTGACAATCTCCAAGTACCAGTCGCAGAGGTCGCCCCAGAAGAACTGGTAAACCGCGCTGGCCGCCTCGTCGAAACGATAGTTCGCCAGAGACTTGTTCACTTCCGCCGCAGTGGCATGAAGACGCGAAAGCACCCATCGTGTTTCCAGCGGCAGCGCGGACCAGTCCGCAAGGGTAACCGACGATGAGTCACTCTCCTTTGCTGCAAGGCTGATCAGATCAAGGGCAGCACCTGCCTCGTTCGCTCGTTCGATGTTCAAAAACAAAAACCGCGCCGCGTTCCAGATCTTGTTGGCGAACGCGCGGTTTCCTTCTGTACGGGCCTCAGAGAACGCAATGTCCGTTCCGGGCGAAGCCATGCTCGCCAGCGTAAACCGCACCGCGTCCGTTCCAAACCGAGTGATTACATCGATCGGGTCGACCACATTGCCCTTGGTCTTAGACATCTTCTGCTTGTCCGCATCGCGTACCAGGGCGTGGATGTAGACCTCGCGAAACGGCACAGCTTCCGCAAGTGTGCGGGAGCGCAGCGCACCGTCTTTACTCGGTATCGGCACCTCGAGCATCAGGTGGCAGCTCAGCATGATCATGCGCGCCACCCAGAAGAACAGGATATCGAAGCCGGTGACGAGGAGCTGCGTTGGATAAAAAGCAGCGAGGTCTGGCGTAAGCGTTGGCGTGCCCGTGTCTGCATTCGTGTTCGGCCAGCCAAACACGGTAAACGGCAGCAGTCCGGAGGAGAACCACGTGTCGAGTACATCGGTCTCCTGCGTGATCTCACTGGAACCACAGCCGGCGCAGCCCGACGGTGTCTCGCGCGAGACGGTAATCTCGGGACATCTGCCACAGTGCCAAGCGGGAATACGGTGTCCCCACCACAACTGTCGCGAGATGCACCAGTCGTAGATGTTCTTCATCCACTCGTCATAGGTCTTCCGGTACTGCTCGGGCGTGAACCGGATGTGGCCTCTCTCAACGGCAGCAATGGCTTTCGCCGCGATACTTTCCCCACCCGACGCCGGCGCCTTATTGACCGCGACAAACCATTGCAGCGACAGGCGCGGCTCGATAATGTCTTTGGTTCGATCGCACAGGCCGATGGCGTTCGTATGGTCCTTGATCGCCACGAGCAGCCCGAGAGCCTCAAGGTCACCGACGATCTGTCGGCGCGCTTCAAAGCGATCCAAGCCATGGTAGGGCGAGCCGGGCAGATCGATGTGCGCCGTCGTATCCATCACGTTCAGGTTGGCAAGATGGTGACGCTGTCCAATGGCGAAGTCATTCGGGTCGTGTGCCGGCGTCACCTTCACCGCTCCAGTCCCAAACTCCGGCTTGGCCCAGTCGTCGGCGATGATGGGAATCTCCCGGCCAACCAGCGGCAATCTGACCAGCTTACCGATCATCTCGATGTAGCGCTCGTCAGCCGGGTTCACCGCAACCGCTACGTCACCCAGCATCGTCTCAGGGCGGGTTGTGGCGATCACAATCGAACCTGGGCCTTCCACGAATGGGTAGCGAACTTCATACAGCTTGCCCGTTTGCTCTTCGTGCACAACTTCGAGATCAGAGATTGCCGTCTGGCAGCCTGGACACCAGTTCACAATGTACGCGCCGCGATAGATCAGCCCTTGCTCATACAGCTGAACAAACGCCTCCCTTACCGCCACTGAAAGGCGGTCGTCCATGGTGAAGTACTCGCGGCTCCAGTCCACCGACGACCCCAGCCGCTTCATCTGGTCGAGAATGGCGTTGCCGTAGATGGACTTCCACTGCCAGACGCGGCCCTCGAACGCCTCCCGGCCAAGGTCCTGCCGCCGCAGTCCCTCCGCCTTCAACTGCCGCTCCACCATCATTTGCGTGGCGATGCCAGCGTGGTCAGTACCGGGTACCCAAAGAGCGGTTTCGCCGCGCATGCGGCGCCATCGCGTAAGGATGTCCAATTCCGTCTGGTTCAACATGTGCCCAATATGCAGCCGGCCGGTGACGTTCGGCGGCGGCAGCAGGGTCGTGAACTTTCCCGTATGGTCCTGCGTAGACGCATCAGGCGTCGCTACGTCGAAGATGCGCTCTCGCACCCAGTACTCTGCCCAGCGCGCTTCGATCTCGGATGGATCGTATGCTTTCGGCAGGACTTCTTTATGCGTTGCGGCTGAGTTTGGTTCGGCGCTCATGAGAGTTAAGGGTAGCAGGGTTGAGGCGGACGAATCGTAAGCCTCAAATGCACGTCGACCGGAGCGCTACCCGGCTGTAAACTGTGGCGCAAGGGGGGTTTTCATGACAGTCTGGCATCGGCTCATCTTCTTGAGCTTTCTGGCCGTTTCCGTCGCTTCGACGCCCGCATTTGCGAAGGATGACCGCGTCTCCATAGGAAACGACATCACGGTTTCGGACGACACGACTGCGAATGACTTGGTCTGCATCTTCTGCTCAGTCCATGTGCAGGGAAATGTCCATGGCGATGTTGTTACCATCCTTGGCAGCGTCAATCTCGATCCCGACCGGTCGATCACAGGCGACGTCGTCTCGATCGGCGGCGACGTGACCCTCAAAGATCAGGCCCAGATAGGCCGGGACGTGGCGGTCATCGCAGGCGATCTGCAGACGGCGCCCGGGGCTGAGGTGCACGGCGATCGCAGCGTCGAGGCGGGCAGGGGCTGGCTCCTGCTTCCCTTCGCTCCTCTGCTGGTCTTTGTTGGGATCATCTGGCTGATCGTCTACTTCATCCAACGCAACCGGTACGTCTTTCCGGTCTATCCGCAAGGCCGCGGGTTCTAGCCTGTGTAGTGGTGGAGAGCATGTCCAAGACTGAATCAACGATGGTGGATCTCGGCAGTTCAGCTCCGCCGTTCAAACTGACGGACGTCGTCAGCGGCAAGACGATTGACCGGGATGAGGTTCTCGCCCTTGCCGGAGACGATGTGAGAGGGCTGCTGGTGATGTTTATCTGCGTCCACTGCCCCTACGTGAAACATGTGGAGGAGGAACTCGCCCGTCTTGGTCGCGACTACCGCGGGCGTATCGCCATTGCTGCTATTCAGAGCAACGACACCGACCAATATCCCGAAGATGGCGTGGAGGGAATGAGGCGGCAGGCGGAACGGCTCGGCTTCAGTTTTCCCTACTTGCTGGATGAAACGCAGGAGGTCGCCCGCTCGTATGATGCAGCCTGCACACCCGACTTCTTTCTCTTCGACCGTGATTTACGCCTGGTCTATCGTGGCCAGCTGGACAGCAGTCGACCGCGTCGAGGCGAGTCGGGCAACGACACTCCCGTCACTGGGAAAGATTTACGAGAAGCAATGGATGCCTTGATCGCGGGCGGTAAACCGAGTCTCGAGCAGAGAACGAGCCTGGGATGCAACATCAAATGGAAAAAACGGGGCTAACCGAAAACGAAAGATCCCATGCGGTCCTGTGGCCGCATGGGATCTTCAACGCTTAAGCATCAAGTCTGGATCAACAGATCCGCGTAATTAGATCGACTGCTTTATCGCCGCGTCGGAGCCATGCTGCTTCACCATCTTGTTGTAGAGACCCAGAATCAGGAACGGAGCAGCCCACTGGCCGATGAACAGCGCCATGTCTGTCTTTCCTTGTGCTTTGAATGTCACCGAAACAGCCATCGAGCCCAGCGCCGCTGCGAGATACACGCTGGAGGGAATCTGTGAGGTGAACTTCTCAATGGCTGCGGTGACCTGGTCTTCCTGGGCCTCGCCGGGTGCAACACGATAGTCGGTCATCAAATTCTCCTGAAGTGCAAATATCCCACCACTTCATATTGATGCCAATTGACTGCTTTGCGTCACGCAATCACTCTGAGGTGACGAAGAATTTCATCTGCCAAACAATCGCGCCTAGTAGGTGGTGTGAAGCGCACGTCCTGCACCCTTCTCTTCGCGAACGATTTGTCCATCGCGCATGGTGAGAATTCGGTCAGCGATTTGGGCGGCCTCAGGGTTATGCGTAATCATCAACACGGTCTGGTTCAACTCGCGGCTGGAGCTGCGCAGCATCTCCAGCACGGCGTCCGAGTTCTTCGTGTCCAGATTGCCCGTGGGCTCATCCGCAAGAACAATGGAAGGCCGTGTGATCAGTGCTCGAGCGATGGCGACGCGCTGCTGCTCACCTCCCGAAAGCTCATTCGGGCGGTGATCGAGTCGTCCAGCGATCCCAAGGTTGCGCGCCAGCCGGTCCAGCAAGGGCCGGTCAAGATCGCCCTTCTTGTCCGATCCGAGATTGGCGATGTCGTGGGCAATCTCGATATTGCCAAGCGCGCTCAGCGTTGGCAGCAGGTTAAATCGCTGGAATACGAAGCCAATGCGTGCCCTGCGCATCTTTGTGCGTTCTCCGTCCGAAAGCTTGGCAAAATCCGTCCCGTCGATGGTCACATGCCCCGAGGTTGCGTTCGTCAAGCCACCGAGAACATAGAACAGGGTGGACTTCCCGGAGCCGGATGGACCGACAATCGCGACAAACTCCCCCGGTGCAATGGCAAAGTTCACATCGCGCAATGCAGTGACTTCTAGTTTGCCGGAATGATAGGTTTTCCCGAGGTTCTGCGCGAGGATGATAGGAGTCATTGCTGTACTTGAGTCTACCGTACCGGTTGCGTACAAGACCTGTTGAGGCGTTATGAAGCTGGCGGAGTATCTGCTGTTGGGTGTCTTGGGCTGGGCTCTGTTCGGCGCGATAGGGGTTGCACGTTCATTGCGCCGCGGCAGGCGCGGAGAAGCCTTAAGACATCTCGCCTGGATTGCTGCGGTCGATGGCGGATACCTGCTGGTACTCCTTGCCGCGTCGTTTATTCAGCCTCAAAGGTTGTGCCGCTTGGCCAGGACCAGTGTTATGACGAGATGTGCTTCGCCGTTACAGGGGTTGATGAGATACCGGGCCTGGTCGCCGGCGACGCCACCCGCGTTGTGCGCGTTACCATCAGGGTGTCCAACCACGACTCCGTAGCGCATGAAGAATCACGGATACATGCCTATCTCGTCGACGCGACGGGACGAACCTGGCAGCCTCTCCCTGGACTCTCCGGCAATCGACTTGACGCGAGGATTGCTGGATCGTCCGAGATGTTCAGCAGACCCTTGTTTTCTGTCGCCCAGGATGCATCAGGCCTTGGCCTGGTCATGACCCACGGACGCTGGCAGCGACGTCGCTTGATCATTGGCGACAGTGACAGCATCGGCCATCGTCCAACCATTGTGGCACTCGGACGATAGTGGCAGCGCACTAGGGATGGATCTTCTCGCCCGTCGGGTGAAGTGCCTGGCTGATGGCAGCCAGCAAATGAGAGGTGTCGACCGGCTTCTGCAGGAACATCGTTGCTCCAGCGTTGATGGCGCGATCACGATTCGCGCTTCGGTCGCGGCCTGAAAGTACGATCACGGGTATGGAGACGTCGGGAGGCTCTGACCGCAGCGAATCCAGCACCGTAAATCCATCCCCGGAGGGCATGCCAAGGTCGAGAATAATAAGGTCCGGATTGCTCTTGCGCGCCTCGGCTATAACGGAGAGTCCATCGCCCGCACACGAGACCTCGTAGTTGTTCGCTCGAAGGCGGATCAGCAGCGCCAGGCGCATCCCTGGATCGTCATCTGCAACCAGTATCTTCTTCTTGGCAAAGCTGACCATAACACCTCTTGAGCAGCGGAACAGAGGCGGTCTTGATTTTGCCGCCATCTCGAGCTCTAGCCGTTTCATCGGCTGACCTCACCAAACAGATAGGGTCGTGTTTTGCACAGAGGCCTCGGCGGTAACACTCCACCCGTCTCTCGACGTATCTAAACGGCAGCTGTCGAAGGAGAGGCGATCGACGCAATTCGCTCCGAATGCCCCGATATCTCCGACGCGCGAGCCTCCGCGTAAGCCGCCGCACCGAGCAAGGCACAGGTGTCGTCGAGGATGACGCGTACCGGGATCGAGTCCAGCAGAGAAGACATGCGTCCCTTGTCGAGAAAAGCCTCCATAAACGGCCCGCTCTTAAGCGTCTTCAATATCTTGGGCGCGATTCCGCCGCCCAGGTACATTCCACCTGTGGCCAACACCTTCAGCGCGATGTTGCCGGTCTCGGCTCCATACGCGCCGGAGAAAACCCGTAACGTCTCAAAGCAAATTTCGCTTGAGCCATCTTCGCCACATTCTCCGATGACGGCGTTGGGATCTTCGTTCTCCAGCCGCTCGCGAAGCCACGCAGGCTCTTCAAGCTTCCTGTCTTCCTTCAAAAACGCATACACATTCTTGATGCCAAGACCTGAGACCACACGCTCAAAGCTCACCCGTCCCTGCAGCGTCCTCCACAGGTACTTCAGCATTGCGATTTCGATCTCGTTGCGCGCCGCAAAATCGCAGTGACCGCCTTCAGAAGGAATAGGAACGTGACGATCCTTTCCGTCCCAGATCAGCACCGCCTCGCCCAGGCCGGTGCCTGCGGCGATCAGTCCGCGATGCCCGACTGCACTGATGTCTCCTTCATGCAGGGTGAAGATCTTATCCGGTGCAAGCTCGGGAACTCCGTAGCCGTTCGCCTCAAGATCGTTGATCAGGAAGATGTGCTCAATCGAAAGCGACTTGGCGAGTTCACGAATATCGAGCGTCCAGGGCAGATTTGTCAGCTTGATGCGCCCATTGCGGACGGGACCCGGACATCCGAAACATGCCGCAACGACATCTTTCCGGTCAAGGTTGTCGACCTTCAGAAATGCGGTGACCACATCGTCCAGGTTCCTGAACTCCTGGGCGGGGTACTTATGATCGCGGAGCGCGCGAAGTTGACCGTCTTCGAAGTTGTACAGTGCGAGATGGACTTTGGTTCCACCCACGTCGCCAGCGAGGATCATCTAGGCAAGCTCCAGTTTTCCTTCTGCCGCGCCAGATTCCAGAAGCGCCGGTTCAGGCAGCTTAGCCGCTGCGGCTGAATCGAGCAAGAAGGAAAGTCGTCCGCTTGCCGGACGAATCAGCTGAGAGGGTCTTGCCTCAGGGTCATAGGGGCCCAGCAGCACCTCGGCCAGCACCGCCGCCTTCGCCGCGCCTTCAATCAGGAAAACTACTTCCCTGCCTTGATTGATGACCGGCTTGGTCAGCGTGATGCGCCACGTATCTTTCTGAGGAACATGGTTGGCTGTAACGATGAGCCCTTCTTCGTGCAACGCCTCGGTGTGTGGAAACAGAGATGCCGTGTGCCCATCGTCTCCCATCCCCAGTAGCACCAGGTCAAAGGTCGGGGTCTCCGCGCCTTCCAGCTTGAAGGTGTTGCGAATGTCGGACTCGTAGCTGGCAGCGGCCTGTGCTGGATCGGTCTCGCCTTGCATGCGATGAACGTTTGCGCTGGGCAGCGGAACGTGGTCGAGCAGCGCCTCCTTGGTCATCTTGAAGTTCGACTCTGAGTCGGTCGGTGGCACGCATCGCTCGTCAACCCAGAACAGATCGAGCTTCTCCCACGGTACTTCCGTCGAGTACGGCTTCCCTGAATCAGCCAAGAGCGCAAACATCCGCTTCGGCGTCGATCCACCCGATATGGCGATCCGGGCTCTGCCTCGCGCCGAAACCGCCTGGGTGGCGCTGTCGGTGAACAACTGCGCCGCCGCTTCGGCGACGGCTTCCGCGGTTGGATAGACGATGTACCGGGCAGTTACCGTGTGTGGCATATTCCTTTGATCCTCTTCTATGTGTCGTTCCTTCCAGGTTCGGCGTACGGCTGCGAAGGCCTGACATCACTCACCCAAGGCCAGCCGTCGAGACGCCGGCAATGTCCGCTCCACTGCGTTTACAGCTTGCGCCAGCTCCTGCCATCAACTTCCAGCAGTTTGTCCGCGCATTCGGGCCCCCATGTGCCAGCAGCATAGTTGGGGAACTCGGCGTTCTCCACCTTCGCCCACGCTTCCAAGATTGGCGTGAATAACGCCCATGTCGCCTCAACGCCGTCGCGATGGGCGAACAGCGTCGCGTCGCCCAGCATCGCGTCGAGCAGTAGCCGCTCGTAACCGTTTGCTGAAGATTTGCCGAACGCCTCTGCGTAGCTGAAGTGCATGTCTACCTGCTCAACATTCGTCGTCGGGCCAGGCAGCTTTGCGCCAAAGCGCAGCGAGATGCCCTCGTCCGGCTGGATGCGCATCGTGATCACATTTGGCTCGATCTTGTCGTCGCTGTTGTTGGCCTTGAACAGGTGCGTCGGTGGCTGCTTGAAGACGATACTGACCTCCGTCACCCGCTTCGCCAGGCGCTTGCCCGCGCGGAGATAGAATGGCACCCCGGCCCACCGCCAGTTTTGTATCTCGAGCCTGATCGCAGCGAAGGTCTCGGTCTGCGACTTCGGATCGACCCGGTCCTCCTGCCGATAGCCGATCGCATCTTCGCTGCCCACCTTGCCCGGCCCATACTGCCCGCGCACTGTGTGCTCCGGCGGAATGCCTTCGATCGACCGCCAAACCTTCAGCTTCTCGGTGCGCACCGCGTCTGCCTGGAACGAATCCGGCGGCTCCATCGCTACGAACGAGAGCACTTCCATTACGTGGTTCTGCAGGACGTCGCGGGTGGCTCCGGCCTTCTCATAGAACGGGCCGCGGCCCTCGATGCCAATGCTCTCGGCTGCCGTGATCTCCACGTGGTCGATGAAGTTGCGGTTCCAGACCGGCTCAAAGATTCCGTTGCCAAACCGGAAGACCAGGATGTTCTGCACTGTCTCCTTGCCCAGATAATGGTCAATCCGGAAGATCTGGTTTTCGCTCAAGACAGCGTTCACGTCATCATTCAGCTTGCGGGCGGACTCGAGGTCCGTACCGAATGGCTTCTCTATGATGACCCGCACCCAGTGGCTCTCGCCCGCCGCGGGCTTCGCCATCCCCTGCTTGCCGAGACGCTGAATGATGTCGGCGAAGAACTCAGGCGCTACGGCGAGATAAAAGAGCCGGTTGCCCTTCGTGCCGAACTTCTCATCGAGTTCAGCGAGATGCGCCTTCAGCCTCTGGAACCCGGCATCGTCGTCGAAGTTGGTTGCGAAGTACTGCACGCGGTCCATGAACGGCTTCAACTTGGCCTCGTTCGCGTCCACGCCGCCGCCCTTCAGGATGCCGTCCTGCATGTCGGGCGCAAACGTTGCGGAAAGATCGCGACGGGCAACGCCAACGACCGCGAAATTTTCCGGCAGAAGTTCTGCCTGATCGAGGTGGTAGAGCGCTGGCAGAAGCTTGCGCTTGGTCAGATCGCCGGACGCGCCGAAGATAACAACGATGCAGGGCTCCGGAGTGCGTTCGTCCTTCTTGCTTGCATCGACTGCCACAGGTGTTGTGCTCATGCTCTCTTACTCCCTTGCTTATTTACTCGTGCTCGGTCGTCGCATTTCTGCTGAAGTCGGTTCCGACGACGTTGTGGCCGACCTACTGTAGGCAAGCTGCCGTGTTGAAGCCCATCCTGGACGGACCATTTGCCCAAACAGCCTACCCGGACCAACACATTCCAACGCCATTTGCTTTCGAGTCCCGAAGACTTTCTTCCTGAATCAGAGTGCGATGCCTTTGGCCCTGAGCGAACTCCGGAGCTGCGCTGGTGATTCAAACAGAATGCCCTGCATACCGTGGTACAAAGCGACGTCGATGTTCTCCTGCTTGTCGTCAATGAAGACGGCTGTGGAAGCTGGTTGACCCGAGATGCGAATAGCTGCGCGGTAGATGTCGGGATGCGGCTTCATCTCGTTTACGTAACCCGAGCAGATGAAGAAGTCGAATTGCTGGCGTAGCCCGAAGGTGTCCAGACGGTACTCGTTCAACTCTGTACTTTCATTGTTCAGCGTTGCGAGCCTGTATGCACCCGATGTCTTCAGCGCAAGGAGAATATCAAATGATTCAGGGTACAGGAATGAACTTTCGCTGCAAACCTTGGACCAAAGGTCGGGAAACGTTAGATCAAGAACCTTGCCTTGCTGCCGTGCGGGGTTGAAGATGGTGCGGTTGAAGAAAGTTTCGGCGTCAATGCGCCCGCGCTCCCAATAGAAATTCTCGGACGGGTGACGCTTCTCGTACTCCGTAAGGTCCACACCGAGCGGCACGAGAACCCGCTCACGCTGGCCGCGGTCCCATCCATTCGAGAGTATGACGCCGCCAATGTCCCAGAAGATCGTGCGGATAGCGCTCATCTGCCCGCAGCGACCTGCTCTTCGGCGTGGGCCTCAACCGGGCCGGCAATCTCATGGATAGCGCTTGCCGGGTCGTCCGGGAAGTCTGCACCAAGACTGACCGATTCCCACTGATTGAGTTCCTGAGGCCATTGTTCCAGGCGCGCGCGGAACCGCTGCAGGGCGGACTGCCCAAGCAAGAGATGCTTGGGGGGAACGGGCGACTGCACAGCCTCAATGATCGCTTTCGCTGCGCGGGCCGGATCGCCCTTCTGCTTTCCCGCCTGTGTCTGGAAGTACTCGCGGGTCTTGCCGGCAGTGCCGTCATAGTCCGCAATGCGCGCCGCAGCTTCGCTTCCGGCAGCCAGGAAGTCGGTGCGAAAGGCACCGGGCTCCACCACGACAACGCGGATGCCCAGCGGCTCCAACTCCGCCGCCAAGCCTTCAGACAAGCCGTTCACCGCAAACTTGGTGGCGTTGTAGTACGCCCAACCCGCCATTCCGATCAGGCCTCCGATCGAAGAAAGATTCACGATCGTTCCGGAGCGCTGCTTCCTGAGGTGTGGCAGAACTGTCCGTGTCACGCGTAAGAGGCCAAAGACGTTTGTCTCGAAGACGGGCATGAACTCCGCTTCGGTCGCCTCTTCAACTGCCCCAGCAAGCCCAAAGCCCGCATTGTTCACCAGAACGTCGATACGCCCGAACCGCTCAATTGCCGCCGTGACCGCATTGTCTACAGAGACCGCGTCGGTGACATCGAGCGGGGTAACAAGTGCTGTGTCTTCATGCTTTGCGGCCAGATCGGCCAGCCGCTCTGTCCTTCGGGCCGTCGCAACTACCTTCTCACCCGCCTGAAGCAGCTGCTCCGCCATCTCTCGCCCGAATCCGGAGGACGCTCCAGTGATGAGCCACACGCGAGTTTTACTTGCTTCGGTCATGATGTTCTCAGATGTGCAAGGTCTTGAGTTTGATTCACGTCCACGCGTACAACTGGAATCTGCAAAGAGGCAGAGCCTTTTGGCTCTGCCCCTTCATGGCTACTTCTTCACCAGCTTCTTGGCGTGTTCCACAATGTTAGGAACGCAGATGCCATAGTGCTCCATCACGGTTGGCCCCGGCGCCGAAGCTCCAAACTTGTCCACGCCGATGATGCCGCCGTTATGACCGACATACTTCCACCAGCCCATCGTCGCGCCTGCTTCGACTGCCAGCTTCGGCGTTCCTTCCGGCATCAGCTTCTGCTTGTAGGCTTCATCCTGCTCGTCGTAGATCTTGAAGCTCGGCATGGAGACAACGGTCGCATGGATCCCGTCCTTCTTCAGCTCCTCTGCGGCCTTCAGCACTAGCTCCACTTCGGAGCCGGTACCGATGAGGATAATGTCCTTACCCGAATCATCCAGCGCGTATGCTCCATGCCTCACGCCTTCATGGATCTTGTACTTCTCTGCATCGAGCACCGGCAGATCCTGCCGCGACAGGGCCATGAAGCTGGCACTGTGGCGCTCGAGCGCCAGCCTCCAGCACGCGGATGTCTCGTTTGCGTCCGCCGGGCGGAAATCAGTCAGTTGCGGAATCGCTCGCAGACTCATCAGGTGCTCGACCGGCTGGTGCGTCGGTCCGTCGGCACCCAGGCCGATCGAGTCGTGGGTGAAGATAAAGAGTGAGTGTGAGGACTGCAGCGCACCCATGCGCAGTGCAGACCGGCAGTAATCCGAAAACGTGAAGAAGGTCGAGCCGAATGGGATCAAGCCGCCATGCGCCGCAATCCCATTCACCGCCGCCATCATCCCGAACTCGCGGACACCGAAGAACACGTTCCGCCCCTTCGGATCGACGTGAAAGCTTGGTGAGTCCTTGAAGATGGTCTTGGTTGAGCTGGTCAGATCGGCCGCGCCGCCAAACAGCTCCGGAACCACGCCCGCGATCGCGTTCATAACGGTCTGACCCGCGTTGCGTGTAGCAATCGGCTTGTCGGTTGGAAACACCGGCAGCTTCTTCTCCCAGCCTTCGGCCAGCTTCATTGAGGTCGTGCGGTCGTACTCTGCAGCAAGCTCGGGATATGCCTCGGAGTAGGCCTTGTATCTTTCCTGCCACTCATCATGCAGCTTCTTTCCCTTGGGAACGATGGTGGCCCAGTTTTTCGCCGCTTCCTCGGGAATGTAGAAGTCCTTGTCCTCCGGAAAGCCGAGGTTCTTCTTCGTCGCCTTCGTCGCTTCCGGGCCAAGCGCCTCGCCATGCACGTTTTTTGTTCCGGCTTTCGGGCTGCCGTAACCGATCACGGTACGAACCTTGATGAGCGATGGCTTCTCCGTCTCGGCCTTTGCCGCTTCGATGGCCTTCGACAAGGCTTCGAGATCGTTGCCGTCAGTCACCGTCTGGACATGCCAGTGGTAGGCCTCGAAACGCTTCACGACATCTTCCGTGAACGAAAGGTCGGTCGGCCCGTCCAGCGAGATCAGGTTGTCGTCGTACAGAACGATCAGCTTGCCCAGACCCAGCGTTCCCGCGAGTGACGAGGCCTCGTGCGAGATGCCTTCCATCAGGTCGCCATCGCCGCAGAGCACATAGGTGTGGTGATCGACCGGCGTGTGATTGTCATGGTTGTAAATGGCCGCAAGATGCTTCTCGGCAATGGCCAGCCCGACCGCCTCTGCAAAGCCTTGACCCAGCGGGCCTGTGGTCACTTCAATGCCGGGCGTTTCGCCAAGTTCCGGGTGTCCGGGAGTGTGCGATCCCCATTCACGAAACTGCTTCAATTGCTCCAGCGGCAAGTCGTAGCCGGAAAGGTGGAGCATTCCGTACTGCAGCGCCGACGCATGCCCGTTCGAAAGCACGAACCGGTCCCGGTCGCTCCACTTCGGATCTTTTGGGTCGTGCTTCATGAACTTGTGGTGGAGCAGGTAGGCGATGGGCGCGCAGCCCAGCGGCGCGCCGGGATGGCCGTTCTTGGCCCTTTCCACGGCATCGACCGCCAGCAGGCGGAGAGTGTTAATCGATATCTGGTCGATCTCGGATGTTGTGTGCTGTTCGCTCATTCTTTTCCTTCTTGTGTTGGTAGGGCGTTAACACACGCCCGTGATGTGCGGCCAATCCAGCCAATGCCATAACAGTGTACAAGTGCCCGGCCCGAACGGCAGCGCGCAGCCGGATTAACGATCGGAGAAAGATCGAAGTCCGGAAGGGTTGCCCAGAGTGATAGACCTTCCACAGCAATCACCGTGCTACCAGCGCGATCTCGTGGTTTCGACCCAGCCAGCGGTCCTCAGCTGGCCAGTAGAGCGTAAAGATGATCTTTCCCTTCTGCTCGGGCGTGGTGCCGATATCCGCATACGATCCGGGATAGCCGACGGTGCGCGACTCTACCGTCCTGCTGGTCGCCCAGTCGTCAAACGTGTAAACGACCCGGAATCGATCCGCATCCATGATCCGCAGCGTTAGGCCAGAGACCATGCGCGTGATCTGCCGCGATAGTTGAAACACCTCAATCAGGCTTGTAAAGGTGCGCTCTGCCGCGGGCTTGGTATACCGCTCTTCGACCACAGAGATCATGTCGAATATCTTGCCGTCGCTCTTGGAACGCAGCAGCTTGATGTACTCCGAATGCGCCCATACCAGAGGCTGCGCTGAACCGGCAGATCGGCCCAGGTATAACCCCTCCTCGGGAAGGTCTTCGTGGTCCCATATCTGCTCGGGCAGCATTCCGCCAATCGAGCTGAACTTCTCGAACGCGCTGATAAAGCTGTCCACGTTCTTTCCCGCCGCAAGTTCGTAGTGCGCCCGCTCCCCCCCAAGCAGGGGCCACGCCCTGCCCTGCCCCCAGCGGTCGAAGGGACCGCCATCTTTTCGCTGCCCATACCCGTCATGGTTGTACCGTCGCCACGCATCACCATTAGGTGTCTCGATCTTCAGCACGTGATCGACCACCTTGAGGGAATCCACCATCAGCGGATCGTCCGCGCGGCGTATGCCGTAGCGCACCAGTTCCAGGAAGCCGGCATCGATCACCTCGCGCGCCTCGTAGTCATACTTTTCGTCCGGCGCCCGGTTGGCAATGTGAACATAGCCCGGCTGTACCCAGTCATTGTGGAACGGTTCGCCCACTGCCGGTGGCCGGATGCGCATGTAGTGGTACTTCACATCGGGATGAAGCACGCCTTCGGTGGTCGTCGTCCACGCGTCCAGATTCGCCTCAATCCAGTCCGCGTACGTCTCAAGAAAGCTCGCCAACTCAGGCGCTTGATACGCCCGCGCGATGTCTGCCGCACAGATCAAGCCCGCGATTACAGCCGCCAGAGTGGACGGCGAGTAGCCGGGGTTCTCCTCCCATCGCTCCTGCTGCGTCACCGGCGCGTAACGCACGAGAAACGACGCGGCATTTTCTACAAACGGGAAGACATCGAAGTTGCCAAGACCGTTCAGCTTCCACAACCGCCACGCCAGGATGATCGGAAATGCTACTTCGTCGAGTTGAATACCGGTCCAGTACGGCGTTCCGTCGATCCAGAAGTTTTGCGCGAAGCTGCCGTTCGGCCGCTGCGTACATGCGAGATAAACCAGTGCCCGGCGTGCCGTATCGATGCGGCCGCAGGCCAGCAGCGCTGTCGCGGACTGTACCATGTCTCGCGTCCACACCAGGTGGTATCCGCCCAGATCGTCATCGCTCTTTGAAGCTCCCCAGGGAATTGAGGCCGAAGCAATGAATGCGCCGGAATACGTCTTGTCCTCGTGCGCCAGGATGATGTTGTGGCTGATGCGCATGAGGCGACCGCCATCGGTGGCGGCGGCGGCCAGCGCCTCCGGAATGTCGGCCCGCAGCCACTGCTCGATGAACCGCTTGGAGTGCATCAGGTATGGGGTCGAGAGCGTCTGCATCAATCCGGCAAGCGCCGCGTGATGGCCATCCCCAAACGCAATTGCAATCGTAAACTCGCGGTGCTTGGCGCAGTCGATCTCGCCGGTCACGGCGATGTTCCCGTTGATCGCCTGGCCGAACTCCCAGTCCATCGTCATGTCCGTGGACAGGTCCTGGAAGCCGTCGCTGGCGCCCACAAAGCCGCAGGACGACCGCGTGAAGCCGCAATCCACACCAAGTGCCAGCGACGTCGACCCCTTCCACGCCAGGATCGCGCGCTGTCCCGCGACCTGGATTGACCGAGCAGAGTTCCCTGCTCCACCCCCATCGAGGTGTGGCGCCAGAAGCGCGTAGCATTTCATCCGCGACAGCACCGCCTCGTCCCCGGTGATCTTTACGTTCATCAGCACCACAGGATGGTGCGGATCGGAGATGAACTCCTTCACAACCGTGTAGCGGTGGTTCGCGTCCGTCGCCGTTACCCGCACCGCCAGCGCTTCGCCGTGGATGTACTTGAAGTCGTAGTCGAAATCCCGCTTTTCTTCGTGGAGAAAAGTTTCGCCGTCGGTAAACAGCAGCTCCATATCGCGGGTCTGCGGACGATCGATCGTTGGGTAGTACACCTCGTTCAAGGTTCCGTGTGAGACCGTGAACCAGACTCTGCTGGACGCGGCGTACGCCGTCGATACAGCGTCTTTTCGGCTGGAGGTCCAGCGGGGTTCTACGCCCGGCGCTCCGAATGCAGCGCCATCGTCATCAAGCCAGCGGTAGGAGGCGGATAGGTCACTCATAATCGTTGTGATCGAACCTCTAAGGAAGACAGTGGGTCGGGGTCTGCTGACCAGTAAGGATGAGGGTAATCTGAAAGAATCACATTCTGACGCTATGATGCGAAAGTGAAGTCTGTTCCGGCTGTCCCGCGTTCAACTCATAGCCCGGCCGCTGCATCGCGACAACATCATCATGCATCGAAGCAAGGTACAGATCATTGGGACCCGTACCGCACCTGACGAGGAATAATACCCTAAACGACGTAAAGCACACTTGAATTTAGAACCACAGTAACTCTAGGAGAACGACCGTGGCTTACGAACTTCCCGCACTTCCTTACGAATACGCCGCCCTTGAGCCATACATCGATGAGGCGACGATGAAGCTGCACCACGATAAACATCACCAGACCTATGTCACCAACCTGAACGGCGCAATCGAAAAGCACCCTGAGCTCGGCAGCAAGTCTCCGGAAGACCTGGTCAAGGACCTTGGTTCCATTCCCGAAGACATCAAGGCTGTGGTCCGCAACAGCGGCGGCGGCCACGTGAACCACACCATGTTCTGGCAGATTATGAAACCAAACGGCGGCGGCGAGCCGACCGGTGAGATCGCAGATCAGATCAAGACCGACTTTGAGAGCTTCGAGGCGTTCAAGAAGCAATTCAACGAAACGACAGCGAAGCAGTTCGGCTCGGGTTGGGGCTGGCTGGTCTTTGACGGCGGCAAGCTCAAGATCATTACCACGCCAAACCAGGACAATCCGCTCTCCCAGGGTCTTTACCCGATCCTGGGCAATGATGTCTGGGAGCATGCCTACTACCTCAAGTACCAGAACAAGCGACCGGACTACCTCGCTGCCTGGTGGAACACCGTCAACTGGGAAGAGGTCAACAAGCGCTTCGAACAGGCCAAGAAGTAGGGGCATCACAGCGAGTTTGCTAAGAGGCCCAGTCGAGCAGCTTCGGCTGGGCCTTTTATCTTCCTAAGTCTTCCTTGAAAAATAAGTGGGGCGCTCTTTCGCCCTGTTCTCTCCATCTTCCGGAAAGACCGGCGTTGAAGGGATGAAAACGCCGGACCAACGCGGCGAGACTTCTCGATCGATTGCTGCGTCCTAAGCGTTAGATCAAACCTTCTTGAGGGAAGCATGTGGATTGTACGGCTGGCGCTGCGGCGCCCTTACACCTTTGTCGTCGTCTCCCTGCTGCTCTTTGTGCTTGGCATCGGCTCTGCTGTTGAAGCGCCGAAGGACATCTTCCCGTACATCGATATTCCTGTCGTTACCATTGTCTGGTCCTATACCGGTCTGACTCCGAACGAGATGGAAGGCCGAATCGTGACGGTGTGCGAGCGCGCCCTCACCACCACCGTCAACGACATTGAACATACGGAGTCGGAGTCCTACCAGGGCGTCTCCGTCATCCGGGTCTACTTTCAGCCGACCGTCAAAGTGGAGCTTGCCGTATCGCAGGTCACGGCCATCGTCCAGACGATCCTGCGTGTCCTTCCTCCGGGAAGCTTTCCGCCAAACATCTTGAAGTACGACGCCTCTAGCGTGCCCATCGTCCAGCTGGCGCTTTCCGGCCAAGGCCTGACTGAAGAAGATCTGTACGACCTCGGCCTCAGCTTCGTCCGGCCCCGCCTCGCCACCGTGCAAGGAGCTTCGGTCCCGCTGCCGTACGGCGGCAAGGTGCGGCAGGTGATGGTCGACGCCGATCCTAACCTGATGTATGCGAAGCATATCTCGGCTACCGACGTCTCCCAGGCGATCACGCAGCAGAACCTGATCCTGCCGGCGGGCACGGCGCGACTTGGCGGCCGCGAGTTCGTCGTCAAGCTCAACAGCAGCCCCTCGCAGATCTCCGCACTGAACGACCTGCCGGTCAGGGCCGCCAACGGCGCTGTCGTCTACATCAAGGATGTGGCTCAGGTTGAAGAAGGCTACGCCGTTCAGACCAACATCGTCCGTCAGGACGGCAAACGGTCCGCGCTTCTGACCGTACTGAAGAACGGCAAGACCTCCACGCTCGACATCGTGCAGCAGACAAAAGACGCCCTGCCGCGCGTCAAGGCCGGACTTCCCGACTCGCTCAAGATCACCCCGCTCTTCGATCAATCCATCTTCGTACGGGAGTCCATCGGAGAGGTCGTCCGCGAAGCCAGCATCGCCGCCATCCTCACCGGCCTCATGATCCTGCTCTTTCTCGGAAGCTGGCGCAGCACTCTGATCGTCTGCGTGTCCATCCCGCTCTCCATCGCCACCTCGCTCGTCATTCTTACCGCCACCGGCGAGACCATCAACGTGATGACTCTTGGCGGCCTCGCGCTCGCCGTTGGCATCCTCGTAGACGACGCCACCGTCGAGATCGAAAACACGCATCGCAACATGGCCGAACAGAAGTCTCTGGTCCGCGCCATCCTTGACTCCGCGCAACAGGTTGCGGCGCCCGCCTTCGTCTCTACCCTGTCGATCTGCATCGTCTTCATCCCCGTGGTGCTGCTTACCGGGGCAGCGAAGTTCCTCTTCACTCCGCTCGCCGAAGCAGTTGCCTTCGCCATGATGGCCTCGTACTTCCTCTCGCGGACGCTGGTGCCGACGATGATGCACTTCCTGCTTCCCGCGGAGCTTAAGCTTTACCAGGATGAGACCGCCGCCAAGAAAGAGGAGGAGCACAACTGGATCTGGCGCTGGCACAAGAAGTTCGATCATCAGTTCGAGAAGATGCGCCATAGATACAAGGGCGTTCTCGAGTGGTGCCTGCTCAACCCGGCAGTAACGCTCACCATGTTCGCCGCGTTCATCCTGTGCTCCCTCCCGTTGATCTTCTTCATCGGCCGCGACTTCTTTCCCTATGTGGACTCCGGCCAGATGCGCCTGCACGTGCTGCCGCCGGAAGGCATGCGCATCGAGGACTCGGAACAGTACTTCGCCGCCGTCGAGCGGGAGATTCGGCAGGTCATCCCCGCCGAAGAGGTTCAACTCATCCTCGACAACATCGGTCTGCCAAACGGCGGCATCAATCTGGCATTCGGCAGTACCGGAACCATCAGCAACACCGACGGCGAGATTCTGATTGCACTGAAGCCGGGCAAGCGCAATACGCAGCAATACATGCGCACCCTGCGCTCCGACCTGGCCCGGAAGTTCCCTGAAGGCGGCTTCTTCTTCGCGCCAGCCAACATCACCAACCAGATTCTCGACTTCGGACTTCCGGCACCCATCGATCTGCAGATCATCGGACGCGGCAAGAACAACTACCAGCTCGCCCAGGAACTGCAGAAGAAGGTCGCCGCCATACCCGGCGCGGTCGACGTGCATATCCACCAGCAGGTCACCTATCCAACCCTGCAGGTGAACGTCGACCGCACCCGCGCCCGCCAGGTCGGACTCACCCAGCAGGACGTAGCCAACAGCATGTTGATCTCGCTGACCGGCACCGGCCAGACCGCGCCCAACCAGTGGCTCAACCCGCTGAACGGCGTCAACTACCAGGTCGTCGTCCAAACCCCCATCTATCGCAACAGCGACCTTCCCTCGCTTGCCCGCACTCCCATCACATCGCCAGCCGGCAACAGCAGCCAACTGCTCGGCAACCTCGCCACCTTCCGGCGGGATGAGTCGCCCATCGTCATCGACCACTACAACATCCAGCCCACCTTCGATGTCTACGCCGATGTGGACCAGCGCGACCTCGGCGGCGTTGCCTCAGAGATCCAGAAGATCATGAACGACACCAAGAAGACCCTCCCGGTTGGCACCACGCTCGAGTTGCGCGGCGAGGTCAAGACGATGTCGGACTCTTTCCTGCGTCTCGGTATCGGCATCATCTTCGCGCTTGCGCTCGTCTACCTGCTCATGGCCGTAAACTTTCAGAGCTGGCTTGATCCTCTTATCATCCTCATGGCCATACCAGGAGCATTCTGCGGCATCCTGTGGATGCTCTTCGCCACCCAGACCACCTTCAACGTGCCATCACTTATGGGTGCCATCATGACCATTGGCGTCGCCACGGCGAACAGTATCCTGATGGTGGTCTTCGCGAACGACGAGCGCGTCGCCGGCAAGGACCGTTTTGAGGCCGCCCTGAACGCCGGCTTCACCCGCCTGCGGCCGGTCTGCATGACCGCACTCGCCATGATCATCGGAATGCTTCCGATGGCCTTGGCGTTTGGAGAGGGCGGCGAACAGAATGCTCCGCTCGGCCGCGCCGTTATTGGCGGTCTGCTCCTGGCCACGGTAGGCACCCTCTTCATCGTGCCCGTCATCTATTCCCTGCTCAAGAAGAACCCGCCCGCCGACTTCGATCGCGAGATCGACGAAGAGTACAGCGAGGGCGAACCAGATCGGATGAAGGAGCAGCACGCCTGATGCCTAACGACAATTACGGCGATCGCTCCAGCCAGGGCGACCAGCGATTGGCCGACGCTTTCGCCGATCCCAATTCGGCTGACGATCAGAAGCTCGGTAACGCCTTCGCGGAATCGAACTCCAGCGCAAAGAAACAGCGTCGCCATGCCAGCACGCAAGTAGCAAAGAAGCCAATCAATACGCGGGTCCTGCTGTTCTTCATCCTCGGCGTAGTCGTGCTGTTCCTCATCGTCTTCCTGGTTGGCTTTCTTCCCCGCCACAGCCGCGACAAGGAGGTTGCTCACAAGGCCGACGAACAGAAGAAGGCCGTTCCAGTCGTTCAAGTACAGCAGGTCAAGCGCTCCCAGGACTCGGCTGGCATCGTCGTTCCGGGAACCACCACACCGCTCATCGAGGCCTACGTCTATGCCCGTTCGAACGGTTATCTATCCCGCCGTCTCGTCGACATCGGCGACCACGTCCGCAAGGGCCAGTTGCTCGCCGTAGTCGATTCTCCCGACCTTGACCAGCAGGTCGACCAGGCCCGCGAGCAGGTTCGCCAGGCAGAGTCACAGCTGGTGCAGCAGCAATCGCAGCTTGCTCTGGCCGAGGTGACCGTGAAGCGCTACCGCGTCCTCGTTGCGAAAGGCGTCTTCTCCCGCCAGGATGGCGATCAGCGTGAGACTGACTTCCAGGCCCAGGTCGCCAACGTCGCCGCCGCCGAACGCAATGTCGAGGCGTTCAAGGCCAATCTTCGCCGCAACCTTGCCCTGCAGTCGTATGAACGAGTCACCTCGCCCTTCGATGGCGTCATCACCGCGCGCAACGTCGACGTGGGTGCCTTAGTCTCTGCCTCCGGCTCAGCCAACGGCGCCGGTGCTTCATCGCCGCAAGGACAAACAACGGGCTCGGCAGCCGGTGCCGTCAACACTGCCGGCACCACCGGCAACGCGCCCACGGCAGCCAGTCCGACCACCGGCGGCGGCCAGGGCGGTGCCTTGTTCTCCATCGCGCAGGTCCAGCGTCTACGCATCCTCGTCTCCGTGCCCGAGGGCTACGCAAGCGCGGTCTTCCCCGGCCAGCACACCGTCATCCATCTTCAGGGCATCCCCGACGCTGTCTTCTACGGCGACGTGACGCGCACCGCCTCGGCCATCGACCAGAACACCCGCACCCTGCTCACCGAGGTTCAGGTTGATAACCGCGCGGGCAAGCTGATGTCGGGCATGTACGCTGTCGTGACCTTCGATGCCATCAAGGGAAGCGGCTCGATCCTGATTCCGGGCGACGCTGTGGCTATCCGCAAAGACCAGACCGTCGTGGCGGTGCTGGCCGACAACAAGGTGCACATGCAGCCGGTAGAGATCGGCCGCGACTTCGGCCCTTCGGTCGAGATCGTTGGCGGTCTCAAGGAGGGCGACACCATCATCACCGACGTGACGGACGATGTGCGAGAAGGTGCCGAGGTGCAGGCAAAAGCGGGGGACAGTCCAGGGGAAAACAAGAACCCCCAGAACGGCTTGAACCAGGCCGCGCCGCCTGGCGGCTCCAGCCAGTATGGCAACCAGTCCATCACCGACCAGAACATGCAGGGCCAACAGGCCAAACAGCAGCAGGGCGGCGGCAAGGGCGGCGGCGGCAAGACTGACAAGAAAGACGCCGCCGGTTCAGGGAGCAAGCCGTGATGGCTCCAAGCGTCGCCACAGTCAATCGTCCCTCTACTACGATGAACCGTCATCTCGACCGGAGCGCACCGCCATGGAGAGACCCCCGCATTGCGTTCTTGTCTCTAGCGATGCTCGTCGTCCCCGGTATCCACGCGCAAACCATCGACACCAACGAACAGAGCGCCACCGCCGACGCGCAGACCCCGGCCGCCAACGCACCCGAACCCGCTATTCCCTCAATCACCGCCTACATCAGCGCTCCCGCCGCTCTCTCCCCAGAGATAGACCGCGTCGCAAACAGCCCCTCCGTCCCGCAGCGTTCCCAACCATCGGGACTGTCCTCTGCTTTCCTCGGCCCATACCGCCGCCCCGCCGTTCCGCCGCTCTTTCCCGGCACCGGCGCCCGCCTCAACTCATTGGTCCGCGACGGCAAGCTCTACATCACGCTCCACGACGCCATTGCGCTCGCCATTGAGAACAATCTCGATGTTGAAGTCGGGCGCTACAACATCGTCCTCGCCGGCACCGACATCGTTCGTGCCCGTGGCGGTGGCAGCACCCGCGGCATCGACTTCACCATCCAGCAGCCCGAAAACGGCGTAGGCGGGCCGGGGAGCCCGCTGCTCAACTCCGCTGCCACCAACCCGAATCCCACAACGCCGACCGTCACCGACCTCACGTCGCTCAATTCCAGCACCCAGCCGCAGCAGAATCTCTCAGTGAACGGCACGGGCAGCACCTACTCACCCGGTCCAAACGTCCCGCTCTATGACCCGAGCTTGATCGTCGAATCCGGGTACCTCCAGCGTTCGAATACCACCACCCTTACCTCAGGCACGGGCGCTGCCGGGAACACCGGTACCGTGACCGAGGCAGGGGCGCTCAAGTTTGTTACCGCAAATGTCGCCTACCTGCAAGGCTTCAGCACGGGAACGCAGATCGAGGCCACCACGAACAACGACTCCGCCGTGGTTTACGGGTCCGCTTCGCAGCTCGACCCCTTCGCCACGCTGAGCACCTCTACCACGATCACGCAGCCGCTGCTCCGTGGGCGGGGTCGCGAAGTGAACCTTCGCTACCTGCGCATCGCCAACCTCAACCAGAAGGTCTCGCGCCTTCTCTTCGAGCAGCAGATCCTCGAAACCATTTACGGCACGTCCCGCCTCTACTTTGACCTTGTTTCGCTCGGCGAGAATGTCGTGGTTAAACAGGAGGCGCTCCGCGCCGCGCAAAGGCTCGAGTCAGACGACGCCGCGCAGGTCGAACAGGGCACCCTCGCGCCGATCGAACTCACCCGCGCCCAGGCATTGCTCAGCAGCAGCCAGTTCGACCTTGTTCAAGCTCAGGGCCTCTATCGGCAGCAGGAGGTTATTCTCCGCAACGAACTGATCCGCTCCGGTTCGCCTGTCTTCTCCGCTTCCTTCACCGAGATCGTTCCCACCGACCGCATCCTCGTCCCCGACCGCCTCGATCCCATCGACGTTGCGGCGCTCATCCAACAAGGTCTCGCCCGCCGCCCCGACCTCGCCCAGGCCAACCTCCAGATCAAGACTGGTGAGATCAGCGCCCGCGCCTCGCGCAACCAGGCTCTTCCTCAACTCAACGTCTATGCCAATGCCGAGACCCGCGGCAGCTCCGAGCAGGCCTACGAGCCGCTTGGCACACCGCCCGGCACTGGCCAGCTTACCCTGCCACAGAACCTCGCACTCGGCGGCCTCCGCACCTCGACGATCTACCAGGCCGGCATTCAACTCACCCTGCCGCTTCGCAACCGCGTGGCTCAGTCCGACGCTGCGCGCGACACGGTTCAGCTCCGCCAGGCCCAGGCGCGGACCGAGAAGCTCTCCGACCAGATCCGCGAGTCGATCGAGAACGCCGTCATCGCGCTCCAAACCGCCCAGGCGGCTTACCAGGCAGCCGCGACGAGCCGCAGCTACCAGGAGCAACTGCTGCAGTCGGAGCGTGACAAGCTCTCTGTCGGCGAGTCCACCAATCTGCTGGTCATTCAGAACGAGACCTACCTCGCACAGGCTCAATCCACCGAAATCGCGGCTCGCAGCAACTGGAAAAAAGCGCAGATCGACCTTGATCACGCCCTCGGTAATCTCCTCGAACGCAACAACATCTCGCTCGACGACGCGATAGCCGGCGCAACCCACTAGACCCGGACCGGCGCCAACGATCAACCTCGGCAGGATGGAGCAGAGTACGACCTGCCATCAACGAATCAGACCATCCATCCGGCAGAATCAGCAAAAAAGAACGCCCTTCCAAGGTAAGGAAGGGCGTTCTCTCGTGTTCAAGAGTACTTACGACAGGACGTCCTGCTTTACACGGTCGATCAGGTCTTTACCCTTCTCCTTCAACCCGGCTGCAGTCCCCAGCGCCTGTTCTTTCTGGCCGAACGTATCAGGACGGCCGAATCCGAGGGTAGGCTCCGGTCCGAGAGGACGGTTCACGAATGGTTCGAAGTTGCCTTTGCCGTCCGGCGCGGGCCCGCTCGTCCAAGGCTGCCCATCCTGGTTGCCAACACCTTCGAGCGTGCTGATGAAGAACTTGTAGGAGTATTCCAGGTTCTCGTCGCTTTGCGGGAAACTGTTCGGAACAGGAAGGTGGGACGGCCCAAGCTCCTCAAGCACCGCCAGCCATTGCTGTTGATGCATCGTGTCGCGGGCGATGTTGAAGGCAAGCATCTTCTTCATGCCGGGATCGTCGGTCGCGTTGTAGAGCCGCACCGCCAAGGCCCGCCCGGTGGCCTCCGCAGCCACGTTACAGTACATGTCCGCTGCAATGTTTCCGCTCGCATAGATATGGGACATATCAAACGGAACGCCGTTCGCATCCGTTGGCATCGCTGCCAGGCCGGTGGAAAGGATGTGACGCATGTCCATGCCGTTCAGTACAGCGCCGGCAACCGCATCCGCAGAGATCTCCTCCTGCAACGAAACCGGAGCTTTCTCAAGGTTCAAGGCGACAGCTGTCGCCAGCATCTCGATGTGCCCGATCTCCTCTGTAGCTGTGTTCAGCAGCATGTCGCGATACTTTACCGGGCCGCGCGCGCCCCAAGCCTGGAAGAAGTACTGCATGCAGACGCGGATCTCGCCTTCGACACCGCCGATCGCCTGCTGGAGCATGCGCGCGAATACAGGGTTCGGTTTATCGACCTCGACTGGGAACTGCAGTTTTTTGTCTGTGTAGTACATGAAATCTCCTTTATAAGTTCGCTGGGCGCGTGCCGGAGGAGTCAACCGATCTTCAACACCACCGCACCCAAACGGCTTGGAAGCGTTCGAGGGGTGGGCAGTTGCATTTACAGACGAACTCTTTACCGCCGGGTCAAGCAGTGGCTGTGTCATAGTCGGATAACACACGGATCAGCGCCATCCACGCGACACGTCAATATCGGCACGCGATCGGCACGCGTTGCTAACCCCACATGGCTGTCATGGCGCAGCAAAGGATTTCAACGCCGCTCGCATCACTTCAACTTCGGCGTTCGGACTCTTCTGCTCGATGCCGCACCCTAGCGGACGTCTTCGGAAGACGTTGCAGAAGAACGAAGCCGAAACCTACCTAAGCTTCGTCTCTTCCGCTTCTGGCGGGCCGAGCACAGGCGAGCATCCAGAGCGATTCTGCGCTACAACTCCACCGGCGCGCTGGTTCCTCGCTTCGGTCTACGGTTGGCCTGCAGCACCTTCTTCCGCATCCTCAGCGACTTCGGTGTTACCTCAACCAGCTCATCGTCCGCGATGAATTCAATACACTGCTCCAGCGTAAGCTGCTTGTATGGGACAAGCCTGACCGCATCGTCCGAGCCCGACGCCCGCATGTTCGAGAGCTTCTTCTCGCGCACACAGTTCACGTCGAGATCGTTGTCGCGGGAGTGTTCGCCCACGATCATGCCTTCGTAGACCTCGGTTCCGTCCGCGACAAACAGAATGCCGCGGTCCTGCAGCCCGTCTAAAGCGTAAGCGGTGGTGGTTCCCTGCCGGTCGGAGATGAGGGCGCCGGAGAGCCGCTGCGGGATTTCGCCCTGGTACGCGATGTAGCCGTCCAGGATCGAGTTCATGATGATCGTGCCGCGCGTCTCGGTCAGCATCTCCGAACGCAGCCCAATCAAGCCGCGACTGGGGATGCGAAACTCCATTCGAACGCGTCCCGAGCCGTGATTTGTCATCTTCGTCATCTCGCCTTTTCTCGGGCCAAGACGCTCGATCACTGTTCCGACAAAGTTCTCCGGCACGTCGATCGAGAGCTGCTCGACAGGCTCCATCAGAGCCCCGTCGATGCGCTTGGTGACGATCTCAGGCCGGCTCGCCATCAGCTCGAAGCCTTCGCGCCGCATCATCTCAATAAGAATGCCGAGCTGCAGCTCGCCGCGTCCAAGCACCTTGAACGCGTCGGGCGATCCTGTGTCCTGCATCTTGATCGATACGTTGGTCAACAGTTCCTTGTCCAGCCGGTCCTTCAGGTTGCGCGACGTAACGAACTTGCCCTCGCGTCCGGCGAAAGGCCCGTTGTTCACGTTGAACTGGATCGCGATGGTCGGCTCATCGATCTTGATTTGCGGCAACGGCTGCGGATTCTCTACGTCGCAGAAGCTCTCCCCGATGAAGATGCCGGGAATTCCAGCAATTGCGACGATGTCGCCGATCTGCGTCTCTTCGATGTCCGTGCGCTTCAGGCCGGAGAAGCTGAAGAGCTTTGTGATCTTGTGCTTGGTAAATGTTCCATCAATCTTGGCGACGTTATATTCCTGCCCCGTCCGCATCGTTCCATTGAAGACGCGTCCGATCGCCAGCCGCCCCAGGTAGTCCGAGTAGTCGAGGTTCGTGACAAGAATCTGCAGCGTGCCTTCGGGATCGCCCTTCGCCTTCGGGATCGTGGTGATGATCTGCTCGAACAATGGCTGCAGGTCTGTTCCCGGAACCGCCAGATCGTGGGTCGCCGTTCCTGTTTTGCCGTTGGTGTACATCACGGGAAAGTCGAGCACAGATTCATCCGCATCGAGATCGATGAACAGGTCATAAACCTCGTTCAGTACCTCCTGCGGCCGTGCATCCGGCCGGTCGATCTTGTTGATTACGACCATGGGAGTCAGCCCGGCCTCGAGTGCCTTCGAAAGTACATACCGCGTCTGCGGCAGTGGCCCTTCGGACGCATCGACCAGCAGCACAACGCCGTCGACCATTTTCAGGGCGCGTTCCACTTCGCCGCCAAAGTCTGCGTGACCCGGCGTGTCGACGATGTTGATCTTGTTGTCGTGGTAGTAGAGCGCGGTGTTCTTCGCGAGAATTGTGATCCCGCGCTCCTTTTCGAGGTCGTTCGAGTCCATCACGCGGTCCGTCAGCGCCTCGTTCGACCGGAACGTTCCGCTCTGGCGCAGCATGGCGTCAACCAGCGTGGTCTTGCCATGGTCGACGTGTGCGATGATGGCGATGTTATAGATTGGCTTAGTGGCGATAGCGGTCGATGTGCTCACGGCGTTATTATCCTGTCTGGTGGCGTTATGCGGCCAGTTCGATCAAAGTTGGGCTGGGTAAAGTCGCAGCGCGTTCGGAGATGCGCCTAAGGCGAAAATGTCCGTCAGTTCTAGTCTACCGCAGCGAACAGAGTCGAAGTAAGACCGTCTTACCCTGCAGACATGGATTTCTAGCAGCGCACAGAGCGTTCTTCTGTGAGCTTTGCATCATGGGCTTAGATTCAGGCCGGACATCCGGTCGATGACTGTCAACACTCCGGTTGGGAGATACTTGAGCCAAGTGGCAGATTTCAGCCGGCAGCGCAAGATCAGCGGCGACGAGGTACTCGACCATGCATGGACAAACCGCACTTGAGACGCACCCTCTGCACACCTCTGTCGGAGACTTCATCGCCGGTTTAAAGGAGCTCGAGCGGGACCTCATCACCAAAGACCGCATTGCGCGGTACATGGCGGCCATGCCCCTTCGCGCCGCCGCCCTAAAGGATTTCGTCTGGTGGCGCGATAGTTTCTACACCCGAAACCTAATCTACCGCGACGACCTTTTTGAGGTAATGACCATTTGTTGGTCGCCCGGTCAGAAGACCGCCATCCACACCCACAACGGCCAGCTTGGCTGGATGACGGTCGCTCAGGGCGAGATCGTTACCCATGAGTACAAGCATGAAAGCTGCAATGCCCCGGAGAACCAGAACGTGGTCAACATCGACTGCCTCGGAGGCGCTACCGAGCTCCGACTGGACCGCATCGGGACTGTCTCCTGTGCCGAGGGCACCGGCATGGTCACGGTCGACAAGCTCCAGACGATCCACCAGATTGAGAACGCGGGCTCAGTCGGGTGCGTCAGCCTCCATGTCTACTCCAAGCCCTTCGACTCCTGCATTGCCTTTGACCTCGATAAGCAGCGATGTTACCGCCGCAACCTGAGCTACTTCAGTAAGGACGGCGAGCCGGTCAAGATCTGAAGCTCCATGTCACCGGACAGCCCGAGAATGCAACGAGGACCTGAGATGCCACCTTCCACTGACTCGTTCATTACAACCGTGCGACGGTTTACTTCAAAGGACCAGGTCACCCTTCCAGGAGAATTACGGGACCATTTCGGTCTTGAAAAAGGAGGCCGCCTCCACTTCAGCATTCCATCCAGTGGTCCCGTCCCTGGTTGAGCCAGTGCGCTATAGCATTGGAGACCTTTGGCGTATGGCTGACGCGGGACCGAAACCCATTCATGGAGTCTCCTGCGACGACATGGATGCTGCCAAAGCGCGTAGGAAGTAGCAATGCAGACTGCTGATACAAACGTCTGCGCGAACTTATCTGAATGTTTCGCCATCGGCATAGCGCGGAGTCGCCCGGAGTTCCTCCAGAATGCATCCGAATCGACGTCTCTTGTGTTGTCGAGATTAATTCCCGTCACTATGCTCTATACTCAAAACTTCCATGAATCCAGCCGGCCCGAGCCAGTTCGCGCATCCCGCTCTGAAGAACTATCTGCTGGACAACGCCTATGACGAGATGTTCGCTGGCGAGAACCAACTTCATGGTCACTACGAGCCGCTGCTCGAACACTTCAGCGCACTTTCCTCCGAAGAACTTCGCCGCCGCAAGCAGTCCGCCGATGTCAGCTTCCTGAACCAGGGCATCACTTTCACCGTCTACGGTCGCGATGAGGGCACCGAACGGATCTTTCCCTACGATCTGCTGCCCCGCATCATCACCAGTGCCGAGTGGGCCACGGTGGAGCGCGGCCTCACCCAACGCCTGACTGCGCTGAATCTGTTCCTCAAGGACATCTACAACGAGGGCCGGATCCTCGAAGACAACGTCGTACCCCGCGACGTGGTCTATAGCTGCAAGCACTTTCGCCGTCAGATGATCGGGCTTCAGGTCCCTCGCAACGTCTATATCGCGATATGCGGCACGGACCTTATCCGCCTCGGTAACGGCGAGTTCGTCGTCCTCGAAGACAATCTGCGCGTTCCATCCGGCGTCAGTTACATGCTGACGAACCGCCGCGTCATGAAGCGCATCTTCCCCCAGCTCTTCCGCGGCTACAACGTTCGCCCCATCGAGCAGTACACGCAGATTCTGCTCAGCACGCTGCGGTCGCTTGCTCCCGAGGGCCGTGCCGAGCCGAACATCGTGCTTCTCTCGCCCGGCGTCTTCAACTCCGCCTACTACGAGCATGCCTACCTGGCTCGCCAGATGGGGATTGAGCTCGTCGAAGGCCGCGATCTCGTCACCCACGACAACGTCATCTACATGCGCACAACAAGCGGGCTGCGGCGGGTGGACGTCATCTACCGCCGCGTCGATGACGACTTCATCGATCCCCTCGCCTTTCGCGGCGACTCAATCCTCGGCGTAGCTGGCCTCTTCAACGCCTACCGTGCCGGCAACGTCACCCTCGCCAACGCATTTGGCACCGGTGTCGCGGATGATAAGGCGCTCTACGCTTATGTTCCCGACATCATCAAGTACTACATGTCCGAGGAGCCGGTGCTGCAGAACGTCAAGACCTACCTGCTCACCGACAAGAAGTCCCGTCAGCACGTCCTCCAGAACCTCGACAAGCTGGTCGTCAAGGCCGTCGGCGAAAGCGGCGGCTATGGCATGTTGATCGGCCCGCAATCGACCAAGGCCGAACAAGCCGAGTTCGCCGCAAAGATCGAAGCCGACCCGCGCAACTACATCGCCCAGCCGACGATCTCCTTCTCCCGCGCACCTTGCCTCATCGGCGATGAGTTGCAGCCCCGCCACGTCGATCTGCGGCCGTATGTTCTGTATGGCGACAAGGTCACGATCGTGCCCGGAGGCCTGACGCGTGTCGCGCTAAAGAAAGGCTCCCTTGTAGTGAATTCGTCGCAGGGCGGAGGCAGCAAAGACACCTGGGTGTTGAGCCAGTGATTGGTTCCCGAGAGCGCGTACATGAAGAGGTCAGGATGAAGCTGCATGATTACGAAGACACTCACTCCCCTTGTATCGATCTCTCCAGCGGAACCAGCCTTCACTCCAAAGAGATCTCAAACCGTGTCGTAGCCGATTACGCCACTGCAGGGCAGGTGATTGGAATCGATATCCAGCATGCCTTCAAGCGCCTTGATCTTTCCACTATCGGAACGGCGCACTTGCCAATACCGGCACAGCGTATCGCATAAATCCTCCGAGGAGACCCGCACCTTGCTTTCTCGCGTAGCCGATTCCCTGTACTGGATGTCTCGCTATCTTGAGCGCGCCGAGCACACCACGCGCCTGATCGAGGTAAACCTGAACCTGATGCTCGATGAATCCGCAGCATCCGCGGACCGTCGCTGGCAGCGCGTGCTTGTGGCGCTCGGCAAGCCCAAGGACATTGAGTGGAAGGGCGACCCGTACGCTCTTACGCACCAACTCACATTCGACACCTCGTACAAGGGTTCAATCCTCTCCTGCATCATGTCGGCCCGAGAAAACTCTCGCCACGTCCGCGAGCAGATCTCGACCGAACAATGGCATCGTCTGAATAGTCTTTACCTCGAAGTGACCCGGCCGGAGACCGAGCGCGCAGCCCAGGCCGAGGCGCTTGTCTACAGCACCGAGCGACAGACCGAGTTCCTCCAGCGGGTCATGGAAGCTGTACACCAGTTCCAGGGTGTCACGGACTCTACGATGAGCCACGGCGAAGGCTGGCAGTTCATCCAGGTTGGCCGCTACATCGAGCGCGCCGCGGCCACGGCAAAGCTTCTGGAGGCCTACCACGAAGACCTTTGGGCGTTCCCTGAACCGCTGCCTGATGGAAACGAATACCTCGACTGGATGGGTCTGCTGCGCTCCGCTACCGCGTTTGAGGCCTACTGCAAGGTCTACACCGCCGACCTTACACCCGACCGCATCCTCGAGTTTCTCCTTCTGGACGCCGAGTTCCCGCACTCGCTGCGCTTCGCCATTGACAACCTACAGCACGCCCTTGAAGCCATTCACGCAGAAAGCGGCAAGAACCGCAGCCTGCAGCTCAGCATGCTCGCGGGCCGCCTTCAGGCATCCCTCAGCTTCAGCCGCATCGAAGACATCCTCGAGCAGGACATCGTCGCCTATCTGAAAGGCATTCAGACACAGTGTCGCGAGATTCATGAGGACATCTTCGAGACATACATTGATTACTCGATCCAAACCGCTTTAGCTGGCTAGTTCCAATTCGCTGCTCAACGAGACGAAGTTCTGGCCAGAACCGACTGCTGTAACGGGTATAGGCAAGTAGAATCGTGATCTCGAACTAAGGAGAAACTCGCAGCATCATCACCAGCGTGCCGCCCTAATCAGCTTCCGGTCTACTAGAAGCGTCATCTC
>CAZZYQ010000031.1:0-45216 GCA_964658395.1 uncultured Granulicella sp. | reverse complement strand
CCATCATGTCGGACGGCGCAACGATGTCCGCCCCCGCGACCGCCAACGAGGCCGCCGCCTTCGCAATCAGCGCCACACTCGAGTCATTTTCCACCGAATAATGCTCGCCGTCTCTTGTGTGCTGTTCTCTAGCGACGAGACCGCAGTGCCCATGTGACGTGTACTCGCACAAACAAACATCCGCAATCGTCACCAGACGATCCAGCCGCCGGTCCGCTTTCATCGCCCTGAGAGCCCGCTGCGTAATCCCGTCCGCGTCCCACGCACCCGACCCCTGCTCATCCTTCGTCTTCGGCAGCCCGAACAGCAGGACCCCACTGATCCCCAGAGCCGCACACTCCGCCGCCTCCTTGACCGCCTCATCCACCGAGAGATTGAACACCCCCGGCATCGACGAGATCGGCTTCCGAACGCCCTCGCCCGGGCAAACAAACAAAGGATAGATCAGCATCTCCGGTCGCAGATGCGTCTCCCGCACCAGCGACCGCATCGCCTTCGTCTTCCTCAACCGCCGCAACCGCGTAACCGGAAAATTCATACCTTCAAGTCTATCCCCGCTGGGAAAACGTGTACCCCAGCGCCTCTTTCAGCGCCCGCAGCGCCTTCTCCTCCAGCACCTTTGCCTCACGAATCTCACTCTGAAACTCCGCGTCGCCCCGCACCGTATCGAACGCCACATCCTGCTCCAGCGCTTGCGACGACCAGAACCCCGCCACCCGCGCGCGCCGTACAAGGTCGGTCGCGGCAACCGCATCGTTCACCATCCCAAGATGCCTTGCAAAGTAGAAGACCGCTTCCGGCTCTCGCACAAGCTCCGCCTGCTTGGCAAACGCCGCCGCCGCCCCTGGCCGCCCCTCCAGCGCCGCCAGCATCGACTCCATCATCGCCAACATGAATGGCCCCAGCTCCGGATCCTTAAGCCTCGTCCTTAATAGGGTCTCCGCGCGGACCCTCTGGCCCATCGCAGCCCAAGCGGCCGCGTCAAGATAGAACCCCTTGCCCATATACGTCTCGAAGACTCTCGGATAATCGCCCATCAGGAAGACCGTATGCGCGACGCTCGTCTTCACCGTCGGGTCGATCGCCGCCGCCCGTTCATGCGCCGCAACGGACTCCTCCAGCAGCCCGCAGCATCGCAGCACCTGCACCAGGCCGGTCAGCGAGTCGGAGTCCTCTCCATGCAGCTTGATCCGCCCCGCCAGCCGCGTCATCGCCCCCGAGGATTGCCCAAGGTCTACCTGCAACTGCGTGTAGAAGTTATGCGCGCACGCTGAATCGGGATCGATCGCAAACGCCCTCTTGAACGCCGCGCCCGCAACATGGACCGCGCTCGGCTGGCTTCCCCGGAATTTCTCGAGCAGGCGGCAGCTCCGCCCCAGCCACGCCCATCCCGTCGCAAACTGTGGATCTTCGGCCACGCACACCGTGAACAGGTCACGCGCCCGCACAATCGAATCGAGCGACCGCTCGGCCATCAGGTCACGCCCGCGAACGAAGCTCTCATAGGTCGCCGGCCCGATGCCAGGCTCGCCCGTAACCGCCAGCGTAAACCGGTATCCAAACTTCGAGACTGTCTCAATCGCCTCGCGCCCGAAGACCTTGCGCAGTTGCACGACGATGTTCGTCAGGTTGGCCTCGCTCACATGGACACCCGGCCAAAGCGTCCGCATGAACTCGCTCTTGGCCACCAGCCCGCCCGGCTTGCGGATCAGCAGGTGCAGGGCATCGAAAGCCTGCGGCGGCAGCACAACGCTCTTCGCGCCCTTGAACAGCCGCCGCTCCGCGGGCGAGATGGAAAACTCGCCGAACCGGTAGACGCTCTCCGCCATCGCTTTGATTTCCCTTTGAATTTCCCCACAACTTTAGTGGACACCGACCGCTCGCGCCAGCGCTAATCTTCTCCTCGCAGTCAAACAACGACTTTCAGGAGCTTCCCATGAGCACAGCCACCATCACTGCCAAGCAAGTTGTCGAGGACTACATCCAGGAACTGATGAGCCATCCCCGAACCCCGGAACTGATCGATAAATGGGTCGACGACCCCAACCTCAAGCAGCACATCCTCGACACGGATGCCAGTTTCCCGAACTACCAGCTCGTCATCCACCAGATGATTGCGGAAGGAGACATCGTCGCCATCAACGCTACCCTCGAAGCCGACCATAAAGGCACCTTCGCCGGTATTCCGCCCACCGGGAAGCACGTCTCCGTCGGCGCGATGGTCTTTTACCAAGTCAGCAACGGCCGCATCGCCAGGTTCTGGATGCAGGCCGACATGATGGGCGGCATCGCCCAGTTGAAGTCCTAGCGCGTATCCGTCGACAGCCCGGGTGCCCCATCTTCGCGTGGCTTCACCGCGCTAAGATGGGCATTCGTGCGCAGCGCGAACCGCACTCTCACTTCACCACCGGCCCCGTCATCAACTCCACAAACATCCCTTCGAACTTCTTCCTATCCAGATCCACCCACACATGCAACGGCTGAAGCGTCACCTTAGGCTTGTTCTCCTGCGTCCAGCTCAGAGTATCTCCGTAGTTAGGCCCGCGCGTTATATCCACATCGACATATAGCGTCTCTTCCTTGGTAATAATTCCCGGCTCGATCCACGCCGCCGCTGCTAGCTCATCCCACAGGTAATAAAACTCGTGCGTGTACTTCGCGAGATACTCCGCAGACGGCGTCTTGGCCTTCGCGATCTCTTCCAGCATCGCCTTCGTAAACTGCGTCCTGATTGAGATGTCTACCGTCGTCAGCTCGATCCTTGGCCACGCCGCGCGCAGCGTGATGTGCGCCGCCTCAGGGTCGAACCAGAAGTTGAACTCGTGCCGCGGATGCGTCGCAAACTCCGGGTCGGTGGTCGCCGGATTCAGACTGCCGCCCATAATCACGATCCCCTGCGTCAGCTCCGCGAACTCCGGATCGATTGCAATTGCCAGCGCGATGTTCGTCAGCGGACCCGCCGCATAGATCGTCACCTGGTGCGGATGCGCACGCACCTGCCGCACCAGAAAGTGCGCCGCGTCCTCATCGAGTGGTTTGTGCGTTGGCTTGCCTTCCACCATCTCCGGCAGCACGAACGGAGCGTGATATGCCTGCGCGCTCGTTCCCGCCTTCAGATCGCCCCAGGCACCATACCAGGGAAACGTCCCTACCTGGTCCCGTTCGAGCATGGCCTCCTGCTCCGTTCGCATCAGCGGAAACACCGCACCCGGCACAACCGGAACATCGCTATGGCCAGTCAGCTCCAGCATCCGCAGCGTGCTCTGCACCTCCTCCGGCTCCCACGCATTCCCGCTCACCATCGTGATGCCGAGCACCTTCACCTTCGGCGAGTTCAGCAGCAACATCATCGCCATCTGGTTCGACCCCGCCGGGCCAGAGCCATCCTGGTCGATGATCACCATCCGCTGCGCGGGCGCAGAAACAGAGGCCGCCAATAGCGCAAGAACACCTAAGAAAGCTATTTGGAGTCTCGACATGGCAACAGACTATCAGCGGCACAATTGTGCGTCCCTTGCCAACCTGTTTCGTGCTACGCTCCACGCATGAGACAGTCCTCGCCGTGAGCGTATCTTTTCCCGGCGGCGCATTACGCCCGCACTCACCAGTGGTTCATAGATCGCTAGCTCAGTGCGCATGCGACGGTACCACTGTAGAGCTGCCAGATACCGATGTCGCGATATTAGCCACCATGGACACAGTCACGGTCCGGGGTGGTTACGTTTCAAGTATCGATGAGGGAACGGCCTTCTTGACCTTCTCCCGTGAAGATGAGCTGCTTCTAAAGAAGGACATTGGTAACATGTCTAACCCCAACGGATTTGCTGCCCTGTCGGCTGATCGTCATTGGCTCGCTCTTAACTCCAGCAATGGAGGAGCCGCGGGCGGGTGGAGTGTCTCCATCTTTCATCTAGAGGCGAACGGAACTGTAAGTGACTTATCTAGTTCGATGAGTTCCGTGATCCACGACTTCGCGCCTCGCCACGATTGCAAGACGCGAGGCGACAACTACCAAGCGTTTCAATGGCGTAAGGACGATGAGTTATTGCTTACTGCGGAAGTCTACGGGACCAGCGATTGTGGCAAGGAGATGGGATATACCGAGGGGTATGTTCTGCAACCATCAACAGGGAAAATACTGCACCATTACACTGCATCGGAGCTACTTAGGCTTCCCGGCGTCTGTATTTGGAACTGGGACACTCGCAGGTAATCGCAGCTTCAGATCGCTTACCGATGCGTTGCAAGCTCCGGCTCACGACTCGCACGCTCGGACTTGGGAAACCGAATCTCACCCTGACCGAAGCTTGGCTTGATGGCCTTAGCCCTACGCCTTATGTACAGAAGAGTCGACAGGAACACGACAAGCCCCGTTCCTGCTCCCATTGCGAGTGAAGTGTACTCAGCCAATCGGTCTCCTCCTCTCGATAAAGCATCCGGCCCAGAAGAACCCGATGCTCGTTATGATCGCCGTCGCGGTCCACCATCCCGTGATCGATCCGGCGACCAGTTTATCCAGAATTGCAAAGACGAACACGAGGACTCCGACCTCGCGGAACCCCTCGCCAATCATCTCCTCAATCGGCCTGAGTTGTTCCAACTTGAGCCGCTGCCCTTCTCAGATTGTACGACCCGGCTACCGCCCATGATATGACGCTTTCAGGCTGGAAGGATCCTATTCACGATTCCGCACTCGATCTCGGACCTCGGAATCCAGAAACGTCGCCACGCTGCCCGGCAGCGCTAGGACGTTGTTATGCCCAACAGCCCTTCGGTTTGACAAACCACCCAGTCGAATCGAAGATTGAGTCATCACTCTTTAATCTTTGGAAGACGCCGATTGCTGCCACGACGCGGCTTGGCTATTCCCGCTCTCTCCGGCGCAAGCTGACTCTTCTTCACATCTAAGGTGGTGCTCTATGGGTATTTCACGCCGCGATTTTCTGATGCGCGTTGGACAGGCCGGCGGTTACAGCGCCGCATTCGCAACCATGCAGTCGCTGGGGCTGATGCCGATGAAAGGCGTCCTTGCAGAGCCGATCCATGCCGCTCCCGGCGTCGGCAAAGGGACCAGGGTGGTCGTGCTCGGCGGCGGTATTGGCGGGCTTGTCTCCGCCTACGAACTGCGCAAACTGAGCTACGACGTGACCCTGCTTGAAGCCCGCGAGCGTCCGGGCGGACGCAACTGGACCGGCCGCAAGGGCACCAAGGTTGAGTTTGTCGACGGCACCACGCAGACCATTAACTGGGAAGATGGCAACTACCAGAATCTTGGCCCGGCGCGGCTGCCCAGCACCCACTGGACCATATTGGGCTACGTGCGCGAGCTTGGCGTTCCCATGGAAGTCGAGATCAACACGACACGTTCTTCGTTGCTGCAGAACGATAAAGCGAATGGCGGCGCACCCGTGCCGCAGCGAAAAGCCATCAACGACACGCGTGGCCATGTCTCCGAGCTGCTGGGAAAGTGCATCGCCCACGGCGCGCTCGACGCAGAGATAACCAAGGAAGACCGCGAACGAATGACCACGTTTCTTAAGGTGTACGGCCCGCTGGACGACAACGGCGCGTACATCGGCTCGCCGCGCGCCGGTCTCAAGACGGCTCCCGGCGCCGGCACCCAGGCGGAGGTGTTTGAAGCGCCGCTCGACATGCATACCCTGCTCGACGCCAACTTCTGGAATGGAATGCTCTACGAAGAGTCGTGGGACTGGCAGGCGACGATGATGCAGCCGGTCGGCGGGATGGACCAGATCCCCTACGCGTTCGCTAAATCGCTCGGCTCCATCGTCAAGTACAACTCGCCCGTCACCCAGATCAGAAAGACGGCCAAAGGCGTCTCCGTGATGTACATGCAGGCCGGTGCCGAGAAGAAGATCGACGCCGACTACTGTATTTGCGCGATGCCTTTCTCCATCCTGAAGAAGACGCCAAATGATTTCTCGCCGCCCTTCAAGGCAGTAATCGACGGTAGTACCATGGGCCACTCACTGAAGATCCCATGGGAGTCGCGGCGCTTCTGGGAGCAGGACTACAACATCTACGGCGGACTCTCCTTCGTGGAGCAGGGGCCGAGCCCGGTTTGGTATCCGAGCGGCCGGCTGATGCATCCGACCGGCGTTGTGGTATCCGGGTATATGGATGAGTCGCAGGTACCCGGCTTCTCGACCATGACGATGGAGGAAAAGTTTACCGCTTCCCGCGCAACGATTGAAAAGCTGCACCCCGGCCACGGCAAGGAGCTGAAGAACCCCGTCTACTGCGGGTGGCGAATGGTGAAGTGGAACGAAGGGTCGTGGATCCAGAACTATGGCGGCGGCAAGGCGGGCTACGAAGTCGTCATCCAGCCGGATGGCCCCATCTACTTTGCAGGCGACACGATCAGCCACGTCGTAGGCTGGCAGGAAGGCGCTGCACTCAGCGCCCGGAGAGCGGTGGACATGATCAGTGACAAGGTGAAAGCGGCTCGACTTGGCTCCAGCGCTTTGTCAGCGTAGCTGTTTTCCTGCAAAGAACAGCAAAACGAGGGACACACCTGGCGGTGTGTCCCTCGTTTGCAGTGATCCAATCATTCAGCGTCGGTAAGCTTTCCTTTGACGAAGGTGATCTTCATGTCGGGATAAACGTAGATCTGCTTGGTCGGGAAATTCAGCACCTGCTTTGGTTGTCCCTTCATTGCCACCACTTCTTCCGGCGTCTGTCCTTTGGTAATTGTCACCATTGCGGGGGCACGTGCGGGGGCAGGTCGGGCCACAGATGTTCCCGCCGCCGTTCCTGCAGAATCGCTGCTTGCGCTTGCCGCACCGCCACCGTCCTCATCCGCGGCAGCTGCCTCGGCGACCACTTCCGTCTCGGTCGTGACCCCTTCCTTGCTGGTCTCTTCCAGCTCCTTCGCACCATCAGGATCGGGCGGCGGCGCTGCAGCGGCGTATGGCGCCTCCTTCGTTCCAGCGGTCGCGTCCGCAGGCGGTGCTGGCAGGCCCCCCTTGCCTGGGTTGTCTTTCATCTCGCCGAGACCCTTGTCGATGCTCGCAAGCAGATGATTTTGCATCTCTTGTAGGTCTGTGAGGGGAACGGCGACAGTGTTGCCCTTCCCGCAGTCTTCCTTCTTGCTGGCGAGCACGCTCAGGTTTGCGTTCTCCGCGTCTCTTCCTGGCGGCGTCGTAAGACTCAGTACGTCGCCGTCAGAGATTGTGCAGTCGTCGGTCCCGGTGTTGGCCGTTATCGAATCTCCCGCCACGAAGATGTGCGGCTTTCCATCCGCGAGCAGCTTTCCAAGACTGCCGACACTGGGTCCATCGCCCGAGGCGTTCTGTGCTTTCTGGGCCGCAAGGTCCAGCTGGATCTCGTCCGAGATCTGCTTCTTGATCTCTGGGGACAGTGTCACGTCTCCGCCTCCCGCCAGTGCAGCCTCCCAGGCGCCTCCGCGGCCTGGACTGAAGGAAGCAAGAACCAGATGAGGACCGGTCATCGTACCCGGCATGGCGTCCGGGAACTCCAGGTTCGCGTCCGCGGCAGCCGCCTGAAAAGCGGCCGACAGAGTTGCCGCGATGAGATAGTCAGTGAGCCAGAACGCCGGGCTCGGGTAAACAGGATACGGAGCAAAATAGGCACCGTAATAGCCATACCAAGGTGCCGCACCCCATCCCCACGCGTACGGAGCAGGAGCGGGCCAGGGGTTATAGGCCCAGCCATAGTACGCGGGCGGATAGTAGTACGCCGGGGCGTACCCATATAGCTGCACGCCACCGTAATAATAAGGGTGATAGTACGTGCGATAGTAGCCGCCGTTGTAGTAATACCCGCGGGCATAGTAGGCATGGCCGCCGTACTCATAGCGATGTTCGATATAGCCGCGCCCACGGCCTTCGCTGACGAGGCGCGTGTGGTTTGGACGCTCCACCACGGTGCGTCGCACGTTGCCGGCGTGACTTACCGTAAGCTTTCCGCCGCCTTTTGCCTCTGCGTGGACTTCTTTCACCTTGCCATTCGAGCCGAACTTTGCCTCATGACCGTTGTTGAGCTTGACCGACTGCACTTTGCCGGTAGCGCTCTTCGTGACCGTTCCATGCTTGGTCTCGACAACTTTCCCACCGCCAGGAGCGGATCGGGTTGTACCGACAGGCGCCTTGCTGCCGGTTGCGGTCTTTGTGCCAACTGATCCTGCTCCGCCGGTCGTCTTACTGCCACCAGCCGATGCGCTCCCACCCTTAGCACCTGTACTTCCCGGGGTCGTGTGCGACGCTCCGCCAGAAGGCTTAGTAGTCGGCGCAGCTTTGGGTGACGGTGCGGACTTCGGCGAGGGTGCCGACTTCGGCGCGGGGGCCGTCTTCTTCGCCTGCGCGGCGGCACCACTTACACTGAGGAGGAAACCTGAGAACAGCACGAGCGAACCGGCCCCAGCCAGCACTCTCCGCCCCGTTTGCATTAAGAGCCCCTGGTAAGTCATCTACTTCTCCCCTGAGTGTAATGGTGAAAGCAACTTGAGTGAGTTACAGCGGCTGCATGTCGCTGATCTTGTCGTCAGTAAAGATGATCTTGATGTCTTTGTAGATAAATGTCTTTTTCTTTCCAAGATCGATGATCTTGGCAGGCATGCCATAGGCCTGTAAAACCTGGCTGGAGCTTTCGCCGATCGAAAGCGCCGGCGGAGGCGCCGCTGGCGCTGCGGGAGGCGGTGGTGGCGGTGCGGGCCGCTGGACTGGCGCTGGAGCCGGTGCTGCTGCCGGAGCCGCAGCCGCCGTGTTCTCCTGCTTGGAGTTGTCCGAATCCTCAGCGGGAGCCAACACCGTCTCGACGACCTGCTCCACGTCGTCGGGAGAACTCTCCGACAGGAAGCCCTTTTTGAACTTGTAACTTACCGTTGCACCATAGCGCTTTGCTCCGTCTCCACCATCGATATCTTCCACGCTGATAATGTTGAATTTCAGAATGTCGCCGCTGCCTTCGCTCTTTGATTCGATCTTGGTGACATACACCTTTTCGCCGGACTGAAGGACATGCCCATGCATCTTGGTGAAGCTGGCGCTAACGAAGATATTCTGCTTCTGTACCTTCCCGTCGACCACCTTGTTGTCCAAGGTCACCAGGTTAGCGCACGGCAAGCTGTAGACACCGGCCTGCTTGAGGCTCAACTGGGTGCCATCGTGGGTTATCTGGGACTTGTCTGCCGTTGTCTCGGTAAGAGTGTACTTTTTCAGCAGAACGTTGACGACGCCGTCCGTCGATCCCGACGACGCCCGTGCAGGCGTTACCGACAGGCCGGAGAAAATGTTGGCAGCAAATACGGATGCGAGGAGTAGATTTCTCATCTTCATGGTTTTTCCGAGGCCGAAACTTAGGTGCACACTTTTCTGGGCGCCGACAGGCACCAAGCGATCAATCTATAAGTCTGGAATGTGAAGTTTGACGTGCTTGCCCTGCGCGAAAAGTTTACTCCAGCTTTGTCGAAAGGGAAGAAAAAAGTTTATTGAACAGCTTTTTTCTTGCTCATACCCCGTTACTCACGGTCATCAGTTGCCCTTGGCTGTGGGTCCGCGGGCTATTTTCGTCTCGATTGCCGGCGTGACTTCAGCTCCGCCGACCTTTGCTCCACCGCCCGCATCACCCTCAGCAAATTGCCGCCATAGATCTTCTTGATGTCGTCCGCCGAATAACCTTTCTCGAGCAGTGCCCTCGTCAATGCCGGGAACTTGTCGTAAGAGCTTAATTCCAGCGGAACGCAGCCCACACCGTCGAAGTCTGTCCCGATGCCGACGTGATCGATGCCGCCCACTTTTACCGCGTGGTCGATCTGGTCGACCACATCCTGAAGAGTCGCGGGAGGTATCTTGGCGCCCATCTCCGCCTCCAGCCTCTCCATCGCGGCGTCGCGTTGCGCGGGATCTTCAATCTTCATCGCTTCCATGTATCGCGGCTTGAACTCAGCCATCAGAGGCTTCGACGCGTCGTTGTAGCGTTGCGAAAGATACCCGCAGTCGAAGTTGATTTGCATCGTGCCATTGTTCTTTGCCAACGCGCGAATCATGTCGTCGGTCATGTTGCGGGTGTGATTTGAAATGGCGCGGCAGGAAGAATGCGACGCTATGATCGGCGCAGTCGAGACTTTGATGGCGTCGTAGAACGTATTGTCTGCGACATGAGAGATGTCCACCATCATCCCCAGGCGGTTCATCTCGCGGACGACGTCCTTGCCGAAGGGCGTAAGGCCGTTATGCTTGGCGACGGTGCTGTCTTCAAAGTCGCCCTGCGCGTCCGCCCAGTTGTTCGTGTTGAAGTGGGTCAAGGTCATGTAGCGGACGCCCAGCGCATAGTAATCGCGCAGCAGTCGCAGCGAATCTTCGATCGCATGGCCGCCTTCGATGCCCATCAGGGCCGCGATCTTGTGCTCTCGATGGGCCCGTTCGATGTCCGCCGCGGTCGTCGCGTACACAAAATCGTTCGGATGCGCAGCGATCACGTCCGTGCGGACTGTGTCGATCATCTCGAGCGTACGGTTTGCTGCGTGGTTGCCCTTCACGTAATCGGCGTCAACGAAGACCGCAAAGAACTCCGCGCCCAGGAACCCCTTCATCCGAGGCAGATCGGTCTGCCCGGTCTTGTTGGGTGTGGCAATGTCATAACCGGTGACCGTCTTTGAAGGAACATCGTTGTGCGTGTCGATCAGGATCGCGTCGCGTGTAATCCTCGCGACCTCAGCATCGGACACCGCGCGAGGCTTCTGCGCAAGAACGTGGAGCGGGGCAAGCATTGCCAGGACAACGAGCGTGCGGAGAGCGAGCAAAGTGGGTCCTCTTCCATTCACAAAACGACGATGCCCCGAGTTGAAGGACAACCGGGGCATCCACGGTGCATGGTTTACGAAAGCTGCGGGAACGCGAGTCCATCATGGGCACTGTGGGGCGGCACATGGAGAGCGGCGGTTGCAGGCGTATCCATCACCTTCTTGAACGCCACCTTGAACTTCGCCATATCGTCGGGGCTGCCGACGGTGATACGCACCACATTAGGCCACACTGGCCAGGTACGGCCAATGAAGACATTTTCCGCCTGCATCGCCGCGATGACCTGCTTGCCGTTTCGCCCCGTATCGATCATGAAGCAGTTGGACTGCGATGGGATGAACTTGTAGTTGTTCTTCGCGAGAAACTCGAAGGTATCGTTGCGAATGTCGCCAATGATCTTCTTGCGCGAAGGCACCAGGTCCGCATCGAGCAGGCTGACATTGGCCGCAGCAGAGCCTGTGATCGGCATCGCATTTTGTCCGTAGGGCTGCAGCTTCTCGATAAGGTCGGGACGGCCCACTGCAAAGCCGCACCGGATGCCTGCCATGCCGTACACCTTGGAGAAGGTGCGAAGCACAATCAGGTCCTTATCTGCCGCTACCATGTCCAGGACGTTTGGCGAGTCCGACAGATGGATGTACGCCTCGTCCACCAGCAGGATCGACCCTTTTGGCTTATGCTCGAGCGCCCACGCGATGTCTTCCTTTTTGGTCAGCGTTCCCGTCGGATTGTTCGGATTGCAGATATAGATGACGCCTGCATTTGGATCGGCCGCTACCATCGCCTTTACGTCGTGTGCGTAGTCGCTCGTCAATGCGACCTTGGAGATCTTCGCGCCGGAGACCTGCGCCGCGCGCAGCCCGGCTTCGTACGATGGGTCAGCCGTAACAAACCCCTTCGTCGGCGACGTAAAAGCGAGCACTGAAAAGTGCAGTGGCTCGGATGATCCAGCGTAGACGGCAATGTAGTCTTCCTTCAGTCCATTCTGGCTGGCAAATGTCTTGGTCAACTTTGCGGTCTCGCCGTCGATGTCGTAGCGGCCGCCCTTATGTGCGATAGCGGCTATGGCCTCACACGCAGCCTTGCATGGCCCAAGGGGATTTTCATTGGCGTTGATTAGAACAGCGCCGGGCGGGAACACGGGCATCGTGAAGCGGTTCGGCTTAGCGGGAGCAGGGGCGGGAGCAGCCTGCATCGCGGCGTACGCGAAGTGCGCCTCGGTGAAGACAGGGACGGAAGCTGCAAGCCCCGCCAAGCGCATGAACGAACGGCGGGAGACGGCGGTTGAGACCTTCGGCGTATTCATTGTGATCTCCTGGAGGCTGATTTTTTGGAACTGCTGCGCGAGACTTACTTTCGGACTGCTGTACAAATCCAAGCGGAAAGCAAGAAGTAACTCGACTCCTGAAGGAAAATCAAGGTACACGAAAGAATTCGGAGTGGGAGATGGAATCGAACGACAAGCAGTAAAGGCGGACTTCCGGGCGGCGGGGGCCGGTGCGCCAATGATTTCCTTACTGTACCGCATTCCGTTCCGCAGTGCTCGGCTATTCTGATAGACGCCGCAAATGCTGCTTCTGCTCGTGCTTCAGATGTTTGCTCCAATTGACAGGGTGGGACGCGTTCGATACTAATGTTGCAGAAAACGCTTTCTCAACTCTACGGCCTGGTTCCACTCCGATCTGTGGCGGCTCGATGAAAGGGAGATACAAGTGGCGATCGTAGCCGGGGTTGATTTTGGAACGCTGAGTGTCCGTGTGACCCTGCTCGATAGCGAGCGCGGACGGCTCGGCACGGCCTCTTCGGAGTACCCGCTTGTCCGGCGCCGCGAAGACCCGGACTTCGCGACGCAATCGCACGACGAACAGATGAAGGCGTTGGTGCGAGCGACCCGCAAAGCGCTCGAAGAGACTGGCGTGGACGGCAACCAGGTCGCTGCCATTGCGCTCGATACCACTGGCTCGAGCGTCATTCCCGTTGACAGCGCCATGCAGCCGCTGAACGATTACTATCTGTGGTGCGACCACCGCGCGCTTGAAGAGGCCCGCCACATCACCGAACTTGCACGAAGCGAAGGCCTGGAAGCGATCGCATGGTGCGGCAACGTGTATTCGCATGAGTGGGGCTTCGCCAAGCTGCTCCACTGGTTGCGCCATAATCCTGACAAGCGCGACCGATTTGCCACTGCTCTCGAGCACTGCGACATGGTTGCCGCAACCTTGACCGGGGTCACCGATCCGAAGCTGGTGAAACGCAGCATCTGCGCCATGGGCCACAAGTGGATGTGGAACCCGAAGTGGGGCGGACTTCCGCCGCAATCCTTTCTTTCGAAAGTCGATCCGCTCTTCGATGGTGTACGCGAAAAGCTTGGCGGCGAGTACCTCACCTCCGATGCGATTGCTGGCCATCTCTCCCAAACCTGGGCCAGCCAGATGGGTCTAAAGGCAGGTATCCCCATTCCCGTCGGCGCGTTTGACGCGCATTGGGACGCCATCGGCGCCGGCTGCCGCGAGGGCGACGTCGTCAATGTAGTGGGCACCTCCACCTGCATCATCGCCATGGCACAGAAGACTGAGCTTGTGCCCGGAGTCTGCGGCGTCGTTCCTGGCAGTGTCCACCCGGCATACACCGGCATTGAAGCCGGCCTCTCTGCCACGGGTGACATCTTTGAGGCCATCGCTGGCCGGGCGGGCGTCAAGGTCCGCCAACTTGCTGAAGGGATCGACACATACCGTGCCGGCCAGACTGGGTTGCTCCGCCTCAGCTGGGACAATGGTGATCGTACCGTGCTGGTCAACCCGGAGCTTGGCGGCGTCACCTTTGGCTGGAACTTGCTCACAACCGCCAAAGACGAGCTATACGCCGCCATCGAAGGCACCGCATTCCACACCCGCATCATCCTGGAACGCATGGCCGAACACGGCGTCCCGGTGGCGCGCGTCATCAACGCTGGCGGCATCCCGCAGAATAATGCCGTCCTCAACCAGATCTACGCCGATGTACTCGGCAAGCCAGTTCTGGTGCCAGACGGAACACCGACCAGCCTTGGCTCGGGCATCTTCGCCCTGCTCGCCGCCCGCGTGTTCAACACCATTGAAGAGGCGCAGGAGGCGATCTGTCTCCCATACAAAATCTACACGCCACAGCCCGCTTCGGTCCTTGTCTATGACCAGCTCTATCCGTTGTACAGAAACGCCTACTTCGCGCTTGGAACTCTGCACGCTGAGCCGATGCCCCTGGGCAACATCTTTCCGGAGCTGAGAAGGATCGCCGCACTGGCACGCCAATAAGCGGAAACTACTGTGCGCGCGGACGTGTTACCTAAGCTTTCGCCTTCTTGAGCTACACTGCGTATTAATGGCAGACAGTTGCGTCCCGACCGGTAAAAACAAGGCTGCCAAGCCGGAGCGGATGGACATTCGCACCATCGCCCGCACGGCGAAAGTGTCTATAGCGACCGTCTCCCGTGCGATGAATCACGTCCCCAGCGTCAACCCCAAGCTCGCAAAACGGGTCTGGAGCGTGATCGACGAGTTGAAGTACGTGCCGAACACTCAGGCGCGCTCGCTTGTTTCAGGACGCAGCAAACTGTTCGGTCTGCTCGTTTCGGAGATCACGAATCCGTTCTTCCCAGAGTTGATCCAGGGTTTTGAAGACATTGCGGTCGAGCATGGATACGAGATCCTGATCGGATCTACAAATTACGATCCGAAGCGCATGATCCATTGCATCCGGCGCATGCTGGAGCGCAAAGTCGAAGGCGTCGCTGTAATGACCTTTGGCATCGAACAGCCGCTGCTCGAGCAATTCGGCGACCGCAACGTCCCGCTCGTATTCATTGACGTAGGTCCTGAACTGCCCGACGTGAGTGTACTGAAAGTCGACTACCATCACGGCATTCGGCAGGGAGTTCAGCACCTGGCCGCCCTGGGTCATCGCAGGATCGCGTTTGTCACTGGCCCCATGAAGCTGCATTCGTCGCAGAGCCGGGCAGCTGCCTTCAAGCTCTCCCTTGAAGAGTGTGGAATCCCGTTGAACTCTGATTGGCTTATCAAGGGCAATCACACCCTGGAAGGCGGCATCCACGCCATGGACAAGCTGCTCGAAACGAAGCCGTGGCCGACCGCGGTGATGTGCTCAAACGACATGACCGCCATTGGAGTGCTGCAGAAGCTTTACCGCAAAGGTCTGCGGGTGCCGGATGACTTTTCCGTCATCGGCTTCGACGACATTCACATGACTGAGGTCACTATTCCCCCGCTGACGACGGTCCGCATGTCGCGGTTTGAGCTCGCCCGGGCTGCGGTGACGGCTCTCCGGGCGCATGCAGAAGACAATCCGAAGCTGTTGGCGAAGCGAGAATATGAGATTCTGACGCATCTCACCGTGCGCGAGTCCACCGGCTACCCCCAGGGGACCATGCAGGACCTCGAAGCGGGGAAGAAGAAGCTGGCAAAGGCCTTGTAGACGGCGCTTACGCGCGCAGCGTGAAGCGATAGAGCCAGTCGCCGCTGCTCCACTGCGGATAGTTGGTCCCCCAGGCGTTGTTAAACAAGCTCACGTGAACGCCCTTCTGCAAGTCCGGCAATTCTGGCGAGTAGTTGAGCGGCGACCGGGTTCCGAGGGCGACCACAGGCGCGTCCAGCGTTTCGATCTGCAGAGCAGCGACTCCATCGGAGTGCCGGAACGTGATCGGTCCATTCACGGCATGAATCGATCTGCCTCCGCCTCGGACCACATCGGCAACCTCTACCTGCTCATCTACCTTTGTCAGAGTGCAATGTTTGGCGTCCGCGCCCGGCGGGACGAAGCTAAGCCAGAGCGCCTCGGGCATCCGGTTCGCCGCTTTACCCAGTGCGGTCAGCCGAAGTTGTACCACCGGCTCTGCTTCGGGAAGCACCACTTCCAAGTAGAAGTCCGCAGGCCATGCCACGCTGCCACCCGCCTCCGCCTCTTCGTCAGAAACCTGGAGATGCAGCACGACGCGAAGGTCACCTTTCCCGGACGATGTCCAGGCCTGAACAAGCTTTGGCTGCCACTCGCGCGACTGTGCCCCGAAGTTCTGGATTCCCGGCTTCCCAAAATCCCGCGGCGCCCAGTCCGCCTTGATCTGGACGTAACGATTGAGATAGTCGGCGAAGTCAGCCGCCGAAAGCGTCTGATACGTGATCAATCCCAGAGGCGAGTCGGCCGTGGCCCAGTCGCGGCCGCTTGAACGCCGCACTAGCCTGGTGATTGCCCCGGTCGCGGGATCGAACGCCACCAGGTAATGCTTCCCTTCGATCATCGCCGACGCGTCGAACGCAACCAGACCATCCGTCATTGGAGCTGCCGCCGCCAGGGTCTTTATCCGGGCACGCACCTCCTCCCGCAGCGCGACCGGCAAAGCAGCAATGCCGAGATCTATATCGTCGCGCTTCTCCTGCCAGCTGGTCAGCATGGTCAAATAACCGGGCCGCCCTAAAGCGGTCGCGAGCTCCGCAGGCCGATAGTGCATGTTGTCGAGATAACTTTTCGTGTCCGTTCCCCAGGTGTGCTCCACGGCAAGTAAAAGGCGCCGGAGAAGCTGGCGGTCTCTCAGGTCTCCCGCCACAAAATGGCCGTCATCGATCCACACTCTCCGCATGCGGGCGACCTCTCGGTATTTGGCAACTTTCCTGGGATCGCTCGGAATTCCGTAGATCCACGTGTCGCCAATCTCTTCCGTAATTACCGGCAGGTGGTCGCGGTAAGGCTCAACGGCATGCGCAACTTCGCTTAAGTTTGAGGCCTCTACCTTTGCCCCGGGGAACTGGGCACGCAACCGGGAAAAGATGGCCGCGATCTCATCCGACGTGTGGGGTCCAGTATTGTCGTTGCGCACCTCCACCGCGACGGCCAGATCGGACCCGGGGATTCGTACGACACCGCCGTAATCGTGCCGATGGTAGATCATTGCAAGCGAATTGCCTTGCCCGTCCCTCCACAAGAAGGCCTCAGGCACCTCTGGAGGAACGCTCGCGGCATTGACACCGATGTCGAGCAGCCTTATACCCGCCGCCTGCAACGGTGCGATGATCCCGCGGGAGTGGCCTGGAACATCGGTCATCTTCGCCCCGATCGTCTTGCGGCCGAACCTGGAATCGAGCGCTGCTGAAAACCCCAGCCCGCCAGCAATCATCGACCGGTCGAGCATCTCCGTCTGCCAGCTGAACGGCAGTGCGTGCCAGGTCACATCCCCCGCGGCAATCGCCTTCTCCATTGCCCTGCGTTGCCCCGCGTCCGCCTGCTCCAGGTACTCGTACATCAGCCACGATCCCGTCGTCCAGATGTAGCGATCACTGCCTTGGGCGCGAAGCTCCGCCGAACGTCGCATGGCTGCCGGGTAGTAGATGTCGAAGTACTTCCGCATCACCTGCGCCTGCGTCTGGGTAAACCCGACGTCGAGATGGCACTTAAATACGACTAAGACCCGCCTGACCGTGAACGAAGGCGTATCCAGAAGGGAACTCAAGAGACGCGAAGGAGCGCTGGCCGACCCAGCCGCTAGCGCCGCTAGACGCAATACCGCCCGTCGCCTCATCTCCCCCCTCGCATCGATGGCCGTCCTTTGCTACCGCACCGACGCAGTCGCAACCGTCCCTCTGCCAGTAAGCTGCCGCATGATCTCAACCTCGCGAGGCCGGTAGGGGGTATCGTCCTGCTTGAATACTTCATGGAACCAGACCGTCGGCTGGCTGAGCACATACGGCTTTTGCCACGAGTCCCACGGCAGATACGTCTGGGTCCGGCCCGCGACCAGGCCCCAGTTGATAACGCCGATGTTGTATTTCTTCGCAATCGGCAGAATGCTGTCAAAGGTGCTGCCCGCGCCGCGCGCCATGTACTCCGTGCAGATGATGGGGCGGTGGTATGCCTGCAGCTCGACGATCTTCTCTTCGAACTCTTCCGGCCAGCCGTAGTTGTGGAAACTGATCACATCCGACTCGGCGAGTTGGATCTTCACCATCGCTGACTCCTGGTCTGCATGGCTCCAGTCGCCCTGCCAAACGCCACTCGTCAGGGGTTGGGTGGGATGCACCGACCGCGCCCAGGCAAAGGCTTTCGGCAGAAGCTGCGCCACCAACTCTGCCTTGTTCTTCAGTTCAATTGCGCCATATGAAGAATTGTTGCCATTGTCGGGCTCGTTCCAAACGTCCCATCCAAGAATCCGATCGTCTTTGGCAAACGCGCCGACCACGCCTTTCACATACGCCTCGAGCTTTGGCTCATAGGAGGGATCGCTGATGCCCTTGGCTCCCGGGCTCTGCACCCAACCCGAATTGTGAACGCCAGGGATTGGCGGATGCTGCGGTCCGAGCCTGGGATAGGGGTCCCAGCAGGAATCGAAGAGGACAATCAGCGGCCGGATGTGATGTCTTGCCGCAATGGTAAGAAAATCATCGAGTCGCTTCTTGAAGCCTTTTGGATCTTCAGTCCATAACTGGTCCTGAAGGAAAACGCGAGCCGTATTCATGCCGGCGCCTTCAGCCAGAGCCAGTTCTTTGTCGTTCAGCGCTGTATTGAACGTAGCTGCCTGGAACATTTCCAACTGATTGATCGCGTCTGAGGGCACATAGTTCGCCCCTACAAGCCACGGCTGCGCCGCGTACCACGCAGCCGCCTTCTGTTCAGACCAGCGTACCGAGTTCTCAGAGTCCGTGGGGGTGGTGGCACCGGCATTCACCGTCACAACAAAGACAAGCAGGAAAGAAACCAACTTCATGAAGCTCTCCAACAACGCGGACTCGAACTGCCGCAAGATTCACACGCAACGTTTGCCTACGATACACCAAGCCGTGTAACTGTTTACATCGTTATCTTTCTCGTAGAGAATGAGCACGCATTCACCTATTTATGAATATCAAAGCAGTTGCAAGCCTTGCCGGTGTTTCAACAGCTACCGTCTCGCGAACGATGAATCGCACCGCAAAGGTGAGCCCGGAGACCGAAGAGCGCGTTCGCAGCGCAATCGAGGCCCTCAACTTCTATCCCGACACCAACGCGCGCGCATTGGGTTCGGGCCGCAGCAGCATGTACGGCCTCATCATCTCGGACATCACGAACCCCTTCTTCCCTGAGCTGATCAAAGCCTTCGAGGACATTGCAGTCGTTCATAACCGGGAAGTACTGATCGCCAACACGAACTATGACCCGGAACGGATGAAGATCTGCGTCACCCGCATGTTACAGCGTAAGATCGACGGCGTCGCGATTATGACCTCCGAGATGGAAGAGAGTCTGGTTGAGGTCTTCAGCCGCCGCCATATTCCGCTGGTCTTCCTCGATGCGGGCTTCATCCGTGCTGGAGTCAGCAGCGTTCAGATCGACTACACAGCAGGCGTTGAGCTTGCGATGCAACACCTGATCTCCCTCGGACACCGGCGGATCGCCTTTATTGCCGGTCCGCTGCGCCTTGCCGCCGCGCAGACCCGTTATCGCGCCTTCAAGGACATCCAGATCAGAGAGCATCTAGCCGACGATCCTGCTCTAATACAGGAGGCGAACCACCGCGTCGACGGCGGCCGCGATGCCATGCTTCGCATTCTCGATGCCGCCAATGGACCAAACGCTCGGCCAACAGCCGTACTTGCCTCGAACGATCTGACTGCGATCGGGGCCATGGGCGCGATCCACGAACGCGGGTTGGAGATCCCTCAGGACATCTCGGTGATGGGCTTTGACAACATTCAGCTCAGCGCGTTCACCATGCCCGCCCTATGTACGGTGAACGTGCCGCGGGCAGAGCTGGCGAACGCCGCATTTCGCGCATTGCTGCACGCAGGCCGACCGGGCGGCAAACTGGCGGTCGGCGAAAAACACCTCGTCCCCACCTCGCTTGAGCTGCGCAACTCTACCGGACGATGCGGCAGATAGTGGTGCATGGAGTCAGACCAGCAACCCTCCGCCGGCCCTAGTGCGCCTACGCTTCGCAAGAGTCAGCAGTCCCGGCTCTAAACTCGCTCCTGTGGAACTGCCGTCAGCTTGAACTCCACCGTCTGCGAACCTAGCCGCGGATGCTTTGCCGTCAGCTTCACCGTCCCCGCCGTCTCCTTCGCGCGGATCCATATCGCTCCAGTTCCTCCGACCAGCGAGAAGGGATTATCGCCAATCAGTTCTCCAGGCCCTTCGAGCGTGAACACAATTGGATCGTCTGCATAGGTGCGAGTCGCGCCAAACTCGTCCGTCACCCGAAGGACGACGCGAGTCGTGTCCGCACCATCCGCAAACAACGCAACATCATCTGGTAGCAGGACAAACTTCTTGTTGGCCCCATCGCCGGAAAGCGTCTTTGAGATGACCTGCTTCCCCCCGATGTATCCATCGATTCGCAGGTCGCCCCAGAAGAGTCCCAGCTTGTGAAGATCGAGCGTTCGCATATCCAGCACAAACGGCGCGTACTTCAGATGATTGAACTCCGTCCGTTCAGGGTCGAGCTCGGCGGCCAGCTTCCACTCCGCGGCGGGTTTGTCGATCTCCCGAGCATAAAACTTGAGGTGCTCCACGTTGGAGCAAACAACGGCCTTCGTAAAGCCGACGGACTCGTCGCTGTTCGCCCAGTGGAATGCCGGCTCGAGCACAATCTCTTCCGACGGATCGCACTGCGACTTGTAGAAGCCGGCAGCAGGCTTGTTCTCGCGGAAGATGTCCGTCACGCCGTGATAGCAAAGCCGGTCGCCCGCACCGAAATTCGCATGCGTGTTGTAATCAAAGGCGCACCATCCGATGCCGCCTGCATACTGCGGATCGGACGCAAGCTGGTTGTGAATGCGTGCATGACGCAGCGTGTGTTCGCGCTGGCGTTCATTGTCGTCCGTCGTCTTGGTCGGGTAGGTATGCCCGACAAACTCCGTGTTGAGATACTTGCCATGCACCGGCTTCTTGAGCGGAAAACCGAAGTCGTTCATGGTGAAGACATCTTCAAGGAACTCAGACTCCTGAAAGTACCGTATGCCGCCGGTCTGCCGCGTCGCATCAAGCGCATGGGCCAGCGCATTGGTGCGCACGTAGAAGTCATGGTCATCTTTCGACTCGTTGATGCGCACACCCCAGAGGATGATCGACGGATGGTTCCAGTCGCGACGGATCATGCGGCCTACGTTGTCGATCGCGACCAGCTTCCAGGGCTCCGGTCCAATGTGCTGCCATCCCGGGATCTCTTCGAGCACTAGCAGACCGATCTCGTCGCAGCGGTCTAGGAAATGACGCGACTGCGGATAGTGTGACGTTCTCACAAGATTGCAGTGCAGTCCCTTCCGCAGAATGTCAGCGTCTTTGCGCTGCACTCGCGCCGGCATTGCCTGGCCCACAAAGGGAAACGTCTGGTGACGATCCAGACCGCGCAACTTGACGATCTTGCCGTTCAACGAGAAGCCGCCGTCGGTAAAGGTCGCCTCGCGGAAGCCAATCCGCCGCGAGTCGGCATCGATGACCTTGCCATCGAGAAGAAGATGAACGTCAACCGTGTACAGGTTGGGCTCGCTGATGTCCCAGAGCTTTACCTTGCCCAAATCTTTCAGCGTAATCGTATGCTTCGCGGGATCGGCCGCAGTCTCCGTACTCCTGTAAGGAGACGCCGGGGTCTCCGGATCTTTCGCGGAGGACGGGTCAGCTGCGGTGTTGAGGGCGATGGTCTGCTCTTGCTTCGCGACTTCTTTGCCGTCGGCGTCGCTAAGCTTCACAAGCAAGGAGTAAGTTCCTTCGGTTGACTGCGCGGCGACAAAGCAGTCGACATCAACGAAGGGCGCCCCGCTAAGAACATTCTTCGGCGCGGCAAAGATGTTGTCGATATACATGGGCGAAACAATGCGCAGCGAAACCTCGCGATAAATGCCGCCGAAGGTCATGTAGTCGATCTCGTACCCAAACGGCGGAATGTCGTCGCGCTCGGTGGAATCGAGACTGACGACGAGAACATTTTCTCCGTCGGTCTTTAGATACTTTGTGAGTTCAAAGGAGAACGGCGTAAAGCCCCCTTTGTACTCGCCCAGGTTATGGCCGTTGATGTACACCGTAGACGCCGTCATCGCACCTTCAAAGTCGACGAAGACACGCTTACCTTTCGCCGCCACCGGGTATCTGAAGCGGCGCCGGTAGGTGGAGACGAACTCGTACATCTTGTCGTCGAAGTTGTGCCATGGCATCTTGACGTTCGTGTGCGGGATCACGATGCGCTCGAACTTCGAGTCGTCGAACGATTCAGCCTCGGCACCTGACACCTTGGTCGGGTGGTACCGCCAGTTGCGGTTGATCGGCAGGACTGTGCGCGGGCTCTCCACTCCTGTCGGTGCGGCGAATGCGGCTGCTGGAATGGCTGCCGCGGCTGCGGCTGTGGCTGAGGTCTTGAGGAATTCCCGTCTGCGCATTGGTCTATCTCCAGAAAATTGAAGGTGCTCTCTGTAAGTTTCCTGCCGAAGCGAAAATCTACATCTGCTCTGCCAAAGGTCGCTGCAGGCGGCGGGCTACTGGTTTTCTTCAACAATTACGAGGTCCCAGGGTGCAAGTTCTACCGCTTGCGCGGAACTGATCGGCTTTCCGCTCAGCAGATCTTTACCGGGCTTCTCGTTGTAGCTGAAGTGCTGTGATTGGCTTGAGTAGTTCAGGAAGTAATGCAGCGTCTTACCTTTGCCGTTCACGCCACTCTTCTCGCGGACGGGTGCGGGAAGCTGGTTCGAGCTCGCACCAACCTTCGCATCGGCGAGCGCGGAGAGGACAACCTGCTCCTGGAGTTTGTCCGAAAGCATCGTGCCCTCGTACGTCAGGGTGCCCGCGCCGAATTCGTTCCGAGTGATAGCGGGCCACTTGCCGAAGAAGGGATGATCGTAGAAGGCGAGTGGCTTGGCGTGCTCCAGCTTCAGGAACTCGGCCCAATGGGAGACCTTGTTCTCGTCGCCGGTCTTGAACGGATCATCTTTCAACGCCAAAGGATTTTCGAGGTTCGAAAATTCCTGATAGCTGAAGCCTGCAGCTTCGCGCAGCGGTCCCGGCGCCATCACCCAGCGTACCGCCGAGTTCTCATTTGCAAAACCGCTCTTGAAGCACATCAGGATGTGGCCGCCGCCTTTGACGTAAGCCGCGAGCTTTGCAAGCTGCGCGTCGTCCGAGATATAGAGCGGCGGAACCACGATCAGCTTGTAGCGCGAAAGGTCCGCGTCCGCAGCCAGCGTCTCTGGAAAGATGAAGTCCGCGCCAACGTTCGCGCTAAAGAGCGCGCGATGCAGCTGGTGCACAAGGCTGCTGTAATCCGCAACCGTGCTGCCCATCATCCAGCCCTGGCGCGGCGTGGACGCGAACGGCATGAAGTCCAGCGCGTTCGCCGAATCCACACTATAGAGGATTGCAACGTCATTCTTGATCTTCAGATTGACGAGGTCAGGACCTACTTTTTTCAGCTCATGCGCCGTCTTCGCGACCTCCGCATAGGCCCGGTTCGGCTCCAGATCATGCGACAGCACACCCTTCCAGTATGTCTCTTGCCCGGAGTGGATCGATGCCCAGTGCCAGTACTCGACCATGTTCGCACCGCTCGAGAGATGCGTATACACGTCCAGCCGCAGCTGCCCGTCGTACGGCGGATACTGATAGCTCGATGACCAGTCTGTCGTCTGGGCGTTCGTCTCGGTAACCAGGTAGTTCGTCTGTTTCAGCGATCGCGTAAAGTCACCCTGCTCCGCCTGATTCTGCCCGTCGAAGTGGTCCTGCGTCGCGTGGTACGGATTGTTCGCCACGATGTCGAGCGTCTTGCTCACCTCAAGCTCGTTCACGTCCCGCTTCATCACGCCGCCGAGGTCCTGGGTCACGAACTGGTTTGGCCCGCGATACTCCCGCACCAGGGCCGCCTGCCAAGCCAGGTAGTTCGTTACCCGCATCTGTTCCCAGCGCGTCCACTCCAATTTGTAACCGGTACTGATCGTGCCGTCGCGCGGCGGCATGTTCTCCCAGCCGTTTACGTCTTCGCCCCAGTAGTTCAGGAACCACGCCTTGTTCAGGTTGTCGGTGGTGCCAAACTTCTGCTTCAGGTGGTCGACAAAGCCGGTAAACACGTCGTTGTTCGACGCTCCATACGATGAAGTCTCATTGTCGATCTGCCAGCCGATCACGTTCGGATTGTTCTTGTAATGTTCGACCATGTTGCGGATGATGCGCTGCGCATAGAACCGGAACGTGGGATTGTCGGTGTCCATGTTCTGCCGCATGCCGTAAAAGGTCTGCGCTCCGCCGAGCGGCCGCGCCAGCACCTCGGGATGCTCGTGATACATCCACGTTGGAATTGCATATGTCGGCGTTCCCATGATGACCTTGATGCCCGCCTTGCCCATGGCATCGACGACGCGGTCCATCCACGCATATTCGAACTTGCCGTCTTCTGGCTCCCAAAGGCTCCAGGTAGACTCACCCATGCGAACGACGGTGATATCGGCGGCCTTCATCAGCGCGATGTCTTTATCAAGCCGTCCCGGCTGCAGATCGGCGGGCATGTACTCGTTGTAGTACGCCGCACCGTAGAGCACGTCGTTCATCGCTCCCGGCTGCGCGGAGCGCTGCGCTCCTGCGAACGTCGCAGCACAGCCAAGCAGCGCAATGGCTAACGAGGGAAACTTCTGAGGTACCTGCATGCAGCGTGCTCCTTGGTGGTCGCGATCTGCTAGTCGCCAGCTTCGCCGGTAAGCGGCAGGGAGTGCAGCTTGATCTTTACGACCTGAAGATGCCCGCCCTCTCTGAAGTTCAATCCCCGGTCTGTCTGGTCGCCGTTCCAGATGCGCGCGGTCCTCCAGGAGCCGTTTTCGTAGCTCCCTTCTTCCGCTCGAAGAATCTCGATCTGCGCATTGTTTGCCTTTGCGTACGCCGGTGTGAAGGTGAAGCTTACGCTCGCGTCAAAGCCGGTCACGACGAACTCCATCGGCCCCGTTTGAGCCACAATCACTCGACCGTGCGCGTCCGGCGTCCCGGGCGGAAACTCACCGTCGTGCTGCGGATAGCCGAAGGACGCAGTCGCCACCACGTCACCGAAGTGGATCTCCTGCCGCGCCATGCCCGGCTCCTCAACCGCACTCTGCAGCTTGCCCTCGAGGTTCCACTGTGCGACCTGTCCAGCGAGCGGCCCGATCAACTCGTAGTTCTCGGCCATCGACTCCAGCATCTCCCGCTTCTTCAGGGTCCAGTTCGTGTAGTCGATCCCGAACGGCGAAAATCCGATCGCGCCATGGCCGAGGGCATAGAAGAAGTAGCGGCCAACGTTCTTTCCAATTCCTGTCTCTGGAATGAACAGCGGATTGTCGTCGCGCCGGTACGTTGCCACTACCTTGTGAAAGAGGGTCATGTCGTCGGAGTAGAAATCTGGTGCGAGCACATCGATGTTCGGCGCTGCCGCCTTCCAGATGGGGATGTTCTGCTGCTGCGGTCCGCCGCTCGGATACTCCTGCCCCGCGCTGGGCCGGTCCCGGTTCTCAAGAGCATGCACCGGATACGTGATCCATACATTGCAGTACATCGGCAACGGGTACTCGGCCTTTCCTGCTTTCGCTACCTCGTTGATGTAGCTCGACGTTGAGTACGCCGCGAAGCTCTCGTCCGCATCGGCCCCAAACACCTGCGCCCATGTACCGGAACTGTTCAGGTGCAGTGCGCTGGTCAGCGCTGCCGGTACCGCGGCCTCGAACTGCTTCTGCGCCGCCGGAGAGAAATCGCGCACCGAACCGACCGATCCAGATTCGTTCTCAACCTGGATCATGATGACTGTGTGCTTGGAACCGTCGATCTCTTTCAGGTGGTGCAGCAGAGCCGCAAAAGCGTGCTTGTCCGCTTCCAGATTGGTTGTGGAGTTGGGCGACATCACGTCGAGCAGTTTGCCGTGGTCGTTTTGCTCGCGCGGATACTTCTTCGGGTCCGACTTCATCCACTCCGGCACGTAGTGGTTCTGGCCGTTCTTCCACGTACCAAACCAAAGCAGCACAAGCTTCAGATGATGCTCGCGAGCCCCGTTCACCAGCAAATCCACATTCGCGAAGTCGAACTTGCCGGGCGTAGGTTCCATCAGTTCCCAGTAAACCGGCGCCTCCACCGTATTCACATGCAGATCAGCAAGCGCCGGCCACACCACAGGCAGCGTGCTTGCCCAGGAACTCGAGTTATTGATCTGCGCCCCCAGTACAAGGAACGGCGCGCCATCGACCACCATCGCGTAGTTGTCGCCGCGCTTTTCCAAGTGCGGCATGTTCTGTGCTGCCAGCGTTGTGAAAACGCTTCCCAGCGAGCATCCAAGAAGCCCTAGCCGAACTACACCACTCCATAGTCTGTTCAACGTCCTGATCTCCCGAAAAGCCTTTGTGCTGCTGGTCAGCGAAGTAGCACCGCGCCAGATGGACCCGATAGATGGTGAAAAGCGTCCCCGGCGACTCTCTCTTCTACTTCAACTACTCCTGTGACAGCACACCTACCGCGCGAGCAAGCCTCTTCACAGGCTCTCTGCCTCCGAACCAACCTATCCACTAAACGACAAATTTGCGCGTATGTAAAGGCTTACATGCAGCAGACCTGTTACCGTCGACCGCCGGACAAGATGGGGTATCTTCAAGGAACAATGATGCGAGGCACAGACAACGCCTTCTCCGGCGAGCCAAAACTGGGTACTGCCCGCGCCCTGCGATTCAGCGGCCGCAGCATAGCATCCTATCGCCGCCTGCTTCTGGCCAGTCTCCTCCTTGGTTCGGCCCAATCAACCATTTCGACCTTGGTAGCATGGGCTGAACCAGAAAGCTTCCCCTCGAAGGCGCAGTGGATCACGGCTCCGGGACATGAGCGCGAGAAGAGGGAGCAAGGGCCGCTGCCTCTCTTCCGCCATGAGTTCACGGTCGCCTCGCACCTCCGCGTTGCCACTCTGCATATCTCGGGGCTGGGACACTTCGAGGCTCACATCAACGGCCGAAACGTGACCGCAGACGTACTTACGCCAGGCTGGACAGATTATCGCAAGCGCGTCTTCTACGACACCTACGATGTCACCGCCTTGCTCCACCAGGGACCCAATGCAATCGGGGTGATGCTGGGCAACGGGATGTACGACGTGGAAGAGACGCCTGGGCGCTACACCAAGTTCACCCGCTCTTTCGGACCTCCCAAGCTGCTTCTGCAACTCGACCTCACCTACATCGACGGCACCACGCACACGATTGTCAGTAACGACGAGTGGAAGTCCGCTCCCGGCCCCATCACCTACACCTCCATCTATGGTGGAGAAGACTATGATGCCCGCCTTGAGCGGCCCGGCTGGGACCAGCCCGGCACCGTCCAGACAGGCTGGGCGCCGGCAGCAATCGTGGGCGGGCCCGGCGGCGCGCTGGTACCTGAGACCATCCCCCCACTCCGACGCTTCGCTCGCCACCCAACCGTAAAGATCACCCATCCGGATCGCGGCATCTCAGTCTACGATCTCGGCGAAAACTTCGCCGGTTTGCCTGAGATCACCGTCTCCGGGAAGAGCGGCGCGAGCGTGAAGCTGATCGCGGGTGAACTCCTCGACTCCGCAGGAAGAGTGACGCAAAAGAGCGCAAACGCCTTTCCGAGCTCACAGAACTCCTTCACGTACACCCTGAAGGGCACAGGGACAGAACATTGGTCCCCGCGCTTCACCTACTACGGCTTTCGCTATGTACAGGTCGTGCCCTCCTCGGCTTCGGTACATGTCCTTCGTTTAGAAGGCCGGTCCTTGCACGACGCAGTCGATGTCAACGGCGATTTCAGCTCTTCGGACGACCTTCTGAATCGAATCCATGGCCTTATCGACCGCGCCATTCTCAGCAACATGGTAAGCGTTCTGACCGACTGTCCCCATCGCGAAAAACTCGGCTGGCTGGAGCAGACCCACCTCGCGGGCGCATCGCTGATGTACAACTACGGTCTTGACGCGCTGTATCGCAAGATGTCCGATGACATGCAGGACGCGCAGCTCGAGAGCGGTCTGATACCCAGCATTGCCCCCGAATTTCCTGTCTTCGAAGGTGCCTTTCGCGATTCGCCGGAATGGGGCGCTGCCGTGGTCCTCAGCCCTTGGGTCGCCTATCAGTTCTATGGTGACCCGGAGCCCTTGCGAACGCATTATCCCTCCATGCAGCGGTACGCCGCCTATCTGCAATCGCGCCTCCAGGATGGTCTGCTTACCTACGGTCTTGGCGACTGGTACGACATCGGTCCAGGTGAGCCTGGTGAGTCGAAGCTCACCTCGAAGGGTCTGACGGCCAGCGCGATTTACTACCAGACGCTCACCACCCTCTCCCGCATTGCCACGCTCCTCGGCCGTCCTGACGATGCTGCCCGCTACTCCGCTGAAAGCAGATCGATCAAGCAGGCCATCAATGCTCGCTTCTTCCATCCCGATCCTGGAAGCTACGATCGCGGAAGTCAGACGGCAAACGCCTTGCCTCTGGCCATCGGTCTTGTTCCTGAGGAGCAGCGCCGCGCCGTCCTCAACGCTCTTGTTGCAGACATTCGCCAACACTCTAACCACGTCACCGCCGGAGACATCGGCTTTCACTACGTCATCCGCGCCCTTACGGACAACAATCGCTCCGACGTGATCTACGATATGCTCTCCCGCTCAGACAAGCCCAGCTACGGAGACCAGCTTGCGCGCGGCGCTACTACCCTGACCGAAGCCTGGGACGCCAACCCAAACTCGTCCCAGAACCACTTCATGCTCGGCCACGCCGAGGAGTGGTTCTACCGCGGTCTCGCGGGGATCGACTTCGACATGAGCCGCGCGCCCGAGGAACGCATGCGTGTCCAGCCAGCGATTGTGGGCAACATACAGAGCGCGAACGCCAGTCTCAAGTCCAAGCTCGGTTTGATCAAGAGCAGTTGGAGCCGCACAGGCGAGGTCCTGCACATTGAGGTAACGGTCCCCGCGGCGGCAACCATCACTCTTCCGGCTGTACAGCCAGCAGACGTTCGACTCGGCGGCCGCGTTCTCGCCGCATCCTCGCGGATAAACGCCATCCGTTCCGGTGATCGAACCGTCAGCTTCACTGCCGCTGCGGGACAGTACCGCTTCACGCTGCCGGTGCCGCATGCATCGCCACGATGATCCTTGACACACCGCCTGAAAGGCGATATCAAGATGCTTCGCCACTAGCTAACCGGAGACCGCATGCTCAGTTCAACCACGCTTGAAGTCGCGATCGGCATGGCGCTCGTCTATCTGCTGCTCAGCCTCTTCTGCACTGCTATCAACGAGGCCATCGCAGGCATTCTCGGTTCGCGCGCGAAGAACCTGGAGAAGGGCATCAAGAGTCTCTTCACCGAGGGCATGAGCAAGGACGGCAAGACGAGCCTCTGCGACGCAATCTACGCGCATGGATTGATTCAGAGTTTGTACAAGAGCGGCACCGGAGCGGTTGAGGCAGTAAAGAATTACCCGTCGTACATCCCGTCTCGCACCTTCGCGAGCGCTCTGCTCGCCGTTCTCTTTACCGACAAAGCCAAACCGGCGGCCCTGCCCACCGACCTTCAGACCATGATCGACAAGGTCAACAGCCTTCCCGAAGGCAAGGGTAAAGATGCAATTATGACGCTCGTAATTCAGGCCGAGGGGGACATCGCGAGGACGCGCGACGCCTTCGAGAAATGGTACGACGATGGCATGGACCGAGCTGCGGGTTGGTACAAGCGCAAGACGCAGCTGGTTCTCTTCTTCCTCGGACTGACCATTGCCATCGTCCTGAACGTGGACTCGATCGCTGTGGGTCGCACCCTCTGGGTGACACCTGCGCTGCGCTCCTACACGATCAGCGCCGCCGACGATTACGCGAAGGAGCACCCGATCAAGCCGAGAGGGTCCGCAGCCGGCGCGACTGCGCCCGCCGATGCAAAGGCGACCCTCGATGCTGCCTCAGCAGACCTCGCCGCGCTCCAGTCGCTGAGCCTGCCAATCGGGTGGGGGAAGAATGCCGCCAGTTGGTGGTACGCCGCAAACTGCTCCGCAAAGCTCCTTGGCTTCCTGCCGGCGCTCGCCGGGTGGCTGCTCACCGCCATGGCGATGACGCTCGGTGCACCGTTCTGGTTCGACGCACTCAACAAATTTATGGTCGTTCGATCGACGATCAAGCCGCGGGAGAAGAGCGGCGTCGAAGCCTCGAAAGATTCGCTGGTCGAGCCGCAACAACAAAGCCCGGCAACCGCACCGAAGACTCCGTAGCTCGCTGTCGATTCGGGCAGTCAAGTCCTGCTGTAAGACATGGCTGCCAGCGACATCAGCAGATGGTCCAGAGACTCGGATCGAGCGTAAGCTCTGCGCTGTCAGCCTAGCTAAGCAGCTTCAACAATCCTTCCATTCCAATCGGCGAGTCCGACACCGTGCCTCTTGGCAGGTCCGGTCCAATCGCCAGCGCCTCCTTGTGCCCTTCGAACCACACGAGGAACCTTGCATTCTCCGCGCCCGACAGCCGCCGGAGGTTCAGCCACGTGTAGTACGCTCCCATGTCCGCATCCACCAACGATCCCTCCGGATCAATGCCGGCCACCGGAGCTCCGCTCAGCATGGCGTTCATCGGCTGGGCCTGCTGCCGCGGTGCGTAGCGCAGAACAAGCGTCTCCGGCTGTGCCCGCCGCAAGCACTCCCGGGCGGCCCACTGCACGAAGGTCGTCGAGAAGATCTGCGTACCGGAGCCTTCGGTCAGCAGGCTCAACTGGAACCGGTTCAATACCGGATCCCCACTCATCCCGACATCCTCAGGTGTCATCTTCGCCAGCAGGCTTCGCAGCGCTTCCGGCCCCGAGCTCCCGGAATCGATCGTCTGCTGCATCCGGCTGAGCACCGCGCTCTTTACACTCCCGAGCGCTTCAAAGCAGACCCGCTGCATCCGCCCCGCTGGTGCATCCGCGCCACCATCGATATACCAGTGCGCGTACACGTCCCCGCCTTTAGCCTCAGCGCGGGCCGAAGCATGGCCGAGGACGGCCTCCAACCCTCCCTCTGCCTTCACCGCCTTGAAGTAAACACCGCTTGACCGAAGCTTTCGAAAGAGCGGATAGCTCGTTGTTCCCACGCCCTGCCCCACCATAACGACAGCAAGCCGAGGCAGCAACGGGGATTGCGGCGGCACAGCTTCAGTCAGATAGGTCGTATACGCGTCCGCCGCCGTATGGAAGGCGTCCATCTGATGCGTGCTCCAAAGCCAAGCCGTCAACTGCTCCAGAAACGCCGATGGCGAATTCACCCAGTCCGCCGCCTCCAGCTCCGGACTTAGCCGCAGCAGGGAAAAGCCTCGCATCTTTTCCGCAAGCTGCGCCGCCGAAAGCGCCGTCAAGCACTTTATCTCGCCCGCGATCTTCGCCCGCTCCGCTGGCATCTTCCAGTCATACCCACTCACCTCGCGCAGGTAGCTCGGCAAAAATCCCAACGGCAGCCGCTGCAGCACCGCCAGGTGCTCTACCGTGAACGCGCGCGCCTGCGGCGGATAGCTGTCAAAGCTCTTGGCGGTGAGCTGGCTCGGCAGCATCGCTACAGCACCTCCCGCAGCGGTGATCCTTTGGCATACGTCGGCGAGAATCCAAGCAGGCTGCCGAGCGTCGGCACCAGGTCCAGCGAATCGACGGGCCGGTCGATGACGGCGTTCTGGCGCACCCCGGGGCCCAGCACCATCATCCACGTCGTGCGCGAGAGCGCATCGCCCGTGCGGTGGTGCTGGAACCCGTTGCCGCCGGGGCTGATGTCCGAATCGCGGCCGAAGTCCGGCAGGATGAACATCGTCGTCCGTCCCTTGTATTCAGGCTCGGCATTGATCGCCCGCCAGATCTCGCCGCAGAGCCTGTCCGACCGCTGAATACCATCCAAGTAGAGCGAGTACGCTCCAGAGTGGGCGATATCGATGTCGTGCAGCGTGATCCAGAGCAGGCTCGGCGAAAGCTGGCGCATCAACTGGCGCGCGATAAACACGGACAACTCATCCGGGCTGGCAAGACTCTTCGCGTGCGCCGTGAAGTCGTCGATGGAGAGCTTCAGCAGCCCCGCCACCTTCTCGATTTCGACGTCTCGCGACCCGCCTCCTCCGCCGACTGTGGCCGAGTACATCGGCGACTCGTAGTTGTCGCGCAGGAGATGCTCATAGTCGTTACCCGACTTGCCGCCCATCGCCGCGGCCAACAACTGCTTCGGCAGCAGCACCTGCGCCCCAAGCTCCGGCCCAAACCCCTGCCGGTCGCTGCTTCCAATTCGATTGAAGCCGTTGCTTGGCGCTACTACCCACGCATCGTGCGCCGGCCTCTTCAAGTCTTTGCGAAAGTATTCGAACACGGTCGGGTTTGCCGGCGGAGTCTGCGCGAAGTTGTTCAGCGTTTCGTACGCTCCCGTCGCCAGCGACGCGGTCGCTACGTAGTGGCCCAGAATCCCGTGGTTCACCACCTGCGTGCAAAACGTTCCCTGCGGAATCAGCTCATTCAGCATGACGGGGATGTTTTCCTGCCCCTCCGGCGCGAAGGTCTCCTCGTCCCGCGCACCGCCGCCGAACGTAACCACCACCGCCTTCTGCCCGCGGGGCAACTGCTGCGCGCGGAGCGGCGAGAAACCGCACAGCCTTCCTGCAGCCGCGGCCCCAACGGCGGTGCGGAGGAACTGTCGCCGGTCCCAGCCTTGTTTCGCCGCCATCTCGCGCAGCGTCGCGTTAAGATTCGGTGTGGCGCTTAATGGGAGTTGACGAGAAATGTCACCACCTCCTGCAGATGCGCATTCAGGCTGTCTTTTGCGTCCTGACTGAACTTCTGCTGCAGCGCAATCTCCTGCTGCGCCTGCTCCCGCATTCCAAGATGCGCATACGCCCGCGACAGCCGGTAGTGCGCCTCGGGATAGGTCGGCCGCAGCTCGATCGCTCTTTCAAGCGATGTCACGCTCTCCTTCCATTGCAGTTGGGACTGCTCCAGCACACCGCGCTGGAAGTAGGCGTCGGCAGCCTTCGGGTCGGCCGCGATCGCCTGGTCCAGAAGCCGCTTTACCTCCGCCTTGTCCTGGGTTGCCGCGGGCTGGTGCAGGAGGCTGACTGCGGCGTACGTCGCCGCCTGCGCATTCTCCGGATGCCGTTGCGCAAACTCCGTCAGGCCGGAACACTCTGCCGTGGCGTCCTCCGCAAGCGCCCCGCAACTCCGGCCGAGCAGGTCCGCATAGAGCGAATTGCCGGGATCGGTCGCCAGCAGCCCTGAGAAGATTGCCGCCGATTCCGGGAACTTCGAGCCGCCATACCGCGCTATCCCTTCAAGAACGCGAAAGTGGGTGCTTTCCGGGTAGCGGGACTCCCCAAAGCTCGCGACGGTAAACGCCTGGTCCCAGGTCCAGTGGCGCAGCAGTTCAATTGCCAGCGCATAGATGTTCTGATCGCTCGGGTTCTTCTGTGCCGCCGCCTGGTAGTGCTGGAATGCCGCCTTGAAGTCGCCAAGCTTCTCGGCAACATCACCAGCCAGCGATTCGACCTGGTCTGAACTCCCTTCTGGCGAGATGCGCCCCAGTGCCGCCCCTGCTTCTTTAAGGGAGCCGCTTTCGTAGAGCGCGAGCGCAAGATCATAGGCCAATTGCGGATCATCCGGGCGAAGCGCCGCCGCTTCCGCAAAGGCCGGTGCCGCATCGCGCGGTTTGCCCTTCAGCATCCATGCCTGTCCAAGATTGGACAGGGTGCTGCCGTTGTGTGGGTCGAGCTTCAGAGAGGTCTTCAACTCGGAGACAGCTTCGTCCAACTGACTGCCTTTGAGGTACGCCGCTCCCAGATTGGCATGTGCCAGCCCCTGCTGCGGGGCGATGCGGCAGGCTCGCCGCAGCGACGCAATGGCAAGATCCGTCCTGCCGGATTCGGCATAAAGACTGCCCAGTGCCTCGTTCGCCTCGTAGCTGGAAGGATGCCGGCTTGCAAGAGCAACGAGCAGCGGTTCGGCTGTCTTCAAGTCGCCTGCGTCATAGGCATCGAGAGCACGCTTGAGCGATGCCTGATCTGTACCTGTCAGGGAATGGGAGGGCGGCGTCTGTGCGGAAGTGAGGAGGCTTGAGAGTAAGAAAGCCGCGGCAAGCGAGGCGGTGCGACAGGCGGGTGCGAGTCCTCTTGGTTTCCTCAAAGCTGCGACGGTTTGAGGGAAAAACATGGTCATAATCCGGGCGGACGCTGCACGGTTGCGAGCAGCGTCCGCACTGGAGTTTATCGCCTCAGTACCGGAACTTCAAGGCGAACTGGAAGAATCGCGATCCGGGCGTGTTGGACTGGAAGCCGCGGAGCCCGCTGATCTGTCCGCCATTGCCTGAGATCCCGGTATTGCTGGGGTCTCCATACGCAGGCGTGTTGAGCAGGTTGAAGACATCGGCCCGGAACTGAACCGCCGATTCACGGTATACGTGGAAGTCCTTGAAGAGCGACATATCAATCCGGTCGTAACCGGGGCCGTATGTCTGTCCGCGTGGACTGCCGGCATAAGGGATAGCTGCGGGGCCGGATATCGTGTTGGGGATCAAGTGAGTTTGGCTTGGATCAGCAAAGGCCGAATAGTGCTGGCCCGTTGAGCCGATCGTGCCGCTCGGGAGTGGGTTAGCAAAGGCGCATGGGTTATACCAGTTCTGGACGGTCCTGACCTTGGTCGGGCAGGCGATACCGGGATTGGTTGGATCCGGTGTGCCGCCAGCTGAGAAGGGGTCCCTTCCAGTCTTGATTGCATTGATGCCAACACCCGAAACGCCAGACAAGGCGTTCGTCCCGATGGTGATCGGCTCGCCGGTCTGCGCCCGGAAGACCAGGCTGCTCGAGAAGCCGCCGATGATCAGGTCCGCAATGGTGTTGTTGTTGATGAATCGGCGGCCCTTGCCAAACGGAAGTTCCGCGTTCCCGTTGAGCGTGAAGCGGTGCCGCACGTCGAAGGGAGAGCTTCCATAATCGGCGCCAATGCCCAGCGCGTTCAAGCTGCGGTATCCACCGTCTCCGGTGCTTCCGAGTGGCGTAGGAGCATCGTCGAGCGAGTGGGAGTAGGTGTACGTCGCAAGAAAGCTGACACCGTTGGTCATTCGCTTTTCAAGCTTCGACTGGAGCGAGTTGTAGTTGGAACTACCATCATAGGCGGTGAAGGTAATGCCGCCGAAGTGCGGATAGGGTTGCAGACCGTTGTAGGTGTCGCCATTCGCGTCATTGAAGCTGGTGGCAATGTTGTTGTCGTAGATACCCACGCCTCCGTTCGGGTTAGGGAAGGCTTGCAGGTGGCGAGACACCGCCCCGACATAGCCGACCGAGCCGACGAGAGAGTTGCTGATGCCGTACTCGACGGTCAGGTTGAACTGCTCGCTGTACGGCGTGCGAATTTTGCCTTCGCTGCCGCGCAGGGACGGTTGGCTCGCCGCCGCCAGCAAGCCGACCGCAAGAGGGGCAGTGAAGCCGTTCTCCAGGTTGATCGGAGTGCCTTGAAACTGCGCGACCGGGCATGCGCCATTCTTGGTGCAACTAACCGGAGCGTTGAAGCTGGAGTCGAACTCGAACGGAAAGTTCTCGCCCAGGTTGGGGTAATAACCGACGCTCTCCAGGCCGCCGAAGAAGAGACCGAAGCCTCCATGGATGACTGCTTTGTCCGTCGCCTTGTACGCGAAGCCGACCCGCGGGGCAAGGTTGGTCTTCTGGGGTTCCACCAGGTAGCGGTTGTTTGTGTACTGCACGGTGATGTTGTCTTCCGACAGTAGTTGGAGAAAGTGCGCCGGGATCGCGATACCTTGCTTGCTCTTCGGGATGGCGTAGATTCCGGTCGAGGCGCGTGCGATGGCCGGGCTGGTCGGGATGAAGGCCGCCTGGTTGTCGTGGCGCTCCAGATAGGGAGTGGAGTAGTCATAGCGTGCGCCGTAATTCACGGTCAGCCGCGGGCTGACCTTCCAGTCATCCTGGGCGTATCCCGCGCGATTGAAACGCACGTCATCACTGGTGAAGGTGTTTGAGATCTGCGCGCTGCTCATGTCGTTGACCAGGAAGTCCGCCACACCGAAGCCGGTGTTCGCGGTCGAAACCTGACCGGTAAACTGACCGTTGAAGTTATAGGTGCCGCGCGGCTGCGTCGGCTGCGAGGTGGAGAAGCGGATGCGCTGAATGTCAACGCCGGCCTTGAGGGAGTGGTTGCCCACGACCTTGGTGACGTTGTCCAAGATCTGGTAGACGTTCTCGTATTCGTTGGTCGCGTAGAACTGGGGCGAACCGAAGACCGAGATACCGCTCACGTTGAAGAAAGGCAATCCGTCGTTATTCGGCGATGTAGGAATGCCGCCGAGGCCGAGGCTGCTTGCCAAATTAGGATTGTTGGCGTTGACGTGTAGACCGTCGAAGTGGCCGTAGTTATATCCGAAACGGAACTCGTTGGTCAGGCTAGGGGAGAAGATATGGGTCTCGCTGCCGGCGAAGTTCTCACCTAACTGCACAACCTGGCCGGTGTTGCCGAAACCGCCTCCGTCCAGGATGGGACCAAGCGGTGGCGGGTGGTTCGCCGGCTCATGGTTGTAGCTGTAGCGTCCAAAGGCCTGGTCCTTTGAACTGATATTTGCGTCCATGCGGACGTCCCACTGAAACGTATTGTCATGCACGGGGACCTGCGCGATGTAGTTGTTATACGTTTGACCCGGCAGGCCAGCATTTGGAGTAGGAAAGAGGCTGAGGATATTCAACGCGACCGGATCCAGCGTTGCTCCGGAGAGGTCAAGCCGATTGTTGGCGATGGGCGTTGTGCCGTTTGCCGCCAGGTTGGGTTGGTACAGCTGAATGACGTTTCCATTTACCAGCGACTTGTTGAGCAATTCGCTGAAATTGCCTGTACGCATCAGCGTGGTAGGAATCGTATAGGTGCCGGTGTTTCCGAAGACGATCCGGTTTGCTTCCGTGTCGCCGAAGAAGAAGAGCTTGTCCTTGAGGATCGGAAAACCGAGCGTCGCGCCGAACTGGTTCTGCCGGTACTCCGCAATGGGTGCAGACCCTTGAAAGAACTCGCGCACATCGAACGCGTCGTTGCGGATGTACTCCCACGCCGAGCCGTGGATCTGATTTGTGCCTGACTTGATGCTGGCGTTTACAACCGCACCAGCAGAGTGGCCAAACTCCGAGCTGTAGGCACCCGTCTGCACCTTGAATTCAGCCAATGCGTCCGGCGGAGGCCGCACGACATAGCTGGCGCCATTGAAGAAGTCGACGACGTTCACGTTGTTATCAACGCCATCCATGATGTAGTTGTTCTGCTCGGCTCGCTGGCCGTTCGCGTTGAAGTCGCCGCCGTTCTGCCCGCGTGCGCCGTTGGAGGGTGCAACGCCGGCAGTCAACTGTGCGATGAAGACCCAGTTGCGGCCGTTCAGCGGGGTGTCATTGATCGTCTTCGACTCGATGACCTGGCCGGTCGAGCCCTCTTCGGTCTGGAGCAGCGGCGGAGCAGTTGAGACCGTGACGGTCGTGTTCTCGGCACCGTTCTTTAGCTGAATCTGCAGCGCGATGCGGTCCTGAACGTGCAGTGCAACGTTTTCCTGCGTGGTCGTGGAAAAGCCAGTGGCCGCGGCCGAAACGCTGTAGGTGCCGATCTTCAGCGGTGAAAAGATGAATACGCCGCTATTGTCTGTCGTGCCCTTCAGCACCAAGCCGGTGTCGGTGGACGTGACTGTCACCTGTGCGTTCGGCACTACGGCTCCGGTGGCGTCCGTTACTGTTCCGGTGATCGCGCCCTGGTCAGCCTGCCCAAAGGCGGCTGCCGTCGCGAAGATCACCACGCAGAGGCACAAGGCCGTCTGGACGAGCTTGCGTAGTCTCCCAAAAGTACTGCTCGGTAACTTCGTCATATCTTTGTTGTCCTCATCATCTAGAAACTGCACGTTCATGGCCCTTTTCTTCGGTCTCTCTCACTGCATCATGTAACGAAATCCCTCCGGGAGTGCTGGAGAGTTCACGGCGCATGTAAACGGTTGCAGAGAACATCCGAACGCTAGTCGAGCAGAACAAGAGGTGTCAAGAAATTTCTCCATCTCGGAGTTCAAATCGTACCTGTACGTACCCTTTCATCCCTCTTCATGCAACCTAAGTGGCACGCGCGGTCCGGCCCGAATGCGACCTTGGTTATGCACACAAGCCGACCTATTCGGGACGGCGAACCAGGTTTGGTACGCGATATCCACGGTTTCCGCCGCCCTAAGCTCTAAAGTCCTTGATCCGCATGGGCTTGCAAGGGATACTCGACTTGCATGAAGCCACAAACCAAGCCTGCGAACCGCACGAGCCCAAGCCAAAGGCCGGCCGGCTACAGCCGTCAGGAAGTGCTTCGCATCCTCCGCCTCAAGGCCTGCCAGTTGATCGCCTGGGAGCGCACGGGTCTTGTTCCAACCAGGCAGCAGTACACCTTCAGTGATCTCGGCGCGCTGCGAATGGTGCGCGATCTGCGCGCCACCCGCGTTCCGGCCAAGAACATCCTCGCCTCTGTCCGCGCCATGCAGCGGCACGTCGGCCTTGCCAATCCGCTCGGCGAAGCCAGCGTAGTCCGCCGCGGCTCCAAAATCGACTTCCGCTTCGACGGAAGGCTGGTCGATCCCACGACCCAGCAACTCGCCTTTGACTTCGACGTAACCGAGTCACAGCTGAAGACGGTAGCCGGTATCCCACGGGCTTCCAGCACTTACGCCCTGAACGCGCAGGTCCAGGAGATGTTCCAGCGCGCCGTGCAGCTGGAGGAAGATTCCCTGAAAACAGAAGAGGCGGCCGAGGTGTATGGCGAGATCCTTGCGCTTCGTCCCGAGCATGCTCCCGCATGTATCAACCTCGGCACCATTCACTACAATCGCCGCGAGTTCGACTCTGCGGAGGAACTCTACCGCCGGGCAACGGTCGCCGACCCCGAATACGCCCTCGCGTTCTTTGACCTGGGGAATGTGCTGGACGAGAAGATGCGGCTTCAGGAGGCGATCGCCGCTTACGAGCGCGCGGTCGCGCTGGTTCCGCAGTACGCCGACGCGCACTACAATCTCGCGCTCGCATACGAGCGGCAAGGGGAGCGAAGGCGCTCGTTGCGGCACTGGCTGATCTACGCCCGGCTCGATCCCATCGGGCCCTGGGCCAGCCACGCCAAGTGCCAGGCGCGCAAGATCCTCAGTACGGAGCGGCTTTCGATCGTAAGCAGGCGCGGCAAGGTAGTGCCCATAGCCGGCTAAGCCCAAGGCCGATCAAAAGTGCTAGACTCGCCTCGTTTGAGGTCTCTGTAGATGACGAAGTATAGCGGCGCTCCGGCGCTGACCCAGCTCAGCGAAGATGAGCTTCTCTTTCAAAAGACAGTGCGGGAGTTCGCGGCAGATGAGATTTCGCCGTTGGTGCGCGAGATGGACGAGGCGCAACAGATGGACCCGGGCCTCGTCCGCAAACTCTTCGAACTTGGCCTGATGGGGATCGAAATTCCCGAGCAATATGGCGGTTCGGCGGGCACATTCTTTGAGTCCATCCTCGCCGTCGAAGAGATCTCTGCTGTCGATCCCTCGGTCGGCGTCTTGGTCGACGTGCAGAACACCCTGTGCATCAACGCACTGATTCGCTGGGCCACCGGTGAGCAGAAACAACGTTATCTTCCGCGGCTGGCTGCGGACACGGTTGGCGCTTATGCGCTCAGCGAGGCAGCCTCGGGTTCGGACGCCTTCGCGCTGCAAACCCGGGCGACCAGTCACGGAGATCGCTTCATCCTTGATGGGCAGAAGCTCTGGATCACAAATGCAAAAGAAGCCGGATTGTTCATCGTCTTCGCCACGCTCGACCCCGCGCTTGGCTATAAAGGCATTACGGCTTTCCTGGTTGAAAAAGACACACCCGGCCTCACCGTGGGTCGCAAAGAAGACAAGCTGGGCATCCGCGCTTCGAGCACCTGCGAACTTATCTTCCGCGACTGCATATTGCCTGCCGCGCAACTGCTGGGCGAACCGGGCAAGGGATACAAGATCGCCATTGAAACGCTCAACGAAGGCCGCATCGGCATCGCGGCGCAGATGGTCGGCCTGGCCCAAGGAGCGTGGACCCACGCCGCCCGCTGGGCGAAGCAGCGCAAGCAGTTCGGCAAGCCGCTCTCGGAGTTTCAGGCCATGCAGTTCCAGCTTGCCGAGATGGCGACCAGCATCGAAGCCGCCCGGCTGCTCGTCTATAACGCGGCTAGATTGAAAGACTCAGGCTCGGAGTTCCTCAAAGAAGCCGCGATGGCAAAGCTCTTCGCGTCCGAGATCGCCGAAAAAGTCGCAAGCCTTGCCGTGGAGATCTACGGCGGATCGGGCTTTGTGAAGGACTATCCCGTTGAAAAGCTCTACCGCGATGCCAAGATCGGAAAGATCTACGAAGGCACGTCCTTCATGCAGCTGGCCACAATCGCAAAGCTGGTCTTAGGCAAAACCTAGGACAGCAACTTTCTTGTTTGTCATTCCCGAAGGGAATCTGCTTTCAGTCCCTGAACGGGCGATCGCGCTCACCGAAGCATGCGGTTCCGATAGAAGAACGAAACAATCCGTATCCACTCTGATTGTGCGTACTCCGGACTCCCACGTAGATCGCTATAGAGAGCAATGAGTACCCCGCCGGCAAACGCTATGGCCGTAACGGGAAGAGCGATCATGAACGACATGTACGTCCAACCCGTCATCATGCTCGCGGTGACCCATAGCAGACCGTCCCAGAAATTCATCCGCTCGCTTGAGCAGCGTCTGTTTGTGTACCAAAGCATCAAACCCACGAATAAGGCCCAGATGAGTGCTGCCGCCCAGTACCCGATGTATGCCCGCGTCCCTCCCGCAACCAGATGAACAGTAAGCAGCGGAGCGCACGTGATCAGAAAAAGAAATATCCAGAAGTAAACGCGGACTACGAGCGAGAACCGTGGCCGTTCTTTCACTGGTTTCCGCCCCCCAGCACCCTCGTAAACAACTCCGTATCCACATTGCAGCCGCAGAGCACCGTGCCCAGCCGCGCTCCCTCAGTAGTCACACCAGCGGCCCTGTCCTTCAAAAGCGCCGCCAGCCCGAGCGCCCCCGCCCCCTCCGCCACGTTATGGGTATCGGAGAAGTAGATCCGCATCGCCTCGGCCACTTCGCCGTCTGTCACCGGCACGAGCCGCTCGACTCCACCAAGAAATACGGCTAGCGCGGACGCATCCGGCTTTCTGCAAGCCACACCATCGGCAACCGCCGTCGTAGAAGCGTGTTCGACAACGCGCCTGGCAGAGTAGGACAGCGCCGTCGCCGGGGCATGGCTCGATACCACACCCACGATCTTCGTCGAGAGTTCCAGAGCATTCCGCACCGCCACCGCACCTGCAATTCCAGAACCCATCCCGATGGGGATATACAAAGTGTCGAGCTCTGGGCAGCCTGTCAGAAGCTCAAGAGCATACGTTGCTACACCCATCACCAGCTTCGAATCGTAGCTCTCGATGTAATGCCAGCCATTCGCTGCCGAGAGCTCCCTAGCGTGCTCTTTCGCCGCCTGAAAGTCATCGCCACACTCGATCAGTTCCGCGCCAAGCGCTAGCATCGCAAGGTTCTTCTCCCTGCTGTTGCCATGCGGAACGACGATGACCGCGCGTATCCCCGTCTTCGCCGCGGCATACGCGACCGACTGCCCATGATTTCCCCGCGTGGCCGTAACGACCGTCGTGATCTCCGGCCTCTCGCGCTTCAACCAATCCATGTAGACCAGCCCGCCGCGAATCTTGAAGTTGCCAACCGGAGTATGGTTCTCGTGCTTGATCCATACCTCAGCCATGGCCCGCGCATTGATCTGAGGCCAGCTGTACTGCGGCGTAGGCGGCATTGCGCCATAAACAATCTGGGCCGCGCTGCGGACCTCCGCCAAGGTAGGAAGGATGTTGAGCACCGGCGACGTAACTGACTCAGGCATGGTTCGGCATCACCTTTCTAACTTCAACCAGCGTGGAGTAGAACGTGGCACCGCCGCCGATGTCGGTCAGCCGCTCCGAGGTCAGCGCATTGACGTTCGCCCCCGCGCCGGAGAGGTCGCCGCCAAGCTTACTCCAGTCGAGCCTGGCCGCGACCACACCTGCTCCGACCCGGTCGCCTATGGACGCCTTCAACCGCATCTTGCCTCGCCCATTGAATATCTCAACCTCATCGCCATTCGCAACGCCGCGCAAGTCTGCATCCACAGCATGCATCTCCAGGACGCCTGCAGTGCGCGCCTCCATCCGCTGATGTCCGGGATGGTTGGCAAACGTGGAGTTCATGTAGTTGTCCGCCTTACGCGGCAGAAACTCCAGCGGATACTCCGCCGCATTGGCGCGAGACTCCTGCGGCGCAACAAAGACCGGTACCGGTATCAGCTCTCCTTTTCCGCTGGGCGTGCGAAACCATTCAGCCGTGCTGAATGGCAGCGTGTCGCCAGCCGCATTCACCGGAAGCCGCAATGCAACGTGCCCTTCGCGCTCCAGCCGTTGGCGGTCGATGCCGGCAAACCACGGGCTGTCGCTGGTCAGTGCCTGATCGATCAGGTCGTCGACCGTGTCGTGGAAGCAATCGTCTTCAAATCCTATGCGCTGTGCAAGCTGGCCGAAGAGTGCCACATTGCTCCGCGCCTCGCCCAACGGCGCGATCGCCTGCTCGGAGAGTTGCACAAACAGGTGCCCATACGCTCCCTGAACATCTTTCGTCTCAAAGAATGTGGGCGCGGGCAGCAGAACGTCTGCGTAGTCCGCCGTGTCCGTAAAGAACTGCTCATGCACCACCGTGAACAGATCATCGCGCCGCAAGCCGCGAAGCACTTCGTTCTGGTCGGGCGCGACCGCGGCGGCATTCGAGTTGTAGACGAAGAGCGCTTTCACCGGCGGCCCTTCCGCACGGTCCTCGCCTAGCTCCGTCAGAGCATGTCCGAGCCTGCTCATGTTCACCACACGGGCTGCGCGTCCTAAGGGGCTCTTCCGCATGAGCTGCGGCATCTCCAGCGCGTCCTTATTGAACGGGAACGATCCTGAGGTCGAAAGCTGCAATCCGCCTCCGCGATACTGCCACGCCCCAACCAGCAGCGGCAGCATCGCAACGGCGCGTGCCGCCGTGCCGCCGCTCTCGCTGCGCTGAATGCCGTAGTTGAGCCGGATGACCGGAGCTTTGCCGGTCCGGCGAACGCTGGTCGCATACTCCCTTGCCAGCCGGGTTATCGTATCGGCCGGTATGCCCGTAATCCTCTCGGCGTTCTCTGGAGCATGCTGCGGCAGCAGCGCGTGGTCTCGCAGTTCCTTGCCGCCGTGCGTATTTGCCTCAAGGTAGCCAAGGTCTTCCAGACCCTCGCGGAAGATCAAATGCATCATCGAAAGCGCCAGCATGCCATCGGTGCCGGGATGAATCGCGAGATGCTCATCAGCAAGCGCCGCCGTCCGCGTGCGATAGGGGTCGATCACAACCAGCTTCGCGCCGGCGCGCCGAGCCTCCTCAATAAACGGCCACAGATGAATGTTGTTGCCGTGGATATTCGCTCCCCACGCGATGATCATTCCGGCACGCGCGAAGTCCTGCGGCGGGGTCCCAAGCTTGATGCCGTAGACGCTCAGCAAGGCAGCCCCGCCCGCAGTCGCGCAGATCGTCCTGTCGAGCTGCGACGCTCCCAGCCGATGGAAGAACCGCCGGTCCATCGACCCGTACCCAAGCTGTCCGATCGTACCCGCGTAGCTGTAGGGCAGGATGCTCTCCGGCCCGAACTCCGCGGCAACAGCCTTCAGTTTTGCCGCAACCAGATCGAGCGCCTCATCCCACGTGATCCGCTCAAACGTAGCAGCCTCTTCGCCCGGTGCCAGCGGCCCTTTCGGCACGCCTGCCCTGCGCCGCATCGGATGGAGCAACCGGTCAGGCGAGTACACGCGGTCAAGATACTTCGCCACCTTTCCGCACAGAAAGCCACGCGTGACCGGATGCGAGGGATCGCCCTGCACCTTCATCGCTTTACCCGTCGCGGTCTCAACCGTGATCAGAACGCCGCAGGAGTCTGGGCAATCATGCGAGCAAACAGCGTGAACAACCTCGCTGTGCCCCTGATCCGTCGCGCTATAAGCACCCATGACGAGATTCTAGTCCACTGAGAAACTCAGAAAGCCAGCTACAAACACCAGCCTGACGCAAGGGCATCGACACTTCGGCGAGTCCGACGCGGTACGAGCGGAGCGTCACAGTGGGCGAGGGACTTACTTCGCCTTCAATCTTCTTGGCACCAGTTGAGCGGTGACGATGCGGGAAAGCGCGGGACTTGTCGTTTGGACCAGGCTTCAAGAATGCGAAGCCCCACTTCTATGCGAAGCCCACTTCTACTGAATGGCGAGAAACGCCTTTCTAGCTACTAATCACTTCGGGCCACTTTCGATGAGTGCATTGGTCTGTTAACGCCAACTGACTTCCGCCGAAGCGGAAGTCGTTTACTGCAAGCTGGCTACCACCGGTTTTCCTTAGCTTAGAAGTGTTGCCATGTTACGGACCAGTGCTCCCGCGGGTCCGCTGAACGGATAATGAGATGCCCGTCTGCCGTCAGTTGGTACAAACGGGACAGGTCTTTGCCGACGAGATAATTCCGGGTGACGGAACCTTGCACATGATGCGTAACGAGGTGCCTTGCTTGATTGACGTCATAAGTACCGAACGAAGCTTCGTATCCACCCAGCACATACTCGTTATCTGGTGCATTTGCTGACTTGGGATACATCAGTTGTACCGACATATGACCGTCGCGCGTGTAGATCAGCATTCCTTCCGGTCGATTCGCAGGAGCGGCCAACTTCCCATCCGCACCGGGTACATCGATTCGAACGAGATGCCATGCGCCGATCAGGGCATCTCTGTCCGAAGTACGAGGAGACTGTGCCTGGGCACCCGTTACGGTCGCTGCAACACCAACCAGAATCATCTGCAAGATTTTCATCGATGTTCTCCCGCGCTCAGCGCCCGACCAGCTTCTGATGGAATTCAGGGTACCGCGCTCCTTCGAGTTTGATCTTCGAGGACGCATCTTCAAGCGAGCGCACGTCTTCCGGCGTGAGCTTGACCTCGACAGCTCCCAGATTCTCTTCGAGGCGCGACAGCTTTGTGGTACCTGGAATGGGAACAATCCACGGCTTCTTCGCAAGCAACCACCCAAGTGCGATCTGTGCTGGAGTGGCTTTGTGCTTTGCCGCGAACGAGCCGATCACGTCTACAAGCGCCTGGTTCGCTTTGCGATTCTCCTCCCTGAAGCGGGGCACGCTGTTGCGGAAATCTGTGCTCTCGAATTTGGTGTCCGCGTCGATCTTTCCAGTCAGGAATCCCTTCCCGAGCGGGCTGAATGGCACAAAGCCGATACTGAGTTCCTCAAGCGTGGGCATCACGGACTGCTCAGGCTCACGCCAGAACAAGGAGTATTCGCTCTGAAGGGCGGCCACCGGCTGAACGGCATGCGCTTTGCGAATGGTC
>CAZZYQ010000030.1:0-45576 GCA_964658395.1 uncultured Granulicella sp. | reverse complement strand
CTTGCTGGACCGGTTCCTTGAAGAGCAGCTGCGAGCCGACTTCATCTCTTTCGGCTGCTGCCGCAGCCGTTCTGATAGACCCGCGGCTTGCGCCACTCCTCGTCGGTCGCGAACAGGATGCAGGTTCGTCCGGTGTCCGTATCAAGCCGCCAGGTAAGGTTCCCCTGCCGGTACACCTGGAAGCGGCCGGTGCCGGCGAAGACGGTTCCGTTGGGCGGCTGCGGACTTATGGTGTCGCCGGTGGGGACCTCGGCAGGCTGTTTCGTTGTTGCCACTGGCGGCGTTCGGGCAGTTGCAGTCCGTTGTTCGCCTGCTGCGTTCGCAGTTGCCGGCGGGGCGGCTTGCGGTGCTGCTTCTTCGGGCTCCGGTCCTCCCGTAACCTGTCCGGAAAGCATCGCCTGCCTAAGGCTCCAGTTCTTGTATCCCACGTAGATCAGCGCAAGGATGCCGGCAACGACCAGACCGAGGATAATGCGTCTTGCCATCTCCGACTGTTTGTACCACAACGGGTATCGACCGCGGACGCACCCGTACTGGTGCAAGACAGATTCGTGTTGGTTGAGAGAAGCGACGCGCGTATCATCACTGTGTGCCGAAGTACTCCATTGTCGTTCCGTTCCACAATGAAGAAGAGAACGTAACCACTCTCTATGATCGGGTGAAGCATGTCATGGAGCAGGTTGGTGAGTCGTTCGAGATGGTCTTCGTCGACGACGGATCACGCGACCGCACCTACCGGCTGCTCGAAGAGATTGCGGCAGTGGACAGCCGGGTGCTGGTGGTGAAGCTGCGGCGCAACTTTGGCCAGACCAGCGCGCTCGCTGCCGGGTTTGATCATTCGCAGGGCGACTATGTTCTGGCGATGGATGGCGATCTCCAGCATGATCCGAACGAGATTCCGAGCTTCCTCGCGAAGCTTGAAGAAGGGTACGACGTGGTCAGCGGGTGGAGAAGTCAGCGGGGCGACAATTTCATCATGCGCCGCGTTCCATCACGTGCGGCAAACTGGCTGATGGCGAAGCTGTCGGGCGTGGATATTCACGATTTTGGAACTACCTTCAAGGCGTACCGCCGCGAGGTCATCCAGAACATTCCGCTCTACGGCGAGATGCACCGGTTCATCCCGGCGCTGGCGTCCTGGTACGGAGCGAGTATCTGTGAGATCCCGATTACAAATGCAAAGCGCGAGTTTGGGGCGAGCCATTATGGAATCTCGCGGACTATCCGGGTCTTCTTCGACCTGCTCACCATTCGTTTCCTGCTGCAATACATGACTCGCCCGCTCCACTTCTTCGGATCAGTAGGGGCGCTTGGCGTCCTCTCAGGCGGCGGAGTGGCGTTCTGGCTGCTGACGCTGAAGATACTGACCGGGCAGCGAGTGATGGAGCTTCATGGGCCATTATTTGTGGTGGCGGGGGTCCTGATTCTCGCCGGCATCCAGATGATGGGGATTGGGCTGCTTGGCGAACTTCAGGTGCGCCACTTCCACACGGCGGCGCATCGCGCCCCCTATGCGGTGGACCGGCTCCTACGGCTGCGGTCTTCCGAAGAAAGCCTGCTGCAATAGCCGGAGCTACGCGGACGCTGCCTCAGCCTCCTCGGCGCTCGGGAAGACCCGGAGCAACGAATGCACATGGGTCATCTCCAGAAGCGCGGCAATCCGCGCGCTTACTCCCACCAGGGCCATCTTGCGACCGCTCTTCTCTGCCGACACGTAAAAGTTCACCAAGACGCCGAGACCGGCGGAATCCATGTACTCTGACGCGGTCAGATCAAAGATGGTGAGGCTTGACTTGATCGTTCTGATCTCACTCTGAAAGGCAAACAGGTTAGCGAGCGTGAGCGGACCATCCAGCTTGACGATGGTTGTGTCTGGCCGGGTTCCGGCGACTACTGTGTAGATCAACGGCTTGTCGAACATAAGGAAGAGGATAGGTAAGGTTCTGGCCGCGCCTGATGAACAGAGCATGAATTAGTCGTTCGGCAGCTGTAAGGGAGCAAGCATGTTTTTCTGTTGAAAAGATGCCTTCTAGTGCTTGAACCAGACTTTATTTTACATTCTCCGAAACCGTTGACGAGATCAACACTTCGATGGACGCTACCGCTAGACTAGCAAAATGCAAGCCATACGAATCACGCGGACGGGCGGCCCAGAGGTACTGGAGTACACGGAGACTGCTCAGCCCACGCCGGCGCCGGACGAAGCACTGATCTCTATTGAGGCGATCGGCGTCAATTTTATCGACATCTATTTACGCGAGGGCCGGTACCCTTCATCGCTTCCATTTACGCCAGGGCAGGAGGCGGCGGGCACGGTCGTAGCTATGGGTGCCAACGTAAGCACGGTAAATGTAGGAGACCGCGTCGCTGTGTGCGGCGTTCCGGGAGCATACGCCGAGTTTATGGTCGCGCCCGCCTCCAGGCTCGTGGCTGTACCGGCGAGTGTTACGTCGAGCGAAGCTGCCGCTGCCATGCTGCAGGGCATGACGGCGCACTACCTTGCCCATTCAACCTACGCGATACAGTCGGGCGACAATGTGCTGATCCACGCCGGTGCAGGCGGAACGGGTCTTCTGCTGACGCAGCTCGCGAAGAAGCTGGGTGCCCGGGTGTTCACGACGGTCTCGACGGAGCAGAAGGCGGCGCTGTCACGTGCGGCCGGAGCAGATGAGACGATCCTCTACAGCCAGGTGGATTTCGCGGCTGAGGTAAAGCGCCTGACTGCTGGCGCGGGAGTGCCCGTCGTATACGACAGCGTCGGCAAATCGACGTTTGAGCAGTCGTTGACCTGTCTGCGGCAGCGCGGGATGCTGGTGCTGTTCGGCGGATCGAGCGGAGCGGTGCCGCGATTCGACCTGATCCGGCTTTCGACGCTGGGATCGCTTTACGTGACCCGGCCAACGCTCAAGGACTACATCTCCACACGAGCGGACTTGGAACAGCGTGCGGGAGACATCTTTGGCTGGGTTGCTGACGGCAGTTTGAAACTGAGAGTTGAGCACACCCACAGCCTGCGCGACGCTGCTGCCGCGCACCGCGACCTGGAGTCGCGATCCACAACAGGGAAGGTGCTTCTGATTCCCTGAGAACATACCCGGGACAGGGCCACGCAGGGCCATAGCGCTGCACAGATCAAGGATTGGGGTGGATGTTCTCGCACCTCTACGTCTTAACGATTGCAATAACAAGAGAGTACAACCGGAACGGAGCACCACGTAAATGAGACGGACTGAAGCCAGGCGTGCCTTGTGCGCAAACTATGTGGTCTTTATGGCAGCGCTCTGGGCGCTTGTAACCCCGGCGTCGGCGGTTATTGTTCGAGGCAAAGTGACAGATCCGCTGGGCGCGCCCGTGCTGGGTGCGCGGGTGCAGCTGGTGCAGGGAAGAGCGGTGGTTGCGTTTGGAAGGACGGGCACGGATGGAACGTTCGAAATTCGCAGCACGGCAAGCGGCCGGTTCCGGCTCTTGACGAGCGCGGCGACCTTCACTCCAGGCGTTGGCGACGATTTTTACGGCGGCGTGACCGACGTGGTGTCGAGGCCGGTGGTGTTGGAGATTGCATCTGTAACTGCTTCCGTTACAGTTACGGCGACCGGAATACCGACGCCGATACAGCAGGTAAGTTCGCCGGTCTCGATCATCGCGCCGGAACAGTTTGCCACGCGGGCCGGTGTTGCGGATGAGTTGCGGCAGTCGCCTGGAGTCGCGGTGGTACAGCAGGGGCAGGCAGGCGGTGTCACTTCGCTGTTTGTACGCGGCGGCAACTCAACAGCAAACAAGGTGCTGATCGACGGCATCACGGCGGAGGACGTGGGCGGCGTCTTCGACTACGGCACGGTCACGACGACTGCGCTCGACCGCGTGGAGCTTTATCGCGGACCGAACAGTGTTCTGTATGGCTCGGACGCGGGAGCTTCGGTGGTGGCGTTTGCGACGCCTCGAGGCGAGTCTGTGCGCCCGGTGCTGCTCTACACCGGCATGGGCGGCAACTTTGGAACTTATCGCAACCAGGGCGAGATAAGCGGCACCCGGCAGAGGCTGGACTACTATGCCGCGTTCGGCCGGTTCGATACGTCGAACGCTCTGCCGCTTGACCGCTATCACTCGGCGACAGGGGCGGCAAACCTCGGATACAACCTGACGGCGAACACGCAGGCTCGGTTCACGCTGCGGAACGCGGTTTCGGGAGAGGGTCTGCCGGGAGCGCATGACTTCTACAGTCTTTCCAACGACGGTAAGGAGTCGGACCAGGACCTCTACTCGGGATTGACCATCGAGAACCGGACGGCGAATGATCGATGGCACAACCTCGCACGGTACGGGGTGACACGCAAGCGCGAACAGATCGCTCAATACAGCGCCTCGTTCTACTCCGGCAACACGGTCACCCTTCGCGGAGCGAACGGCTACACCGCGACCGGCCAGGCTTCCATCTTCGGTTCAAACAGCAACTCATCGTCAAACCGTGACGAACTGTACTTCCAATCGGATTACACTTTTAGCCCGCGATTGATCGGGCTCTTCGGGTTCCGATACGAGGATGAGCGAGGCAGCTTTGTCATTCCCGACCCCAGCTTCCCGGAGATCGAGAAGATCAAGCGAACAAACTACGAGTACACGCTTCAGTTCCAGGGCGATGTAAAAAACCGGCTCTTCTACTCCCTCGGAGGAGCGGTGGAAAAAAACCACCTTTACGGCGTGGCAGGTACCCCGAGGATAGGGCTGGCTTATGTTCCGGTGCGAGTAAGCAACGGAAGGTTTCGCGGTACCAAGTTGCGCGCAAACGCTGCGACTGGAGTGCAGGAGCCTTCGCTTTCGCTCGAGTTCAACAGCCTGTACCAGCAGCTGATTGCGAATGGGGACACTGCGGACATCGAGAACTATCACATTGGGCAAGCAACCGCCCAGAGGTCCCGCACCTATGATGTGGCGCTTGATCAGAACATACTGGGCGAACAGCTGATCTTTCATGCTGGATACTTCCACAATCAGTTCGATCATCAGTTGGAAAGCATTGATCGTGCGGGGTTGCAGCAGTACTTCGGACTGCCAGCTACGATTCCCGAATATCTCTATGGATACGTCAACTCGCTGGCCTTCCGAGCACAAGGTGTCGAGGTCTCTGCTGAGTGGCAGGCGCTCAGCCACTTTTTTGTGCACGGCGGCTACACGTATCTCGATGCTGTGGTGACCCAGTCGTTCGCATCGGACGCCGCAGCGGCTAACAATGGTGTACCGACCACTAACCCCAATATTCCCGGAGTCGCACTCGGGGCGTACTCGCCGCTTGTGGGAGCGCGACCATTCCGAAGGCCGCCCCATACCGGGTTCTTTGCCGCGGCGTACAGCGATCGTCACGTTGTCGCAGCTTTGAAGGGTGCGTTGGCCAGTCGCAGCGACGACTCAACATTCCTCTCTGACGTTGACTTCGGCAACTCATTGCTGCTGCCCAACCGCAACCTGGATTTTGGCTATGCAAAGCTCGACGCTAGTCTGAGCTTCGCGGCGACGCATCACCTGACGTTATTCACGGAGCTTGACAACCTTCTGAGTCAGCAGCACATCGGTCCCATAGGCTATCCGGCTCTGCCATTTACCGCGCAGGGAGGTATCCGGTATCGGTTTGGCGGGGATTGATGAGGGCGGACCGCAACTTTTTCCGCGGACCTGATTCGATGCGACCGCCGCCCTCCGATCCCGTCTAAACATAGGAAGGCAGGTTTACTATGAATCGATTGTTTGCGGTGTCCGCAGCACTGGTTGCATTTAGTCTTCCAGTGTTGGGCCAGACCGAAGGTTTGGTCAAAACTCAGGCGCTTGTCGGCGTCGACAAGAAAAGCGAGGCCTTGCCGACGCTTGCAGATGTTCATCTCACCGTCGACGGCAGGAAAGAAGAGCTTACAGGCTGGTCTCGGGTTCCTGCCGATGGAGTGCAGGTCGCGATCCTTATCGACGATGGATTAAGACAGTCGGTCGGGCGCGAACTGGATTCGCTGAAGAAGTTTGTGAATGGGCTTCCGGCTGAGACCCAGATCTTCATCGGCTACATGCGCAACGGCACGGTTTCAACAGAGCAGCGCTTCACGACCGATCATGCAGCTGCGGCGCAGCACTTTCGCCTGCCGGTGGGGTCACCGGGTATCAGTGCCAGCCCGTACTTCTGCCTGTCGGAGTTCGTAAAGCACTGGCCCGGGGACGCGACGCGTCCCGGCGCCCGCTTCGTACTGCTTATCACAAATGGCGTCGATCCGTACAACGGCAGCACCAGTCCGCTGAACCAGAACAGCCCGTATGTCGAGGCTGCGCAAACGGACGCACAACGCGCTGGTGTTTCGGTCTCTTCGATCTACTTCAATGACGCGGGCTTTGGCGCTGGACGAGGGACCTTCAGTGGGCAGAGCTACCTGTCCCAGGTGTCGGAGGCAACTGGCGGCCGGGCTTACTACGAGGGCGTGGGAAATCCGGTCTCGATGGCCCCTTTCTTGGCGCAGTTCCAGCACGCCATCTCGGAGACCTTTGTAGCCACGTTTCAGGCGCGGGCGAAAGGGAATGATTTGGTGAGCGTCAAGGCTGAAAGTACCGTGCGTGGTACAAAGCTGCGGACGCCCCAGGCGGTGCGGCCAGGCAACATGGAGATCCCGTCGGCCGAGTGACGATCTAAGTTCTTCCGGGCTTAGGAAAATGTTTACAGGAAGACGAGAGCACGCGCCCTTCTTCTAATGGGCCAAGGTCCACGCCTCGCCGATCATTGAGACCTGCTCGAGTCTGCGGTTGTGCATGACACAGATGTCACGATGCGGCATGTCCCAATGTGCTGCCAGCGTGTAACCCAGTGCGTTGCGGTCGTTCTCCAACTCGTCGGGACCGTAGATGCGGTAGGCCAAGCTCTTGATGTAACGCTCTACCGTGAAATACCCCATCTTCTTCGACACCGGCACCTTATTCAGAAGGATGGTCCGTGGTCTGTTGGGCATCTCTGCGACCAGTTGGGCGACGGTCTTGCCGGTGTACTGGATCGATCCAGAGCAGATAAGCACGTCGGACGGCTCGGTCCGCTCGATGGCCTCGAAGAAGCGCAGGGCAGCGAGTTCCGGAGTTGCGCGGCGTAATCCCTCTCTGACTACAGCCGGCGTCTCTACAACCTGCCAGACCAAGTGCTCGGGGAATTCGAGCAGGTTGCGATAGGCCAGATACTTTACCCCGATGTGGCCACCAAAATCGGTGACCCTGTTCAGAGATCGTTCTTCAATCAACTTGCGGAGAAAGAACATGACTGGCCAGTCGAACGAGTGGATGGAGGAGAAGGTGCCAATGCCGTTCTCGACCAGGGCATCATCGTCCCAGGAAGAGCGCTGGGACGCGGGGGCAGACCGCAATGCCTCTTCGCTGGTCCTGAACTGTCCAAGGAAGTGCCCGATCTCCTTGCCATGAACAGCCTTCAGGCGCAGAAGCTTGTTGACGACAGGCAACGTGCTCAGGGCGTTCTTTGAGGTTTGAACAACCGACATTTCATCTCCAGGTGCTCTCTGCTCGACGCGCTCAGGACGCGTGGAGCAACCCTCATGAGGGGGGTGGCTACCCATTACAGTTCGAAACAGAGTGTCTTTACCACATGTCTTTTGTTTTCAACCATCTTAGCCGAGCCTGAAGGTCAACCGTTGTATCAACCTGGGACAGGATCGCTCTGAAAGTAACGCAGCTTGAGGCCCGGGTAACTACAGGGCAGTTACCTGGAGCAAGCAACTCAGGAAGTGGCGCAGGTCACAGCAGGATTGAAGTACCTGGTGCGGGCCGTCGACACGTGCACATTCTGTTCAAAGTCTGGCTGTACCATGGAATTTCGAAGTGAGAGGTGTATGAGCGAAGGTCGTTGGGTTTTGTTGATTGCAAGTGAGGTGGGCGGCACCGATTCGGTCTCCGACCGCGCGATGGAGCGTTTGGTGGATGCCATCGGAGAAGAGGGCTACGAGGTCGTACGAACGTCTACTCCCGACGACGGATTGTCCCTGGTTACCAGCGACCCGTCGCACAGTGCAATCCTGCTGGACTGGGACCTTGAAGGCGAAGACCAGTTCGATGAACGCGCTGCGTTGATGATTCTGCGGGCGGTGCGCCGACGCAACAAGAAGATCCCGATCTTTCTGATCGCAGACCGCACTCTGGTAAGCGAGCTTCCGCTGGAAGTGGTGCAGCAGGTGCATGAATACATCCATCTTTTCGGGGACACGCCGGCGTTCATCGCCAACCGTGTGGACTTCGCTGTAGAGCGCTATCACGCTCAGCTTCTGCCGCCCTACTTCCGGGAGTTGAAGAGGTATAACGACCAGGGAGCGTACTCGTGGGACGCTCCGGGCCACATGGGTGGCGTTGCCTACCTGAAGCATCCGGTCGGCATGGAGTTCCACAAGTTTTTTGGCGAAAATATTATGCGGTCCGATCTTGGAATCTCGACCGCACCGCTGGGGTCTTGGCTTGACCATCTTGGCCCCCCGGGTGAGTCCGAGCGCAATGCGGCAAGGATCTTCGGAGCCGACTGGACGTTCTATGTGCTGGGAGGTTCGTCCACTTCAAACCAGATCGTCGGCCATGGTGTCATCGCGCAAGACGATATCGTGCTTGCGGATGCAAACTGCCACAAGTCGATCTGCCACTCGCTGACGGTCACCGGAGCGCGCCCGGTGTACTTCAAGCCGACGCGCAACGGGTACGGCATGATCGGGCTGGTTCCTATTAAACGCTTCAGCCCTGAGAACATTCAGGCTCTGATCGAGAAGAGTCCATTCAGCGCGGGTGCACGATCCAAGTCGCCCACGTACGCTGTGGTCACAAACTCCACCTACGACGGCCTGTGCTATGACGTGAACCGGGTTGTCGAGGAGCTGTCGAAGTCGGTTCCGCGCATCCACTTCGACGAGGCCTGGTATGCGTACGCGAAGTTCCACCAGATCTATCGCGGGCGGTTCGCCATGGACGTTCCCGACGATATGCCCAACCGTCCTGCCATCTTTTCCGTGCAGTCTACGCACAAGATGCTGGCGGCGTTTTCGATGGCGTCCATGGTGCACATCAAGCTCAGCCCCCGCGCGCCGCTCGACTATGACCAGTTCAACGAGTCGTTTATGATGCACGGCACAACTTCGCCGTTCTATCCGCTGATCGCGTCGTTGGATGTGGCCGCTGCCATGATGGACGAGCCGGCCGGCCCGACACTGATGTCTGAGACTTTGCAGGACGCCATCAGCTTCCGCAAGGCGATGTCTTCCATCGCGCATCGGCTGCGCGCAGCCGAGCAAGGATGGTTCTTCTCGTTGTACCAGCCGGAGTATGTGACTGACCCGCTCGACGGCAAACGGTACTTGATTGAAGAAGCTCCGGATGGGGCGCTCACGAACCAGTCGAGCTGCTGGACGTTGAAACAAGGCGAGGACTGGCATGGCTTCCAGGACGAGGACATCGCTGACGGTTACTCGATGCTGGATCCAGCGAAGGTGACGATCCTTACCCCGGGGGTGAACGCGCAAGGCGTGGTAAGCGATTGGGGTGTTCCCGCGGCCATACTGACCGAATTTTTGGATGGCCGTCGGGTGGAGATCGCTCGAACTGGCGATTACACGGTGCTAGTGCTCTTCTCAGTAGGAACCAGTAAAGGCAAGTGGGGTGCATTGCTTGAGAATCTCTTTGAATTCAAGCGGCTGTACGACACGGAGGCGCCGCTTGAAGAAGCGCTTCCGGAGCTGGTGCTCAGATATCCGCAGCGGTACCGCAACGTCACGCTGAAGGAACTGTCCGACGAGATGCACGGCGTGATGCAGCAGCTCAACCTCGCCGGCCTGGTAAACGCCGCTTGCGATGAGGACTTCGATCCGGTGCTCACGCCCTCTCAGACTTATCAGAAGCTGCTCCGAAACGAGACGGAAAAGATTCGTTTCTCAGAGATGGCGGGTCGCATTGCTGCTGTAATGCTGGTGCCATACCCGCCGGGAATCCCGATGTCCATGCCCGGCGAACGTCTTGGCGGACCAGACAGCCCGGTCATCAAGCTGATCCTCGCCATGGAAGAGTTCGGCAAGCGCTTTCCAGGGTTTGAGAGGGAGACGCACGGCATTGAAGTGGACGGTGGTGGCGAGTACTGGATGCGGGCTGTGATCGAGGTTCCCAATGGCAAGAAGAACGGCAGAGGGAAGTCGCGACCGCCAAGCTCCGCTCCGCCCGTAAAGCGTAAGAAGAAACCGCTTCCGGGCGATGTGCCGGATCCGGGAGCCCCGATCAAGATCAACCCGGAACGGTAGAGCCGGCTTTGTAGGGCTGGACTTACGCGGCTCAAGACTTCTGCAACCGGGGAGTTCAGATCTCCCAGCAGTTGAGGGTCGGCGTGGGGTCGGGCCTCTGTCCGGCTCGACGGATCTGTAAGCTATCAGACCCGGTCTCCGCTTTCCGCATCCATCACGCGAAAGTAGCGCGGAGTCGCGTTCGCATCAAAGTCGTATTCCTCCGACTGTCCGTCCTGTCGTGCTCCTTAGCATTTACGGCTTGCAGGTCTGCGTCCAATGGACGAGCGTGACGCCACCTTGAGCGTAGTACAAGCACCCTCCTCTTCGAGTTGCTCAATGTACGAAAAGGACTACGATTGCAGACGACCAAGGAGGCGCTCCCGTGTTCCAAAGACGTGCCGGTACGCTCCTGCTCTTCGCGGCAGGTTGCGGCTTCGCAAACAGTCCCTTCGCCCAGGTTCACGCTTCAGATCCCAAGGGGTCGCAATCAGCCGCTTCTGCAAGGGTGAGCACCACCTCCGCTGGCTTCGATGTGGCGGCGAGCGCTGCTCTACAGGCGATGAAGGCACGCGCGGAAGATCTGAAGATCGGAGGCGTGGCTGTTGTCGCGTACTTCGAAGGGGACAGAATTCAAGAATGGAGTTCTAAGATGCTTGTTGTCGGAAGAATGAAGGACGATCCGACGGCAGCGGACAAGGGGTCAAATCTACTCGGCATTGCGTACGCAAAGGCAGCAGAGATGGCCGACACGCTGAAGGACAGCGGAAGCAAGGTCCGGCCGCCGATGACAGGTGAGTTTGGCTGGGAGGGCGGCGTGATCCTGCAGCTAAATACAGGGCACGTCATCGCGGCGTTCAGCGGCGGCAAGTCGGACGACGATGTAGCCGTATCACGCGTCGGAGCGGCGAAGGCGGCCGAACTGCTTCGCGCTGCGAAGTAGTCGGCTTGCCGCAAGCAGCGACGGCGCGGGGCGGAGAAGGAGTACCGCGGCAGTTAGCTGCAGTCGCAGCGGGCTGCTCCTCAGCCTTATGGATGACTGCGGGTCGAGGGCTAACGGTGTATTCTTTGATCGCGGAGAACGGGAAAAGTTGAAGGCGCAAATGTTCCGGACGTATCAATCCCTTCAATCCCTGGCAGTGTGCATCGTGCTCGCCGGGTGGGTATCGGTCGCGGCGCAGACCAGCGCGGACCAACAGTCGCAAAAGCCGTCTGAAGGCGCACAACCGCCTGCGATGGGGGGCGTGAACACGGGTGGAGTGCACGCCGCGGTGCTGGACGCTGAACATAGACCAATCACCGCAGGCGGCTTTGTAAAAAGTGGCCCGGTGATCTTTGAGGACGATGCAGAAAAGAGCGGACTCGGCCGGTGGCACCACCAGATGGGGACGCCGCAGAAGGACTTCATCATCGAGACAGTAGGGTCCGGAGTCGGCCTGCTGGACTATGACAATGACGGCTGGCTCGATATCTATCTGGTGAACGGCTCGACCTACGAGGCGCAGGCAGGAAAGGCGGCGGCGCCGCACGCTGCGTTGTTTCATAACAACCACGACGGCACCTTCACTGACGTGACGGAGAAGGCGGGTGTGGCGAACGAGCGCTGGGGCACTGGGGTCGCGATCGCCGACTACGATAACGACGGCTGGCCTGACATCTTTATATCCAACTTCGGAAAGAACCGGCTGTATCACAACAACCATAACGGCACCTTTACGGATGTTGCCGAAAAGGCAGGGGTGACGCTAGGAAACTGGTCGACTGGCGCGACCTGGGGCGACTACGACGGGGACGGCAAGCTTGACCTCTTCGTTCCCGGCTACGTGCACTACGACATCTCCGAGCCTCCGGCGCAGGGATCGAAGGCGGTAGCGTTTTCGTTCTGCCAGTTTCGCGGCGTAAAGGTGATGTGCGGGCCGCGCGGGCTGAAGGGTGAGCCCGATCATCTGTTTCACAACAATGGTGACGGAACATTCACCGACGTCAGCGAAAAAGCGGGTGTTGGTGACACGCGGTCAGCCTATTACGGGCTGGCATCGCTGTTTGTGGACGTGAACAACGACGGCAAAGTGGACCTGCTGGTAGCGGACGATTCCACACCGAACTACCTGTATCTGAACAAGGGTGACGGCACCTTTGAAGATGCGAGCTTCGCCTCAGGCTACGCGCTGAATGAAGGCGGTCGCGAGACGGCTACGATGGGGATTGCTGCTGGCGATCTGACCCATAACGGTAAGGTCGATCTGTTCAATACGACATTTTCTGACGATTACAAGCCGCTCTACCGCAACGATGGAGACGCAAACTTTACTGATGTCAGCTACCAGATGGGAATAGCTGAGCCAACGATTCCGTTTCTGGGCTGGGGAACGGCTTTCTTCGATTACGACAATGATGGCTGGCTTGACCTGCTCGAAGCGAATGGGCACGTCTATCCCGAAGTAGACAAGATGGCATGGGGCACAAGTTGGCAGCAGCGTCCGCTGCTGTTTCATAACGCCTCGGGCAAGTTACAACTGGTACCCGCGGTGGAGGGATCGGGGCTGGCGAAGACAGGTGTGGGTCGCGGCCTGGCATTCGGCGATCTGTTCAACGATGGCAGGATTGACGCGATCATCAACAACATGGACGGGCCGCCGACCTTTCTTCGCAATGTTGCGGCGAACAAGAACCACTGGGTCGAGCTGAAGCTGGTAGGCGGAGCAAAGAGCCCGCGCGATGCAGTCGGCGCCACCGTGTATGTAAAGGCCAATGGCTTCAGGCAGCGGGCGGACGTTATGAGTGGCGGGAGCTTCGCTTCTTCGAGCGACCAGCGGCTGCACTTCGGTCTGGGTGCGGCGGCAACGGTGGACGAGGTAGAAGTGCACTGGCCTAGTGGAGCGGTGGAGAAGGTAAGGTTGCCGGGCGTTGACGCGATCTATTCGGTTGTGGAAGGCAGCGGAGTGGGCGTGTCGAAGTAGGGGCTGGGCCTTGAGCCACGGCACCGATGATCATCAAGACGAGGGACTGAGGCTAGGTGCGATGCTCGATGAAATGAGGCTTTTTCCCGCGGAGAGTAGCCGGGCGCGTACAGTCGCGGCGGAACTCTACGCTTCGGTGAAGGGCCTGCCCATCTACAGCCCGCACGGGCACACTGATCCACGATGGTTTTCCGAGAACAAACCCTTCCCGAATCCAGCCGCATTGTTCATTCAGCCAGACCACTACATCTTCAGGATGCTGTACTCGCAGGGAGTACGGCTGGAGGATCTAGGTATATGTAGGGTCACCGGAGATGCCAGCCAAGCTGATCCGCGCGAGGTGTGGAGGATCTTCGCCAAGCACTACTACCTGCTTCGCGGAACGCCCACGCGGCTGTGGCTCGATTCTTCCTTTGAAAACCTGTTCGGGCTGAACGAGCGCCTGAAGCCGGAGAACGCAGACGACTTCTACGAGACCATCGCACAGAAACTTGCTACGCCTCTATTCTTGCCGCGGGCGTTGTTCGAGCAGTTCGGCATCGAGGTGCTGGCGACGACCGACGCGGCAGTGGACGGCCTGGAGCACCATGCAGCCATTCGCAAATCCGGATGGAAAGGCAGGGTGCTGCCTACCTTCCGACCGGACGCAGTAATCGATGCGGAGTATGCAGGATTTCGCGAAAACCTTGAGAGACTGGGCGAGTGTACCGGGGAAGACATCTCTAGCTACCACGGGTACCTGAATGCACTGCGCCGGCGCCGCGAGTTCTTCATCGCGAATGGAGCAACCGCAACGGACCACGGCCACTTGACTGCGATGACCGCTGATCTGCAGCCGGCTGAGGCAGCCAGGCTCTACGATCGGGTCGCTTCCGGTAAACATGAGCCCGGCGACGTAGCACTGTTCCAGGCACAGATGTTAACCGAGATGGCGGGAATGTCGGTCGAGGACGGGCTGGTGATGCAGCTGCACCCGGGATCGATACGAAACCATAATGCGGAAATCTACAGGCGTTTCGGTCGCGACAAGGGCGCGGACATACCGTCGCCGACTGAATATGTGCGCAACCTGCGCCCCCTCTTAGCCAGGTATGGCAACGATCCGCGACTGACCTTGATCTTGTTCACCCTGGATGAGACGACGTACAGCCGCGAGCTTGCGCCGCTCGCCGGACATTATCCCTCTCTGAAGTTGGGGCCGCCGTGGTGGTTTCACGATTCGCCTGAGGGCATGATGCGCTTCCGGGAGCAGGCCACCGAGACGGCGGGCTTTTACAACACGGTCGGCTTCAATGACGACACCCGCGCATTCTTGTCGATACCAGCCCGGCACGATGTGGCGCGACGCGTCGACTGCGCATTTTTGGGCCGGCTGGTCTCGGAAGGGCGGCTGGATTTGGATGAAGCGTTTGATGTGGCCTGGGAACTGACAGTAGGACTGGTGAAAAAGGCTTACAACCTGTAAGAGATCATCCGGCACGGTTGATCTCAAGAAGACCGGGGGGAAGGGCCATCTCGATCCGCCTGGCAGATACATCGAGTGAGACCAGAAACGCCTTTACAAACGGCACCAGGATCTCTGCACCGTCGTGCCCCTCGACAACGAGCAAAGGCGCGGCTTCCTCAAGCCGCCGCGTACCGTCTGGTGTAGCGGCAAACTGAACGCCAGAAACGATGCCAACTTGAGAGGCCGGGGAGTCACCCACGCGGTCGAACAGTGCACAGCCGACCAGGTCGGCCACGTAGCTGGCATCCTCGTCCAAGTCGGGGAGTTCTGAAGAAGGTACGAGAACATCTAGTCCAGCAAGAGCTTCTGCGGCTTCGATGGACGAGACCTCTTTGAAGTGCAGGACGATGCGGCCAGCGTTCCTCCCAACGGGTAGGAAGTAGGAGCCGACTTCAACAGCACGCGCTTCGTTCCGAGCGCCGGCGAAGCCTTCCTTTGCGAGGAAGACCCGTTTGCCACACTCAAATTGCTGGGGCAGATCGGTGTGCAACTCTGCCAGGACCTCGCCCTTGCGGCCCTGGGGACGAAGAATATGGGCCAGCACAGACCATACAGGCCAGTCTGGGTCCCCACCGGGCCGCGCCGGCTGAGAGTGATTGTTCAGGAGTTCCTGAGGTGGAGAGCTGGTTTCAGGAGGTGTGTGCTGCATCAGTAAGGAATGATTTACTCCGGCTGGATCTAAAGCCGTCAGCTCGCCTCGGCTTCTTGCAACGCCTCGCCGTCTTCAAGGATATCAAGGGAAAAGCGATGCTGCATCTTCATGCTGGCTGCGCTAAGGATTGTCCGGATAGAACGGGCAGTCCGGCCTTGTTTCCCAATCACCTTACCGATGTCACTGGGCGCAACGCGAAGGCGAAGAACGGTTGAGTTTGGCTCCTGCACAACCTGAACGGAAACGCTATCCGGTTGGTCGACTAAAGCGATCGCGAGACCTTGAATCAGTTCTTTCATCCGTTGGCTAGAAGCGTCCGCCGGAGTACCGTCTTGCTGGAGCATGAAACCACCTTTGGGAGAGATAGCGTCGGACATTTCCAGAGCCTCGCTCCTCTCTTCGGAGGTTGTGCGCCTGCACGGGCAGATTATGTCCGGGGTGAAATGCCTCCACACCGAACAGACTCTGAAATGTGTCTGACGTTCTAAACCTAATGATGGATGCTAGATCGATACTAAGGAAGTACTATCGGCGGGATTTGCAGCCGTTTGGTACATCAATCGTAAACAAAGATAACCGGATGAAAGTTACTAGGCCGTAGCAGCCTCTTCAGAAAGTACCGCTTCCTGAGCGGCAGGGTTCTTGGTGAGGAGCTTTGCGACTGTCTCCGACAACTGCGCGCCTTTGCTCTGCCAGTGGGCAATGCGGTCACGCTTCAGAGTGACACTTGCGGGATTGGTGCGCGGATTGTAGGTTCCGACCACTTCGACCGACCGGCCATCGCGGGCGCGATCTTTTTCGATCACAACGATACGGTAATGGGGCTGCTTGCGCGCGCCAACGCGCGCCAGACGAATCATCAACACAGGCATAACCTTTCGAAACTTAGATTGCGGGGAAGGTAAGATCTGATATGTGCGGCACTGTTCGCGCGCAACTACCCCGACACTCAAGTATGACTGAGATTGCACAGTCTCGCAATGCCGGGCGGCCAGATTCCCCCTCGGCTGCCGAGAGACCGCCAAGACAAGGCCGGATTACCGAGCTGGAAACAAGAAGCTCAGGACATCCCCGAAGCGGTCCGCCCACGCGTCTTCACTGTGGACGCCTCCTTCGACGCGCTGGTACGCAAGATCGACGTGTTCGCGCCAGCCGCGGCGTTTCAGCAGGCGGACGAATTGATCGGTTTCGCGGAGATGACGCGCGCCTTCGCCGGTTCCCATGTCCATCCAGATGCGCAGGCTCTCCGGCTTAGGAGAAGTCTCGACAAAGTCGAAGATGCTGCGGTTGTTCCACCAGAGGGACGGCGACATCGCGGCCACTTTGCCGAAGGTGTGTGGGAAGCTGAAAGCGAGAAATAGAGAGATCAGTCCGCCCAGTGATGAACCTCCAACAGCGGTAGCCTGCGGTTCCAAAAGCGTGCGAAACCGCTCATCGATCAGCGGCTTCAGCTCCTCGACTAAGAGCCGTCCATAGCTGCGGCCCTCGCCGCCAATAAGTTTCGCGTCCCGGGTGGGGGTGTATTCGGCCATCCGGCCCAGGCCTGTGTTCGCGATGCCCACCAAGATGACAGGTTCTATCCGGCCCTCTTCCACAAGGCGGTCTGCCGTGCTGTGCGCTCGCCAGCTATGGCCGGGAACGTACGCGGTGCGATCGTCAAATAAATTTTGTCCATCGTGAAGATAGAACACCGGAAAGCGGCGATCTGGTTCGGAGAAATAGGCGACTGGGAGGTACACAGAGATGCAACGGTCTCGAGGGTGGGGGAGAACAGCTGAATGGAAGCGATGGCGCTCCAGGCGAGGAATTACGGAGGGAGTAACCTCCGCAAGATGCTGCGACCGGTGGAGAGCTTCCTCTGCGCTCGGCCATGCAGAGATCTCCGCAGACTGTTCCGGTTCTTCGTGTTCCGGCACCAAGTAGGGCGCATCGGCCGTTGGACCCGAGCTGACTGAGAAGGATCGCGAGCCCGACGGGGCGCACTGAAGAGGATCTTTGATTTGCACTGCCAAGAGCGGTTGACTACCTCGTTTAGGCTAGGATGGCGTAAGACTAGCAGAAAGGACAACATGCAACGCCAGTATCACAAGTGGTTTTCGCCGCGCCTCGGGCGCGATATGGAGATGCTTGTCTTTGGCCATGGCGGGCTTCCGGCTGTAGTGTTTCCAACCTCGCAAGCCCGGTTCTTTGAGTTTGAGGAGCGCGGAATGGTTGGATCGATCGATTGGAAGATCGACAACGGTGAGGTGCAGTTATTCTGTGTCGATTCTGTTGATGCGGAGAGCTGGTATAACCGCAACGTCCCGCCGCGCTGGCGCATTGCCCGGCAAGTGCAATACGACGACTACATTGTTCACGAGGTTGTGCCGCTGGTGAAGCAGCTGAACTGGTCGCCTAAGATCGCGACCATTGGCTGCAGTTTTGGCGGCTACCATGCGGCAACGCTCGCCCTGCGGCATCCGGATGTTTTTACGGCCTTTCTGTCGATGAGTGGTGCCTTCGACCTGAGCAATTTTCTAGGCGGTTACCATGACCAGGATGTTTACTTCAACCAGCCAATTCAGTTCCTTTCCGGAATGGGCGACCCGTGGTTCCTAGACCGATATCGGAACAACACCTATGTTCTCGCCACCGGAGAGCACGACCAATGCTGGGACCAGAACGAACGGCTCGCGCGGATCATGCGGGAAAAAGGAATTCCTGTGCGGCTGGATGTATGGGGACATGGCACGGGACACGATTGGCCATGGTGGCAGAAGATGCTACAAAGTTATCTGTGAACTTACCTGTGAACATTGTGCAGAATTTGTGAGCGCCTGGTTTATTAAACGTTCCAACGTTCCCTTGCGATCAGACACGGTGCAGATCGAGGAAAAGGTCGATGAGTTATTCAGAACCAGGGCTGCAGCAGCCATCGATGGAGAAGATCAAAGAGTCGATGCGCGCGACGTGGATGGCGGGCGACTTCGGGGTAGTGGCCAAGACCATCGCAAGCGGGGCAGAGGAGTTCATCTCCGGGCTGGGCATCACGCTTGGCATGCGGGTGCTCGATGTAGCGTGCGGAACCGGAAATTTGGCACTGCCGGCGGCCCGCTTGGGTGCCCGTGTGACCGGCGTCGACATTGCGGCAAACCTTCTGGAGCAGGCGAGAGAAAGGGCAGCCGCTGAAGGCCGGTCAATCACCTTCGATGAGGGTGACGCCGAGCAATTACCCTATGAGGATGCTTCGTTTGATCTGGTCGTGACAATGTTTGGAGCAATGTTCGCCCCGCGACCGGAGATGGTTGCATCGGAGTTGGCGCGGGTGATGCGAACTGGCGGCGTGCTGGCCATGGCCAATTGGACGCCGGCCAGTTTCTCCGGGCAGATGTTCAAAGTCAGCGGCAAGCACGTTCCTCCGAACCCAGCTTTTCCGCCGCCTGTGCTCTGGGGCGACGAGGCGACAGTACGGCAGCGACTGTCGAGTTCTTTTTGTGAGATTAAGACAGACCTGGTGCCGATCCTGTTCGACATGCCCGTGAATCCGTCAGGGGCCGTGTCGTTCTTCCGTACCTACTTCGGGCCAACCAAAGTCGCATTCAGCCGATTGGACGAGGCGGGGCAGGCGGCGCTTGCTGCAGACCTGGAACAGCTTTGGGCTGGGGCGAATGTGGCGGATGATCCCAGGAAGCGCACGGTCGTTGAAAATGAGTATCTCCGGGTCACTGCGGTGCGGAAGTAGGGCGCATCAGACGCTGCCCCGCGTCGTGTGACAGAACCAGCTCCTGAGGATACGGGGCTTTGCTCAGGAAGGCTTCTTCGTTCATTTCGGTCCACAGCCGACCGGAGCCCCTGAGCATCAGCTTAGGTGCTTGCGAGCGGTTTGGAGATGGCTTCGAGGCTTTGGCCGGCAGCTTCCACGCCGATGAAGTGCTCGCAGATCGCACCAGCCAGCAAGAGTATGCCGCCTAGAGCGTAGCCGAAAGCGACGTTGGTCTTCGAGTTTGTGGCGATGAGAAAGCCGAACAGCAGCGGTGCGGCGACCCCGCCGACCAGGGTGCCCAAAGCGTAGAAGATGGCGATCGCGAAAGCGCGAATCTCAAGCGGAAAGATCTCGCTCACGGTGAGATACGCCGCGCTTGCCGCCGATGACGCGACAAAGAAGATGACAGTGAAGCAAATGCCGAGCCCGCGAGCGGCGAAGGTGCCGTGCGCAAAAGGAAAGAGGGTTCCAAGCAGAAGCAGACCCGCAAGGCCATACGTCGCAGTAATCATGGGCTTGCGGCCGATCTTGTCGAACAACCGCCCCAGCGTAAGCGGGCCAAGGAAGCTGGCAACAGCAAATGGCAGCAGATGCATGGGTAGTTCGTTGTCGCTGACATGGAAGAACTTCTTGACCACCAGGCCGTAGGAAAAGAAGACGGCATTGAAGAAGAAGGACTGGGCCACCATCAATACCAGCGAAAGAGCGGACCGCTGCCGGTTATCCCCTAGCATGTTCTTGATGATCTCCTTCAAGGGAGTGTGGTCGCGGACGGTGATCTTCAGTTTCTCGCCTTCGGGTGCGGGCAGGCTCTCCTTACTTCCGTGGCTTGCTCGGTCTTCGATGTCGCTGACCACCCTGTCTGCGTCGTCTTCCTTGCCGCGAAGCATCAGCCAGCGCGGGCTCTCCGGGACGAACAGCCGCAACGCCAGGACCAAGACACCGAGGGTGCCACCGATACCGAAGGCATAGCGCCAGCCGGTGTTCTGCGGGAGATGTCCGCTGAGCAGGAAGAGAGCGGCAAGGGACCCCGCTGTCGCACCAAGCCAGAAGGTACCATTCACGACAAGGTCTACGGTGCCACGGAGTTTGCCGGGGATGAGTTCGTCGACGGCCGAGTTGATGGCGGCGTATTCTCCGCCGATGCCAACACCAGTGAAGAAGCGGAAAACGGAGAAGCTGAGCAGGTTCCAGGAAAAGGCGCTGGCGAGCGTGGCCAGCGAATAAGTGGCAAGCGTGACCAGGAAGAGCTTCTTGCGGCCGAGGCGATCAGTCAAGTAGCCGAAAAGAAGCGCTCCTAACACCGCGCCTGCGAGGTATGTCGTCGCCGCTCCAGTGACTTGAGGGTCAGTCAAATGGAGGCCGGAGTTGCTCTCAAGAATGCCGGAAAGCGAGCCCACAAGGGTTACCTCAAGGCCATCAAGAAGCCACGACGTTCCCAGTGCGACGATGATGCGTACATGCCAGCGCGACCAGGGCAGCCGATCGAGACGTGCGGGGATGTCGGTCTCGATGGGCTGGTTCGACGATGAAGCGGCGCTGGTTGGCATAGGTCTTCTCTGTCAGGATTTTTTTGGGATGATGCTGATTCTGCCGTTGCGTTCAAGAATTGCGTACTCAACCTGGTCGAGCGAAGTGAAGCCGTGGGTGCGGGCTGCGGTCCTAACGTCTTCCTGCTTCAACTTCAGGCCGTCCATCACCTCGGTCTGGAACTCTCCTCGCCGGAGCACGACGAGCGGCGTGCCGTCGATGATGGCACCGAACTTCGGCGACTTACTCTTGCCGAAGGCAACGAGCCGATGAAAGAGGCAGACGGCAATCACCGCGCAGGTGCAGTTGGTCACCGAGCGATCGTTGCCGACGGTAGACAGAATGATGATGCCACCGATAAGGAACACCAGAACAAACTCAAACAACACCATCTGCGATCCGGCTCGGCGTTTGAGCACACGGACCAGGAGCAAAAGGAAGAGGTAGCCGGCGATGGCATGAACAATGGTAGGCATGGGGGCTCAGGGAAGGACGTATGCAGTGGCTTGGACAGGCAGGCCGCCAACGATGCCGGTTGCGAACTGATGTTTGCCGGGAAACGACGGGGAGAGCGCTATTTCAACTACGCCCGGGCCCTCCGCGGGAAACGTGTACACCACTCCATCCTGGGTGAGCGTCGAGGTAAGGGGTTGCGGCGAGACCCGCTGCGCGCCAAGTTCCTTGATGACGGACTCGCTGATAAACAGACGAACTTGTCCTCCTTGGATGGCGGACGGCCCAAACCGGATGGTCATGATGGAGGGCGTTCCCGCTCGCTGCACGCGCTCGTAGTCCAGCGACAAGCTCTGGTCCGCGGCAGCGGCTTTGGCCTTGGCCAGAAAGCCTCGACCGAACAAGCCGGTCAGGTCGCAGAGGAGCAAAAGAATGAAGACGACCCATACTCCGTTCTCGAAACGCCACCATTTTCTTTGAAATTCAAGATCTTCCCCGACAGCGACGCTGCCGTCTACCTTGGGAATGGAGTCTTCGGCACGATTTGTAACTGGTGCTGTTGCCATTGCGTTTCCTCGGGACTGAGTTCGTTGCCAGGTTTGTGGCGAGTTTGCGGCCCTTATTCAGGTTCCGAGCGCTTGATGATGCTGATCTCGCCAAAGCTTTCCAGGGTGGCGAGTTCGATACCGCCCAGCTCTGCGATACCCTGGTCGCGCGCCATGTCCATCACGTCGTCATCCTGAAGGCGCATGTGGGCGAGGGTCTCGGTGCGCCAGGTATCGTTCTCGAGAAGGACGAGGGGAGTTCCGTCGAGCAGCTTGGCCAGGCGATCGGATCGATAGCGGAGCGAAGCAAGAACGTAGTGACAGCAGGCTACAGTGATGATCTGACAGATTGCATTGGTCAGCGAAACTTCCTCGCCCACCATGCCGGTAAGCGTCAATCCACCCAGATAGAAGATCAAGACGAACTCGAATGGAGTGAGCTGCTTGCCGGGACGGCGCCCCACGATGCGGACCATCAGAACCAGAAATAGATAGCCAAACGCAGCTCGAAAAATCGTGTAAACAGCCATGTGTTGCAGTCTCCGCGAACGGTCCTCATGGCTTTCCTGGAACCAGACTGCACCCTGAGAGTCTGTCTTTCCGCAGAAGGTTGCCGGATGGGAAGCACCCGCCAGCGGCTCTTGAGCAGACGGATATAAGATCGTGGCGTGGACCTTCCAGTAAATCCTCCCTTGCTTCCGATGTTAGCCAAGCGGACGGGCGAACTGCCGCATGAGGGCGAGTGGATCTTCGAGCCCAAGTGGGACGGCTTTCGAACCATCGTGTTTCGCGATGGGGACGAGGTGCTGATCCAGAGCAGGGACGGCAAGCCGCTGAACCGCTATTTCCCGGAGCTGCTGAGAACGCTCCTGGACCAGCTTCCGCCCCGATGCGTGCTCGACGGCGAGATCGTGATTGCCGCGGAGCGAGGGCTCGACTTCGATGCGCTTCAGCTACGGATCCATCCGGCGGCTTCACGCGTGAAGCTGCTCGCCGAGCAGACGCCGGCGTCGATCGTGTTTTTCGATGTGCTCTGCATTGGAGCAGAAGACCTGCGGGCGAGGCCGCAGCAGGAGCGAGCGGAGCGGCTCAACGAGATCATGACGAACCTCAATCCTCCCATTCATCAGACTCCGGCCACGCGAGACCGGAGGGTGGCGGAGGACTGGTTCCGGCGATTTGAAGGTGCGGGTCTCGACGGTGTGATGGCGAAGCGGGCGACCGGAACCTACGATGCCGACAAGCGAACCATGTTGAAGGTGAAGCATGAGCGCGATTGCGACTGCGTCGTGGCTGGATTCCGCTGGTACAAAGATGCGGAAGGAACGGCGGTCGGTTCGCTGCTGCTGGGCTTGTACGACGCCGCCGGTGACCTGCAGCATGTTGGCGTGTGCGCGAGCTTTACCATGCCAAAGCGGAAAGAGCTCGTCGACTTCCTCGCGCCGTATCGCACGGACGCACTCGATGGACATCCATGGAATTGGATGGCGGGCGACGGCGACAGTCAGAGTGGTCAGCGCATGCCTGGCGGCCAAAGCCGCTGGAATACCGGGAAGGACCTGTCCTGGGTCGCGCTGAGACCTGAGTTGGTGGTTGAAGTGGCTTATGAACACATGCAGGGCGACCGCTTCAGGCACATGGCCCAGTTCCGACGCTGGCGGACGGACAAGGCACCAGAGGCTTGTACCTATGCACAGTTGGAGGTCGTGCCTGCGGAGGAACTGGCGATGGTGTTCGCAAGCGGACGCAAGAGAGCCTGAGTGGGGATCAGGGTCTGCTGCTGCATTCGTTTGTCAAAGCCGTAGGGAATCTGCTCTCCGACTGATTGGGGCGATGCGCGTAAGGCACTCTAAGCGGAAGACAGCCGGGTCGGATCATCATCAGGATCAGGTGTGCCTTGTGTGGGCCGAATGTCCGCTGGCACGTTCCGCAAGTTCACGCGAACGCGGTACCAGATGTAAGCACGCCCTCTCATGCGGTCGACCAGTACGTCGTCGACCGCAAGCAGTGCCGCGGCTTCTGCGTGGCTAAGCCTCCATCGCTCAAGGCCGGCGAGCGCGGCCTCTTTGTCCGGCGAGTTGGCAATCGTGATGAGAGGATGCTTCGAGGTGCGCTTGGCCGGTGACTTGCGTGGAGCTACCGGATCGGCACTGGCCGCATGAGCGGCGTCCTCTGCGACGGCAGCCGACCGCTTACGGAACCGCTGGGCACCAAAACCCTCCCCGAGTTGGCTCGAGAACGATTTGTTCGGTGATTTAGCGCGAGAAGGCGCGACCCTGGAAGGTTCGTTCTCGCCCTTGGCGAAGTGTGGTGGCCAGGGCGCGTCGCCAAGGCCCTCCGCTTCATCGCGCGCGGCGAGGTCGAGCAGCGGCTCCAGGCTACACGGTTGTGCAGCGAACTCGGCGTGAGGGTCGCCGATTGCAGCAAATCGTTCCCGCATCGAGAAAACAGTGAAGTCGGCCGGATTACAGTCAGGCACTTCATTCCAGAACAGCGGCGCTGAGACCCGGGCATCGGGCAATGGCCGGACCGAATAGGCGGAGGCGGTGGTGCGGTCCTTCGCGTTCTGGTTGTAGTCGAGAAAGACTCCGTGGCGTTCTTCTTTCCACCACTTGGAGGTGGCGAGAGCGGGAACTCGCCGTTCCACTGCGCGGGCAAGAGCAAGTGCGGCGCGGCGAACTTCGGTGAAGCTCCAGCGCGGTTGGATGGGCACATTTACGTGAATGCCCCGGGAGCCGCTCGTCTTTGGAAATGCGGGCATTCCAAGTTCGTCGAGGACAGCCTTTGTCTCGAGCGCTACGAGACGAACGGTCTCGAACTCCACGCCGGGGCCCGGGTCGAGGTCAACGCGGAGTTGGTCGGGGTGGTCGAGATCGGAGGCGCTGACCGGGTGGGGATGCAACTCGATGCAGCCCAGGTTGACGATCCAGGCAAGGCCGGCGGCATTGTTAACGACCACCTCGTCAGCAGTGCGCCCAGATGGGAACGACAGCGTGGTTGTGGTGAGGAACGAGGGCAGATCGGCGGGGGCGCGCTTCTGGTAAAAAGGCTCCGCCTCCGCGCCGTTGACGAAGCGCTTTAGAACGATAGGGCGACCCTGGATGCCGCCCAGCGCGCCGGCTGCGACTGCGAGGAAATACTTGACGATGTCGAGCTTGGTGAACTGCGCCTCACGCGAAAAATAAAGCTTGGCTGGATTGGAGATGCGGACCTGGTGGCCCTCAATCGCGAGATATTCGGCATCGTCGGGCTTCGGCACGAGGATATCTTACCTGCCGGACGCGGCTTTTGCCGATTAGGAGGGAACATTGCTCCATGTGCGTCCTGAACCTACAAGGGGGCGGTGAAGCAGATTCCTGCGGGAATGACAAGGAAAGAGCGGTGGACAAGATAGAAGGGACTGGTGAGGCAAAAGGGAAGGACAATTCAAGGCGGGGCTACTGCGCGGTGGGGGTCAGGGCGACCGCGTCTCCGCTGAAGCCCTCCACGCGGTTCCGGCCTTTGTTCTTCGCCAAGGTGAGCGCCTGTTCCGCGGCGGCGATCAGGACGGCCGGTTGCAGGTCGCTCTCCGGCATCATCGAGACCCAGCCTACAGAGACGGTAACGCGCTCGAAGAGGCTGCGGGCATGGGGCCAATCGAGCGCCGCGACGTGCGAACGAAACTCCTCGGCGATCCTCTGCACGGCGACGCCGGGCGCTCCGGGGAGCAGCACAGTGAACTTGCCGCCATCGTAGCGAGAGACCAGGTCGTAGGCGCGATGTGGCTGGTCGGCTATCCGGGTAGCAATCAGGCGCAAGCACTCGTCCCCGGCCTGGTGCCCGTAGCACTCGTTGTAGAGGTCAAAGTAATCGACATCGATCATGAGCAGTGCAAGCGGCTTGGGATCGCGGGTTGCGCGCTGCCACTCGCGATTGAGAACAAGGTCAAAGCGCTTGCGATTGGATACGCCCGTGAGCCGGTCAATGGACTTCAGGCGGTCAAGCTCGATCTCGTAGCCCAGAAGACGATCTTCAAGTTCTTTCCGCTTGAGCAGGGTCACGCTCACTGGAAAGACCATCAGTGCAGCGAGCGTCAGGTATCCCTGGACAAGAAGCGCCTGCTCTCCGGAGGCAGGTGCCGTCCAGAAGTTGGGAGCGCCCGGAAGGAAGTTGTGCCCATGAACCGTAAAAGCGTTCACAACCGCAGCGGCGACCGCAGTGCCAAGTACAGCGCCGCGCAGACCTTGCCGGAACGCCATAACGACGAGAACGATATAGGGCAGGAAGATTACCGGGTAGGAACTTTGCGTGAAGGCGAGCCAGGTGGCCATCGCCACCAGCGCCAGCATGCCCACCGTAATCAGGAGAGCGCGGCCTCGTAGAAGGCTGTAGGTCTCGCGGTTCACGAGCACCAGGGCAAGGGGTGTCCACAATGCCATCCCGACTGATTCGGCAAAGAAGACGATCCGCACCCGCTCCAGGTAGCCGGAGTGAAGAACGCCGAAGCTGTCGAGACTGCCGGGAAAACGGTGCGCCACGGTCAAGGCCATTGCCGCGGGGCCCAGGAGCATGGCATACCCCGCAAACGCGGCAAGTAGCCTCGGCTCGAGAAGCCATTGCTTGAGGTTGCGGAAAGGAGGAAGGCAGAACGCAGCGATCAAAACTTCGAGCAGATTCCCGGCAATCTCAAGCGGTCCGTGGGCGTGAGAGACGTCGGACGAGCGACCGCCGAGCGACAAAGCCATGATGTAGCCGAGGACGATCCAAAGCCACAGTCTTCTGCGGCTCATGAGCAGAAAGGCCAGAACGATGCCGTTCAAAGGGGTATACAGGGCCCAACCGCCGACGAGCGGCACGGTCGCGTCGAAGACCCTTTGCGCTACGAGCAAGCCAGTCGCCGCAACTGCCGTAAGCGAAACTCCCGCCACGACCGGATGCCAGTCGAAGTAGGCGATGCAGGCTTCTAACGCCGCCTTCACTCCCGCCGGCTGACCTGCATACCGGTGCGCGCGTGCCGAGGCGATGGCGATGTCGTCCGTCATGTTGTCAGTCATTGAAATGACGATGCCCCTCGACAGCTTGGGACAGATAATGAGCACAGCTGTCAGTTTTGTTCGCTTCTACCCCGAAGGCTAGCCGTGCCACATACTTGGGTCAATGACCTGTTCGGGGTATCAGCAGAGTAAACGTCCCGGAGTGGGACAGAGTTCTCTTGCCCCTCGGACCGCTTCCGGTGTGGCTTTTCCATGCTGAGGGCGTGCGAAACTGTAGCCAGCTTTATGCAACTCAGCGAGCTTCTCCACCAGGTATTCGGTTTTCCGGCATTTCGCGCAAACCAGGAGGCAGTCTGTCGCGCCGCAAGCGAGGGACGCGACGTGCTCCTCGTCATGCCCACGGGGGCGGGGAAGTCACTTTGCTACCAGCTTCCGGCAATTGCGCGCGGAGGCACGGCGCTGGTGATCTCCCCACTGATCGCGCTGATGGACGATCAGGCGGCCAAGCTGAGCGGTGCAGGTCTTCAGGTCGCGCGCATCCACTCCGGCCTCGACCGCGACACTGCGCGTCAGGCCTGCCGCGCCTATCTGGATGGCACGCTGCAGTTTCTGTTTATCGCGCCGGAGCGGATGCGTGTGCCGGGGTTTCCGGAGATGCTGGCGCGACGCAAACCAGCTCTGATCGCCATCGACGAGGCACACTGTATATCCGCATGGGGACACGATTTCAGACCGGATTACCGGACACTCGGCGAGTACCTGCCCATGCTGCGCCCTTCACCCATCATCGCGCTCACAGCGACCGCGACGCCCACGGTCCAGAAAGACATCGTGGCGCAACTGCAGTTGAAGGACCCGGCCTTATTCATCCATGGTTTTAGGCGGGACAACCTGCATATCGAAGTGGTGGAGATGTCAAAGCCCCGGCGAAACGAGTTCACGGCGAAGCTGCTGGCGAAGCCCGAGAACCGCCCGGCCATCGTCTACGCGCCGTCGCGAAAAGCCGCGGAAGAGCTAGCAGGCCTGCTTGGCAGCCGCGCTGCTGCATACCATGCCGGTCTTGAACCAAGCGTGCGCGAACGCGTGCAGCGCCACTTTCTATCAGGCAAGCTCGAGATCGTCGTTGCCACCATCGCCTTCGGTATGGGCATCGATAAGGCCGACGTACGGACCGTGGTGCATATCGCGCTTCCGGCGTCTGTGGAAGCGTTCTACCAGGAGATTGGCCGCGCCGGTCGCGATGGCCTGCCTAGCCGCACCGTTCTGCTGCACTCCTTTGCGGACCGCAAGATCCACGAGGGCTTTTTCGAACGCGACTATCCTCCGGTCGGTGACCTTGCACGGGTCGCGAAGGTGCTGACGGATGAGTTCCTGATGCCCGATCCGCTCTGCGCGAAGCTGCATCTGAGCCGCGACATCTTCGTGAAATGCGTGGAGAAGCTGGTGGGTCTGGGAGTGGCGCAGACCGATCTTGCCGGCAACGTTCGCTACTCTTCCTCTGCGCCGCCGCCAGACGAATGGATGACGGCCTATGCGAATCAGGTTGATTTCCGGCGGTCGCAGATCGACCGGATGGCGCAATTTGCCGAGACGCAGCAGTGCCGAATGTCAGCGCTGATCCGCCATTTTGGCGATGCGGCGGATGGTCTGCGTCCGTGCGGGCACTGCGACTTCTGCGCGCCCGAACTGGCCACCGCCCAGGCGTTTCGCGCGCCCGATTCAAAGGAGGAGCGCCATCTCCGCACCATCCTTCAGGCGCTCGCCAATGGACAGCCAAAGGCTACAGGAAGGCTGTTCACGGAGACGGCCCTCGGCCCGGATCGCCGGACCTTCGATGGGTATCTCAACGCGCTCTCCCGCGCCGGGCTGATCTCCATCTCCTCTGACACGTTTACCAACGCCGAAGGCATAGAGATCAGCTACAAGAAGGCCACGTTGACGGGAGAAGGCCGGGAACATACCGGTGCTTCGCGCCCCGCCCTGCGAGTGATGCTGAGAGATGGCGAGGAGGAGACGCCGGCTGCGCGCAATCGTGCCGAAGGAAAGAAGAGCGCTGCAGCAAAGCAGAAAGGGAGGCTGAAGGTTGATCCGGCCACCTACACACCCGAACAGCAGGAGCTGGATGTCCGGCTTCGCGCCTGGCGCAAGAGCGAGGCCGCAACCAATGGCAGGCCAGCCTTCTTTGTGCTGAGTGATGCGCTGCTCTCCAGCATCGTGCTGGCACGCCCGCGGAACATAACAGAGCTTTCCACCATAACGGGCATAGGCCAGGCAAAGATAGAGAGCTATGGTGCACCGTTGATCGCCCTTTGCTCGGCGAACGGGACCGCCAACTATTCCGCCGCTATGGACGGACCTTACGATCCGCCCCTCAAGCGGAAACAGACCGTCCGCTCCGCGATGGATGACAAGTGGAGCCTAAATGGTGACAAGGTTGGCATGGCTGCTGGAATGGTACGGTCCACGCAAACGGCCGGAGCGAGCCGGACGGCCGAAGCCGCTCCGGGCGAGATGCTGACATCCGACCAGCAGCAACTCGATCAGCGCCTTCGCGAATGGCGCAGATTGGAGGCCGAGAAGCGTGGTCTGCCGCAGTTCTTTCTGCTCGGGTCCTCGGCGCTGCGCAGCATCGTTCTCCTTCGACCAAAGAGCCTCTCGCAGCTCGAGACCATCACCGGGGTAGGAACGGAGAAGGCGCAGAAGTATGGCGCAGGCATACTTGCGGTGTGCAATACCCAGCTATGAGCGAATCGGTCTCAGCCTCACATCGCGACCACGCCCCAACGCTCGACGAGCAGGCCGGACACTGCTTCGCCTGCGGCCCTGCCAATCCGCAGGGCATGCATCTTGAGTTCCGCATCGATGCCGAGGGACATACCGCTACAGCAGACATCAAGCTCGGGCGCATTTACGAGGGGCCGCCCGGCTACATCCATGGCGGCATCATCGCCACGCTGATGGACGAGGCGATGAGCAAGCTCAACAAACCGCTCGGCGTCCTTGCCATGACCCGCAACATGGAGATCGACTACCTTCGGCCGTCGCCGCTTCACGTTCCACTTATTTTGCTCGGTCGTCACGTTCGGCGCGATGGCCGCAAGCTCTTCCACGAAGCGGAGCTCAAACTGCGCGATGGTACGGTCTTGGCGCAGGGGAAGGGAGTCTTCATCGCATTAAGCCAGGAACTCGTTGCTCGTGTTCAGCGTTCTGCCGGCTAGTAAAAGGCGCGACTTGTTCGTCATCCTTCGCGAAGTGGAGGATCTGCGTGTTGCTCTCGTCTTTGCTTCCCAAGACAAGCCTCGCTGCCGAGAGCCTAACGTCGGAGGAATGCTGGCTTGAGATCCGCTTAGCGCTACCAGTAGCCCTGGTCTTGAAGGAAGTACTTGTCGTCCCAGGTGTGCAGCATAGTCTTGAAGAACATCCAGATCATCCGGCCGTGTCCCAGTTTGCGGAAGCGGCGATTGGTTGTGAGAACCCGTCCGCGGACGATGCGAAAACGATGCCGCGGGACGCGTTTTGAGAGCAGGTAGTCTTCCGCAAACAGCGCCTGCTCGTTAAAACCACCAAGCCTCCAGAAGGCCTCGCGCTCAAAGAGCATGAACATGCCGGTGGCGAATGGCTTCCACTTGGAGCCGATAAATTGCATGACGTTGTTGCCGGCGTAGAGCATGTCGTCGAAGAAGCCGCCCTGCCGGCAGCCGATGCTCACCGTAGCAAGCTGCAGGTTGCGTCGCCGCATGGTACCCATCGCGCGGCGCAACAGGGTCACGTCGGCTAGTTCTACGTCGGCGTCCAGGAAGAGCACATACCTTGAGTAAGCCAGTTTTGCGCCGGCGTTGCGCCCGGCGGAAGGAAGGCCGCCGGCTATAACTTCAATCTGCAGCCGGTCAGCGAATTGGTATGCCGCTTCAATCGTGCCGTCAGTCGAGCCTGCATCTGCAACCAGTACGCGAGTCATGGCCATCTGGTCGTAGTCTTGCCGGGTCAGCGAGGCCAGGAGTCGCGGCAGCATGGTGACTTCGTTCTTCGCCGGGATGACGATGGTCAGTTCAGGAGTCAAGGACACCTCGCGCAGCTTGACATCTAAACCTGATCATCGGCTGCAGGCAGCGGCGCTTCGTAAACGGCTGTTGAATTTCTAATCAAACTTTGGCTTGTCACCAGATGAAGCAACAAGAACGGAACTCTCATGACGCTTGCCCAAAACTGCTAAACTTTGTTTCAAGACTGAAAAAGATGCGCTTCGGCGTCACCATTGAGCGCCCGGCGGCACGGAAGGAGACCCACCATGGCAGACCAGGTCGGCAACGGAATTGGGAGTTCAAACGGGAATGGCAGCTATCCCGCATCGAGCTTGCGCCTGAAGGTAGGGCTCGCCGAGATGCTCAAAGGCGGCGTCATCATGGACGTTATTGACGCAGACCAGGCAGTCATCGCCGAGCAGGCCGGTGCCGTTGCTGTGATGGCGCTCGAGCGGGTACCTGCACAGATTCGCGCTCAGGGTGGAGTCGCAAGAATGTCTCACCCGAACATGATCCGGGAGATTCAGGCTGCGGTGTCGATCCCGGTAATGGCGAAGGCGCGTATCGGGCACTTTGTTGAGGCTCAGGTCCTGCAGCAGCTGGGCGTCGATTTTATCGATGAGTCCGAAGTGCTTACCCCAGCCGATGAGACCCATCACATCGACAAGCACGCCTTCACCACACCGTTCGTCTGCGGTGCGAAAGATCTCGGTGAGGCGCTGCGCCGCATCGCAGAGGGAGCAGCACTGATCCGCACCAAAGGCGAGCCAGGGACGGGCGACGTGATCCACGCGGTGCGCCACATGCGGCAGATCGTTTCGGAGATGAAGGCGCTTACGGTGCTCGACGACCAAGAACTTTATGCTGCGGCGAAGAACTTGCGCGCTCCATACGAGCTGGTGAAGATGGTAGCGAGGACAGGCAAGCTGCCGGTACCGAATTTCTCCGCAGGAGGGATCGCTACGCCCGCCGACGCGGCGCTGGTGCGCCAGCTTGGCGCAGAGACCGTCTTCGTCGGCTCAGGCATCTTCATGTCGGATTCGACGACGAAGTTGAACGTTGCGAGATACCGTGAAGGCGACCGTCTGGAGCAGGGCGACTGGGTAGAGGGCAAGCCGGTTGCGCCGGAGTTCATCGGGGCGGAGGTCAAGGCCGGACTCTTTGGTGCGTACCGCCGTCCGCATGAGCGTCAGGAGGCCATCAGCCGCGCCACTGCAATCGTCCGCGCCGCGACCTTCTTCGACGACCCTGCGGTCATTACAGAATGCTCCGCCGATTGCATGGGTGCGATGAAGGGCCTTGCTGTCGCGAACATTCCCGCGGACGAGATGATGCAGAACAGGGGCTGGTAAGCTCAGTCCTTTTCGTCTTCGTCGATCCGGGCAAATACCTCATCTGGGGAAAGATAGATCGGCTTCCGCGCAACCGCAAAACGCTCTTTGCGCGACCAGGTGCCGTCGCTGCAATCCCAACCAATCCGCCCATCCGGATCGACGACCAGATGTTTCGACGCCAAAGTCGATGAAGCCCTGATCCTGACCTGCAGCCGCGATTGCCGGTCCTCAGGGGAAAGCACTTCGATGGCGATGAGTTGTGGGTTCGTGAAGACCTGCTTGATCGGCAACTCGCGCCGGAACACGCTGAAGTCTGGGATACGTACCCGTCTAACATTCAAGAGCGTCTGCTGCTCCTGGACAGAGCGCACCCCCACTCCTTTCGGTGCTCGTGGAACCAGAGAGTGATCTGGAACTCCGCGACGCTGTGACCGTATTTCCCTACGTTGCGCTCTTCAATGTCCCCATCGACGTATTGCACGTCAGGTCGGTAGACAATTCGCAGATACTGCTCGAGCGAGATTGTGTTGAAGCCGCCATAGAGACGCCTTGGTGAGGGGGTGTGGCATCCGCTTGCGTAAGCGAGGCTACCTGCGATGCAAGCATGTTAGATTTAAGAGTCCGCATATGCGGAGAGATGGCCGAGTGGCTGAAGGCGCACGCTTGGAAAGCGTGTATACCGCAAGGTATCCAGGGTTCGAATCCCTGTCTCTCCGCCATACATCTGTTCTTCGCGTGGCCATCCAAAGAACAGGCAACACCAGACGGAGTTTCTGCGCATGAAGCGACTGTGGCGGCTGCTGCTTTATGTCCGTCCCTATGCCCTGTATTCAGTCGCTTCCGTCCTGCTCATGGCCGCAGTAGGCGCAATTGCCGCGTTTCGCATCCTGCTCATCAAGCCGATCTTCGACCAGGTGCTTAGTCCTGATTCGCCGTACACCGATGTTCTTCTCTTTCATGTCCCGCATCTGGCGCGACCGCTGAACCTGCACTTTCTCGTTCCCCACCATCTTCATAACTCGTGGAACGTGGTCGCGTATGCGCTGGTGCTTTCGGCGCTCATAAAATCTGCATGCGACTACCTGGGCACTTACCTGATCAACTATGCCGGGTTCGGCATGATCACCGATCTTCGCAACGATCTCTACAATGCCGTGCTTCGCCGCTCCGTAGGATTCTTTCAGAAGCACACCACCGGAACTCTCCTTTCCACGCTGATCAACGACATTGAGCGAGTGCAGACGGCGATGTCGAGCGTTCTCGGCGAGTTTCTGCAGCAGTTCTTTACGCTCGTCTTCATGGTTGCCGCGGTGGTCATTCTGGGCGGCAAGATGGCCTGGATCCTGCTTCTCTTTATCCCGATCGTTATCTCTTCGGCTCGACGCATAGGCAAGCAAGTTCGCCGTACAACAAGAAAGGGGCAGGACAAACTGGCCGAGATCCAGAACATTCTGCACGAAACGATTACCGGCAATCGCATCGTCAAGGCGTTCGGAATGGAACTCTGGGAGATGGACCGCTTTCGCCGCGCGGCAAAGCGGCTCTTTCGAGCCAACCTGAAGTCGGTCTCAGTGCAGGCGATCAGTTCGCCTTTGATGGACGCGATCGGCTCGGTCGCAATCGCGCTGCTGCTGTACATCGGTCGCAGACAGATCGTCGCGCACAACATGAAGACCGGCGACTTCATCGCGTTCCTGTTTGCGACCTTTTCCCTGTACGATCCGGTGCGCAAGTTTGCGCTTTTCTACAATTCCTTCCAGCAGGCGCTGGGTGCCAGCGAAGACATCTTCAAGTTTATGGACGCGCAGGATGATGTCCGCGAAAAGAAGCGGGCGCACGTGCTGAGGGAGTTCAAAGAAGACATCCGATTTGAGGACGTGGGCTTCGCGTATGAGAGTGAAGGCGAGACCAGGCAGGTGCTTGAGGAAGTAAGTCTTACCGTTCGTCGGGGAGAGGTGCTTGCGCTGGTAGGACCAAGCGGAGCGGGAAAGTCATCTCTGGTCAACCTCATCCCGCGCTTCTTTGACGTGAATCACGGGCGCATCCTGATCGACGGCCATGATCTTCGCGATGTCACCATCGATAGCCTGCGCAAGCAGATCGGCAAGGTCACGCAGGAGGTCGTGCTGTTCAACGACACGGTCCGCAACAACATTGCATATGGGCAGCCGGACGTGCCGTTAAGCAGGGTCGAAGAGGCCGCCAAGATGGCGCTTGCGCATGAGTTCATCCTGGCCATGCCGAACGGCTACGACACGGTCGTTGGCGAAAAGGGAGTGCGGCTCAGCGGCGGAGAGCGCCAGCGGCTCGCCATCGCGCGTGCGATCTTAAAGAACGCTCCTGTCCTCATCCTGGACGAAGCGACCTCCGCCCTCGACACAGAGAGCGAGGCGTTTGTGCAGGCAGCGCTCTCGAACCTGATGCGGGGGCGCACTGTCTTCGTGATCGCGCACCGCCTTTCCACCGTGAGAAATGCGACGCGCATCGCAGTGCTGGAGCAGGGAAGGATCACGGAGATTGGTACCCATGACGAACTGATGCAGCACTCCGGTACCTATCGGCGGCTGCACGATCTGCAGTTCCGGGGTGAACCTGGCGACAGCGGGCAAGATGTGGTCGAGATGCTCGAGGGCGCGCTGTGAGCGACCGTGTTTACTCGATGACGGGATATGCCAGCATTCGCATCGACTCCGAAGACGGCATCAGCGCTACGCTTACGCTCAAGAGCGTGAACCATCGCTTCCTCGATCTTCAGCTTCGCCTTCCGCAAAACTTCGAGCAGCTTGAGTCGAAGTTGAGGAAGTTGCTCAAAGAGCAGATCAACCGGGGCCATGTAGAGTTTGCGCTGCAACTCGAGAGACCCTCGCGGAGCGGCTTCGGCGTGAACGAGGAGTTGCTGAAGGCGTACATCGACTGCTTTCGCGCTGCCGCAAAGTCCCACGGACTGGTCTGCGAACCCGACCTGAACGAACTTCTGCGATTTCCCGGCATGATGAGCGGGAACTCGTCTCCGCAGAGTGATGCTCCCGGCGCGGAGGCAGCCTTGCTTGCCCGGGTACAGGATGTTTGTTCGGAACTGCTTACCCAATTCAACAGTTCCCGCGCGGAAGAGGGAGGTGCGCTGGCTGAAGAACTGCGCGCCTCCATGCTGCGGTTGGATGGGCTGGCGCAAGAGGCTGTTCAGCTTCGAATCAATGTTCGTGCGGCCATCTTCGAGCGGCTGCGAACCCGCATCGCAGAGCTCGTTCAGGACGCTGCGCTTCCAAACGAACGCTTGCTGACCGAGGCGGCCCTGCTTGCCGACCGCAGCGATATCGAAGAGGAGCTGGTCCGCCTGCGTACCCACGTAGCCGCTTTTATCGCAATGCTCGACCAAGGAGGCGCGGTCGGCAAGCGGTTGGACTTCCTGTTGCAGGAGTTGAATCGCGAGGCAAACACGCTGCTCTCCAAGACTGGTGGCGCGTCATCGCAGAACGGTCTGCGGCTGACGGATCTTGGGCTGGAGATGAAGCTGGAGATCGAACGCGCCCGCGAACAGGTCCAGAACCTGGAGTAGCGTAAACAGTTCAGTGGTCTAGTGGATCTCGCCGAAGTGGAGGTCTTCAGGATTCTGCGGGGAATCGAGGAACTGCATGGTCGTTGCGGGGCCAAGGTCTGCAGGCGCGCTCCATGAGCGCAGGACCCACGCCACCTTCTTGTCTGGCGTTAGTTCGATCGCCTGGAGGGTCTGATCGTTTGGCTTGGCGCTCCACTCGTTGATCCAGTTATTGACGACCGTATTGCCGTTCCTAAGCCTCCAGGCCTGCTGCAGGCTGTCGAACTTGTAATCTGGCGTGTCCTGCGGCCTGAACGACCAGACGACGTCGCCGCGACGATTTACCTCGCGAACGCCCACGCTGTCCGTGATGAGAACGTTCGCGGTGTCGAGAGGAGTGACGCCCCAGGGATGACTTGCCGGAAATGACCAGAGCTCATTGCCTGCCGAGTCGTACTCCACTACCTTGTCCAGGTCCATGTGAGCAACCAGCAGTGTTCCGGCGCGGGTGAGCCTGGCGTGGCGAAACTGGCCATGAACGCTGACCGGCAGCCTGGTCTTCAGTGGCAACTCCTTCTCGAAGACACCGGATCTCTTGTTCACCACGCGAATCATGGCTGTAGTACCGTTCTGCACGAACAGAACGCGATCGCTGCCAATTGGCACGGCGGTGTGGATCTCGCTTCCTGGCGGCGCGTCGTATCGCCAGACGATCTTCTTTTCGGGTGAAATCTCTTCGACAGCAAACTGGTGCGCGAAAAGGATGTCTCCATTCGAGAGAAGAATAGCGTCGCTTATCTCCCCCTTGCCTGAAGGATCGTTATACGACCAGGCGACCCCGCCGTCCTTCAGGAGGAAGAGTTTGCGATCGTGCGACTCGCCAGCATAGAGCATGTCGTGCCGGGCAAGATCGTGTCCTGATAGAGCACTTCCAGACTGGGCAAGCAGCGGTCCCGCAGCGAAGTTCAAACAAATGAGTGACGATAGCAATCTGCGCATCTGTAGCTCCCTTCGCGGAGGATCAAGTTCAGGCAAACAAGAACTCCTTCGTCCTAAGCTCCTTCACCGTATCACGCAGCTTTGCGGCCTTCTCAAACTCGAATTTCTTGGCCGCTTCCCGCATGTCCGATTCGAGTTTGCCGATGTAGAGATCGAGTTCCTGCTGAGTAACAAACTCCGGCATGCCTTCCGCTTCGTCGGTCAGGTCAGCATAGTCGGCCTTCAGAATTCCAGCGAGACCCATCTCGAGCGGCCGGTTGATGCTCATCGGGGTAATTCCATTCTCCTCGTTGTAGGCCATCTGCTTCTCGCGGCGACGGTCCGTCTCGTCGACGGCGCGCTGCATGGAGTCAGTCATCTTGTCAGCGTAGAGGATGGCGCGGCCCTCAAGATGCCGCGCCGCGCGGCCAATTGTCTGGATCAGCGAGCCCTGTGAGCGCAGAAAGCCTTCTTTGTCGGCGTCGAGGATCGCTACCAGTGAGACCTCGGGCAGATCGAGTCCCTCGCGCAGTAGGTTGATGCCGATGAGTACGTCGTACTCTCCCTTGCGCAGATCGCGCAGGAGCTTGATGCGCTCCAGCGTCTCGATCTCTGAGTGCATGTAGCGGCAGCGGACGCCTACTTCGGTGTAGTAGTTCGCCAAGTCTTCCGACATGCGCTTGGTCAGAGTCGTTACCAGTACACGCTGGTTCTTCTCCGCGCGATCGCGAATCTCCGCCAGTAAATCGTCGATCTGTCCCTTCACCGGTCGAATCTCTACCACAGGGTCAATAAGTCCCGTCGGTCGAATAATCTGTTCTACAACTACACCGGCGGACTTAGTTAGTTCATACGGTCCCGGTGTTGCGGAGACGTAGACGATTTGTCCCGTACGACCTTCGAACTCGTCGAACTTCAGCGGGCGGTTGTCCATGGCTGAGGGCAGACGAAAGCCATAATCCACGAGGTTCTGCTTGCGGCTGCGGTCGCCATGCCACATGCCATGTAGTTGGGGAACGGTAACGTGGGACTCATCAATGAAGAGGAGGAAGTCGCGGGGAAAGTAATCAAGCAAGGTAGGCGGCGGCTCTCCGGGCAGGCGGCCGGAGAAATGCCTGGAGTAGTTCTCAATGCCGTGGCAGTACCCTACGGACTTGATCATCTCCAGGTCAAAGCGCGTACGTTGATGGATGCGCTGCGATTCTACAAGCCGGCCCTGTGACTCAAGTTCCTTCTCCCACCACTCCATCTCTGCGAGGATCGAATCCGAGGCTGTCTTCTTGCGCTCCGGTTGCACTACATAGTGCGACTTCGGATAGATCGGCAGCCGCGAATACTTTTGTTTCACCGTGCCGAAGAGGGGATCGATCTGAGACAGAGAGTCGATCTCATCACCAAAGAGCTCGATGCGATAGGCATTTTCGTCGTACGTCGGGTAGACCTCAATGATGTCGCCGCGCACCCGAAATGTTCCGCGGCGGAAATCAACGTCGTTGCGGTCGTACAGGATCTCGACCAGCCGACGGGTGATGTCTTCGCGCTTGAGCTTCTGGCCTCGTTCCAGGAGCAGCAACATGCCGTAGTAGGCTTCCGGCGAGCCCAGACCGTAGATACAGCTTACGGAACTGACGATAATGGCGTCGCGGCGTTCGAACAGGCTGCGGGTCGCCGAAAGACGCAGCTTGTCCAGTTCCTCGTTGATCGTCGCTTCTTTCTCGATAAAGAGGTCGCCGGACGGGATGTAGGCTTCAGGCTGGTAGTAGTCGTAGTAGGAGACGAAGTATTCGACCGCATTATTGGGGAAGAAGGTCTTGAACTCGTGGTAGAGCTGCGCGGCGAGCGTCTTATTGTGCGCGAGGATCAGAGCGGGACGATTGAGCTCAGCGATGATCTTGGCCATGGTAAAGGTCTTGCCAGAGCCTGTGACCCCAAGCAGGACCTGGTCCTTTTCGCCGGCGTTGATGCCGGCGACGAGTTCTTCGATAGCGCGCGGCTGGTCTCCCTGTGGCTTGTATGTCGTAGTGAGCTGGAAGTCCATCCCTATAGAATAAAGCAGTACCCCGGCCAGATTGAACACAAGCAGCGTAGGCGAGAGGAGCACCAATGGCTGAGCTTTGGTTGATGCGGCACGGCGAAACAGAGTGGAGTTTGAGCGGGTCGCACACCAGCCGTACGGACATCCCGCTGACCGATCACGGACGCAAGCGGGCGGAAGAGCTGCGCGACTACCTGAAAGGAAGGAAGTTCGCCGCGGTCTTCACCAGCCCCATGCAGCGAGCGCGGGAGACGTGCACGATCGCGGGGCTTGCCGAAGGGTCAGTAATTGACCAAGGTCTGCGCGAGTGGGACTACGGAATCTTTGAAGGGAAGACCACGAAGCAGATCCGCGAAGAGACGCACAATCCTGCATGGTCGGTTTGGCTCGATCCGATCACAGGTGGCGAACCGGTCGAGCACGTAGGCGAACGCGCTGACGGTGTAATCGCGCGTTCTCTCGAGGCGGCGGGCAGCGATGGCGCAGTCGCGCTGTTTGCTCATGCGCATATCCTGCGCATCCTTGCGGCACGGTGGATCGGCTTGCCGGCTACAGGAGGAAGCATGCTCGCGCTGGGCACGGGATCAGTGAGCGAGCTTGGCTTTGAGCGAGAGACACGCGTTATAAAGCGATGGAACCGGGAGTTTGAAGAGTAGTGAAGGCATTTCTATTGTTGCTGGTTCTTTTTCTCGGGTCCTGCCGTGGTGTTCTCGCGCAAACCAGGGTCGCCGTGCATGGCCGGGTCGTCGACCGCGAAGGGTTGGGCGTGGCCCAGGCTACGGTAACGCTGCGGACCGCTCGATTGAGCCAGACAACCAGTACCGGGAGCAATGGCGACTTCACCTTCGCAGCGAGCGCTGCCGACGGCATGATGCTCTCTGCTGTCTCCGGTTCGATGGCCTCGCAGCCGGTTGTGCTTTCGGCGGCGAATACCGAAGCGGCCATCCTGCTGACTCTCTCGCCATCCTCTGTGCAACAGGAGGTGAACGTTGTGGCGACGCGTTCCGGCATCGAGGTGGGGCCGTCGGCGAGAACGATTACGTCCCTTAGCGCCGAGGAACTGGCCCAGTATCCAGCGCTCACGCTGGATGAGCGGCTGCGTCAGCAGGCCGGATTCGAGTTGTTCCGGCGTTCGTCTGGCTGGGTGCAGAACCCGACCAGCCAAGGCATTACGCTGCGAGGACTTGGCTCGACCGCAGCCAGCCGAACGCTGGTGCTTGCGGATGGAGCGCCGCTGAACGATCCCTTCGGCGGCTGGATCCACTGGAACGAGGTGCCTCCGGACGCGATTGAGGCGGTCTCGATCGCGTCTGGAGGAGGATCGGACCTTTATGGTTCAAGCGCGCTCGGCGGCGTAATCGACGTGCTTCCGGAAAGGCCACTGGCGAACCTTGGAGAACTAGGCGCTTCCGGGGCGGGACAGGATACGGCCTCGGCCAGCGGACGAGGCGACCTGAACCAGGGCAAGTGGGGTGAGCTCGTTGCCGGACAATACTTCCGTACCAACGGCTATATCCTTACGGCACCGGGGCTGCGCGGCCCGGTGGACACTCCGGCGAACGTGCACTTCGAGAATGGACGGACCCACATAGCGAGAAGCATCGGCAGTGAGGGCCGGGCGTTCCTGACGGGCAACATACTGAACGAGGCGCGCAGCAATGGCACGCCCGACCAGACGAACGCGACCCGACTCTGGCGGTACCTCGCAGGAGACGATTGGGCGGCAGGACCGCGGCTGAACGGACGCGCACGGGTCTTTGGCAGCGACGAGAACTACCGGCAAAGTTTTTCGGCGATCACGGGGGGAGCCGCTCGCACAGGCGAGTCGCTCACTCGTCTGCAACACGTCGGCACGCAGGAACTTGGGGCCTCCGCGGACGCTTCATATCATCTTCTCCACGTCACCTTTGTCGGAGGAGCGGATGTGCGCGATCTTCGCGCCACCGACCTCGAGATACCCATCACGGCAGGCGTGGCCTCTGGTTCGCAGGACACGACCGCGCGGCAGCGATTCCTCGGCGGCTTTGGCGAGGCACTGGCTGAGCATGGAGGGTGGTCGGGCACGATGTCGCTGCGGGCCGACCGGGCGCAGAACCTCGACAGCTCTACTCTGCGCGTCGCTGCTGGAACTGCCACAGAGACTCCCGTGCCGAACAGCAGCGAGGTCGTGCTGAGCCCGCGTATCGGGCTGGTGCGTCGACTTGGTTCCAAAGTTGACGTGCATGCCTCGGCGTTCCGCGCCTTTCGTACCCCGACCATGAACGAGCTTTATCGCACAGGGCAGGTAGGGCAGCAGACCACGCTGGCAAATGCGATGCTGGTGTCAGAGCGCGCGACCGGCGCGGAGGGCGGACTGGCCTGGAGAGCGCCGGAACGCCGGATCAATCTTGACGCAACCTACTTCTGGACTGAGATCAACCGGCCAGTCTCGGCCGTCTTCATCAGCAGTACGGCAACGAGCCTGACGAACAAGCGGGAGAACCTGGGACAAATCCAGAGCCAAGGCGTCCAAATCGATGCTCGCGTGAACGAAGGGCATGCACTGTCGGGCGCGATCGGATACCAGTATGCGCATGCGGTCGTCACAAACTTCTCCGCGCAGCCGACGCTGGTAGGAAAGTGGATTCCGGAGGTTCCGCGGCAGAGCGCCACCGCTCAGCTTCGAGCCGCAAACCAGCGGCTAGGTGCCCTGACAGTCGCCCTTCGCGAGAGTGGGCGCGCCTACGACGACAGCTCAAACACGTTCTTGCTGCATGGCTTCTTCACGATGGACGTTTACGCTGAGCGCTCGTTCGAGCGGCATTGGACCGCCTTTGTGGCAGGGCAGAACCTCCTGGATCGCAGGATCGATGTTTCGCGGACACCAGTGCTTACCGTAGGAACACCGGTGACGATACAAGGCGGTCTCCGATTCAGATGGGGCGGCTCCGATGCGAAGTAGCCGTCATGCAGTTCAAGCGCAGACCGCGTATGTCCTTTTCAGCATCAACGGCTTGTCTCACCCGCAACTACAATCTCCGAGAAGTCCGCGATTCCCGAAAAATCCGCTTGTAAGCTCTCCAGCAACGCCAGGCGGTTCGCTCGCACCTCTTCGTTCTCAACCATCACCATCACGTTCTCGAAGAAGGAAGTCACAGGCAGTCTCAGCGAAGCTGTCGTCTTCAGTCCCTGCACATAATCCTTCTCCACCACACAGTGCGCGACCCGGGCAGCAAGAACGCGTGCTTCTTCCTCCAGGTGTCTCTCGTGATCGGTCTCGAACAAGTCTTTTCTGACAGTCGGACCCGGCGTCAGTCCCTTGTCTTTTGCTTGGGTCAGGATGTTCTTGATGCGCTTGAAGGATACGATCACGTCTGCAAGATCCAAGGTTCCGCGCATCACGCTCAGGGCCTCCGCCCGTGCAATCGCGTCACGAACGCCATCCGAACCGACTGCCAGCACCGCTGCCACCACGTCATACGCCTGCGCTCTGACCTCGCGCAGGTAGAATGCAAGCCGCTCGGCGAAGAACAACTCCATTCTGCGCACTAACTCCTCCCGACCATTCGCGGCCAGAAAGGCGATCTCGCCCAGACTGAGGCTGATCGAGGTCTCAGCGAGTATCTTGACAACGCCGTTGGCTGCGCGGCGAAGCGCGAATGGGTCCTTTGAACCAGTCGGTTCGAGGCCGAGCGAGAACATTCCCGCGATCGTGTCGGCCTTGTCCGCGATCGCGAGCAAAGCACCCTCCGTGGTGCGCGGAACGCCATCCTCCATCGACTTTGGAAGGTAATGGTCGTAGATGGCGACCGCGGTCTTTTCGCTGTAGCCCTGAGTCCGGGCATAGAGACCGCCGACAATGCCCTGCAACTCCGTGAACTCTTTCACCAGCTCCGAAGTCAGATCAGTCTTGGAGAGGAGGGCTGCCTGGTCCAGCGCGGCTGCATCTGCACCCGGCACCCGGGTGCTTAGTGCCGCAGCAAGGGCGCGTACCCGCGTGGTCTTTGCCGCGTAGCTGCCAAGATCTTTCTGAAAGGTAACATTTTCGAGCAGGGGAACACGGTCAAGCAGGGAAGCGCGCTGGTCGAACTGCCAGAAAAAGCGAGCATCGTTAAAGCGCGCTCGCAGCACTCGCTGGTTGCCATGGCGGATAATGGCCTCGCCAGCCGCATTCGCAACAGTATTAAGCACGGCAAGAAAGTACGGCGCGAGCTTGCCATCGGACGACTCAACGGCGAAGTAACTCTGGTGGTCGCGCATCACGGTGACGAGCACTTCCTCGGGGAGTGCGAGGTATTCCGGCTCGAAGCTGCCGGCGATGACGGACGGCCACTCACAGAGATGGGTGAGCTTATCGACAAGCTCGTGATCTTCGCGCCACCGGGTGCCCGGGAGGGTACGGCAGACGTGATCGAGCGCCTTCCGGATCTTGTACCGACGGAATTCGACGTCGGCAAGAACAAAGGCGGCCTCGAGCTTCGATGCATACTCAGCAGAGGCCGAGAGCGTGATTGGAGAGGCTCCGGCGAGAACCCGGTGTCCGTAGGTGAGATTCGAAGCGGTGTACCCAGCGAACTGGATTGGCACAATCTCGCTATCAAGCAGCGCGGCAAGCCAGCGGACCGGGCGAACAAAACGTTCGGGCTTGCCAGGGCGCCAGTACATGTTCTTCGCCCAGTAGATGGCGGCGAGTTCCTTCGGAAGTTCGCTGATCAGGACTTCCGCGGCCGTGCGGCCCGGCTTGACGGCGATTGCGGCAAGGTACTCGCCCTTCGGAGTCTGGATCGTGCGCAGAGCTTCGACAGCGACTCCCGCTTTCTTTGCGAAAGCGTGAGCGGCAGCGGTAGGGGCGCCATCCTTGTACGCGATCTTGGCGGATGGTCCTTGAAGGTCTTCGGAAAGGTCTTCCTGCTTTGCGGTGACGCCTCCAACGAGCACGGCAAGCCGGCGAGGCGTCGAGAAGCTCTTTACCGCGCTGCCGGGCGCAGCAAGGCGTTCCCGTTCGAGCAAGGCGGTAACACGACGCGCCAACTCGGCCTCGGCGGAGGCAATCATCCGCGCAGGAACTTCTTCCAAACCTACTTCAAAGAGGAATTCTGACATTTATCTCTGTTGCTGCGATTGGGCTTACGCGTACTTCCAGGTTGAGAAAACGAACGGCCTGAGCGGTCCCGCTCTAGCGGAACACTTCACTCCGCTCAGAACTACAGCTGTCGACCGCTGTGGAGCTTACAGCTTGACCTTGTGCGGCATATGCCTTGGCAACGCCCACGACGAGAGTGCGGATGCGGGCCATCACGCCAACCCGTTCCGTGACGGAGATCGCGCCGCGGGCGTCGAGAAGGTTGAAGACGTGCGAGCACTTGAGGGCGAGTTCGTAAGCGCCAAGTGTCGGGAAGCGTTTGATCTGTAGAGAGCCGGTCGAAGAATCCGTCTCGAGCAGCTGGGCTTGATCGAGCAGCCCAAGGCACTCCTTCTCGTAAAGATCGAGATGTTTCCAAAGGGAAGGGACATCGGCGTAGTCGAACCCGTATGCGGAGAACTGCTCTTCTTCCGGCAGCCGTATCTCCCCGTAGGTGATCATGCGACCGGTGTCCGGCTCGATTGCCCATACGATGTCGTAGATCGAGTCCACATCCTGCAGGAAACCAGCGATCCGCTCCAGCCCGTAGGTGATCTCTCCGCAGATTGGATCGAGGTCCATGCCACCGCACTGCTGAAAATAGGTGAACTGGGTGATCTCCAGACCGTCCAGCATGACCTGCCAGCCCACACCCCACGCTCCGCCTACAGGCCACTCCCAGTTATCCTCTTCAAACTTGATGTCATGCTCGCGCAGGTCGATGCCGATTGCTTCAAGCGACTGAAGGTAGAGTTCCTGGATGCGGACCGGCGGCGGCTTTAGGATCACCTGCAGCTGGGTGTGCTTGAAGAGACGGTTGGGATTCTCGCCGTAGCGACCGTCGGCAGGGCGACGAGAGGGCTGCGCATAGGCGATGCGGACGGGCTTTGGCCCAAGCACGCGAAGAAAGGTGTCCGGAGACATGGTGCCGGCGCCAACCTCAACGTCGTACGGTTGCTGAAGCACGCAGCCCTCTGCGGCCCAGAACTTCTGCAGTGTGAAGAGAAGGTCCTGGAAGGTAAGCGCGGGTCTTTTTTCTACAGGTGCGGGCATGCGGGGCTTCGTCTCTCTGAACGCTTAGGGATGATTTGATTCTAAACAGATCGTCCAAACCATGCCGCCGATGAAGCGCGCCGGCAAAGTTTAGTGGCGGACATAGATGCGGTAATCGAAGGGCTTCACTGAGCGGCTCCAGTAACGCACCGGCTCCTGTCTTCCGCTCACCCGCGTCAGCGTGTAGTTCTTCGCGAGATACGTTTCGAACTCCGGCCATTTCCTGTATTTCTCAAAGGTAGGCACCGGATCGAAACACATCGAGTCTGTGACCACGATCAGACGAGGCGGATTAAGGTCCACCTGTTGCCAGAAACGTCGCCGCAGGTCCAACGCGATCGTATTTTCACCATCCAGCAGATAGCAGTCGTAAAGAAAGCCGGTGCTTTGCACAAGCTTACCCGCTCGCAGGTCGGCGATACACGAGCCAGCCGTGTCCATACACTGCACCTGGCGCTCGGCGGCCCCAAGTTGATTAAGATCATCCAGTAGCGGATGTGCAGGAGGGCCGCTGTCGAACCTTAGGGTCCGGGCGGCGAAGATACCTGCAAGTACCGCGCCGCACAGCAACCCCGCTGTGCCCAGGGCTCTTGTCGGGCTGCGCGTGCGAGCCAGCCGGAACAGATCGATTGACATGACTGGCAGCAAGAAGCTGAGGAAGGGGTATCGCTGATAAGAAAACCCCTTCTGCTGAATCAGGTAGGAGAACAAGCCTCCAGCCGCGGACAGGAGCAGCGCCCCATATTCAATTACCTCGGATGAGCTTGGCGGCCCGGATGAGGAGATTCTGGATGCTGCGGCCGCGGCGATCCAGATCAGAAACAGCGGAAGCAACGGCGAAAGACTATGCCCGATCAAGAACGAAGCTGACTTGTGGCCAAGCGAAGC
>CAZZYQ010000029.1:0-45949 GCA_964658395.1 uncultured Granulicella sp. | reverse complement strand
TCGAGGCCCGCAAGCCCCGCGACCCGGCGATCATCTCGAAGATCGATGGCGTCGTACGGTTCGGCGAAGTCTCGAAGGGACAGCGTAAGGTCTACGTCACGGCCGACAACGGTCAGGAAGAGGAGTACAGCGTTCCCCGCGGTACGTACGTCAACGTGCAGGAAGGCGAGCGCCTCCGTGCCGGTGATCCTCTGATCGACGGTCCCCGCAGCCCGCACGACGTGCTGGAAGTCTTGGGCGAGCGCGCGGTTCAGATGTACCTCGTCAACGAGATCCAGGAGGTCTACCGCCTCCAGGGCGTCACCATCTCCGACAAGCACATCGAGACCATCGTTCGCCAGATGCTTCGCTGGGTGAAGATCGAAGAGGTTGGCGACACCAGCTTCCTCGTCGATCAGCAGACGGACCGCTTCCGCTTCAACGCGGAGAACCAGCGCGTCCTGATGACCGGCGGCCGTCCTGCAATCGGACGCTCGCTCCTGCTCGGCATCACCAAGGCGTCGCTCTCGACCGACAGCTTCATCTCGGCCGCTAGCTTCCAGGAGACCACGCGCGTGCTTACCGAAGCCAGCATCAACGGCTCGATCGACACGCTCCGCGGCCTCAAGGAAAACGTCATCGTCGGCCGTCTCATCCCGGCCGGTACGGGCATGGAGTACTACCGCAACGTCCAGCTTTCTCCTGAACTAGAAGAGGCAGCAGCTCAAGTTCAGCAGGAAGTGACTGCGGCGATCGAAGCAGAAGAGCGTGAGCTTGAGCAGATGCGCATGGAAGGCGAACAGGAAGAACTCGCCGCCGAGTGACTTCGCGTCACGGCGAAGAGCGCTTCGCGCAAGGACTGAACAACAGTAACAAGAACGGGCGGACTCTTTCGAGTCCGCCCGTTCTTGTTTGAGGTTAGGATGCGTCGGATTCCCTGTGCCCGGGAAGATGAGTTACGACGACTTGACCGAGGTTTTCGTCCCAGAAGTAGTAAATCCGAAGACATCTGACTGGATCGCGGGTGTTTGAGTTGATTTTGATGTGCCATTCGACTTCATGCTTCTCACCCTGCCAGAGAATCGAGTAGCTATCACTGCCACAAGGCGCATTGCGCACACCTTCGGCGACCTGTGCATCTCTGAGGGGCCCCTCCCCGCCCGCGATTCTACGATCTCTATAATCGTTTGCGAGCCAAAGGAGGCATTGTGCCGTTAGCTTCGGGTCATTGAACTTAGCCCCTCCCAAAGCTCGACCTGCTTGAGGTGCCAGCAGCACTCTACCCGCCAAGTTGTCACTACACCAATCCTCAAATGTCTCCCAGTTATCTGGTAGATCAATCTTAGCGTCTGGGATTTCGCCAACGTCGCGCAGCTGCGCCGTCAGCTGTTGAATTCGAAATCTCAGTTTGCCGTTCTGCTCTTCCGCCTTCTCTGCCCTCTTTTCAGCCTCGCTGTGTTCGTCAGATAGCCACTGGCTGGCATCATTCGCCTCTTTCAGCTCTCTCTGTAGAGCCTCGATACCCGCTTTGGCTGCTTCTAGCTGTTCGCGATCGGTCGCTCCTGTTTGCGCAAGTGCAGTCTGACGCAAAATGGTCTGCATTGACCTGAGAGTGGTAAAGGCTCGGATCGACTTATTAGCTGCCGAAGCCCGAAGGCTATACGACGCTGCGGCCCACTTCAGTCTCCTAATAGCAGTTGACACGTCTGCCGGGCTACTTAGGCGTGATGCCAGGGTCAACTCGTGGCCTTCGAAGGGGTCGGCATCCACCGTGAAGCCAGGCAAATATATTCGAGCGGCGCCCCCATAAACTGACAATGCCTTTCCAAGCTGTCTTGTCAAAACCCAGGTATATCTGGCGGGGAGAACGACTATTGTGGCGAGCCCAAGAAGAGGGCCGATAAAGGCACTCGGAGGGATTAAAGGCGTGGTCTCATTAGGTGACCAGGCGGAGACGCTCAGAACGATCGTCGGAAGACGACGTTCATTCGAAAGTAGGCGACCTACAAGTCTGCTTGCGTCTTCATCTGAACCAATGAGCCAGTGTCCGCTCGCTAGCTGATCGATTCCGGCCTGCATTTGCAGCTGGGTGAGTAGCGTCTTTACGACGCCTGGAACGGCAGGTTCAATATCGGGGCGAATCTCCCTCGAGCTGTTCAGAAGGCGTAGGTTGAGCATGCAATTTTCGCCAATCCTCGCCACCGTAATCTCTGTCGTCCAGACGCGGTCTGCAACGTTCTTGTCTGGATCTTCCGAACGGATGGCCCACACATCCTCGTCGCCGTCGGTTAGTCTTATTGCCGAGCAGTTCCTGCCGACTGCTAGGTGGTCGAAGGACTCATATCTCCATGCCTGTCTGGGCAGTTCTCCTGCTGTTCTACGTGAAGCCCAGTCGAGGCTAGTACGCCTCGCACGCTGTATGAGGGCGTCGGGCGGCATGCCGCCCAAGGTGGCCCGAACGCGAAGAATTTCGTTCTCTCGTATTGGCGGACGTTGGTACATAAGCCCCCTGATTTGAAATGTGCTGATCTGCGGTGCGCCAATTATAGTTGTAACTCGGTAATTGGATTGACCCTGCAACCCCGCTCCACTACCCTAAACCCATGAAGGTCAGCGCCCAGTACGCGCAGGAGCACTTCGCCGATCTCGCTCTCGCCGCCTCAAACGGTGAGGAGGTTGAGATCGAGGTGTCTGGGCACCCGATGCTTGTCCTCCATCAGCGGAGCACTCCCGTTCCCTTCAAGCGCACCACACCGCGCATCCTGGGTGAAGGCATTGGAGAGATGGTCGTGCCCGAATGGGACGAGTGGAAGGCTACCGACAGGGAACTGTAACTTCCGATTCATGTAAGGTACAAACCGGAAAGTCTTGTTAAGGGCACGGCTTCAGCCGTGCCATAAACGGAATGCCCACACCGTGGCTTCAGCCGCTGAGGTACGCTTCTTGCCGTTCTCCAGATGGCCAGCGGCAGACCAGAACTGGATTGACCCCACAGCCCCGCTCCCATACCCTTCATTCATGATTGTCAGCTACGAGTACGCAAAACTACACCTCGTTGAACTTGCCGACATCGCGGGCAATGGCGAAATTGTAGAGATAACCAGGGATGGGTTGCCGTCCGTCTTCCTGATGTTATCCACCGGCAGCGAGCCCGAACCGCAGAACGTTGACTCGCAATGACCACTGCATTCGCTAGCGTCTGGGACGCCCTCGAAGACGCACCCGCCCTTGCCGAAAATATGAAGCTGCGCTCCTCGCTCATGCTTGCCCTTAAGGAACACATCGCCAAAGAAGGTCTCACGCAGAGCGCAGCCGCGAAGAAGTTCGGCGTCACCCAACCCCGCATCTCCGACCTCCTTCGCGGCAAAATCGATCTCTTCTCAATTGACACCCTGGTCAACATGCTCGCAACCGCCGGAGTACATCTTGAGTTGCACATCGCGGCCTGACCCTCTTGACAAACATCAGTCGACGACAGCCATCGGGATTCCGAAGTGGCACCTGTCATCACACCACTTAGATCACTTAGCCACAACGTAAGTCCAACCTTAAAGTTTCTATTTTTGAATAGAGGGGGAGGGGTACCCCTGCCTGAAATTCGCCATCTTTTCCCAAATTCACGCCCTGTTTATCACGAAAGCATTGCAATCGCGCAACACGTGGACTAAGTTTGTAGCTCTCAAGTACGCATACTCCGCGTCGTGCCTTTCGATGCCAAAAGCAGGCCCTTGCCATGTTGAGATCTTCCGCCCTCCTGCTCGCCGTCCTTCTATCGATCGGTAATCTGTCCGCGCAAACGCCCACCTGGACAAGCGTCGGCCAAGGCGTGACCAACTGGCGCGCGCAGCCCGCCGAGACAAAGATATCCACCTCAAACGTCTCAAAGCTTGCCGTCAAGTGGACTTTCACTACGGGCGGCGATGTCTACGCGACTCCTACTGTCAGCAACGGCGTTGTTTATTTTCCCGACCAGGCTGGAAACCTCTATGCAGTCAACGCCGAGACTGGCAAGCAGATCTGGACGCATACCATCACCAGCTACGACGGGATGGCCAATGCCATCTCTCGCGGCAGCCCGGCGATCTACAACGGCGAGTTGATCCTTGGCGACAACCTTTCGACCGGAGTGCCACATGCCGGCGCGCATGTGATCGCGGTCAAGGCCAGCGACGGTTCGTTGCTTTGGAAGACGACGATCGACTCCCATCCGGCCGCAATCGTCACCGGTTCGCCCATCGTTTATAACGACATCGCATACGTTACCGTGTCTTCCTTCGAGGAGACCTTTGCTCGGTCCAGCAGCTATGCGTGCTGCACCTTCCGCGGCAGTATCGTGGCGCTGAATGCCACGACAGGAAAGGTGCTCTGGCAGACCTTTATGACCCCGGCGAATCATGGCGCAGCGGGCGGATATAGCGGTGCGCCTATATGGAGCCCAGCGGCCATCGACGCTTCCCGCAATCTCGTCTACGTCGCTACCGGAAACAACTACAGCGTTCCTTCGAGCGTGGAAGCCTGCCAGCAGGCAAATCTTGCCAACAAGACCAGCAATACCTGTACCGCAAGCAACGACTATCTCAACACGGTGGTGGCGCTGAATCTGACTACGGGAGCCGTTGTCTGGGCTCACCGCGTGGTTGTCTACGACACATTTACTCTGGCATGCCACCTGACTCCACCCGGACCCAACTGCCCCGATCCCGAAGGAGAGGACTACGACTTCGGCGGCGGTGGACCAAACGTCTTCGCCAATGCCGTCGGCGCGGGCCGCAAGAGCGGCTTCTACGATACCTTCAATCCCGTCAGTAAAGGAGCGTATATCTGGCGGACGCAAGTCGGGCCGCCCGGCCCCCTCGGCGGTGTACTCTGGGGCACATCCACCGATGGCTCTCGAGTATTTGTGTCTATTGGAAACTCGTTGAAGACCTCCTGGCGGCTGATCTCTGGTCAGAAGGTGAACTGGGGCTTCTGGAGCGCGCTCGATGCGAGCACAGGAAAAGTACTCTGGCAGACTCCGGAGCCGACCCAGGGTACTCCAGCGATTTCCTCGATCAGCAACGCGAACGGTGTGGTCTACTTTGGTTCGCTCGATGCGGCTGGTCACATGTATGCCGTAGATGCATCCAGCGGAAAGGTGCTCTGGTCATTCGCCAGCGGCGGGTCTGTTCAAGGGGCACCCTCCATCGTCGACGGCGTCGTTTACTGGGGATCGGGCTACAAGCGGTTCGGCGGGACAGGAAACAACAAGCTGTACGCGTTCTCAGTTCAGTAATGCTGTCGCGCCACTAGGATTTCTTACGGGCCTTGTTGTGAGCAACATTTGGCTGTTCCCAGAGCAGGATGCCTCCCTCAATAGCGTTGCTGTTCGCGCCGACGATGACATGCGATGGCAAGTCTTTCATCAGCTTGGCGTTTCCCCCGCCGAGCAGTACATAGTCGCAGACCATTGCGGCTTTCAGGCGTTCGGTTATGTCAAGGACAGACTTGCGCCACTTCTTCTTGCCGCGGCGTTCCAGGCCTGCAAGACCGATGTATTCCTCGTAGGTCAGCCCCTTCTTGTACGGAAGGTGCGCTAGTTCCAGCGGGATGATGGTGCCGTCAAAGATGAGCGCAGAACCTAAACCGGTACCTGTGCCGAGGAACAGCATTCGGCCGCCTTTGTAGCCGCCGAGGGCCTGCATCGCCGCGTCGTTGATAAAGCGATGCGGCTTCTTGAAGGCCGCGGCGTAGGGATAATCGATCCAGCCAGGCCCTAGATTATGCGGCTCAGCAATCGGGGCGTCATGATGCACAGGCCCGGGATAGCCAATGGTGATGCAGTCATAAACCCATCCCTTGGTGGCGGCGAGAACGTCTTCGACCATCTTTTGTGCAGTAAGGTCCGGCCCCGATGGAATCTTCACAGGAACGCGCAGGTCAGTCGAGGCCACCTTTATGTTGGTGCCGCCGATGTCGATTACAAGAACTTTCATGACGATCAGGATACAGGGCTTTCAAGGTTGCGGCGGCCGAGTCCTTACAATAGGTCAGCAACTTGAACGCGAGGGCTTGCGGATGGCGAACAAATTCGGCGAAGCGGCGCTGATTGCAGCACGGCTCGATGTGCCGGAACGAGTGACCGCCGCGGAGCGATGGGACGTTGCGGTACGGCAACTTTACCCGGAGAAGCCTTACATGCAGAAGAAGGGTGCGCCAAAGGCGGCCTTTCTGGGTCTTTGCGAAGCGGGACTGGTCCAGGGCGTTCCGCCGGGAGCTTCGACTGCCCCGAACAGAAACAAGCAGTATGGCGTTAAGGCGGCAGCGCTACTGAAGGCGGGAACGCATCGGACGGTGTCCGCGCTGTGGGCCGAGGTATCGGAAGGAGAAGAACCGCCGCATAGCGCGCAGATGGATGTAGTGATGGCGCTCTGGAAGAACGGACTCGTGCTTTAGGCGACCCCGGGGCTCAGCGCTCCCGATCTTGATGAGCAGCAAGCAGGCTCTTCAGGTCGACGGCCTTCGCGGACGCGATGAGTTCGCCAGATGGCAGCCTTGGCCATTGCTCCTCCGGCCGGTCCCAGTAGAGTTCAACGCCATTTTCGTCAGGATCGCGAAGATAGAGCGATTCGCTTGCTCCGTGATCGGATGCTCCGTCCAGCTGAATGCCGGCATCGATCAAACGCTGCAGGGCGTCGCCAAGATCTGCTCGTGTGGGGTATACGATCGCCAGATGATACAGGCCGGTGGTGCCCGGTGCGGGTGGCGAACCGCCGGCGCTCTCCCAGGTGTTCAGACCGATGTGGTGGTGATAGCCGCCGGCGGAGACGAAAGCGGCTGCGTTGCCGAAGCGCATCGTGACCTCGAAGCCCAGAACGTCGCGGTAGAAGGCCAGGGCACGATCGACGTTGGCGACCTTCAGGTGGACATGGCCGATGCGCGTGCCCGAGGCGATGAGTTGCGTCTTCACAGCTATTCGATGAGGCAGTCTTTGTACACGGTTCAAGCGCGGCGGCAGCAGTTCCTTCGCTGCCACGAAGGATCAAAAGGTCAATCCGCTGCGACAGCTTGGTGGATGGCGAGAAGCTGTTCGAGAAGGGGCTTCAGTCTATCGAGATGAAGGGCGTTTGCCCCATCGGACTTGGCTTCAGCGGGGTTGTCGTGAACCTCAAGGAAGATGCCGTCGATGCCTGCGGCGACTGCGGCCCGTGCCAGTACGGGGATGAACTCAGGCTGTCCGCCAGAGACTCCATTTGCGGCGGAAGGAGTTTGAACGGAGTGCGTTGCATCGAAGACGACCGGCGCGAAGCCGCGCATGATCGGGAGCGAGCGCATATCGACCACCAGGTTGTTGTATCCGAAACTGGCACCGCGCTCAGTGAGAAAGACTTTGTCATTGCCCGAGTCGCGGACCTTCTGCACGGCGTGGCGCATGTCGCCGGGGGCGACGAACTGGCCTTTCTTCACGTTGACCGCGCGGCCGGTCTGCGCTGCGGCGATGAGAAGATCGGTCTGGCGGCAAAGGAAGGCCGGGACCTGGAGAATGATCTCCGCATCGCCAAGCGCCTCTGAGACCGGCGCGCAGTCCTGCGGCGTGTGAACGTCCGTAAGCACCGGCAGGCCGGTCTGCCCGGCTACTGAGGCCAATATGCGGCAGCCTTCCACCAGACCAGGGCCGCGGAAGCTCGAGATCGAGGTGCGGTTTGCCTTGTCGTAGCTTGCCTTGAAGATATACGGCATGCTCAAGCTCGCGGCGATGTGCTGAATGCGCTCCGCCATCCGATGCGCGTGTGCTTCCGACTCGATGACACAAGGGCCTGCAATCAGAAAGAGACTGCCGCGACCAACTGAAATTGCTTTATCCAGCGTGCCGATGTCGAAGGGAAAGCTCACCTGATTATTTGAACATAGCCGGCAACGGGCCTGGCATCATCAGGACGCGCATAATGAGAGAGATGCCCTTTCGCTCTGGATTTGTCTCTATCATCGGTCGCCCGAACGCAGGCAAATCAACCCTGCTGAACGCGCTGCTCGGTCAGAAGCTCGCTATCGTAACGCACAAGCCGCAGACCACGCGGACGCGCATCCACGGAGTGCTGGAAGTTCCGCTTAAGAAGAAGAGCAAGGGCGAGCCGGGCCACCCCGCCGCTCAGATTGTTCTGGTCGACACACCCGGCATTCACAAGCCCGAAACGCATCTCGACAAGCGCATGATGCAGGAGGTCTACGACGCGCTTGAATCGCGCGATGCGGTCTTGTTCATCGTGGATGTGACGCATCGGCTGCCACAGCCTGAGAGGAAGCCGGGTCAAGGTACACCCAAGCCTTTTACGGCAAACCGCATGGCTGAGTCCGCCGCCGAAGACAACTTCGCTTTGTCGCTGATCCAACGATTGAGCAAGGAGACGAAGGTCTGTCCGGTCATCCTGCTGTTGAACAAGATTGACGCGATCGCTTCGGGCGAGATCATGCCGCTGATTGCGCACTGGGCAGCCCTGTATGAGTTTGCCGAGATCATTCCTATCTCGGCAAAGAAGAAGATCAACCTGGAACTCCTGCTCGAAAAGATAGTCGCTCAGCTTCCCGAGGGTCAGCGGTATTTTCCCAAGCACCAGCTTACCGACCAGCCAGAACGCTTTCTCGTAGCAGAGCTGATTCGCGAAAAGATACTTCTGCTCACGGGCGAAGAGGTCCCCTATGCGACCGCCGTGGTTGTCGAAAAGTTCGAAGAGCCAGTCCCTGAACTCACCGAGACCGGCAAGATCAAGAAGCGTCCCGCCGGAGCGAAGCTACCCGTAACGAAGATCTCCGCCGCGATCTACTGCGAGCGTACCGGCCAGAAGGCCATCTTGATCGGCAAGCAGGGAAGCATGTTGAAGGAGATCGGCACCGCCGCGCGCAAGGACATCGAATCACTGCTCGGCACACGTGTCTTCTTGGAACTGTTCGTCAAGGTGCAGGACGACTGGCGCAGCAAACAAAGCTTCGTCGAGGACCTGGACTGGCGGCGGCAGTTAGAGCAAATTGCGGCGAAACAGGCCAGCGAAGAGTAGCTTATTTTCCTAAGCTCAAAACTCCCAGCTGCGCTGGCTCAGCGTCTCTTCCTAAGCATCGGTGCACGTCGCGTTTTTGGCTTGACTTGGTGTGTACCGGCCATGCCACCGGTGGCCATAGAGGCTTGACACCCCTGTTTCTGGGAGCGCATAGTCGCCAGAGTGACAGCAGAGCCGCAGCAGAGCAGTTCTGCGCAAGCGGCTTGCAACCAGCAACCCATCTTTGGAGGCTCCATGCTAAGTACCACCGCCCCGACTTCCGCTCCGGGTAATTTCGCACGCAAGTTCCTACTTCGTTGTTCCGCTGTGTTGGTGCTTCTTGCGTGTGCAGGCTCGACGCAGCTTCTGGCGCAGTTCCGCACCTCCCTCTCCGGCACGGTGACTGACCCGCAAGGCGCGGTCATCCCGGGCGCCAAGGTCACCCTGAAAGACAACGCCACCAATGCCGAGACAGTTCGCACCAGCGATGGCGCAGGCCTCTTCAACTTTGGCGCCCTCGCACCCGACACGTTCACGTTGACTGCAGAGGCGAAGGGCTTTCAGAAAAAGGTCTTGACTAACCTTAAGTTCATTCCCGAACAGCCGAATTCAGTGGATGTTGCACTGTCGCTCGGTGCAAGCGACACCTCGATCGAAGTGAATGCCGCCAACATCGCGACCCTCGACACAGAGACCGCCAACACAGGCGCCACCATCTCCGCCAACGACATTCAGCATATCCCGTCCTTCAATCGCGACGTCTTTACCTTGAGCCAGCTTGCGCCGGGAGCAATCTCGACCGGCGCACAGTCCAATGGCGGCGGTGTTGCGGGAAATCCCGGAAACCAGGGGCCCGGTGGTTCGGGCTCTGGAGGTTCTGCGCCGACGGAGAACGGCCCGCAGGTCAACTCCAACGGACAGCAGTATCAGAACAATGGCATCACGCTCGATGGCATCAGCACCGTCTCTGCCGTGTGGGGCGGCACAAGCATCATCACGCCAAGCCCGGAGGCGATCGACAACGTCCGCATCGTCACCAATGGCTACGACGCCGAGGAAGGCCGCTTCGCCGGTGCCGAGACCATGGTCACGACGAAGAGCGGAACCAACCAGGTCCATGGCAGCCTCTTCATCGACATCCACCGCCCGGGTCTGAATGCCGTCAACCGTCCTGTCCGCAAGTCGGACGGCACCATCGTCGGCACCTCGCTGAAGGACACCGAGCGCTACAACCAGTACGGCGGCAGCGTTGGCGGACCTATCTGGAAGGACAAGATCTTCGCCTTCTTCGCCTACGAGAATGCGCCGAACAACTCCACAGCCACCTCGACTGGCTGGTTTGAGACCGCTTCGCTGCGCAGCTCGGCGAATCCGGCGAGCATTGCGTCGCAGTACGTGAACTTCCCCAACAATGCTCCCAGCGGCACCGTGGTCACTTCGGGTGAAACGTGCGCAGTCGTTGGATTGCAGGAGGGCGTGAATTGCGCAACGATCCCCGGCCAGGGTCTTGATGTCGGCTCTCCGCTCACCAACGGGCTGGGCAAGCAGGACCCCACTACGGGCGGGACCTACACCGATCCCGGAGTAGGCAACGGCCTCGATGGTACCGCCGATGTGGCCTTCTACTCCATCGCCGCTCCTTCCTCGCAGACTTACACGCAGTATGTAGGCCGCATGGACGCGCAGGCGACGAAGAACGACCATCTCGCCTTCACCATCTTTTGGGTGCCACAAACAAGCACAAAGTACAACGGCTCACCGCGCGCCTATAACCTCTTCCACCATGAGCAGATCAACCAGGCTACCTCTGCCATCTGGAACCATACCTTCTCACCGACGTTTTTGAATGAGGCCCGTGCGAACGCTGCTGGCTGGCGCTGGAACGAGGTCACCAGCAATCCGCAGCAGCCGGTGGGCCTGCCGCAGGACACCGTCCAGTTTGCCCCGGCTTCGTCGGACGTGAACACACTAGGCACCTTCGGCAGCCCTGTAGGCAGCATCCTCAATCAGTGGACGTTCAGCTACAAGGACGTCGCAACGAAGATCCTCGGCAGCCACACCGTGCGCTTCGGCGCCGACTACACCGGACTCCACTACCTGCAGAATCCCGTCGGTCAGCCGAGCTACAGGTTTTACAACATCTGGACCTTCCTGAATGACGCTCCCTTCCAGGAGGCTGGCCAATTCAACAGTGTCACGGGACTTCCCGGAGGCACCCGCTCGGACCAACGCCAGAATCTTTTCGGCGGCTTCGTACAAGACGACTGGAAGGTGTTGCCGAACCTCACGCTTCACGCGGGCCTGCGCTACAACTATTTTGGCGCTCTCTATTCGAAGCAGAAGAACGTTCCGAATGTCAGCTTCGGCGAGGGTGCGAACATGTACACCGGCCTGACCGTCGCTCCAAAGGACGGCATCTGGAACCCGCAAAAGCTGAACTTCGGACCGCAGTTCAGCTTCAATTGGAGCCCGCGAGCTTCAGATGGCAAGATGGTCATCCGCGGCGGCTATGGCATGGCGTTCAACCAGAACGAGATTGCGATCACTGCCAATGCCAGCAACAATCCTCCTACGTCCGGTAATTACAGCTTCCAGTTCGACAGCCCGAACTCACCCGGTGACAGCGGCTCGAAGATCAATTACGCCATCTCCAGCAGCCCCACTTCGCTGGCTGGGTATCCCCCGAACCCGAACACGATAGTCAGCTACAACGCAAATGGTCTTCCTAACCTTGGCGGTGCTGGCATCGTGATCGCGGGCGATGGATACGGTCATGTGCCCACTACCTACTTCCATCACTTCTCGCTCGATATCCAGCAAGAGTTAAGCAAGTGGGCCGTGTTTACCCTGGGCTATCAGGGCAGCCTGGGTCGCCACATCATCAACCATCAAACCCCCAACGCACCGGCGGTCGTTGAGGGTGTCGCATTGAATCAACTGGTGACGGGTGGGGACTTCTGGATCAACGCCGGCAGCAGCAACAACCACGCACTGCTCGCCAGCCTCAGCCATCCCTTCTCGCATGGGTTCTCCGCGCAGGCGCAGTTCATGTGGTCCAAGTCCATGGACACCGATGGGTCCGGCCCTTACTCCGAGGACCCTTACTATCCGCTCGAGCACGGTCTCACCTACGGCCGCTCTGATTACGACATCGGCAAGAGCCTGAAGATCTTCGGCACCTGGCAGCCTGTCTTCTTCCACGGCAGCCAGAGCTGGGCGGAGAAGGTCGTAGGCGGCTGGACGCTCTCTGGAATCTTCAGCTATCACACTGGCTTCCCGTACTCGGCTGTCTACAATCTTCCCAGCTCGTTGTATTGCAACCAATGCGGCTATACCCAGGTCCGCGCAGCTTATCTGGGCGGCGGCAACGGCGACCACAGCAACTCTGCTTTCATCAACAACACGAACTTCGCCGGACAACAAGCCAGTGAGGTGAAAACTCCGGGAACGGTCAACGGGGGTGAGACGACCGTCGCTTACAGCAATCGCTACTTCAACGTCGCCAACTTCCAGAACTCGATCCAGAAGCAGGCGTCCGCAAACGCCGTCGTTCCTACAGTCGCGCTGCCAAATCTTCCGGGCTCACAGCGCAACATCTTCGATGGCCCGAACTATCGCGATGTCGATCTTTCGCTGGCGAAGGCATTCGGTCTGCCGAAGCTTCCCGTACTTGGCGAAACCGCAAGGTTCGAGATTCGCGCCAACGCACTGAATATTTTCAACGTCCTCAACCTGAACCCCAACAACGTCAGCACAGCAGTCGATAGTGGAAACTTCGGGCAGGACTTGAATGCGCTCGGCAGCCGCGCAGTCACGCTGTCCGGTCGCTTCGAGTTTTAGGCCATCGGAAGCTGATCTCAACTGAGGGTGTCCCCGGCAGCGGCGGGCACCCTTTCTTCTTTGTAGAATGTGTCGGAGTTGATTTAGACGGAACTGCGTCATCCTCGTAGGGAATCTGCTTTAGTCCTCATCGCATTCAAGAGATTGCGCTCCTGGGAGGGACCATGCTGCAAAGCACCGTTCGTACGCTTCTCGCCTTTGTGGTCGCAACTGGATTAGTTTTTGGACATATCCTGGCCGCCACTGGGCAACAGCGCATCAAGATCGATGCCTCCGCGGCAACCACCCCGTTCCCGCACTTCTGGGAGGAGATGTTCGGCTCCGGCCGCGCCATTCTTTCGCTGCGCGAGAACTACCGCGAAGACCTCCGCGCCGTAAAACAGGCGACCGGCTTTCACTACATTCGTTTCCACGCCATTCTGCATGATGAGGTCGGCGTCTACAACGAGGACGAGCACGGCAACCCGGTCTACAACTTCACCTACGTTGATGAGATCTATGACGGTCTGCTGAAGAACGGGGTGAAGCCCGTGGTCGAGATCAGCTTCATGCCGAAGAAGCTCGCCTTCAACCCCGACGCTCTGCATCCCTTCTGGTACAAGCAGAATGTTTCCCCGCCGAAGAGCATGGAACGCTGGGACGACCTGATGATCCACTTCGCTCAACACCTCGTCGAACGCTACGGCATCGACGAAGTGGCCTCCTGGTACTTCGAAGTCTGGAACGAGCCCAACATCGACTTTTGGGGCGGCATCCCGCGGATGGAGTCCTACTTCGATCTCTACGCCCACACCGCCAATGACATCAAGCGCGTCAGCCCGCGCCTGCGAGTCGGCGGACCTGCGACTGCCGCAGCCGCATGGATACCGGAGTTCCTCAAGTTCACCGCCGAGAACCACGTGCCTGTCGACTTCATCTCGACCCATGGCTACGACGACGAGCCGGTCGAGCGCCTCCTGGGACCAGACCAGCCGCTTCGCGATAAGGACATTCGCGAAGAAGACCGCGTCTGCGCCGCCGCCAATCATGTTCGGAGTCAGATCGACGCATCGAAGACGCCGCGTCTTCCGCTGCTCTGGACGGAGTGGAACGTACCCGGCGGCGACCGCCTTCGCGATACGCCCTACGTTGGTCCTGCGCTCGCAGAAGCCGTACGCACCTGCAAGAATGTCCAGGCACTCTCCTTTTGGACCTTCTCTGATGTCTTCGAAGAAGGCGGCCCGGCACAACGGGCCTTCGACGGCCAGTTTGGCCTGCGCGCCACGGGCGGCATCAACAAGGCCAGCTTCTACGACTTCGCCCTGCTGCATCAACTCGGCACGGAGCGCATCGCCAGCGACGCCGACGACATCATCGTCACCAGACTCCCCGACGGCTCGCTTGCCATCGCCCTCTGGAACCTTGCCGCTCCCGGGCAGACTCCGGCACCGAAATCTGTCACGCTGGACCTCACTGGCATCGCGAAGGACGCGAAGGTCGCCATGCAGCGCGTCGATGACAACCACAGTAACGTAATGAAGTTTTGGGCTGCGATGGGTAGCCCGTCTTATCCGAAGCCTGAGCAGGTCGAGCAACTGAATCGCGAGACTGCGCTGCCGCCCCCGGAGAGAGTTGCCCTTTCACACGGCACACTCTCGTTAACTCTAGACACGAATGCGCTTGTATTGCTCCATGTGGCCCGGAATTAGAACAGTCCGGCCCTCGGCTACTCACGGGGCGGCGGGACGTAAGGGCCATGTAGGGCACCCGAAGTAAGATCTGTCAGCAACAATAACTTCGAAATACCTTGGTTCCTTTTTCGCAAGGAGCACAAACCGTGGCTTTATCCGCTGCCGACATATAAGGCCCTCCCCCGCATTCCGCCACTTCTAAGGGGCATACTGCTATTCCTTCACGCTTACACCCAGCGCCTTCATCTTCCTGTACAGGTGACTGCGTTCCAGTCCCAGGCCTTCCGCCGCGCGACTCATGTTGCCTTGGCACTCGTCCAGTTTCTTCAGGATGTAATCGCGTTCGTAGGCTTCGCGCGCCTGGAGAAGAGTGGTGAATTCCTCTCCTCTGCCCGCCGATGGGCTGCTCGATTTTGCAGCGTCGCGGTAGACGAGCATCGGCAGATGCTTCCGCTCGATCCGCTGAATCTTGGGATTAAGGATAAGTACGCGCTCCACTAGATTGCGCAGCTCGCGAACGTTGCCGGGCCAGTGATACTGCTTCAGCGCCGCAAGCGCATCGTCGCTCATCTCGACGCGGGCGCGGCCATACTGCTGTCCAAACTCGCTGAGGAATTCTTTCACCAGCAGAGGAATGTCTTCCTTGCGATCGCGAAGCGGCGGAACGAAGAACGGGATCACGTTGAGGCGATAGAAGAGATCTTCGCGGAAGTTGCCGCGTGCGATCTCCTCTTCGAGGTCCTTGTTGGTCGCGGCGATCACGCGCACATCGACGTGCACGGCGTGACTCGCGCCTACGGGAAGGAAGCGTTGCTCATCCAGTGCGCGCAACACCTTGGCCTGCGTCTTGAGGCTCATGTCGCCGACTTCGTCGAGGAAGAGCGTACCGCCATCCGCCCGCTCGAACGTCCCGCGCTTTTCGGTGGGCCGGCCGTTGCCGGGAGTGCCGCCACCCGGGCCCGCTCCATTGCGATAGCCGAAGAGTTCCGTCTCGATGTAGTCCTCCGGAATCGCGGCACAGTTCAGCTCAACAAAGACGCGGTCCTTGCGCAGGCTTTCAGCGTGCATGGCGCGGCCAATCAACTCCTTGCCCGTGCCGCTTTCGCCGAAGATGAGCACGCGGCCATTGGTTGGAGCCATCAGTTTGATCTGCTGCCGCAGCGCCTTCATCGGTACGCTCTGCCCGGTGACGGTGCCCCGGACGGCAAGCTGCCGCGCAAACTCCTGGTTGTCTTCGCGTAACTTCCGCGCCTGGGTCGCGTTCTTCAAGACAAGCAGGGTTCGATCCAGCGAGAGCGGCTTCTCGAGGAAGTCGTATGCGCCGAGTTTGGTCGCTTTCACCGCAGCTTCAATGGTGCCATGGCCGCTGATGATGACAACCTCGGGCGAACTCTCAAGCTGCTTGATCTCGACCAGCGCCTCCAGTCCATCGCGGTCCGGCAGCCAGATGTCGAGCAGAACAACGTCGTAGGTCGCATCACGCAGCAGCGCCATCGCCTCACCGGCGGTGGCGGCAGTCGTGACGAGGTATTCTTCCTCGCGGAGGATGCTCTCGAGCGAACCCCGAATCTCTTCTTCGTCGTCGACGATCAGAACGTGGTTCAAACCAGCTCTCCCGTGTTGGCTGCAACTGTTTCGGCGGCAACAGCCGGCATCTCGCCACTTCCTTCGCTGGCCGATGCCGGGCGTAGCTCAATGATGAACTTCGCCCCTGCGGGAACGTTCTTCTCCGCCCGGATAGTGCCCTGATGCTCCTGGATGATCTTCGCGGCGATCGCCAGGCCGAGGCCGGTGCCGCGCTGCTTGGTCGAGAAGTAGGGCAGGAAGAGCCGTTCGCGCATCTCGTCGGTCAGCCCGCTGCCCGTGTCGGCGATGGTCAGCTCAACCATCCCGCTGTCGAGAAGCGTAGTGGAGACGCGCATCTCCCTGAGCAGACTGCTCTGCATCGCTTCGGCCGCATTATCGATCAGATTGCTCAGCGCGCGTTTGAGCGCTTCTGGATCGGCCATGATCAGAGGCAGGTTCTTGCCCATGCGGGAGACGAGACGGATCGTCTGCATCCGCCCGGCGAACATGGCAAGCGAGTTTTCGACGATGGTATTCAGGTCGGCGGGGCGAGGACGAGCAGTTGGGAATTCGGCCAGCGCGGAGAACTGGTCAACCAGGGACCGCATGCTCTCAACCGACGATGTGATTACCTCGCTGCAGCGGCGTATGACGGCCGTTGAAGACGATTCGATGTTGTGGCTGGCCAGACTCTCCGCAAGTCTCACGATGTGGCGATGAATCTGCTCCGCGGAAAGTGAGATGGGAGTGAGCGGATTCTTGATCTCGTGCGCGACCCGGCGCGCAACTTCCTTCCATGCCGACTGCTTTTGGGCCTGCAGCAACTCGGTCGCGTTTTCCAGCACCACGACATACCCGCGCACGGTGCGTTCGCTGCCGCTGATGTTCTCCAGGAGAGCGACAGACGCGAGAAGATTCATCTTGCTGTTCGCGTATTCGCCGGCTGATGCCGTGATCTCGAGCTCGCTCGAAGCCGATCCCATGCGGTGGCTGCGCTTGATGAGCCGGTCGAGAACTTCTGCAACCTCTTCCGGGAAGACCTCGTCGACGGTTGCGCCGAGAAACGGGCGCTGGCCGCCGGGATCCATCATCTCGCTCAAGGCGCGATTGGCCAGTACGATGCGGCGACCGGCGTCGAGCGTCGCGACGCCGTTCGGTATGGTCTCGAGCATCGTCTCCAGTTCGCTGCGGCGCGCTTCCAAAGTGGCATTGACGTGGCTGATCTCGATGGTGGACTGTTCGACCTGCGCGCGGCTGCTTTCGAGGTCCGCGACCATGCGGTTGAAGCTGTGGACGAGGTCGCCAAGCTCCTCGGTCGCGCTTTCCTGGACGCGATGGGCATAGTCGCCTGCGGCGATCTGGTCCATGGCGTCGGCCAGAGCTTCGACGGGTCTTGTGACCTGCTTGGACATATGCAGCGCCAACCATGTCGAAGCGAACAAGGCAAGGCTGGTGATCATGAGCAGCAGCTGCATGTAGACGGCGCGGATCTGGCGCCGGGCGCGAAATAAAGTCCAATAGCTGTCTGCATCGGCCCGAAGCCGCTCCATTGTCGCTGCCATCCCGTTCGGCATGGGCAATGCCACGACGATGATGCTTCCGAGTCTTCCGGGTGCCGTACCCAGAGCGTAGTCCATCTTGCCCAGGCTGAAGACGGGCTGGTCCGCGCGCTGGGCGGCGGCAAGGATGCTCGCGTCGCTCGCGTCTGCATTGCTTGTTTCGTCCGGCTCAGCAGCGGAGGCGCGCTTCTGCTCGTCTTCCTCAGATGGGTCGGTCACACGCCTTCCCGTTGCGCCCGGAAGCCAGGCCTTGATTTCAGCTGTTTGGCCGCGGCGGTAAGGCATCTGGAACGAGGCGATGGTACGCCCGCTTCTGCAGACCAGGGCGAAGCCGCCTTGCAGCGTGATCTGGTGCTGCTGCAGCACGGCCTCGATCTCGGCGCGCTCCTTTACGGCGGGTTGCGCGGCCGCCTTGCGTGCAGGGTTCGGGCTGACGAGCGCAGACGCAATGGAGTCCGCCTCAGCCCGTGCGTTGGCCGTGGTATACCGCGACAGCTCCAGCGCCATGCGGTCACTGTCGTCGCGCATCTGCATCACCGGTTTGGCGAACCAATGGTCCACGGCCCGGTTGATCAGCAGAAAGTTGAAGAGCGACATGAAGGCGATGGGCAGCAGACTAACAAGCACGGCTCCCCAGAGCATTCGTGTGCGCAGTCGCGAACCCATCACCCGGCTTTTCTGGTCTGCATAGAGCTTCAGAACGTTGCGGACCAGCATCACGAGCACCGCGACAAAGACGAGGAAGACAATCGCTGATAGCCCGGTAAAGACGAAGATCTCCTCGGTAGTCGAGGGATTGACGAACCGCAGGTTGTTGTTCAACGCCGGCAGCACAGCGATCAGCACCACAAGGGCGATGCCTAGTGCGATGGTGTACGCTCTGCGCCGGGCCGTTGTTGTCCCCATAGTCACCTCGAAAGAACAAAGCAATTCGAACGGCCAGGATGGGGAGCAGCACAACCGTCCATCAGTCCCAGACGCCGACCCCCGTCACGGGTTTCCAGTCGCGTTCCTGCGCTGAAGCGACGGCCTCGTAGGTCAGCTCCCCGTGGTAGGTGTTTACCCCCTCGGCTATGCCCTGATCTTCCTGGATGGCCGCCTTCGCACCGACTCTCGCCAGCTTCATCACGTAGGGAAAGGTCGCGTTGGTCAGCGCCAGGGTTGAGGTGTTTGGCACTGCCGCAGGCATGTTGGTCACGCAGTAGTGAACGACCCCGTCGACCAGGTACGACGGGTCGCTGTGGGTCGTCGGGCGCGCTGTCTCGATGCAGCCGCCCTGGTCGATGGCAACGTCGACGATGACTGCGCCCTTCTTCATCTTTGCGACCATCGCCCTGGTGACGATCTTTGGCGCCGCCGCTCCAGGAATGAGGACGCCGCCAATCACAAGGTCAGCCTCGCAGACGGCGCGCTCGACGTTGTAGCTGTTTGAGGCGACGGTATACAGGCGACCGCCGAAGATGTCGTCCAGCTCACGCAGCCGGTTCAGGTTCAGATCGATCAGCGTCACCTTTGCGCCCATGCCAAGCGCGATCTTGGCGGCGTTGGTGCCCACGATGCCGCCGCCGATGATGCAGACGCTTCCGGGAGCCACGCCGGGCACTCCGCCGAGCAGGACGCCGCGACCGCCGTGCTCCTTTTCGAGATAGGCCGCGCCGATCTGAACACTGAGACGACCGGCCACTTCGCTCATTGGCGTCAGCAAGGGCAAGCCGCCGGAGCGGTCGCGAACGGTCTCGTAGGCGATGCCGGTGACCTTTGCGGACAGCAGCGCGTCGGTCAGGGCGCGAAGCGGGGCGAGATGAAGATAGGTGAAGAGGACCAGACCTTCGCGGAAGTGTTTGTACTCCTTCTCGACGGGCTCCTTTACCTTAACGACCATCTCGGCGAGCCGCCAGACGTCGTAGGCGGAACCGACGATCTCCGCACCCGCGGACTGATAGTCGTCGTCTGGGAAAGCAGACAACGCGCCGGCATCATGTTCCACGAGCACTTTGTGTCCGGCGTCAGTCAGAGACTTAACCCCGGCGGGGGTCACGCCGACCCGGCTTTCGTGGTCTTTCACTTCCTTCGGCACGCCGATGATCATTCGCTCTCCAGTCTCACCAATCCTCATTGTAACCAGAGTTCTATCTGCCGATCAGCGCTGATTCCGTGGGGCGGCTACCGGGAGTGCCTCGCGAAGAGGCATTACAATCAGACTCAGTCTCGAACCAGGAAACGACCCACGCCTAATGTCACAGAACGGTTACCAAATGCGGTACTCGCGCATCCACAACATGCGCTCACTCTTCAGTCTCTTTTCAAGCGATCTTGCCATCGACCTGGGCACGGCAAACACGCTTGTCTTTGCCCACGGCAAGGGCATCATCGTGAACGAGCCCTCGATTATTGCCGTGAACAAGACGACGAATGAGGTGGAGGCGGTTGGCCGGGAAGCCAAAGAGATGCTGGGCCGCACTCCGGGCAACATCGTCGCCATCAAGCCGATGAAGGACGGCGTGATCGCCGACTTCCGCCACACCGAGAAGATGCTCAACTACTTCATTCAGAAGGCGCACAACCGAAAGATGATGGTGCATCCACGCATCGTCATTGGAGTGCCCTCGGAGATTACGCAGGTAGAAAAGCGCGCGGTCATGGATTCGGCCTACCGGGCGAAGGCTTCGGAAGTGCATCTCGTCGAGCAGGCAATGGTTGCCGCGATCGGCGCCGGTCTGCCCATCACGGAGCCGGGCGGCAACATGGTCGTCGACATCGGCGGCGGGACAACGGATATCGCGGTGATCTCGCTGGCGGGCATCGTCTACTCGCGGTCCGTACGCATGGCCGGCAACCAGATGGACGAAGCCGTGATGACCTACCTGAAGCGCAAGTACAACCTCTTGATCGGCGAACGGACCGCGGAGCAGATCAAGATTGAGCTTGGTTCGGCGTACGTGTTGGACAAGCCGATCACGATGGAGGTCAAGGGCCGCAACCTGATTGAAGGCGTTCCCAAGACCATAACCATCGAAGACTCCGAGATTCGCGAGGCCCTGTCCGAGTCGATCGCCACCATCATCAATGCCATTCGCGTCGCACTCGAACGCACACCGCCGGAGCTTTCAGCGGACATCTCGGACCGCGGCATCGTTCTGACCGGCGGCGGCGCGCTGATCAAGAACCTCGACAAGCGTATCCGTGAGGAGACAGGCCTGCCGGTGTCGATCGCGGATGATCCGCTGGCATCAGTGGTGCTCGGGACCGGCAAGATGCTCTCAGACTTTAAGCTGCTGCGAAAGATCTCGATCGATTAGCCAGATCCCTCTGGTGCACAAGCGCGTTGTGGTGCGCGTTTGGTCTGGGTCTTCGAACCAACGAGAGACATCAACCGAGCAGAGGCCGTCCTGCGACAGCCTGCGAGAAGAGCAGCCACAAACCGGCGCTATAAAGCGCTGCGAGGCTTGCCATAGCGGCCGATTGCACCCACTCCGGCATTCGGGTGCGGGAGATTGCCCATCCCGCCAGGGGAAAGAGCTGCAGAGCATGCAGCGCAAAGAAGTGGGCGATCCGTAGATCGCCGTGGCCGGTGCTCCAGTTGACGAAGAACAAGCCCGGACCGCCGTCCGCACCACCCACCGTATGGGCGGAGTACCGGGAGACCATCAGCGCACCCTCTGCGCTGCCTGCCAGAATAAACAGGAGCCCAAGCTGAATGCCGAGAGTTAGAGCGCGCGGCAGACCGGTGCGCGAGACAAGATAAAGCAGAAGCAGAACCGTCAGCAGAACCGTGTTGATCAGGATGAACAGACCCATTACCGAGAAGGCAATCCCATCGAACCAGGTCGTGTAGTTCATGTGCGAGCGGACGCCGCGCAGCGACTGCATCGCAATGATGCTGTTTTCGACGATCATTGAGATCCCAACACCCCAGGCGATCGTGGCCTGCCAACGCGGCCGAGCAACACGACGGCAAAGGGCAGCGAGCAGGGCGGCTATGGTGAGGTCGAAGACAATGACTGAGATTTCGAACTTGATCGGCTTGATCCAAGGGTTTAGACCCAGGATGACGCGATGATCAAAGGGAAGGGCGGCGGCGCTCATGAGCAGAAGAGCAAGATTCCACCAGGCAGAGAAGATCAGACCGCGGTTTGACCCTCGTAGAGAAAAGGCGTCCGTGCCTACCATTTCTTGCGCGGTCAACATCAATCTATCTCCGCACGGGCTCCAATTTGCCTCCGCAGAGCCGTTTTCAGTAGAAGATACAGCGCCAGCCCTACGGGTCCAAAGAGGAATGTGAGAACCAGGCAAGGCACCACCAGCCAGTGATTGATGCCGAGACGCCGCGCATCGCGGACCTCCCAACTGCCGGTAAAGAGATCGAAGGCCAAATAATGGATCCAGCCTGCAAGCAGGGCCTTGTCCACAGTGAAGAGTGCCTTCACCTGAGCCAGAGAGCCGAAGCCGCTCCCGGGCGCGTGAGGCGCGGTGACAAGCAGCCAGACGTAGACGGCTGCAATCAGGAGCGGGGCCACGAAGGTCGCCAGCCTGAACGTCCATCGCCAGCGCGGCGCAAAGATCAGCAGCAGCCAACAAGGGAGGACGAGATCGCCGCAAAGGGAAAAGAGTCTCTCCAGGTTCACAGACGCACTTTACACCACTCGCTTTAGGACTCTGGGCTTTAAGCGCGACCGAGTTCTGCATTTAAGCGGGTCGGTTCGCGGCCCGCCTTCGAAGACGTCTCCGATTCGGGCGCCGCAGCGGGGACGCCGCAGACTTTCTGCACCTGTTGCTGCTCCGTCGAGACCAAGAATGGCCGGCGCAGCTTCGTCGCCGAGCGTCCCTGCGGTAGACTCGGGCCATGAGGATCTTTCGGGGTTGTGTCGCTGCAGGGGTACTTCTTGCCTGGTCATTTGCGGTCTTGGTAACGACTTCTTCAGGACAGGCCCCCACGCCGCCGCCACGCACCTCCCAAGTTGTCAATGCCGATGGCAGTGTGACCTTCCGGTACATCGATACCGGAGCGAAAAAAGTGGAACTGGTCCTGGAAAACACGCAGAACCCGCTGCCGATGGTAAGAGATGATGCCGGACCGACTCCAGGACTTTGGAGCGTGACCACGCCGCCTCTGCCGCCAGAGATTTATGGCTACAGCTTTCTCGCCGACGGGCAGACCCGGCTCGATCCGTACACGCCCATGGTGGCCGGAAACCCCTACTTCTCCAGCCGGAACGGCATCGAGGTGCCGGGCCCCGGGCCGATGCCGTGGGACAAGACCGAAGTACCGCACGGCGAAGTCACCCACCATCTGTATACGACGCGCATCGCTCTCGGGTTGAAGGACAACCAAAGCGAATACGTGGTCTATACGCCGCCGGGCTACAATCCAGGCGCGAAGAAGAACTACCCGGTCTTCTATCTGCTTCATGGCTGGAGCGGACTGTCCGATTCCTGGACAACGGAGGGAAGGGCCAACCTGATCTTCGACAACCTTATTGCACAGGGTAAGGCGAAACCGATGGTCGTCGTTATGCCGCTCGGCTACGGCGATATGGCCTTTCTGAAGGACTGGGGGCTGTGGGGAAACGATGAGGCGATCGATCACAACGTTAACGTATTCAGCGAGACGCTGCTGACGGAGATCATGCCGCGCATCGAGAGCGAGTACCGGGTCTCGACAGACAAGAAGGACCGCGCGATTGCTGGACTGTCGATGGGCGGCCTAGAAGCGCTCTCGATTGGGCTCAAGAATACGAATAAGTTCGCCTACGTGGGCGGGTTCAGCGGGGCGGTGCATCGCGAGGCGTTCATCAAAGGACTCCCATTGTTGACGCCGAAGTCCGCTGATCTGAAGGTGCTGTGGGTAGCGTGTGGGACCGGGGATGGACTGATCGAACCGAACCGCAAGCTCGCGGCGTATCTAAAAGCAGAGAACCTGCCTGTGACGGCAATCGAAACTCCAGGAATGCATACGTGGCCGGTCTGGCGCGACAACCTGGTCAACTTTACGCCCCTTCTCTTTCAGGGTAAGTAGCCATATAGAATCGCAGGCTATGAGCGATCTCCAGGAGCGGGCAAGATCCACATCAGACAGCGACGCGGGAAAAAGCCTGTTCTCCGCCGGTAAGCCAGACGCTCCTCGCCGCGGCTTCTTCTTCGGTACTGGGATCGCGGTTCCGCTGGTGGCGCTGATTGCCGCGGCAGTGCTGCTTCGAGGCCGCCACGAAGGCGGCGCGGCGGCACTGAACGCACAGCTTCCAGCGGACCCATACGCCAAGAACCTGATCTTCACGCAACTGGCTATGAGCCAATCCACAAGTCTTTCGGGCGGTACGTCGACCTTCCTGGACGGGCGTGTACGGAACGCCGGCCCCAGTATCCTATCCGGCATCACTGTGCAGGCCATCTTTAAGAACGATGTTGGCCTCTCGCCGCAAGTGAACACAATGCCGTTATTCCTCGTTCGTACCCACGAGCCCTACATCGATACGGAACCGGTCAGCGCGTCGCCTCTTAAGCCCGGAGACGAGGTGGAGTTCCGACTGATCTTCGAGACGCTCCCTTCCAACTGGAACCAGCAGATGCCGGAGATCCAGGTGGTGCGAGTAGCGAAGAGATAGATTGGAACTGGTCCGGACCGAACGAAGTCGCGCTGCCATCTAGGGATGTTCTTGCTCTCCTCTTGGAAGATATTTCCAGGCCCTTGGCGGCCCCTCGCCCACACGAGCCGGAACCCTCCTGTATTCAGTCGCGTACGAATCGGACAGATGGCACCACGGTTGCAACATACCCGAGCATTGCGAGACTCATCCTACGTTTAGCGGTACTCAAATCCGCTAAGCGCTGGACGAGAAAAGGTCGAGGAAAGACCGTCGCTCATTGAGGAGTCGTATGATAACTACCCAAGTCTATGTACTTGTTTTAGGCGCTGTCTTGGTGGCGCCTGCGTTTGCGCAAAGCAGTTCCCCGGCGGGCACAGCTGGAGATTCCGCTCAGCCAGCGACTGCAACTTCAGGCCCCGCTGCCCAGAACGCGTCCAAAGATGCATCGGACAATAGCACGTACGCCACCGGCAAGCCTCTCGCGGGCCAGTCAAAGGAAGGTTTCTGGGGCAAGGTCAACCCATTCGCGAGAAAAAAGTGGGTGAACCGCCAGGTGGATCCGATCAAGGACCGCACGAACGAACTCGATCAACTTCAGGCCAAGAATGCCAACGACATTCGTGATGTCGACTCACGGTCGCAGGCCGGCATCGGCCGGGCGATGACGGCGGCAAACTCAGCCGATCAGCGGGCGGCAGCGGCCCGCAACGCTGCCAATGCTGCCGCAAATGTCGCTACGGACGCGAGTAAGCGGACCAGCTCCCTGAACGGGACCGTTAGCAACTTAGACCAGTACCAGACCGTCAGCGCTCTCCCGGTCGTGTTTCCCCGCGGTCGCACTTCACTTGGTCCCAAAGCAAAGACTGAGCTTGATGATATCGCCAGCAAGCTGGCGAACGAGAAGGGGTACATCATCGAAGTTCAGGGCTACAGCCCAAGCGGCGTTCAGACCTCGCAGGCCATGGCGGACTCTGTAGTTCGTTATCTGGTTACCCAGCACCAGGTGCCCATCTACCGCATCTACAAGACTGGACTAGGAAAGGCGCAGCAATCAAGCCAGGAAGCGAAGACGCTAACGAATGGCGTAATGGTAAGCCTTCTGCACAACAGTCTCGCAACGATGGACTCGAACAATGCGAGCGCTGCCGCAGTCAAGCCCGCCACTAGCTCTTCAACAACAGGAGTAAGCACGCCCAACGAGAACTAAGCAAAGAGACTGTTTTCCAAACAAATCTGGCGCAGCGAAAAGCGCCGAACAAGATAGCAGGAACGTTGCCGATGTTACAGAGCGCGCCTGCGACATGCTCTCTTACACAAAAAGAGAGAACCAAGGCAGATTGGCCCCTCACCCGAGGGGCCGTTTTTTTCCAATGTCGACAGCTAACGTTGAAGTCTCGTCTCAAGCACGTTGTCACCTGTGTTCGCGGCCTTGGCTGCCCAGGCACTTCATGAGCTTGTTACAGAAGAAAGTCTCTGCACTTCCGGTGGCGAAATATACTCGGCCCTTCCGATTCCGTTTACGAGGTCCGCGTCTGACCTTACGCTCCCTGGAGGTTTGCGAGCGATATGCTCTCCTGAGGGATCGTTGAGATGCATCGCTTCGATCCGCGGAACGGCTTGAACAAACTGCTCTGGCGAAAGCGGACGCGCGAACAGGTAGCCCTGCGCCTGATCACAGCGACGCCGCATGAGAAACTTCAGCTGCTCGCGGGTTTCTACGCCCTCAGCGATGATTTTTATGCCGAGTCCATGCGCCATTGCGATCACGGTGCGCACTACGGAGGCCGCGTTGCCGTCGGTCGCCGCCTGGCGCACGAAGCTCTGGTCGATCTTCAACCGATCTACCTGGTACCGCATAAGGTAGTTGAAGTTACAGAATCCGGTGCCGAAGTCGTCAATGGAGAGATGCACTCCAAGATCCCGAATCATCTGAAGCGTCTGCAGGTTCTCGGTGGAATCGATCATCAGTGTGCTTTCTATGATCTCGATGTCGAGGTCCGATGCCGCGAGACCGCTTGCGTCAAGCGACTCCTCAACAGTCCGGAGCAGCTTCTTCTGTTCGAACTGGTTCGGGGACAGGTTCACTGACAGCGTGACCCGGCGCCCGAGACGTGTCTGGATCCATCGCGCTTCGCGACACGAGCGGCGCATCGCCCAGTCGCCAAACTCCGGCAGTAAGCCGATCTTCTCAGCCATAGGAATGAAATGCGCGGGCGAAACAAGGCCAAACTGAGGATGTTTCCATCGCAGTAGAGCTTCCATACCGACGACCTCGCCGTGCGGGAGGGCCACCTGGGGTTGATACTCAAGGAAGAGCTCATTGTGATCGAGCGCCTTGCGCAGCGCGCCTTCCATGGAAAGACGCGAGGAGGCCTCTTTCACCATGCGCGGCTCAAACAGCTTCCAACGATTCCGGCCTGCTTCCTTGGCCGCGTACATGGCAGCTTCGCTTCGCCGCAGCAGGTCCTCCGTGTCGCACGCAGAGTCCGGACACACACAGGCCCCGAGGCTGGCGGTCACATTGATCGTGTGACCCTGAACCTGGTAGGGGGCTGTGACGGCGCTAAGGAAAAGATCGGCACAGAACTCAACGTCCGCGATCCTGGTCTGGTCGGAGACCACGATGATGAACTCGTCGCCGCCAATCCTCGCAAGCGTGTCGGCGGTGCGTACCTTCGCCAGCAAGCGGGAGGCAGCCACGGCCAATATCTCGTCCCCAACGCGATGGCCGAGCGAATCGTTAATGCGCTTGAAATCGTCCAGATCGATGGTGAACACAGCCATCTTGGATTGCGAGCGCACACTGCGCTTGATTGCCTGCGAGATGCGGTCTTCCAGCAGACCATGGCCGATTAGACCAGTAAGCGGGTCGCGCATCCCAGGAGCGGGAACGCGGTTTGTGGCCTGCCTGCGGGAACTAACGTCGTAGGCAGTCGCGATCAGACCTGCCCTTTCGCCGGACGAGTTCCATAACAGCTTGAGAGCGACGCCCACGGAGATGCGGGTTCCGTCGCGCCGGACAAACATACACTCGCGCTCCTGCACCCGCCCCGGCTGGCGGCGATTGCGGGCGTCCCTGCTGCCGCTTTCTTTTCGGCGGAAGGAAGAAGAGCCGCCGGATGCTGAGTCAGCGATCAACTCCAAACCTTTCGGGCGGCGACCAGTCTCCGACGCTATCTGTTCTGCAAGTTCCCGGAGCTCTTCGGGATCATATAGGTCTAAGATCGATGCATTGTTGACGAGTTCGGAGGCCGGGTACCCGGTCAACAACTCGGCTTCGGAGTTCATGGCGGTAATAGTTCCGGAGGCATCGGTGGCTATGATGCTGAACGGCGCATGGTCGAAGATCGTACTGCTGAACTGGGCGACCCTGTTGAGCCGGTCCTGCATCGTTTTCAGCTCACTTATGTCGCTGCTGCTGATAGCCAACCCGTCGCCGAACTTTATGATCTGCTGCCTGAGCACTGTGACCTCCGAGCGAGAAAACGATGCGGACAGCTCCAGGGTTGCCGGAACTCCGGTTTCGACGACCTTGCAGTAGCGCTGGAAGTCGCTCTCGCTGAGTGCTTCCCCCATCATCGTCCGATAACTCGCACCGTGCAGATCGTCGTTGCTGCTTTGCAGCTTCTGTTGGGCGTGGCGATTGATGTAACTGTAGGAGAAGTCGACAATGTTCCCGTGCTCGTCGCGTACGCTGTTCAGAACGCAAAACGCGTCTGGCGAGCTTTCGGCGGCGGCGAGAAAGAGCTGGTGCTCGCGCTCGGCCGCAGTACGCTCCAACTGAAGCGAGTTAGTTGCTCGCTTCTTACCCGCAAGGCTGACGGATACACCGCCCACGAGGGCACCGGCGACGCTGAATCCAAGCCCGAGTCCTAACTGCCGCGCAGATGCGTCGGCAGCGGATGGAAGCAGAGTGCCCAATTGGGCAGCAGAGGCCGAAATCAGGCAGGACTGCTGAAGCAGATCCCACCAGCCAGAATCGATATATGGCCCCAAGAACATCCCCTACGATTCGTGACTCTGTTGCGGTACTGATAGTTACGTTACCATCGGATGTGCGGACGCCCAGTTACTTAAGTCGCAAAGCCGCTTACACATTTTGTACGCCGGGTGGAAGCAGGATAGTGTTGCAGATATTGGCTCGCTGTGAATGGAACCGACTCCTCTCACCCGCTTTTGCATCGATAAGGTCGCGCCACGTCATCTAAGTCAGGTAGAGAGTAAGTACCAGGAAGCAATAGGAGCAGGTGTATTGGTGATGAACAAAATCAAAGCAGTAGGAGTGCCCGCGCTGCTGGCAGCGCTTCTTTTCTTTTCAGGATCAGCCGCACTGAGAGGGCAGACGAAGTACACGCCCAAACACATCTACTCGGACACGGCGGACCCGAGGGCCGACATCGCTGCCGGTCTGAAGCAGGCGCAGAAGGAACATAAACGAGTGCTGCTGGATTTTGGAGGCGACTGGTGCGGAGATTGCCAGGTGCTCGATATCTATTTTCACCAGGCGCCAAACGAGGCGCTGCTCAACGACAACTATGTTCTGGTACATGTCTGGATAGGCCGTATCGACCATAATCTCGATGTGGCTGAGAAATACGGTGTCGCCATAAAGAAGGGCGTTCCCGCCCTGGCCGTTCTGGATGCGCAAGGGAAGACCATCTTTGCCCAGCAGAGCGGGGAATTCGAAGACATGCGCCATATGGACGCGAAAGCGGTCACGGACTTTCTTGAGAAATGGAAGAGATAGGCCGCGGCAGTTTGAGCGTCGGATTTGCGGAGTCAGCTGCAGTGCAGCAGGAACACGCCGACGACAGTGTGATGGTGCAGACCGAACCCTTAAAGAAGGCACCCCAAAGCACCCGGATTCCCTGGTGGAGAGAGGGGCTCCACCTTTGTGCGTTGCTGCCTCGCACCTTCGCCGCCTTTTTGGAACATGATTGCCTCAACATCGCGCAGTCAGTCGCCTATTCGGCAATGGTTGCGCTCTTTCCGGGTTTAATCGTGATTGCAGCGATTGTGGCGTTGCTGCCAGATTCGGCACCGCTCCGTACCCAGGGAGCACTCCTGTTCGATCGCATTCTTCCGCCCGATGTAAGTCCCGTCCTCGAAGGCTACTTTGAGAATAGCCACCAGACGCCGCACACCACGCACGCGCTGGTCGTAGCCGGATTCGTATCGTTCCTTGGAGCGTCGGGCGTAATCGTGACGTTGATGGAAGGTTTCCGGCGCGCCTTCAACATTCCTTCCAGCCGCTGGAACTTCTGGGACAGACGCTGGCGTTCGTTCGCCCTGGTGCCCATCGCGCTTGTGCCGCTGACGGTTGCGAGCGTGCTGGTTGTGTTTGGTCATCTTGCCTCGGAATGGATCGGTGCAAACATCGGCACGGTGGCCCGCACCCCCTTCTTCATCTTCGCATTTGTCGTCCGCTGGGCTGTTGCTCTCACCAGCAGCATCGGTGTGATTGCAGTGATCTACCACATGGGCATACCCACACCCGGAGCCGATGCTGTGAAGACACCTGCGAAGCCAACGGACCACCTGCTTAGCTCCATGCGAACGGTTCGGGCGATGAGCACCATGGAAAGCTCCTGGAAGCGGACGCTGCCCGGGGCTACGCTCGCTACAGCACTATGGTTTCTTTCAACGCTCGTCTTTGGCTGGTACGTCACCCGCTTTGCGAACTACTCTGAGGTTTATGGTTCTCTCGGCGTCGGAATCGCGCTGCTCTTCTGGCTCTACCTTATCTCGCTGAGCGTGCTGGCCGGTGCCGAGTTCAACGCGCAGCTTTTTCCTTCCTCCTGCGAGATCGTTCGCCCGAACGAAGACAAGACAACAGTCTCCGACATCGCCTAGCGGGTCATCTGCAATTAGAATTGCTCCGACGGTTAATTCAACGACCTACGACTGCTGCGCTCGCGCCTGCGAGCTCTCAGACGGGTAAGAAAGTACAAGGCACACGCCGGATGAAATCGAAACGAGCAGATGGGTCGAGAGCCGAGATGCAAGACAAGGTGAAGTCAAAAAAGGCGGGTGCAAAGCAGGAGTTCGAGTCGGCCAAGGCAGTCAAGGCGGTCATCCCTCCTGAGCCGGTCGAGCGTGGACGCCGCGCCAAGATTGTAGCAACCCTAGGCCCGGCGTGCAGCACGGAGGCGGTCTTTCGCGATCTCGTGCGGGCGGGACTCGATGTCGCCCGCTTGAATTTCTCGCACGGTTCCCATGAGCAGAAAGCGGAGTTGATCCGCATGGTGCGCAGGGTAGCGCGCGAAGAGGGCAAGCCGATCTGCATCCTTGCCGACTTGCAGGGTCCTAAGATCCGTACGGGCAAGCTGAAAGATCATAAACCGGTACTGCTGGTAGCGGGTGGACGGCTGACCATCACTCCGCGAGAGATTGAGGGCACAGTAGACCTGGTCGGAACGACTTTTACCACGCTCGCCGAGAACCTTGAGCCGGGCGCTCGCATCCTCCTGTCTGATGGGTTGATTGAGCTGCGGGTAGAGAGCGTAAACGGCACGGACGTCACCTGCGAGATCATCAACGGTGGGACGCTGGGCGAGAACAAGGGAATCAATCTGCCAGGGATCGCTGTCAATGTACCGTCGCTGACCGAGAAGGATGAGGAAGACCTTATCTTCGCCATTGGCCAAGGCGTCGACACGATTGCGGTCTCCTTTGTGCGTACGGCAGACGATGTTCGGCATGTCAAGAACCGCCTGGTCGCGCTGAAGAGCGATGCATGGATCATCGCAAAGCTGGAGAAGCCGCAGGCAATCGAGCATCTTGACTCGATCCTCGAGGTGGCGGACGCAATCATGGTCGCGCGCGGTGATCTCGGTGTGGAAGTACCGCCGGAGAAGGTGCCCGCGATTCAGAAGCACATCATCCGGCGTGCCGCGGAGTACCGTAAGCCAGTCATCACGGCGACGCAGATGCTGGAGTCAATGATCGACAATCCGCGTCCCACTCGAGCGGAGGCGTCCGATGTGGCCAACGCTATATATGACGGGTCGGACGCGGTGATGTTGTCCGCGGAGACGGCGGCGGGTAAGTACCCGGTCCATGCCATCGCGATGATGGCCAAGATTGTCACCGAGACCGAGCACCAGATGCGCACCGAGCCGCAGCCGCAGCTGCCGCGCATTCGACCCACGCGGTTGTCGATCGCGGAAACAATCTGCGAGTGCATGGCCCATGCCGCCGAAGATCTGGACGTAGGCGCCATCGCTATCTTCACTGAGACTGGCGCAACCGCGCGGCTGCTCTCGAAGTACCGGCCCGATCCGCCCATCTACGCGTTGTCGCCGCATGAAGAGGTGATCAACCGGGCAATGCTCCTGTGGGGTACTTACCCGATCCGCTGCGAGCGCTTCAGAGACACCGACAAGCTGGTTGGCATGGCGGAGACGCTTCTGCAAGATCTCGGCTACGTGCAGGTCCGCCAGGTAGTCGGCATTGTGGCGGGAACCCGAACGCTCTCTGGAGCCACGAACTTCATGCGGCTGCACATGGTCGGCGATCGCGATACGGACGACACAAAGAAGAAGAAGAAATCGAAGAAGTAGCCCGGCGTTGCCAGTCGAGGGTCACAGTGCCTTGACAATCGGGTAGTCGTGCCGCTGCACACGTGCGAGCAGTCTCCGGAGTACGGGTGTAAGCGCGATCGCGAGGGCGGGAAACAGCAGAACTGCGATGGCGGCCCACAACACCAGCGCATGCCATTCCCATGTCCAGATCTTCCGCAGCAGTTCAACGGGATGCGAGCGCGCGTCCGCGAAGAGCGTCTTCGGGGACAGGGGAACGGGTCCAGTGTGGAACACGCTCGCTCCAAGCCGAAGAAAGGGGATGACCAAAAGTATCTCCAGCGGATAGACAAGATGATTAGCCAGTTGCGACGCAGCTAGATTAAGCCGGAACAGCAGAGCTGTACCAAGACATAGGATCGTAGTAGACCCCATCAGGGGGTTGATCCCGATGACCAAGCCCAGAGCGATGCTCCAGGCCAGCGTGCGCGGGTCCGCTCCCATTCGCAAGAGCGCGAGAAAAGGAAGGACGGCACGACGATACAGGTCGCGGTGAGCAGGAAGCTGAGCGGCTGGGTTCACTTCGGACAGGATAGACTCCAATTCATAACGAGAGATGAAGGTGGATAGCTAAGGGGCTGCCGGAAGCGCGTGTGCGCACCGCCTCGGAACAAGCTCTTCGATGCCCAACCGGCGCTCTCTAGATGGTGGAACGAAGACAATGGGAACTCTGCGCACCACGGGCCGGGCACTGAAGTTGATCGGCTATTTCCTCGAAGCCGCAGGCGAATTGATCGTGGACGAGCCCGAGACACGCCTGCAGCGCGCGGAGTGGCTGCACACCTTCTGCTCGCGGGCGATGAAGGGCATGGGCATCGATGTTTCGACGGAGGGCAAGTTTCCCGAACGAGGCGCTGTCATCTCCAACCATCTCAGCTACCTGGACATTGTGGTGCTTGCTTCGCTGCATCCATGTGTCTTCGTGGCGAAGGCAGAGATTGCAGCCATGCCGGTGCTGGGATGGATGACGACCCACTCGGGGACGGTATACGTTGAACGCGGCCGCGGCGGGTCCGCAATCCGGGCGAGCAACGGGATGAAGGCTGCAATGGATGACGGTTTGACGGTGGTGTTCTTCCCCGAAGGCACGACATCGAACGGCGAAAGGCTGCTGAAGTTTCACTCCGGTTTGCTTGGACAGGCTTTGCTGGCCAAGGCACCGATTACCGCGGCATTGATGCGGTATAGCCTGCTTGAAGACAATGCTGCCGGGGTGACAGTCGCCCAGGATGTTTGCTGGGGCGACAAGCCGCTGCTGCAACATATATGGGGCCTGCTCGGCTTGTACGGAATTCATGCGGAGGTAAAGTTTGCCGCCCGTCCAATTGCGTTTTCAAGCGATGCGCTGCATCGCAAAGCTGCGTCCATCCAGGCACAAGCCGCAATGGCTGCGCTAGGCGATGTCGCTGTTGAGCGCGAGGTGCTTGCGATCGCCGGAGCAGACTTCGAACGCTACTAGCGAGAGCTTTCAGTGCGGCTGGATGGCGGCGACCTGCTGCTTCAATGCACCATACGTATCGTCGGACGGAGGCCCCTGCGCCTGCCACCGGACTCGGCCTGAGCCATCGACGAGAACGACGTAGGCATCATCGGGCTTGTTGTAGTGCGCCACCGCGCGCCACGACATCTCGTTGTCCATAAGCGGGAGGAAATGTGCTTTCCCGCGCTCCGACACGCTGGATTTGATCCTGCCTGTCACAAAGCCGCGCATCATCTTCGGGACGGAGGCGAGGACGGGCATCTCGTAGTAGAGAACTCCGGGCGAGTCATAATAATCGTTCGCCAGCTTCTTACCCCAATCCGTGACTGCATCGCGAGAGTTCTGGCTGAAACTTAGGACAAGGATGCCGACCTTGCCGTTGAGGTCTTCGGGAAGATTTACCTTCCCTCCGGTAAAGGTGCTGCCTTGGACTGGAGGAATCCGCGTCTCGGTGGCGGAGGCCGAACCGGTTACAAGACAGAGTCCGAGGACTAACGCAGAGAGGCGCATAGCGTATAGACGTTTGCGACAGGAAAGATGGTTGCAAAACAGCGTCGCGCCTTCGCGCAGAGAACGAGCGCAAACGTCGGGCTTCGAATGGAAGAATGCGGCTGCAGGGGATGAGAAAACGCTAAACGGTCACCGATTCGCGGTATTCACCGAAGACCTTCCGCAGAGTGTCCGCAATCTCGCCGACTGTAGCTTCGCACTCGACGGCATGGAGGATGTGTGGCATCAGGTTCGAACCGGACTGAGCGGACGCGGTGATGCGCCGGAGCGACTCTGCGTGCGGCACAACGTTGCGGCGGGCGCGAAGAGCCCGGAGGCGTTCAATCTGCCGCACTTCAAGGTCCGGGTTGATGCGCTGGGTAGGCACAGGAACGTCATCTTTGCTGGGGAAGGCGTTGACCCCGACGACGATGGTCTCGCCTGAATCGACGGCGCGTTGGAAGAGGTACGCGGCGTTCTGAATCTCACCTTGAATGTAGCCGCGCTCGATCGCCCGCAGCATCCCATACCCGCCCTCGGGATCAAACGCCCCGATTGTGGCCAGGTAGGAGTTGGCTCGCTGTTCTATCTCCGTAGTGAGTGCCTCCACATAGAACGAACCGGCGAGCGGATCGACGGTGTGGCTGACACCGCTCTCATGGGCAAGGATCTGCTGGGTGCGAAGCGCGATGCGGGCGGCATCTTCGGTCGGCAGAGCAAGGGCCTCGTCGAACCCATTCGTGTGCAGGCTTTGCGTTCCTCCAAGTACAGCGGAGAGGGCCTGCAGCGTGGTGCGGGCAATGTTGTTCTCAGGTTGTTGCGCCGTCAGTGTGGATCCGGCGGTTTGAGCGTGAAACCGCATCATCCAGCTCTTAGGATTCCTGGCATGGAACTGGTCGCGCATGATCTTCGCCCACATCCGCCGCGCGGCGCGGAATTTGGCAACTTCCTCGAACAGATTGCTGTGCGCGTTGAAGAAAAAACTCAGCCGAGGGGCGAAGACATCCACGTCGAGGGCGGCATCAACAGCCGACTGAACATAGGTGATCGCATTGGCAAGAGTAAATGCCACCTCCTGCACGGCGGTGGCTCCGGCCTCCCGCATATGGTAGCCCGAGATGGAGATCGTGTTCCACTGGGGCAGGTTTTCAGACGCCCAGGCGAACACGTCGGTCACCAGGCGCATGCCGTGAGCGATCGGGAAGATGTACGTACCGCGGGCGATGTACTCCTTGAGAATGTCGTTCTGAATGGTTCCTGCCAGCTTCTCGAGGTTCGAGCCGGAGCGCTTCGCCGCTGCGACGTACAAGGCCAGCAGGATGGACGCCGTGGCATTGATGGTCATCGAGGTAGACACACTCTCCAGCGCAATGCCTTCGAAGAGGCGCTGCATGTCTTCGAGAGAGTCGATGGCCACGCCAACCTTGCCTACCTCGCCGAGCGCCAGGGGCGAGTCGGAGTCGTACCCGATCTGCGTGGGCAAGTCGAACGCTACAGAGAGGCCCGCTGTTCCGTTAGCAAGCAGGAACTTGTAGCGCCGGTTCGACTCTTCCGCATCTCCCATGCCGGCGTACTGACGCATGGTCCAGAGACGGTCTCGATACATGCCGGGCTGAATGCCGCGGGTGAAAGGAAACTCGCCCGGAAGACTTGTATCTGGATCGGCATCTTCCTGGCCGTACACCCGAGCCACAGGAATGCCTGAGCTGGTTTTCTCTTCCTTAGGCATGGAAAAAGAGTCTACAGGACGAAGCCGCAGGGCCGCAGCCGCGCAAGCGGCTATCGCCGGTAAGCGCGCACGAAGCTGCTGATGCAGAAGTAGCTGAACAAAACAGCCATACCCAGGAAGACCAGAGCATGCACATGTGCCTGGTGGTCCGCGGCCCCACGAAGATCGGCGCGGTGGGTCCACGCAGCCTGTGCGGCGAAAAGAGCGAAGATGCCAAAGAAAGAACCGGTTATCTCCAGCCAGAGAACACCTGAGAGCTTTGCCAGCGGCCCCCAGATTGCTACACCGAATCGTTTGCTGCCACGGGCTACTCCCTTACTGGTTTGCCGAGCATGCACCGCGGCGTGTGCAGCCACCCTTGCAGCGGTCGAGACAGCATCGGCCGCCTGGGGCGTTCCTGTCGCGGAAGTGGAGGGTCTCGGAACGGTTGGTTCGGACGTTGCGGCTTTTCTCGCAGTCGGACTAGGAGCAGTTGCGGCATCCAAGGCGCCGGCCAGAGCTTTCGCGGCGCTGCGCGCACCGAATCCAAGCGATCTCCCGAAGCGTACGGAGTCCATCCCCCAAGTCTACCGCGTACCTCCAACGAGAAGCTGCAGAAGCGCATCGTACGTCTCTCGGATGGCTTTCAAGCATCCGCCAGTGAACAGGTCACAAGAAGGAGAAGGGCGATCATGAAGAACTTTGTGCTGTTGGTAGGTGGAATCTGTGCGGCGGCAGCAGCCTTTGCAGCGTTCGGAGCGAAGAAGAACAAGCCTGTGGAGGTCCTCGCCCACGATCTCGAGGCAGCATGGGCTGATCACCACACCGTGGTGTAAAGGCCGCGGAAAGCCATATGGAAGGAATCGGAACGTGTTATTCCGGTCCTGTCTTCGATTACAAAAGTTCCACACGCAGGGCATTGCCAGCGGCCGCGGGCACCGAGTATCGTGGTACCTAGCAGCTTGCACCTGAGCAATGCGCGCGCAATGCCGTTCCGGGCTTTATAGCGGAATACCCGATGCGTCGCCCGATCTCAGCCGCCCAGAAATCATGAGGCGGACTGAGTCGTCCAAATGCGATAACTGGCAGCCCGGAGGTGGCATTGAATCAGAGGGTCAAGAAACTCATCCAGAAGCTAGGCGAAGCCATTCATGAGTCGGTTTCGGAGTCGGAAAACATCGCTGGCGTAGTGAAAAACATACGCGAGCAAGGCTTCGATGTTCTGCTCATGCTCGAAGCTACGATCGGTTTGAACGAAGTTGAAGAAGACGACTCAGAGACGATTGCGAAGGATGAAAGTGGTGAACTTGCGGAGGGACCTTTTTCGCGCAACGACCTCAACTTTTTGAAATCACTCCGCATCAGCCTGCCTGAAGCCGAAGGGACTGTGCCCGTGAGGCCCCGTCCGGCCCTGCCGTCCAGCACTTCAGACTCAAACAAGCTGGGCGATTCGCCCGTCAACTGAATCGAGTGACGGAACCAAGCCGCATCGCGCCTGATCATGTGGCATTGCTCACGGCGTCCAGAGGCTGCGTTGTCTTGTTCTGATCGTAGTTTCCATCAGGACCGACCCAGCCCGGCAGTTCCTGTGATCCCGTGATCAGACGGACTCCATCGTTGAGCGTCAGGTACGTGTAGGCCCAGTTGCGAAAGACGCTGAACCGGTTGCGGAACCCGATGAGGAAGAAGATGTGGACGGCGAGCCACGTCACCCAGGCAGGAAAGCCGCTCCAGTGCGCCTTGAAGGGCCACTCGATCTTCGCCACCGCGGCGCTGCGACCGATCGTCGCCATGTCGCCTTTATCGAAGTAGCGAAATCCTTTGTCCTTCTTCTCGTTCAGCTGCGTGCCGCGGATGAGCATACCGATACGCTTCGCGGCGTAGTCGCCCATCTGCATAGCAGGCTGCGCCACTCCTGGAACCGGCTTGCCGTCCTGTTCAACGTGGGCCAGATCGCCGAGCACGAAGACCTCCGGGTGTCCGCTCGGATTCAGGTGCTGGTTGACGAGGACGCAGCCCTTCCGGTCGGTCTCTACGCCAAGCATCTTGCCCAATGGCGAGGCCTGCACGCCTGCTGCCCACAGCGTCACCAGCGCATCGATCTTTTCGTTCTCTACCATCACGTAGCCTGGCTTCACGTCGGTCACATGGGCGTTCGTTCGTATCTCCACCCCAAGTTCTTTCAGCTGCTTCATCGCGCTCTGCTGCAAATCTTTTGGATACGCGGTCAGGATCTGGGGCGAACCCTCGAGGATCAGCACTCGCGCCGACGAGGGATTTATATGGCGGAAATCTTTCGCCATGTAGAGGCGCGCGATGTCGGAGATGGCGCCTGCCAGCTCAACTCCGGTCGGGCCGCCGCCAATAATGACGAAATTCAGCCCAGGATGCTTTCCCGTTTCCACCGTCTGCCGCTCTGCAAGTTCAAACGCAAGCAGGACGCGCCGCCGGATTTCCGTCGCGTCTTCGATCGTCTTCAGGCCTGGAGCCAGAGGGGCCCAATCGTTATGACCGAAGTAGGAGTGTGTCGCTCCTGTGGCGAGCACCAGGTAGTCGTACTCGAGCAGCGGACCGGCCTTCAGCGTGACTCGTCGGTGCGCTGTGTCGATGGCCGTCACTTCGTCCATCAAAACGTCGATGTTCTTGTGATCGCGGACGATTGAGCGAATAGGCTGCGCGATGTCGCCCGGCGAGAGCACAGCCAATGCCACCTGGTAGAGAAGCGGCTGAAACGTATGGAAGTTCTTCCGGTCGATCAGCGTAATGTCTACCGGGTGTTTCGCCAGGCCGAGCGCCGCGTGTATGCCGGCGAAGCCACCGCCAACGATCACGACGCGCGGGCGGACCTTGCCATTCACGCCGATTGCTGCTGCCGAAGCCACTAAGGTAGCCATGTCGCTTGAACGTCTCCTGAACTGTGTCCCCTATGTGATGCTTCAGAACGAAGACGGAGGCTTTTATTGCAGAGGACATGCAGCAGGAAGAAGCGTCACGGCGCCTTTTTCAGCGTAACGGAAAGGAACCCCTGCGTGCCGGTTGCGGCAGCGATTGTCGTCACCTCTGGGACGCCTGTAAGCTGCTTCGGCTGAACAAGAACAAGCCCGTTGCCGTCGGTGACTGCAGCCGTGTGGCTTACTGAGTAGACCGCGGCAGCAGGGCAGCGGCCCTCCGCGGGACACACCTGCCAGCCGGTAATTGCCTGGTAAATGTCTACTAAAGCGCCTATTACTGGATTACCAGAAATGTCCGTCACTTCGATTGCGACCGGTTGCAAAACAGACGTGGAGCTTACATTTTGCGAGCCTCCATTCAGCGCGACCAGGGCCCATTGCGAGGGATCGCTCCCTACTATGGAGAAGCTGCTGCAGGCCTGTGAGTGAACGCCGAAGTTGCCGCAGGCCATGCCAGTGACTTGCGTCGCTGGTTGCAGTCGCGCCACGTCAGCGGGAATGGAAGCGATGCCGGTGCTGTCTGTGGATGTTTGGCCCCCATTCTCGAAACCCAGCGCGAAGGAGCTTGAAGTCCACAGGACCGGTATGCCGGGTGTAAACGCACCCGCCGCCGACAAGGCTGCCCGCGGCGTTATCGTGACCGGCTGCCCCGCGGCGACGTAAAAAACTGGCGTGAGCATCGTGAGTTGAGGCGTCTGCGAGGGTAACGCGGCGGCGGGATAGCTGAGCGCACCGTACATCACGGTCGAGCCGCCGCTCATCCGATCGGTCACGGTGACATCTACCGTGAGGCCGGATGTGTCTGGAAGGGAGGAGAATGGGGGCGCGATGGCGAGAAGCGCCGTAGCGGTAGAAGAGACAACAGCGGCGGGAGCCCCGCCCACCGTAATCGCGAGGCCGGGCCGGAATCCCATGCCAGTGATGAGGATGAGGCCACCGCCCACGCCGACGCTTGTCGGTGCGACCGAGTCGCAATAGAGGACGCGGGCACGGAAGGCGAAGTCGGGGCGTCCGTCGCCGCGCAGGTCCGTTATGGCCAGCCTTAGCGCGCCCGCCTGGGGCGTGTCGAAGCTCAGTGACGTCAGACCCGCCGCGATACTGTTGAACGGGGCGGCGGTTGCTGCCACCGTTGGTAAGCTGCTCGCCACATCTGCCTCGTTCCAGGCGCCGATCAACGGCTGCAACTTGGCTTCTGTCGCCAGACCCTGTTCATCAAGGGCAGTTGCCTCAATGGTGAGGCTGCGGTTCTCTTTGACAGTAAGCAGCGGCCAAGCCGAGACGCCATAGCCGCACAACACTCCAGTCCACCAGCCGCTTGCCGGCACCGGCACCGGATTCGATCGCGTTCCGTTACCACTGGCTCCGCAGGTCGATGTTGACCCGGGCACCGTCCAGACGAAGTAGTTCGATCCGTAGGGGAGAACTCCATGGTCCTCCCACGGGAACGCAGGACCGGAAGGCGCGACTGGCGCGTTTGGATACGGCCCGATGCCATACTGCCCCGTGTACAGAGGATTGATCGGCTCGCTCGTGAAAAAAATGTCCTGCAATTTGGCATGGGGCAAGAACGGAATGGCGACGAGTTTGAACGCACCCTCGAATGGAGGATTGATGTTTCCCATACTCCCGGCGATGGCTCCAGCAGGAGTTCCGGTCACCGGGTTGCCATTGCTCCAGCGAAACAGGTTGCCGGAGATCGCCGACAGGATCGGGCTCGCTTCAAGATAAGGCGTCACCGGATCCTTGCGCCGCACCAGGATGTTCATGCCCTGCATTCCTTGGCCGCTGCCGAACTGCATGATTCCGGTGATGGTGCTCGCATTTCCGAGCGTGTCAACCTTCCCCGCCGGGGCTGTGCCTTTGTTGATGAAGTAGAGCTGGCTGATCGAGGCGATATCGTCCGGCCGCAGGGTGAACGGTTCGGGCTGGCACTGGTAGGTGTAGTTGCCGCAGATAATGTCGATCGGGTGCATGATGGGCCATTTGCTGACGTCCTCCGGTGTGGGATAGGGCGTCTGGGTGAAGACATTGTCGTTGGTCTGCGACCAAGCCAGGCCAAGAACACGACCAAAGGCGCGCATCAGCTGGTACTGCAATTGCAGCTGTTGTTCCGGAGCCGGCCCTGAGCAGCGTCCATTGAGGATGAGCAAAGCGTGCTGAATGGTTCCATCGGGCGAGATCGCATCCACGCTTTCTGTCACGCCATTCTGGCGACAGCTGTCCGGATCACTTGCACCTTGCCCGAGCAGCAGGTCGGTAATCGAGCCATCCGTGTCGTAGATCACTGCGATCTGTTTCGTTGCGAAGCTGGCGGGCGAGACGTCAGCGGGGAAGACGGGGCCGCTGGAGTCCAGGTAGACGTTTGCACTCGACACATGTTCGTCAAGCTGGCCTCCGTGCGCGAGTACAAGACTCGATGTTGGCACGTTCCAAACACCCGCCGCGGCAGCCACAAGGGCGTCCGCCGTTGCGTGGTCAACGGATGGGCTCAGGTCGCCGGGATCGGTGAAATAATTTGGAGTGGTCGTGTACCAGACGACGGCTTTTGAGAAAGACGTGAAGTAAGGCGGCCCTGTTACCCAGCGTGGGCCGCTCGCCGCGCCGGCGGAATTGCAAAGCGCCAGCGCGCAGCATAGTGCGTAACTGCTGAACCAGCCAAAGCGTGACAGGAAGCCGCTAGCTCGCATCGTCATCGGCTTGCCTCATCCAACCCCGGCATAGGTTTAGAAACTCCGGCAGCGCCACCATCTCAGGACTGGCCGGATGTGAAGGAACCCACCAGGGTGAGATAGCACCGCCCCCGACCGGCGGCAGGAGCGCTTCAGAAGTGCTGCTAGGGTCAGCGACATTCGGAAAACCGACGGGCGGACGAGCCGGGAGTCGAAGCAAACTTCGATTTCGAGGTACCTGGGCCTGTACCCAACGCAGATCGACAAGCCACTCCGCTGCCTGGGGATTCGTGTCGTCCGGGCCGGGCGCAGCCCCGCCGCCGCGCAGGGGTATCGCTCCCTCCACGCCGTGTACCGTGGACGTCAGCCCATCTTGCCTGGCGCTGCGGAGGAACATAATGAGCCGCTGACCGGGCCGGTAGCGCTCCGCAGTGCCCGTCCATAACCCCGCCCATTCTCTAAGCGTATACAGCGACCCGCTGGTGGACCCGCGCAGTGCCTGATCAACACGAAAGGCCACTGTGACGATCCCTCGCGAGGCGTTTTCATGGAGCAGGCCAGGCGTCTGAGGACGATTGACGCTGATCACCTGGCCCACGAAGATCACGCCTGCGGAGCGGGTCATCTGCTGGAGGATCGTGTCTGTCGACGCTCTCGCACCTTCCGTGTCTGGTGCTGCGGACCGAAGTTGGGACTGGCAGTGTGGCCCAGCAGTCAAGAACGCTGCTAAAGAGGCCAGAATGAAGAGCCGGTTTACAAACCTGTTCTGAGCTTCTCGTGAGATGGTCACGCCACGCCTCCATCTCTCCGATTCTTCGCGAAGAGCGAGAACAATGGCGAACAAAATGGAAAGCCCGGGGAAGATCCCGTCCCATTTCAGAACGGGCTCCGCCTGTTCAGGACTTCCTGCGACGCTTAGATCTCCGGGTACAAGTCGAAGAAGGCGTCGATGCTAAGCCTAAGTTGCGCTTCGATCTGTTCACGCGAGCCTTCGAGAACATGCATCGTGCAGTGCGCCTCATTGCCGTTCTTCAAAGCGATAGGTGCCTCGCCGACGCTCTTCACCTCGTCAGCGGGTAAAAGCCGCATGCCATAGACCAACGTCAGATTTGCCATTCTTGTTCCTTTCTCAGTTGTCCTCTGGCTGAATTGTTTCACCCATCAAGATGCCAGGCATCGAAGGTACGTCCGATCCGAGCGTTGAATCGTTTCGCTCCCGCTGCGCATTTACACTTGTTGAGACCCTTATGAGCGAGATCGACCCTTCTTCGTCTGAACACGCCGTGCGCGACACGGTCATCCTTGGATCCGGCTGCTCCGGACTTACTGCCGCAATTTATGCGGCGCGTTCGAACCTGAAGCCCCTTGTTCTGGAAGGCCACGAGCCGGGCGGGCAGCTTTCGATTACCACCCTGGTGGAGAACTTCCCCGGCTGGCCGGAGGGCATACAGGGACCCGAGTTGATCGAGAACATGAAGAAGCAGGCGACGCGATTCGGTGCGGAGTTGCGAATGGCTCATCTGAACTCGATCGATCTGAAGAAGCGGCCGTTTGCCTTGAACATCGGCAAAGAAACGATCCATACGCGAACGCTCATTATCGCCTCCGGTGCGAGCGCGCGATGGCTCAACCTGCCCAGTGAGCAGGCGTTGATCGGGCATGGAGTCTCTTCCTGCGCTACGTGTGACGGCTTTTTCGCCTCCGGCAAGGAGATCGCCGTGATCGGCGGCGGCGATTCCGCCATGGAAGAAGCCCTCTTTCTGACCAGGTTTGCGACCAAGGTGACCTTGATCAACCGCAGCGAAAACTTCCGTGCCAGCCGCATTATGCTGGAGCGGGCCATCGCTCATCCCCAGATACAGTTCCTGAACAACACCGTGGTTGAGGAGGTTCTGGGAGTGGAGGAGAAAGATGTTCGGGGTCTGAAGCTGCGCAATACGAAGACAGGCCAGCAGAGCGAACTTCCTGTCTCCTTCATGTTTCTCGGGATCGGTCACATTCCTAACGCGAGTGCATTCAGGGGCATGCTCGACCTGGATGAGGACGGCTACATACTTACCCGAAGCAACGTCTTTCCGACGCTGAACGGCGAACCCGTTCCCGGTGTATTTGCCTGTGGTGATATCCAGGACCGCCGGTACCGTCAGGCGATCACCGCGGCCGGATCCGGCTGTATGGCGGCCCTTGAGGTGGAGAAATACCTGGAAGAGCACGGACGCTAGGCCCAGTGGCAGCCGCTTAGCCGGGATCGCACCTAGGCGTGCGCAGGACTCTTGCCTCAAGTCTGCGGCAAGGCTGCCGATACAGCCCATGTACCAACCTCTTTAGCTACCTCCTCGTTGGAGATCTCTCCATGGCCACGACACCTGCGCATCGCCCGTTCCTGGTTCATCGCGGTCTGCATCTTGTACCCAAGACGCGGCTTAGACGGTCTGCGTTTTCGATCCGTACGAACGAGGTGTACAAAATAGCTGCGTTGGGTGCCGCGCTTTTTCTGGTTGTTACCATCTTTTAAGGCCTCCCACGTCATGCGAAGGTGGCACGTTTGACCTTCTGCCGGAAGTCTTCCCCATGCATCTCTACGACAACGCACATCTCCTGGAGCCGCGACCGCATGCGCTCACCGATCCGGTCGCCCAGTGTCTCTTCCCGCAGGGCAGAACGCATACCGCCCAGGCTGGGCTCCGCAGCGAGAGGTCCAGCGTTGGTGTAGTTGGTGGTGATGATCGTTGTCCGCCGGTCGTTATACCGCGTGTTCAAAATGTGGGCGACCGTGTCCCATACCCAGTCGGTCGGCTTTGACGCTCCAAGCTCATCGAGGACCAGCACCTCGGCTTCAAAAACCGGCTTCAGAACCCCCAATTCGGTCTCGTGGACCTGGGGGTTGTAGCTGTGCTGGACCTGCTTCAGCAGGTCGCGGTAGTCGTAAAACAGACCGGTTGCGCCGCGCTCGCCGATAAGCGCCTGCAGGATTCCGACCGCAAGGTGTGTCTTACCTACACCGATCGATCCGGTCAACAGCAACCCGGTGCCGACTGAATCCAGAGGATAGCCTTCCACGAATCTCCGCGCCCGAAGGTGTGCCGCGCCGAGGGTCCGGTGAGCGCCGCTGAAGCCGCTCTCGTAGCTGTCGAGCGTGCAATGCTCATATCGACGCGGAATCTGCGCCCGCTCAAGCGTCTTTCGGGTCCGCTGCTCGATACGGCAGACACAGTTCTGGGCAAACTGACTCCCATCGCCGCGGCGAACGATCCGAAGTCCCGCTCCCTCGCATAATGGGCAAACCGTAGCCATATTCCAAGTATCGCAGCATCTCGAGCTCCGCTTGCTGTGCGAATAAAGGGAGAGACTGTGCGAATCTGAGCCATGAATCCAGTGAAGGGATTGGAGAATCAAATCCCCTCAGATACACTAGGTGCATAGTCTGAGCGCTCTCCGAGGAGCAGTGCCACCGAAACGCGACAGGCCTTCGATGTGACGTGCGTCTACCGTTTGCAAGCGAACCGCGACTTCGACAGACGAAAAGAATCTGAGAAAAGAGAGACGCATCATGCCAAAAGAAGGAATTCATCCGTCGTACAACGAAATTACCGTGAAGTGTGCCTGCGGTTCGAACTTCAAGACCCGCTCTACGCACAAAGGCGACATCGTGCTTGAAATCTGCGCCGCCTGCCACCCGTTCTTTACCGGCAAGCAGAAGCTGATCGACACCGCCGGACGAGTTGAGCGCTTCCGTCGCAAGTTCGCGCAGTCTGACGCCGGCAAGGCAGAGAAGACCGCAGCGGCCAAGTAATCGGAACGTTAGACAAGAAGGCCTCCGCTTACCACGGAGGCCTTTTCTCACATCCTCTCAGCCCAGCCCAGCCATGAAGAAGCGCTACACCCTCGATCAAAAGCGTTGGGACTCGCCTGCCGAACATGCGATGCCGGAGCATACGCGCGTTCCTCCGTCCTTCACCGTGGGCAGCGTTTCCGTCGCTCCCGCCACCGTCCTTGCGCCGATGGCCGGCGTCACCGACACCGTCTTCCGGCGCTTCATCAAGAACGCCAGCATGTTCTCCACGAATGCGGGTGCCCGGCATCTCGACTCTGAGATGTGGGATATCAATCCCGTCAACGGCGTCGAAAAGACCACCTCCAATCAGCAGTCGGGCTGCGGTCTCATTATGACCGAGTTCACCTCGGCGGATGGCCTCTCCCGCATGCGCGAGACCAAGCGCAAGCGCTATCTCACCTACTACGACGACGAGCACCCGATCTCCGCACAGATCTTCGGTTCGAACCCGGAGACGCTCGCCGACTCTGCCCGCATCTGTCAGGACGCCGGCTTCGACATCGTGGACCTGAACCTCGGCTGCCCGGCCAAGCGGGTCGTTGCCTGCAATGGCGGCTCCGGCCTGTTGCGCGACCTGCCATTAATCGAGGTGATCTTCAAGCGGGTCCGCGCCGCCGTCACCATACCCTTCACGGTCAAGTTTCGTATGGGCTGGAACGACAAACACATCGTCTGCGTCGAACTCGCCAGGCTGGCCGAAGACTGCGGCCTGAACGCCCTCGCCTTGCATGCCCGCACCCGCGAAGATGGCTACACCGGCCAGGCTCGATGGGAGTACATCGCCGCGGTAAAGGACGCTGTGACTATCCCGGTGATCGGAAACGGCGACATCCGCACACCCGAGGACGCCGCCGCAATGGTGGACGCGACACACTGCGACGCCGTGATGATCGGTCGCGCCGCGCCTTCCAACCCCTGGATCTTCCGCCAGATCGCCCAGTACACCGCCTCGAAGGAAGCCACGGGCATTGGAACCTATGACGTTCCGACGGATACAGACCGCTACCGCATGATCCGCACCTACTTCCAGA